>NZ_JBICUM010000032.1:0-1108 GCF_043198155.1 Micromonospora sp. NPDC048871 | reverse complement strand
TCGGCGAGGAGTTCGGCGACGGGTTTCGAGGTCATCGACGAGCCGCGGTCGGCGTGCAGGACCTCGGGCCGCACACCGTTGCGGGCGATGGCGTCATCGATCAGCTCCCGGGCGAGCATCGAGTCTTCCCCGGCGGCGACGTGCCAGCCGACGACGTAGCGGGAGTACACGTCGATGATCACGTACAGGTGGTAGAACACGCCCCTCTGCATGGTCTTGAGGCGGGTGATGTCCCACGACCACACCTGCGACGGCCCGGTCGCGGCCAACTGCGGGATCGTCCGGGCGGGATGGGTCGCCTGCCGGCGGCGTTCCCGACTCTCCCCGGCCTGGCGCAGGACCCGGTACATCGTGGACTGCGAACACCAGTAGCGGCCGTTGTCGAGTTCCCTCGTCCACACCTGCGCCACGGACATCTCCGCGTACTCATCCCGATGCAGCACATCCAGCACGGCCTGGCGTTCGGCCGCTGACAGCGTCGACGGCGGAGGTGTCTTCGGCCGCAGCGGCCGAGACACCACGGATGGCTGTTGGCGCCGGTAATGAGTGGCGCGGGACCGGCCGGTCAACCGGCACGCCCCGGCCACACCCACCACCGGCGCGAGAGCGTCGAACGCCTCGGTCAGCGCCTGCGCGGCCGCGGCGTGTCGTCCGCGCTCTCGGACAACGTCTCCAAGAGCGCGTGCGCTTTTCCCATGATCTCCAACGCGGTCTTCGTCCGCCCCAAGTCAGCTTCCAGACGCTCATTACGCCGCCGTAACCGCTCGATCTCGGCCGCCTCCGCGCTACGCCGCCGGCCCTCACTCACCGGACTCTTACGGCTACCCAAGGCGGTCAACGCCCCCGCGTCCCGCGCGGCCCGCCACTCCAGGATGTGCGAGTGATACAGGCCCTCCCGGCGCAGGATCGCCGCGCCCTCACCCGTAGCCTTCGCCGCGTCGTACTCCGCCACGATACGTAGTTTGTACTCCGCCGTGAACGTCCGCCGCTTCGGCCGTCCGCCCTGCTCACCAGGCGTACTGGGTAATGTCACGATGATCCTCTTCCTGTCTCCCGGCAAGCCTAGCCGCACCGGGAAGGCTGCCTCATCTCAGCCTGACAGACAGGG
>NZ_JBICUM010000031.1:0-1146 GCF_043198155.1 Micromonospora sp. NPDC048871 | reverse complement strand
GGCGGGGTCAAGGGGTGAGTGCAATCGTTAGGTAGTGATGAGTTGGGCCAGGCGTTGGGCTGGGGTGTCCCAGCCCAACGTTTCGCGGGGTCGGGTGTTGAGTTCGTGGGCGACGTCGTCCAGGCCGGTCTGGTCGATGGTGCGGAAGTCGTAGCTGTTCTTGGGGAAGTACTGGCGTAGGAGTCCGTTGGTGTTCTCGTTGCTGCCGCGTTGCCAGGGGCTGTGGGGGTCGCAGAAGTAGACCGGGCAGCCGGTGGTGATGGTGAACTGTGGGTGGGTGGCCATCTCGCTGCCCTGGTCCCAGGTCAGGGAGCGGCGTAGGTGGGTGGGCATGCGGGTGGTCAGGGTGGTGAGGACGCCGATGACGGCTTCGCTGTCGCGGCCCTGGGGTAGTGCGCCGAGCATGACGTAGCGGGTGGTGCGTTCGACCAGGGTCACGATCGCCGAGGCGCCGGCCTTGCCGATGACCAGGTCACCTTCCCAGTGTCCGGGCACGGCCCGATCGGTGGCCTCGGCGGGTCGGGCGCTGATGTGCAGGTCCCCGACCCAGGGTCGGCTGCGGGCCGCGCCCGCGGTTCGTGACCGCGCACGCCGTTGGGTACGACCCGAACGCAGCGCGACCTGCCGACCCAACTCCACCCGCAGGTTGCCCCGCGACTGCACGTAGATCGCCTGGTAGATCGTCTCGTGGGACACCTGCAACTCCGGCCGGTCGGCGTACGTGGCCCGTAACCACGCGGCGATCTGCTTCGGAGACCACCTACGCGCCAGTTTCCCCGCCACCATGTCCCGCAGCCGCGTGCCCGACCGAAGCTTCACCACCTTCGGCCGCCGTCGAGCCGCCTCCGCCCGCCGCTGCGCCCACTGCGCCTGATACCCCCACCGATACGGCCGACGAGCCCGCCCGGACGGCAACGACCGCCCGAGCGGATTCTTCGTCCCATGCCGCGCACTGTGATACCGCGCCACCTCACGCGACACCGTGCACACCGGCAACCCCAACAACCCCGCGATCTGCGAGATCGTCCGCCCCGACCCCCACAAGTGCTCCAACACCTGCCGATGTCCGAACGTCACCACACCCGGCCTCGCCACCAACACCTCCAGCACAACCAAGATCAGTTGCACTGAACCCTAGAATCCGCC
>NZ_JBICUM010000030.1:0-1317 GCF_043198155.1 Micromonospora sp. NPDC048871 | reverse complement strand
TGTCAAGCCCCGGGTTTGATGGACAGTTGGTTAGCTGGTTTTCAGGGGTGCGGTGACCGGGTGGGTCATCGCGTGTAGGGCCTCGTGTTCGGCGGGTGGGACGTGTCCGAGTTCGCCGTGCAGCCGGCGGTTGTTGTACCAGTCGATGTACTCGACGGTGGCCATCTCCAGGTCGTCGAGTCCACGCCACGGACCTCGGTTGCGGACGAGTTCGGCCTTGTAGAGCGAGTTGAATGCCTCGGCCATCGCGTTGTCGTACGAGTCGCCCCGGGAGCCGACCGAGGCGACAGCGCCGGCCTCGGCGAGGCGCTGGCTGTAGCGGATCGCTCGATATTGGACTCCGCGGTCCGAGTGATGCACGAGTCCGCCCAGGTCAGCGCCCTGATGTTCGCGGCGCCAGATCGCCATCTTCAACGCGTCGAGGGCCAGGTCGGTGTAGAGGTTCGTCGACACCTGCCAGCCGACGATCATGCGGGAGTACACGTCGAGGACGAACGCGGCGTACACCCAGCCGACGCTGGTGCGCACGTAGGTCAGGTCGGCGACCCACAGCTGGTTCGGCCGCAGTGCGGTGAAGTCTCGTTTGACCAGGTCAGAGGGTCGGCTGGTCTCGGCTGCGGGCCGGGTCGTACGCGGCGCTTTGTCGCGCAGCAGCCCGCGCAGCCCGGACTCGCGCATCAGCCGCTCGACGGTGCAGCGGGCCACTCGCACACCGCGCCGACGCAGCTCGTGCCAGATCTTGCGAGCGCCGTAGACGCCGTAGTTCTCCGCGTGGACCTGCTCGATCACCGCGGTCAACTCCTCGTCGCGCCTTGACCGGGCCGAGGCAGGGCGGGTCTTAGCGGCGTAGTAGGTCGACGGTGCGATCTGTGCCGGCGTGTCTTCGAGCGCCTGCAGGACCGGCTGGACACCGTATTCGGCCTTCTGGGAGTCGACGAAGTCGACCTTCATCGCGACGGACGGTCCAGCTCCGCCGCGAAGAAACTCGCCGCGGACTTCAGGATCTGGTTGGCCCGCCGCAGCTCACGCACCTCCCGTTCCAAAGCAGCGAGGCGTTCCGCGTCGCTGCTGGTGGTGCCCGGACGGTCACCGGCGTCAGTCTCGGCCTTCTTCACCCACGTCCGCAACGCCTCCGGATGAATCCCGAGCTGACCGGCGATCCGCCGGATCGCCCCTATCGCGCTGGCCGGGTCCCGGCGAGCCTCGACCGCCAACCGCGTCGCACGCTCACGCAGCTCATCGTTGTACTTCTTCGGTGCGGGCATCGCTGATGTTCCTCCCAGATTTCGATGTCTCCATCAAACCCGGTGCGGGACA
>NZ_JBICUM010000029.1:0-1377 GCF_043198155.1 Micromonospora sp. NPDC048871 | reverse complement strand
CGCTCACGCAGCTCATCGTTGTACTTCTTCGGTGCGGGCATCGCTGATGTTCCTCCCAGATTTCGATGTCTCCATCAAACCCGGTGCGGGACACTGCTCCCCGCGCACGCGGGGGTGATCCCTCGCGCTCCAGGGCCGCACGGTCGGCGCGGGCCTGCTCCCCGCGCACGCGGGGGTGATCCCACGGGCAGGGCAGGGATGGGTGACCGTCGGTGCTGCTCCCCGCGCACGCGGGGGTGATCCCGACAGCAACTGGTTCAGCGGGATACCGCCGGAACTGCTCCCCGCGCACGCGGGGGTGATCCCCGACGTGTCGGCGTCCGGGCTTGCGCTCTCCGCTGCTCCCCGCGCACGCGGGGGTGATCCCCGACGTGTCGGCGTCCGGGCTTGCGCTCTCCGCTGCTCCCCGCGCACGCGGGGGTGATCCCCGACGTGTCGGCGTCCGGGCTTGCGCTCTCCGCTGCTCCCCGCGCACGCGGAGGTGATCCGGTTGACGACCAGGGCTACGCGGCGGAAACCGCCTGCTCCCCGCGCACGCGGGGGTGATCCCGAGGTCAAAGCCGATGACGGGGGCGGTCACTTCTGCTCCCCGCGCACGCGGGGGTGATCCGTTGCGGCGCGCCGAGTTGTAGTTGCCCGCGTTCTGCTCCCCGCGCACGCGGGGGTGATCCGTCCTCCAGCGCGAGTTCGCTGCTGGTGCGCAGCTGCTCCCCGCGCACGCGGGGGTGATCCGGTGCGGGTGATCGGGGCCGGGCGGGCGGCAGTCTGCTCCCCGCGCACGCGGGGGTGATCCCCTGCGACTGCTCGCGCTCTTGCGCCCGGTCGCCTGCTCCCCGCGCACGCGGGGGTGATCCCATCATGCCGGGCGTGGTTGCCGAACCGTCGGCCTGCTCCCCGCGCACGCGGGGGTGATCCCCGTGCGACGCGCCAGACGCGCCCGCCTGCCGGCTGCTCCCCGCGCACGCGGGGGTGATCCCTCGCCGGTACCGATCGGCGACGGCCCGCTGTTCTGCTCCCCGCGCACGCGGGGGTGATCCCACGATCGGCCTACGCCGCAACGTCATCATGGGCTGCTCCCCGCGCACGCGGGGGTGATCCGGCGACGCTGAGGCGGTGAAGCGACGGTCGGGTCTGCTCCCCGCGCACGCGGGGGTGATCCCCCGACTCTGCCGCGCCGACTGCTGGTGTCGTGCTGCTCCCCGCGCACGCGGGGGTGATCCCGCCACGCTCGTCATCGGCAGTGGCAACTTCTTCTGCTCCCCGCGCACGCGGGGGTGATCCGCTGTCGGCGGCCAGTGAAAGATCCCCATAGGCGGCCATTTACCGCCCCGCTGATGGCCAGGGTTCTCCCCGTGGATGGCCAGATATCTCCCCGCT
>NZ_JBICUM010000028.1:0-1396 GCF_043198155.1 Micromonospora sp. NPDC048871 | reverse complement strand
GATCTTTGTGTGAGAACTCAGATCATGGACAGGGTCCTCCCCATTCCGCTAGACCTCGACCACCACGAATCCCCCCGATGGTCAAAACACGAGGAGGGCCGGCCCACGACTGTGGGCCGGCCCTCGCCGTGTATCCCCGGTCCGGTGCAGGTAGAGGCCGTGTGGCATGGTGGAGTCGTGGGGATTAGCGGTGGCGAGCGTTCGGATGGCACCGGCTCCGGTGGCCGCCGGAACCGACTTGGCGCAGGTCAGTTCGGCGCGCTCGGCTTTCATCTCGCTGACTCTCGCACGGAGGAGTCCGTGCTGGGTCTGCTGGAGGCGGTCGAGGCGGAACTGCGCGACACGGTCGCCAGTGCCGATCCGTTCGTGACCGAGGCCGCCCGGCACCTGGCGGATGCCGGTGGGAAGCGGTTCCGGCCCCTGCTGGTGGCCCTGGGCGCGCAGTTCGGTGACCCGAGCCGGCCGGAGATCGTGTCGGCCGCCGTGGTGGTGGAGCTGACCCACCTGGCCACGCTGTACCACGACGACGTGATGGACGAGGCCCCGGTGCGTCGGGGCGCCCCGAGCGCCAACTCGCGCTGGACCAACTCGGTGGCCATTCTGGTCGGCGACTACCTCTTCGCGCGGGCTGCGGACGTCGCGGCCGAGTTGGGCCCCGAGGCGGTACGCCTGCAGGCCCGCACCTTCGCCCGGCTGGTGCACGGCCAGATCGCCGAGACCGTCGGGCCGCGGGCCGGTGACGATCCGGTCTCCCACTACCTGCACGTGATCGCGGAGAAGACCGGCTCGTTGATCGCCACCAGTGCGCACTTCGGCGGCCTGTTCGGGGGTGCCTCGCCCGAGCATGTCGCGGCGCTGGCCGGCTACGGCGAGACCATCGGGGCGGCCTTCCAGCTCTCCGACGACCTGCTGGACATCGCCAGCGAGTCCACCGAGTCGGGCAAGACCCCCGGCACCGACCTGCGGGAGGGGGTGCCCACCCTGCCGGTGCTGTACGCCCTGGCCGCGGACGACACCGACGCCGCCTCGGTGCGGCTGCGGGAGATCCTGGCCACCGGGCCGCTGACGGACGACGCCCTGCACGCCGAGGCCCTGGGTCTGCTGCGGGAGTCCGCGGCGCTCAAGCGGGCCCGGGAGACCGTCCGCAGCTACGCTGAGGACGCCCGCGCACAGCTGGCCCCCCTGCCGCAGATCCCGGCCCGGCGGGCCCTGGAATCCCTCTGCGACCACATCGCCGACCGCACCAGCTGACCCTCCCCCCACCCTCTGGTTGATCATGAGGTTGGCGGCAGTAGTTGATCGGCGGGGTCAAGGGGTGAGTGCAATCGTTAGGTAGTGATGAGTTGGGCCAGGCGTTGGGCTGGGGTGTCCCAGCCCAACGTTTCGCGGGGTCGGG
>NZ_JBICUM010000027.1:0-2531 GCF_043198155.1 Micromonospora sp. NPDC048871 | reverse complement strand
TGTCGGCGGCCAGTGAAAGATCCCCATAGGCGGCCATTTACCGCCCCGCTGATGGCCAGGGTTCTCCCCGTGGATGGCCAGATATCTCCCCGCTGATCATGACGAGATGCTGGTCGGCGAGGGTCGGCGGCGTGAAATGCGGCAGGGAGATCGTGGAAATCTTGGAGGCGTACGACCTCACGGGTAGTTACCGTGCGGCGGCCGAGCTGGCGGGGTGTGACCATCACACCGTGGCCCGGTATGTGAAGTTGCGGGCCGAGGGGCGCAGCCCTGAGGAGCGGACGCAGCGGGCTCGGCCGATCGACGAGTTCATGGACAAGATCGAGGAGTTGGTGGCCCGTTCGGGTGGCCGGGTCCGTGCCGATGTGGTGCATCGGCGGATCACCGCGATGGGCTTCGCCGGCGGGGAACGCACTACCCGCCGGGCGGTCGCGGCGGTGAAGAAGTCCTGGCAGGTAGGGCAGCGGCGGGTGTTCCGCCCGTGGATCCCCGAGCCCGGTTTGTGGCTGCAGTTCGACTGGGGTGAGGGCCCGCGCATCGGCGGCCGGCGGACCACGTTGTGGTGCGCGTGGCTGCCCTGGTCGAGGTTCCGGGTGGTGATTCCAGTGTTGGACAAGACGCTGCCGACGGTTGTGGCCTGTCTGGACGCCACCCTGCGGCGGTTGGGCGGGGTGCCGGCGTATGTGTTGACCGACAACGAGAAGACGATCACGGTTGAGCACGTCGCGGACATCGCGGTGAGGAATCCGGAGATCGTGCAGGTGGCCCGGCATTACGGGATGACGATCCGCACCTGCGTGCCGGCGGACCCGCAGTCCAAGGGCGGCGCCGAGAACACCGTGAAGATCGCCAAGGCGGACCTGGTCCCCACCACAGCGAACCTGCTCGGCCAGTACCGCACGTTCGCTGAGTTGGAGGCGGCCTGCCGTGACTTCACCGACGAGGTCAACGCCCGCCTGCACCGCGACACCCGCCGTCGTCCGGCCGAAGCCCTGCTGGAGGAACGCGATCGGCTGCACCCGCTGCCGGCGCAGCCGTTCACCGTCGCGTTCGGCACGACCCGCCGGGTGAACTGGGACTGCACCATCTCCGTCGACGGGGTCCGCTACTCGGTCCCGCACCATCTGGTCGACACCCGGGTCTGGGCCCGGTTCCACGGCGACGAACTCATCGTCACCGCCGTCGGCAAGGACGGGCCGGCCGAGGTCGCCCGCCACCAGCGGGCCCAGCCCGGCCGCCCGTCAATCCGAGATGAGCACTACCCGCCCCGATCACGCCAGTCCGACACCGCTGAGCGGGTGCCCCGGGCCCGCACCGCCGACGAGGCCGCGTTCCTCGCCCTCGGCCCCGGCGCCGCCGCCTGGCTGGTCGAAGCCGCAGCCGCCGGCATCCGCGGAGTCCGCCGCAAGATGGCCGAAGCCGTCGCCCTGGCCAAGCTGCACGGCGTTGACCACGTCGACCGGGCCCTCGGCACCGCCGCGTTGGCGGGCCGATTCGCCGACAACGACCTGATCCGCATCCTCGCCCACCAACGCGACGACGACACCCCACCCACTCGGGCCAGCGAAACCCACAGCCTGCAACCAGGCACCTCCGCCTGGTCAACCTTCGGCACGACTGGAGAACAGTGACCATCACCCCGTTGCGGGTCACCGGCGCGGCCGGTGACCCGCTGACCGAAGCGATCGAGCTCACCCGCCGGCTGAAACTGCCGCACCTGCGCCGGGCCATGGCCGACCTCATCCCCACCGCGAAAGCGCAACGCTGGGACCCAGCAGAAGTCGTGCGCGTGCTCCTCGCCGAAGAGGCAGCCGGCCGGGACCAGGCCAACCTGCGCACCCGCCGCAAACGCGCCGCCTTCCCCGCCGGCAAGACCTTCGGCGACTGGGACGAACAAGCCTCCTCCATCCCGAGGCCGACCCAGGACGCGCTACGCAGCCTGGAATGGGTGCAACGCAAGGAAAACCTATCCATCTGCGGCCCGTCAGGCACCGGCAAGAGCCACTTCTGCGAAGCCCTCGGCCAAGCCGCCGTCGAGGCCGGCATGACCGTCGCCTGGTTCACCATCGAAGACCTCGGCGTCATGGTCCGCCGGCACCGCCCCGACGACTCCGTCGCCCGAGCGATGACCAGACTGATCCGCACCGACCTGATCATCATCGACGACATCGGCCTGCTACCGGTCTCACCCGACGCCGCCGAAGGCTTCTACCGCCTCGTCGACGCCGCCTACGAACGACGCAGCCTCGCGGTCAGCTCGAACCTGCACCCCTCCGGCTTCGACGAGATCATGCCCAAGACCCTGGCCACCGCCACCGTCGACCGGCTCCTGCACCACGCCCACGTCGTCGTGACCCAGGGTGACAGCTACCGGTTCAACCAAGCCACCGCCGGACAAGGCGTCAAAGCCCTGCACTAACCCAGCACCACCCCACGGCGGGGAACTACCTGGCCGCCACCGGGGAAAAACCATGGCCGCCAGCGGGGAAAACTACTGGCCGCCTACGGGGAAATCTGATTGGCCGTTGACA
>NZ_JBICUM010000026.1:0-3907 GCF_043198155.1 Micromonospora sp. NPDC048871 | reverse complement strand
GGCGTACTGGGTAATGTCACGATGATCCTCTTCCTGTCTCCCGGCAAGCCTAGCCGCACCGGGAAGGCTGCCTCATCTCAGCCTGACAGACAGGGAACCGGGACGAGATTGCCTCCCACCGAGCCTTACTCGCGGCGATCCGGCGTTTGGCTGGTGCCGGCTGGCTACTCTGGGACGAGTCCGGCCAGACGGTGCGGCTCGGTCCGCGAGTCGCCGCATGGGGATCAGCGGATCTGAGTGCCCTGCGTGAGCTGTTGCGGATTTTGCCCTCCGCCGCCAACATCGGCCACGGCGATCCGGAACTCGGCGATGACCAGCCCTAACGCAGCGCATCCGGTATTTGAGCCGATCCTCGCAGGGCTGAGCGAACGGCACCGCGACGAAGTCCTTGCCGCGTTCGCGGCGGTGGAACATGGCGCCCACCCGGTGCCCGAGGTGCAGATGTTGGCGTTGCGGGATGCCACCCTACGCAGGGACCTTCAGCGGCTATTGCACCGAGTGGGACGGACGCTCGTCCCGGTGGGTGGCACGCAGTGGACCTCGGGGTACCGCGACGACATCGCTGCCGAACTGACCGGTGCAGGTTGGAACGCCCTCCCGGTCATCGATCGGGCCGTGCTCGTGCTGGTGTTGATTCATTCGGGTCGCGATTCCCCGTAGCCAGGGACTACTGTCAGGCGACTCCTGGATCTCCGCGCAGCCGACGCCAGTCGATGAAATTCTTCGCTACGCGCAGCCTGGAAGAGGTGACGTTCGTGTCGCTCTGCAGAGGTTGCGTGCTGCTGGACTCGTGCAGCTCGCGCCCACTCGCGGCAGAGGCTCCGCCGGCAGGACCGCCTACTTACCTGGTCCTCAACTTCACCGGCTGACACCGGTGGCACGCGCGGCGTTGCAGCAAGAGTTGATTCTGGCCGCCGCACCGCACAGCCCGCTGGCTGCGGCGATACGAACGCGCCGCGCGCATCCCCGAGGAGAACAGTGAGCATGGCCCTACCCTGGTCTACGGCGGGCGGCGATTCCGGCCCTGTCGACGTTGTCGGCGAGCGGGTGCTAGTCGGCGTCCAAGTGGTCAATATCTCTCGCCTTTCCACGCACCCGGTACCGATGATCAGCCAGGGCCTGGTCACGGTTGCGGGTCAAGGCCCGAAGGACTCTAACGGTGCGGGGAAGTCTTCATGGATCGCTGCGGTGAGCCTGCTGCACGCCGATGAGCAATGGCGGCTAGCCAGTGGAGCGGCCGGGGCCGCGGAGCTGCTGTTCACCGCCGAGATCGCCGCGCAGGAAGGCCGCTGGTCCAACGTCGACTGGGGGTATGTGATCGGCGTGTTCACTGATCCCCGCGCCGACACCTTCGATGCGCTTTCGGCCCGTGCCCTGACCGTGTGGGTACGGATCAACCGTAAGGCATCACACATTAACCTGCGCTGGAAGGATGGTCTCTACGTCCCCTATGGGGCGACTGAGTTCGAACGCGCCGCAGGAGTCGACACATTGTGGGACGCGCTCCCTACCAGTAACGGGCGTAGCGACTTCCACGCGAACCGACTCGCGTCCGTCCTGTACGGAAGCCATGTGCGATGCGTGTCATTCCTGTCGACCTCGGTGCGCTCCAGCCCAGCGGCCAACCTACTCGCCCAGCCTCTCAACGACCTGGCCCCGCAGAGGATCTTCGACGCCATCGCCACACTGACCGGGTTGGACCGCGAACTCGAACAAGAGCAAGCCCTCCGGTCGGCCGAGCACACCCACCGTAACAACGTCCGCGACGCCGAAAGAGATCTCGATGGCTGGGAACACGAGATGGCAGTCGTTGAGAACGGCATTGCGCAGCGCGGTCACGCTCGCCTCCTGTTGGGCCATGCGAAGGCGTCATGGCAAGCCCGCTGCGCTCGACACTTCGTTGACGGAGCCGCTCGCAGCGACGAAATCCGCCATGAACTCAATGCGCTGGAGGTCCGCACCAAGGAATTGCAAGCAGAACTGTCCACCGTGGAACGCGATCTATCAGGATTGACCGACCACGAGGAGTTCAACCGCAACTTCCGCGAGGTCGAAGGGCGATGGAAGGAATTCAGTGGGCGCGACCAGCGCCTGGACACCGATTATCAGGTCGCCGCCCGGAATCTGGAAGACCTGGCTACGGCACATCGGGAGCTTTTCGACAAGGCTCGCGCTGCTGACGGACGCAGCGTTGAGACCGCGCAGGCTGAGGAGGCCGGTGCACGCATAGCCGTGGAACAGGCTCTCGGGTCCAGG
Organism: Micromonospora sp. NPDC048871; assembly: GCF_043198155.1. Lineage (NCBI taxonomy): Bacteria > Bacillati > Actinomycetota > Actinomycetes > Micromonosporales > Micromonosporaceae > Micromonospora > Micromonospora sp. NPDC048871. Next base: position 1,651 of record NZ_JBICUM010000026.1, on the reverse strand, counting down.
GGAGTTGCCGAAGATGCCGAGAAACAAGCGAGCAGGATGCTGGCCGCCACCGAGTCCGGCGAGGACCTCGCCGCAGACGAGCTACAGGTGCTGCGCGATGAGGGTATCCCCGCCGCCGCGTTGTTGGACGTCGTCCAGCTCAACCCCGATCAGCGACGCAACTGGGAGCCCCGCCTTGTGCCCTATAGCGGTGCCGTCGTGGTCCTACGCGGGCACGCTGACAGAGCCCAGGAGAAACTCGCGGGGCGGCCAAGGAGGGCGACGCTGGTCATCGCTGACCCGCCTCGAATGCACGCGCCCATCCACAGCACCAGCCTGCCCGCGAGCGCCGATACCAGGTTCGACCTCACCACGTTCTTTACCGCGATCGTCGGTCGGTCGGGCACCCAACCTGCAGAGATCGACGTGGCCGCCGGGGTAATCGTGGTGGGTGAGTTCGCAGATCCACTCACCGGCCGAGCCGCGCGCATCGCCGCGGCCCGCGCTGAGCATCGCGCGAAAGCCGCTCTTCTCACCGAAGCCAACAAGCTCGTCGCCAGTGCCCGGCGCACGCTGGCCCGAGCAGAGATCCGTACCAAAGCGGCCGAGGCAGGTGAGCATGCGGACACGACCAAGCAGAAGATCTCCGAACTGCGAGCGGCCAACGAGGAGCGACAGGAGCGACGCGATGCGCTGAAGCCCGTGCTGGACGCCGCCCATGCGGCCTACACCGACGTGCTGGGCGCGGGCAAAGCACGCGAGGAACGGATCAAAAACCTGCGCGGCGCAAAACAGCGCCTTGAGCGTGAGCAGATCGAAGAAGACGAAACCACGACAAAGCTCACCGATGAGCGGCTGGCTCTGGACCTGCCCGGCCGCGAGGCGGCCTGGGGAGACTCACCCGAGTCCGCGAACCGGTTCCTGCTGACCCTGGACGCCGAGCAGCAGACCCGCACCACCGGGGCGTGGAACGAGGAAACCTGCTCTAAAGTCAACGAGGTTGTGCGGCGGTGTTTCCCCGAGGGCACACCCCACGACGAGATGCCCGCCGAGATCCGGGAACTGCTTATCGAACAACGTTGGCATCGCGGCGGGCTGGACACACGCGTCGGTCTGGTTCCGGCGCTCATCCGCGCGCTGCGTACCCATCTGACCCAGACCGAACAGCACGACCACTACCAGCAGCAGCAAATCACCACCCAGCGTGCGCAGCGCACCGGTGACCTGCAGGCGGCGCGGCTAGGCTTGAGTGAGGCCGAACAGACTTCCCGGGCGCACCGGGCATCGCTTGCCCAAGGGATCAAGGCGAAGCTGAAGAAAGTCAGCGAAGAGTTCAACCGCCTCGACGAACGGTACGGCGGTTACGGGGCGAGCCTGGACTACCCGGAGCCGGAGCCACCCGCTGAGCCCGATAGGCCATGGCGGTGGGCGGTCACACCCAAGTGGCGGCGGGCCGAGGGACACCGGATGTCGGGCTACAACCTTCGTAGCAACACCGCCCAAATGGACGAGAAGGCCGTCAAGCTGGTGTGCGCCGCCGCGCTTGCTGGAGGGGGCGGTCGACCCTTGCTGCTCATTGAGCCTTTTCCAAGCTGATCTTGCAGCTCAGGGTGGGTGCGGCAGGCCCGGTGATCGGTGGGTGCGAGGCTCCAGGTAGGACAGCTGTCGACCA
>NZ_JBICUM010000025.1:0-21233 GCF_043198155.1 Micromonospora sp. NPDC048871 | reverse complement strand
CCGACCACCGTGTGGATCAACAAACCAGCAGCTCAACCCGCAGATCTACAGAACACCTGACCACGAAAACGTCTCACTTGACTTGACAGGTTCCGCTCCTCGTACAGCGGCGATAGGTTCGCTGGAGCTTATGGAACCCCTACGACAGACAGGAACCGATGCAAGCCTGTGGACGTTGCCAGCGCGCGGTCGGCGGCATTTGCGGATCCGCATCCGCGACGAGCCGAAGATCCGGACGACCACGCCGCGGCGGATCCGTTAGCCTGACTGCGGTGGTCCGCCACCGACTGCGCTTCCACGTGACAGACCACGTGAATCATCGCGGAGAGACCTGAGCAGCTCAGGACATGTCCGGGTGGGGTGCGGCGCATTGTTGCGCCGACTTCATACCGCCGGTGCCCGACATCGGCAGACGAGAGGACATGACATGTCGTCGAAGGATGAGAAGAACCTGACGCAGGTGCTCGACAGGATCTCGAAGATGGACGAGCCGATCCGTTCGACGATGCAGCGGGTGCACGACATCATCATGGCCGCGGCGCCAACCCTGAAGCCGCGCATCTGGTACGGCATGCCCGCCTACGCGAAGTCGGCAAGCACACCCGCGCTCGTCACGCTGCGCATGGACGAACGATTGAACCTCGCGATCACCGAGAAGGCCGAGTTCCGCGCGGCAGGCGGCGCGGACGGTGGGCTGATGCCGGCCGCGTGGTACTTCGAGACGGTGGATGCCGTCACTGAGAGGCGCATCGCCGAGATCGTCCGCTCCGTGGTCGACTGATCGTCCGCACCCCCGCTCCCGGGATGAGGGTGGACCGCACCTCGTTCCGGGACGGGCCGAGGTGCGGCATGTGCGCACGGAACCAACTATCGATGTCCGATGGCGAGCGCAAAGCGGCAATAGCGGATGGTGTGACGCCGTTACTTCAGGTTCACTGTTCATGGCCATCGCCGGAACTATGGCGTAGCTCGAGCCCTCTCGCAGCGTGGCCGCGGGCGTTCAGCTCCAATCGGGCGGCGCTTGAGCGTAGGCGGGTGGTAGGTGAGGCCAGCTCAGCGGGCGGCCGTCGAGTTGACCCGGTGGGCTGATCCCGCTCCACCCGTTTCCGAGAGCTGTCCGGTAGGTGTCGGCTTGGCGCTTCGGGTCATCGCCCGCGCTCTGCCTGGCCGGCATGATGCCTTGATCGAGCAGCCATCGTGCCGTCCTGGCGAGGCATACAGAGACATGGGTGGCGTCGCCGGTACGGGCGCGTCGACCCAGTGCAGCCAGTGCACCAGCAGCGATGAGGTAGCCGGTGGCGTGGTCGAGCAACTGACAGGGAAGGGCGCCGGGTTGGATGCCATCCGTGCTTGTGGCCCAGCCGATGCCGGTGGCAATCTGCACCAGGCTGTCGAAACCGCGCCATGTCCCCCAGGTTCCAGCCGTTCCCCAGGCCGAAAGCGTGACGACGATGGTGCCGGGGTGCTGGTCCGCAACTTGGTCAGGGTCCAGACCGAGACGGCGCAAGGCTCCGGGTCGGTAGCCGGTCACGAGAACGTCGGCCTGGTCGAGAAGGCGATGCAGAGCTTGACGGCCGTTCTCCGTGCTGGCATCCAGGCTCGCGCTTGCCTTACCGATCACTCCATCGATGGCGTGCAGCGCCAACTCCGGGCGATGCGGATCATCGACTCGTAGCACGTCGGCACCGAGCGCGCCCAGCATTCGAGTACCAACGGGGCCGGCGATGACTCGTGTCAGATCGAGCACCTTCACCCCCGACGCCGGAAGCCAGCCCGGTTCGGCTAGCGGCAGCGGCCCACGGCTGAGCGGCACCATGCTCACGAGCGGAGACGTCCCCATCGCGCTGTTCTGGTCGTCTGCTTGCCACTGGGCCTGCGTACGAGCCGCCACGGCCAGCCCTCCCGCGGCGTACACAGCACGCTCAACCTCCAACGCCGGGCGCGCAGCAATGACGTCAGCCAACCGCGCCTGAACCTCGGCGTCACGATCGTCGTTTACACCGAGGGACACCAGCAGAGCCGCCCGATGCCACGGGTAGTTCGCATGTGTACGCACCCAACCGTCTGCAGCCCGCCACAATCGAGACAGCGGAGCGAAGCCATCGATCCCCCGCCCGTCCGCGTCGCGAAGCCAAACCTCGCTGCGCATCGCCGCCGCCACATGCGCCCTGTCGACTGCGATATCAGGCCAGCGACCGGTGCGTGCAAAAGCCAGATCAGCGGCAGCAGTGAGACAGGCGGCCACGGACCCGATTGCGCATTCGGCGACTGCGAGCGGTGACGCCAGCACCGCCGGCTGTGGATCTCCGGCCAGCCGGGGCCCGGCGATGTCCATCAGCCCCAGGTCCGCCAGTACGCCGTCCAACAGAGTCACCATGCAGACACCTTTCCAGACTCGTCGGGAGCGTCGCGACGAACGTCCTCATCTCGGAAGTCGGACGTTGCCGGGCGCAGGGCTGCGGACCACATGCCTGGCCGAGCGAGCGTCGCTCCTCAGGCCCGGCAGACGATCTCGCCGTGCAGCACGACGAACCAGGCATCCGCTGCTTCGGCCCACTCCCGCCAGCCGTCCGAGATGTTGCGTAGGTCCTGGGCCGTGGCGACGCCTGCGGTCAGTACCTGTCGGGCCAGGTCCGAATTCAGGATCCGCTCGGCCCACATCCCGCCCCACCATTGCCGGTCCTCCGGGGTGGCGAAGCACCAGGTGCTCGCCGTCGCCCTGACGTCGGTGAATCCGGCGGCCTGCGCCCAGGAGAGCAGACGCCGCCCGGCGTCCGGCTCGCCGCCGTTGGCGCGGGCGGCCTGCTGGTACAGGGCGAGCCAGTCGTCGAGCGCCGGTACGCGAGGAAACCAGGTGAACGCGGCATAGTCGCTGTCCCGCGCGGCGACGATTCCACCGGGACGGCAGACCCGGCGCATCTCGCGCAGCGCCTGGATCGGATCGGCGACATGCTGAAGCACCTGGTGGGCGTGGACGACGTCGAACGTACCGTCGGGCAGGTCCAGCGCGTGGACGTCGGCGACCGCGAAGTCGATGTTGCCCTGACCACGGGCTTCGGCCTCGGTGCGGGCGAGTTGCAGTGCGTCGTCGGTGATCTCGACGGCGGTGACTCGTCCGGGTGCCACGCGGGCGGCCAGGTCGACGGTGATGGTGCCCGGTCCGCAGCCGACGTCGAGCACCGACAGGCCCGGCGCGAGGTGCGGCAGCAGGTACGCCGCCGAGTTCTCGGCGGTACGCCACCGGTGCGAGCGCAGCACCGACTCGTGGTGTCCGTGGGTGTAGACGTTCGGTGCGGCCGGCATGCGCGAATCCCCTCGATCGACTACGGCGACCGTAGTCCTGCCGTCCCGAAATGCGGTAGGAAAATCCTATATAACGGGAGAGCGCAACCGGAGCGGACGGCTGGTCACTGCTTTTTCCGGAGCGCTTGCCACGCCGCGTGGAGCAGCGCGCCTGTCCGGTACAACGCGTACAGCGCCCAGACGGTGGCCAGCGGCACACCGACGAGGAGGAGAAGCGCACCGCCCAGGTAGTGGGTGCTCTCCACCAGCCAGCCGCCGGTCACCGCAACCGAAGCCGCGACGAGGGCCCAGGCCAGGACGCGGCCGAATTTGGTGAACGACACCCACAGGTGGGCGGTTCCGACGCCGCCTGACTCCATCGGGTCGCCCACCTGGGACTGTAGGGCGAGAGCGTCGATCTCCCGGGCTACGGCCCGGTCGGTCTCGTGTGGCGACTCGCGCAGCACCGCCGACAGAGCGTGCAGGTCGCCGTGGTCACGAAGCCGTCCGGTCCGCGGATCGCCGAGCAGCACCACGCTGTTCTGGAACACGAGCAGCCCGGCCTTGCCGTAGCCACGTGTCGCCCCCGGTGGCAACAGAACGACGTTGCCGCCGTGCATGTCCTCGCGGTGAGCGTAGTCGCCGATCGCCCGAACGAGTTCCGTACCGTCGATCACCACCTCGACCTCGACGAGGTCGGTGGCCTGGTCGAACATCGTGACGAACCGCCGGTACGCAGTGATCACCGCGAGCAGGCCGAGCACTGCCACCGCGGCGCCGAGCAGTTCGTGAAGTCCTGCGGTGAAGTTGGTGAGCAGCAGCGCCGGGACGACGGCGAACAGGTACCAACCGGCGAAGAGCAGGGCTCGCCGCCGGTTCAGCCAGCGCTGCGTTCGCACGCCCGGCGCGCCAGGCGGGAACGGGCGGAGAATCCTCCCGCCGTCGGGCTGCTGCCGGGCGTCCTCGGCCACCAGCATCAGGTTGAGGCGGTGGGCGCGAACCTCGAGGCGATCACCGGCCAGACCTGCCAGGTCGCGGACGAACTGCCGCTCCTCGATGCTCAGGTCGCGCAGGTCGAACAGCCGCACCGCCGGCAACTCGTCCACTGTGGCCTTCAGATCGTCCGGAACGTCCCAGCTGACGTCGGGCGCCGGCACCAGGTAGAGCGCGGAAACCCACCGAAGGCCCTGGCCCTCGACCTCCCGGCTGTCGATCACCACGGCTGAGATCTCGGCCCATCGCAGGTCGCGTCGGTACCGACCGATCCGCACCGCCCAGCCGTCCCGGTCGACATCGACCTGAAACCGCTGCCACGCCCCTTGGAGGCAAGCGGCTGCCATGAACAGGGCGACCAGCGAGAGCACGCCGATGCAGAGTCGGCCGGACACCGTGGCGCCGTCAGTGAACTGCAGGCTCACCAGATAACCGAGGATTCCGAGCAGTACTGCCCCGAATCCTCCCATGAACACGCGGTCACTGACTGGACGGCGAAGCTTCATCGATTCATGGTGAACGATCCCGCTACTGCACTCTGTCAACCATCGAGCACTTCACCTCCTGGCCGGGCCAACCGCGAGCAGGCCGGCCGTGGTCAGTGCGGCCCAGAGTTCGTCAGGTACGGCGACCGCTGAGCGGCGTACGGTCTCGGTCGCCTGCGCCGCGTCGCGCACCCCGACCACCGTGGAGATCACGGCCGGGTGCCGGCGGACGAAGGCGAGGGCCGCCTGCGGCAGCGTCACGCCGTACGTCTCGCAGACTGCGGCGAGCCGACGGGCTCGCGCCAGCAACGCCGGTGGCGCCTGCTGGTAGTTGTAGTACGCGTCCGCCGGAGGGTGGTCCCGGGACAACAGCCCCGAGTTGTAGACGCCCGCGATCACCACGCCCACGCCACGCCGCTCGGCGGCCGGCAGCAGGTCACCGGCAGCACCTTGTTCGAGCAGGGTGTACCGGCCGGCGCACATCACCACGTCGACGTCGGTCTCCCGCACGAAGCGGGCCAGCATCGCGGACTGGTTCATGCCGGCTCCGATGGCGCCGACGACACCCTCGTCGCGCAGCTCGACCAGGGCCGGCACCGCCTGGTCGGCGGCCTGCTCCCAGTGGTCGTCGGGATCGTGCAGGTAGACGATGTCGATCCGGTCCAGGCCCAGCCGGTCGAGGCTGGCCTCGATGCTGCGACGTACCCCGTCGCGGCTGAAATCCCACACCCGCCGGTGGGTCGCGGGCACCTCGAAGCCCTCCGGGTCGGTCCGGTGCGCGTCCTCCGGTGAGGGCACCAGCAGCCGCCCGACCTTCGTCGACACCACGTACTCGTGCCGGGGACGGTGCCGCAGCGCGGCGCCGAGGCGTCGCTCGGAGAGCCCGAGTCCGTAGTGCGGCGCGGTGTCGAAGTAGCGGATGCCCGCCTGCCAGGCCGTGTCGACGGCCGCGGCGAACTCCTCGTCCGTGGTGACCCGGTAGAGGTTGCCGCCCTGCGCGGCGCCGAGGCCCAACTCGGTGAGGCGCACCGTCGGCCGCAGCGGCAACGACCGGGCACTCATGACGCCACCGTCCGGTGGATCTGTCCGTCGGGCCCGTGACTGTTGGGGGACGCCGGGGTGGGTGCCGCGACGGGCCACCGCCGGGTGGGCGGGACGCCGTCGGCCTCCGCCAACAGGCGGCGTCCGGCTCGTTCCGGGCGTACGTGCGGGCCCTCGGACGCCGGCGGCGGCGGACGCCGGTCGGCGGCGGAGATGCGTTGTTCGTCGAGGCGTACACCGAGTCCGGGTGAGTCCCCGAGGACGAAGGCGCCGCCTTCGACCTGGAGGTCGAAGGTGATGCCGACCGGTGCGGACAGGTCCTGTAACTCGCTGGTCAGATGGTTCGGCACCGAGGTGGCCGCGTGCAGCAGCCCCACCAGGCTGTTGCCGATCGGGCTGACCGGCAGGTCGTGCGCGTGCGCCAGGGCGGCCACCCGCAGGAAATGGGTGATGCCACCGACCGCGGCCGTCTGCACGATGTCGACGGCACCGGCGGCGATCAACGGCGGGTACTGCTCGAAACCGGTGAGGTTCTCGCCGGTGGCGATCGAGGCGCGGACCCCCCGCCCGACGGTGGCCAGGCCCTCGGCGTCCCAGCGCCGCACCGGTTCCTCGATCCAGATCAGGTCCAGGGTGCGTTCGAGTTCGCAGACGTGCCGGACGGCCTGCTTACGGGTCCAGGCCTCGTTGACGTCGAGCATGAGACCTGGCCGCCGCCCGTGCCCGGTCTCGGTCAGGACCTCACCGACCAACTCCAGTCGATGCCGGTCGCGTTCGATGTCGAGGCCGCCCTTGAGCTTGGCGGCCCGCAGCCCGTGCCGGGCATAGCCCTGGTACGTGGCGACGAGTTCGTCGTCGCTCAACGCGATGTCCAGGCCCGACGCGTACGCGGGGACCCGCCGGTCGCGTCCACCCAGCAGCCGCCACAGGGGCTCTCCGGCGATCTGCGCCTTGATGTCCCACAGCGCGGTGTCGAGTGAACCGATGGTGCCGAACACGGGGCCGGCGTGTCCCGCCTTGAAGGTGTGCCGCAGCATCCGGTCGTACAGCGTCGTCACCGCCCGGGGATCCTCGCCGTCGATGGCCGCGAAGATCCGTTCGATCTCGACGTGCGGGCCGATGCCGACGCCCGAGATGCCCAGGTCGGTGTCGACGACGACGATCGGCACCGGGACCACGCCGTCGGCGAAGACGCCGTTGGCGTCGCCGACCGGGCGTCCCCATTCCTGCACGGTGGTGAGCGTCCGGTATCCGGTGATCCGCATGTCAACCCTTCGTGGAGCCGGCGGCTACGCCGTCGGCGATCTGACGCTGGAGGAAGAGGTAGACCACCAGGACGGGGATGGCGGCGATCAGTACGCCGGAGGCGAAGGTGGGGATGTCGTCGGAGTACTGCCCCCGCAGGGAGGTCACCCCGACCATCAGGGTGCGGTGTTCGGCCGAGGGCATCATCACCAGTGACATGAGTACGTCGTTCCAGCAGAACAGGGCGTTGAGGATGCCGACCGACAGCAGGGCCGGGGTGCCCAGGGGAATCATGATCCGCCGGTACACCCCGTAGATGCTGTTGCCGTCGATCCGGGCCGCGTCGATGATCTCCGCCGGGATGGTCCGGTAGTAGCTGGTCATCAGGAAGACCGTGAAGGGCAGGAACTGGGCCACGTAGACCAGGATCAGCCCGGGGTAGGTGTCGATCAGGGCGGTGTCGGCCATGATCCGGGCCAGCGGAACCATGATCACTTGGAAGGGTACGAAGAGGCCCGCCAAGCAGCCGAGGAACAGCGCCGAGGAACCCCGGAACCGCAACTGGCTCAGGGCGAAGCCGGCCATCGAGCCGAACAGCAGCAGCAGGAGCACCGAGAAGGTCACCACGACCAGCGAGTTGACGAAGTACCGCCCCATCCCCACGCTGGTCCAGGCCGTGACGATGTTGTCCCACCGCAGGGCGTCGGTGAGGGCGAACCGGTCCAGGATGTAGTCCCGGCGGGTCTTCATCGCCACGTTGGCGGTGAACAGCAGGGGGTAGATCGTCGCCAGGGCCAGCAGGGACATCGGCAGGGCGATCAGCCACCGCCCACGCAGGTGGGACATCAGCTCTCCTTTCCGGCCCGCCTGAGCAGGTGGATCTGCAACAGCCCCACCACGAGCATGATCACGAAGAGCACGGTCGAGGCGGCCGAGGCCAGGGCGGGGCGGTTCATCTGGCCCTGCTGGATCCAGATGTAGTACTCCGGCAGGTAGGTGGAGCCCTCCGGGCCGCCGCTGGTCATCACGTAGAGCAGGCCGAACATCGAGGTCAGCATCCCGATCATCGTGGTCACGAAGACGAACTGGATGGTCCGGGACAGCCCTGGGATGATCACGTGTCGGATGACCTGGGGCAGGGCGGCCCCATCCACCCGGGCCGCGTCCAGCAGGGCACCGTCCAGGGTCGCGAACCCGGCCAGGAAGACCACCAGGGACATGCCGAAGGTGGCCCAGACATGCACCCCGACCACCACGAACTTGGCGATGTCCGGGTCACCCAGCCAGTCGGTGGGCGGGACACCGACCGAGCCGAGGAGGGTGTTGAGGGGGCCGTCGAAGGCGAGCAGCAGGTTGAAGATCGCCCCGACGATGACCGGGGAGAGCACCGCGGGGAAGAAGTAGACGCTGCGGTACACCCGGTGGCCGGGCACCCGCAGGTAGATGAAGGTGGCCAGCAGTCCGGGGATGGCCACCGCCACCGGTAGCAGCAGCACCAGCCACCCGACATTGCCCAGGGCGGTACGGAACAGCGGATCCGCCAGCAGTTCCCGGTAGTTGTCCAGGCCCACCACGGTGCCGTTGCGCACCCCGTCGCCGGTGAAGGAGAAGTTGACCCCCAGCACCAGCGGATACAGCCGCAGCACCACGATGATCAGCACGGCCGGGGCGACCAGGAGGTAGGGGGCCAGCCGCTCGCCGCGCGGCCGACCCGGGGCGCCCCGACCGACCCGGCGGCGTACGGTGTCGGCCGCCGCCGGGTCGGTCCGCCCAGCCGGACGGACCGACGGCCGCGTGTCTCCGATCGGCACCCGCTCAGCCCGCCTGGTCGGAGGCGGCCAACTGCTTCACCACCTCGTCCACGGTGATCGAGCCGCTGAGCAGTTGCTGGGAGAGCCGTCCCATCAGGTCGATCGTCTTGGAGGAGAGCGCCACGTGCAGGGCCGGCTTGCCACCGCGCAGGGCCGAGACGATGCCGGCGACGGCCGGGCCGCCCTGGGAGACGTCGATGGTGGTGTCGGCGGCGATCGCCCCGGCGTCGGCGTAGAAGGCCTTGAGCGCCTCGGTCGAGGTCAGGGAGCGCACCAGGTCGGCGGCGACCTCGGGGTCCTTCGTCCACTTGGCGACCGCGTACCCGATGCCGCCGTCGTAGGCCAGGCTGGGGGTGGTGCCCGCGGTGACCACCGGGGCACTCATCACCCCGAGGTCGTCGGGGGTGATGAACTCGCTGAAGTCCTTCCAGTGCCCCACGTCGGACATCAGCCCGATGATGTGGGCCGCCTTGCCGGACTGGAAGATCGCAAAAGAGTCGTTGAACATGGCGGTGGAGTTGGCCCCGTCGTTGTTCAGGCCCGCCTTGCCGGCCTCCTGCCAGAGGGCGAAGACCCGCTTGACGTTCGGCGAGTTCCAGTCCCGCTTGCCGGCGATCCAGTCGTCGTACTCCTGGGCGGTGAGGATGCCGGAGCCCAGGGCCGAGAGCCAGAACTGGATGCCGGCGCCCTCCTTGTTGCCCAGGGCGAAGCACTTGGCCCCGGCCCGGGCGATGGCCGCGCAGTCGGCCAGGAACCTGTCCCAGGTGGTGGCCGGGGTCGCCGGGTCCAGCCCGGCCTTGGCGTAGAGGGCCTTGTTGTAGTAGATGGGGTGGCCCTGGAGGGTGACCGGGGCGGCGTAGGTCTTCCCGTCGGCGGTGAAGGCCTCCCAGCCGGCCAGGCGCTGCTTGTCCTCGGCCACCTGCTCGTCCAGTGGCACCAGGGCGTCCACCCGGTCCCGGATCTGGCCGCCGCCGTTGAACAGCATGACGTCCGGGCCCTTGCCAGCCTGGATCGCCGCACCCAGCAGGGTGTAGTACTGGTCGAAGGGCTGCGCGACGAACTCCACGCTGACCCCGGGGTGCTTGCGGGCGAAGTCGGCCTTGGCCTTGTCGAGGTACTGGGCGGCGGAGGCCTCGCCGGACTTCCAGTCCCACACCACCAGCTTGTCCGCCGAGCCGCCGGAGGAGTTGCCCGGCCCGCCGGCGCTTCCGCAGCCCGCCATCGTCACCAGTCCGACAACGAGGGCGGCCGACCATAACGCACGCTTTTTCATCGTTGTTCACCTCTGTACGGGGAGGGCTGGCGGACCGGCCGCCAGGCCGACAGTCGATCGATGGAACGTAACTCGTATGACGTCTGACGGTCAACGGGCGAGACGTACACTGATCTCCTTGGACGTCGTGCCACGGCAGAGCAAATCGGAGGGGACATGACGCCACCGCAGGAGACGACCCTGGACGGCCTGGCCAGCCCGGCCTGGGTCCGGCGACCCACGAACCTCGGCAGGGCGGTCACCGCCGAGCTGGTGCAACGCATCGTCCGTGGGGTGCACCCCTCCGGCACGGCCCTGCCCCCCGAACCGGTGCTCTGCGAGACCTTCTCGGTCAGCCGCACGGTCGTCCGGGAGGCGGTCAAGGTCCTTCAGGAGAAGGGCCTGGTGCAGGTCCGTCAGGGCGCCGGCACCATGGTCACCCCCCAGTCGATGTGGGACATGCTGGACGAACTCGTGTTGGCCGCCACCATCGCCGAGGACGACAGCCTGGCCATCCTGGACGACCTCGTGGTCACCCGGCGACTGCTGGAGTCCGACATGGCCCATGTCGCCGCCCGGCTGGCCGACCCGGAGACCCTCGACCGGCTCCGTGCCCTGGTGGACCGGATGGACGAGCTGGTCGACGACCAGGTCGCCTACCACGACCACGACCGGGCCTTCCACGATGTGGTGATGCAGGCCTCCGGCAACCGCATCGCCCGTGGGGTCGTACGGTCGCTGGAGAGCCAGGTGGTCAACACCGCGCGCTACCTGGGTCGGACCCAGCGTTCACTGTGTGTGGCCTCCAACCGGGGGCACCGCCGCATCTACGAACGGATCGCCGCCCGCGATCCCGAGGGGGCCGCCGAGGCGATGTTCACCCACATCACCGAGGCGTGGCTGGTCCGCCGCAAGGGGTCCGGCAAGGCGACCCGCCTCCAGCGATGACCGTCCCGCCGGGCCGCCGCCACCCGGTGTCGTACGGGTGGCGACGGCCGACCGGCGCGGGTCAGGAGAACTGGGCGAAGAACCGCCAGATCTCACCCTTGGTCCAGGTGGTCACCCCGCTTTCGGCGTACGTGCCGTCCACCGGGCCGGGCATGTGCCCGTTGTCGAAGGCGGCCCACTGCACCGGGTAGCCCGCCCGGCAACCCGAGTAGGCCGTGGTGATGTGGGTACGGCTGCCCGCCCCCGGCTCCGGCGGGTTCTGGGCGTTGCAACCGTTGTTGCGGACGAAGGTGTCGCGCAGCGACCGCCCCTGGCCGATGCTCAGCACGTTGTCCGAGATGCCGTGCAACCCGAAGTAGGCGATCGGCTGGTTACCACCGGCACAGCCGCTGATCTGCCCACCGGCGATCACCGCCACCGCCCGGAAGACCTCGGCCCGGGCACAGGCCAGGGCGTAGCTCATGCCGCCACCCCAGCTGAAGCCCAGGGCGAAACGCTGCCGGGGGTTGACGCAGAGGGCGCTCTCGATCTGTCTGATCATGTCGTCGACGAAGACGACGTCCTCACCGCCGGCGTTGCCCCACCCGTTGCCGAGCCCCTGGGGGGCCACCAGGATGGCGGTGTTGTTCGACTGTTCCTGCTGGCCGTAGTACGACCAGGCGGCACCGCTGGTCCCGCCGTAGGCGACATCCTGCATGGTGCCGCCCCGCCAGTGGAACCCGAAGATCAAGCGGTAGGGGTTGTTCTGGTTGTAGTTGGCCGGCACCCGCAGGATGTACGACCGACTCTTGCCGCCGCTGGAGATCGTGTGGGTGCCGCTGGACAGGGTGGGCGCCTTGCCGCAGCCCGTGCCCCCGGTGGGCGGGGGTGGGGTGGTGCCCCCGCCGTCGACCCGGACGAGCTGCCACTGCTGGTTGCTGCCGTTCCAGTCGGCGTACTGCACGATGTTGCCGCCGTCGGCCGTCGAGGCGCCCTGCACCTCCACCACCTTGTTGCTGTGCCGGCTGATCAGCCGGACGTGGCCGCCGTCGGAGTCGGCCAGCCGGAACTGCTGGTTGGTCCCGTTGTGATCGGCCCACTGCACGATCGCGGCCCCGTCGGCGGTGGAGAAGTTGTAGACGTCCAGGACCTTGCCGGAATGCCGGGACTTCAGCCGGTAGAACCCGCCTCCGGAGTCCACGAACTGCCACTGCTGGTTGGCGCCGTTGTTGCGGGTCCACTGGCTGATCCGGGCACCGTCGGCGGTCGACGCGGCGTACAGGTCCAGGGCCTTGCCGCTGTTGCGGTTCACCAGGACGTACCAGGCGTTGGTGTCAGGCGTGGCCGCGGCGGCCGGGGTGGCGTGCACCGCGACCAGGGTGCCGGCGGCCAGGACGGCGGCGGACAACACCGCCAGTCCGGACCGCCATCTGCGGCGCGGTGGAGAGGCGGGACGGGCCTCACCGATGACGTTCATGGCCGACTCCTTCGATCGGGTCTGCCTCGGGGCGTGCGCCCGAGGGTGCCCGGCCGTGCCGGCAATCCGGTGGTGGCGCCGACCGGGCCTGGAGGACACCGGGGGTGGCCTCGCCGATCCACCGGCGAGGCCACCGCTGTCATCCGATCAGCGTTGCAGGGTCAGTACGCCCGGACGGTACGGCAGCAGGCCGTAGTCGCCGCCGGAGTTGGGGGCCCGGCCCTGGTAGAGCAGTTGCAGGTTGCAGGGGTCGATCGTCATGGTCTGGTCGGCGTTGGAGCGGATCAACTCACCGTGGCTGATGTCGTTGGTCCAGGTCGCGTTGCTGTTGGCCTTGCCGGCGAAGGGGTTGCTCTCGCTGGCGGCCTGGGGGGTCCAGGTGCCACCCAGGCTGGTGGCGGTGAAGGACCGGAAGTAGCGGCCCTGCGACCCGATCGCCTCGACGATCATGAGGTACCGGTTCTGGCCCTGGAGCTTGTACACCTGCACGCCCTCGAACAGGTTGTTCGTGGTGTCGGTCATGATCGTGGTGTAGTTCGATCCGAAGCTGCCCGGGAAGTTCCCGATCGGCATGCTGGCCCGGTAGATCCGGCCGTTGTCCCCGGCGAAGAACAGGTACATGTTCTGGTCGTCACCGATCAACGCCTGATCGATCGGACCGGTACCCGAGTTCGAGATCGACCCGGTGAACAACGTCTGCGCCGACGACCAGCTGTTGACGTTGGTGGGGTCGGTCGAGGTCCGGTACGAGAAGGCCGGTCCACCCCACTGGTAGGCGAGCACCCAGATGTTGCGCGGGGCGAAGTAGAACAACGACGGCGCGACCGCCGCGAAGGGCATCTGGTTCTGGCTGGCCGAACCCATCTGGTTCCAGTTCGAGAACAGACCGAAGTTCATCGAACCCCAGGTCGTACCGGTGTCATGCGTGGTGGCGTAGACCAGGTGCTGACCGTTGTACGGCGCGTGGGTGAAGTCCTTCAACGACACCCAACCCGCCCTCGGCTGCGCCAGGGCACCGGTCGAGGACCACCGGTACGACGACGGCAGGTTGCAGGTGGTGGGCGGCGGAGTCGTCGGGGGCGGGGTGGTGGGCGGTGGGGTGGTCGGCGGCGGGGTGGTGCCGGGTGGCGGGGTGGTGGGGGTGGTGCCGCCGGTGCAGGTCACCCCGTTGAGGGCGAAGCTGGTCGGCACCGGGTTGCTGCCGCTCCAGGACCCGTTGAAGCCGAACGAGGTCGTGCCGTTGGTGGAGATGTTGCCGTTGTAACTGACATTGCGGGCGGTGACCGTCGCGCCGCTCTGGGTCAGCTCGGTGTTCCAGAACTGGGTGACCCGCTGCCCCGCACCGAAGGACCAGGTCAGGGTCCAACTGGTCACCGGGTCACCCAGGTTCGTGATGGTGACGTTGGCGCCGAAGCCGTCCTGCCACTGTGACGGCACCTCGTACCGCACCGAGCAGCCGGCCGCCGCCGCGCTGGCCGGCAACGCCACGATGGCCACCGACGAGGCCAGCAACGCCACCCCGGCCGAGGCCAGCAACACGTTTGTTCGCCTGAATCTGGACATACCGCGACCTCCCGCCCGGCAAGACCACCTGATATTGCCGGTCATCAATGTTAGGTTAACGTTAACAGCTGCGTCCGGTACATTACGGGAGCGCTCCCATCCCATCAAGGATGGTCGATAGAAAGTCGCCGCCATCCGGGACGAGATCGATGGTTTCACCGTCCACCGGGGAGCGCGGACAGGGCCGACGCAGCGCCGCGCCGGTCGCAACGAAAGGTGAACGTTCACTCTCGAAGGGCACGGCAGCGATGAGAGACGTCAAGAGAAGATTCAGGGTCAACGCCGCTCGGGTGACCACCGGTGCCGTACTGCTGGCCTCGGCCGGGGTCGCCGTGGCACTGCCGGCCGGGGCGGCAGCCGCCGGCTGCTCGGTCAACTACGCGGTGTCGTCGGAATGGCAGGGCGGCTTCGGCGCCAACGTCAGCATCACCAATCTCGGCGATCCGGTCACCAGTTGGACCCTGACCTGGAACTACAGCGCCGGGCAGCGGGTCACCGAGGCCTGGAACACCACCCTTAGCCAGAGCGGCGCGACCGTCACCGCCCGCAATGTCAGCTACAACGGCAGCATCCCGACCAACGGCACGACCTCGTTCGGCTTCAACGGATCATGGTCGGGCAGCAACCCCGCCCCGACCAGCTTCGCCCTCAACGGGGTGACCTGCACCGGCGGCACCACCCCCACCACTCCCCCACCCCCGACGACTCCGCCGCCGACCAGCCCGCCCCCGACCACCCCGCCGCCCACCGGCCCGGCGGACATCACGGTCAACAGCAACACCCGCTACCAGACGGTCGACGGATTCGGCGCGGCCACCCCGATCTGGGGCGGCACCTGGTCGACCTCGGACACCCAGACCCTGGTCGGTCTCGGCCCCAACCAGCTCGGGCTGTCCATCGTGCGTACCGGCATCTCGCCGGTCTCCGGCGAGTGGTCGACCCAGGTCAACGCCCTGCGTACGGCGAAGTCCTCCGGATCTGGCGTGAAGATCCTCGCCTCGCCGTGGACCGCACCGGCGGAGTGGAAGACGAACAACAGCCGGATCAACGGCGGCAAGCTGCGCACCGACCGCTACGCCGACTACGCCAACCACCTCAACAGCTACGTCCAGTACATGCGCAACCAGGGCGTGACCATCGATGTCACCTCGGTGCAGAACGAGCCGGACTGGCACCCCGACTACGACTCGATGGACTGGAGCGGCACGGAGCTGCGCAACTTCGTCCGTGATCACGGCACCCGAGTGCAGAACACCAGGCTGATGGTCGCCGAGGCGGTGAACCTGAACTACACCTACACCGATCCGACCCTCAACGACACCACCGCCCGCAACAACATCGGCTACATCGGCGGCCACCTGTACGGCACCGAGGCCTCCGGTCGGCTGCGCTCGTACCCCCTGGCCGACCAGCACAACAAGCCGGTGTGGATGACCGAGTGGAACCTGCACGCGGCCGACGGCAACGGCTCCAACATCTGGGGCAACCCCGCCAACCTGGCGGTCTGGAACGAGACCCTGGACGACATCATGCGTACGGTGCACCGGTCGATGGAGGCGAACTGGACCGCCTACATCTGGTGGTACGGCAAGCGGTACTACTCGTTCATCGGTGACGGCGAGGCCGCCTTCGGCACCACGGCGGGGGCACCCCTCAAGCGGGGGTACGCCTTCTCGCAGTACTCCAAGTACGTCCGCCCCGGCTACCAGCGGATGGCCCTGACCAAGAGCACCAAGGCCAATCCGCTGGAGGTGACCGCCTACACCGGAGGCGGCAAGACCACCCTGGTGATCCTGAACCGCTCGACCAGCGCGGTCAACAACGCCGTGATCCAGGTGCCGCAGGGCATCACCCGGGCCGAGCACTACCTGACCTCGCAGAACGCCAACGCGGCCAGTCAGTCCGTCAGCGTGAACGGCGGTCAGGTGAGCGTCAACGTCGGCGCCCGCAGCATCTCCACGGTCGTCCTCACCCACTGATCCGATCGGCAGCGGTGGCAGTTCGACTGTCCGGTTCTTTGCACATCGGCCAGGCCAACTGCCACCGCTCACCGGGCGGGTCGGCATTCATTCGCCCAGTTGAGCGGCAGCACAGCCACAAGCGTCGGCACTCCTGCGCCGGATCCGCGATTCCGGCCTTTCGCATTTCCCTGGGCGAAAGTGTCATCGAAAATCTGTGGCGAGGCTTGACGGCCCCATTTACTTTCGCGGCAGGAGGCCGCGACTACATCGATTGCCGGTGCCAGTGCGCGGATCATAAAATGATCATGTGGCGTGGCAATTCTTCGCAGCCCCGACTGGTCACCGCGATGGCAATGATCATGATCCTGGTAAGCACATCCTCCGGCTGTGGCCCCGCCGCGAAGGCCATCGGCACCATCGCGCTGGAAATCGGCAAGGAGGTCGTCGTCAGCTTCGGCGCGGACTACATCCGGAAGATCCTCTCTAAGGACGAGGCGGAGGGCCAACCCACCGTGGTCGTCAGCCACGGGGACGCCGCCGGAAACATCGTTGGCGAACTCTACGTCGTGCTGGGCACCAACAGAATCACAGTTGACGTGGTCCAGGGCAACGTTCGCATCGTGCTCGATGGCAACGGAGTGGCGCTGGCGGTCGCACCGGGTGCCGTCGCCAGCATCGAGATCAACGCTGACGGCGGTGGCCAGGCCGTCACCTCCAGCGCCGAAGACCAGGCGGTACTGCTGGACAACATCATCAAATGGTCCGGGCGTAGCCGTAGCCTCCTGTTCGATGCGCTGGCCGACCTGGAGTCGTGCAGGAACCCGGCGGGGGCGACAGATGATCTGCGGGAGGTCGCGGACGGCCGGATCCGCCAGATCGAGGCCCTTGAGGAACTTGACGTGTCGGCCTTGCCGAAGGGCGCCGCACTGCGGAAAACACTGGTGGAGGCGCTGCGCCATTCCCTGCAGGCGGATGACGCCTTTGTCCGCTGGGGTGAATACGTACAGCTCTCCGGGTGCCGGAAAGGCGCCGACTGGCACGACGGCATGAGTTACTCGCGCGAGGCCACGGCGGCCAAAAAGAAATTCGTCAAGATGTGGAGACCGGTCGCCGTCAAATACGGGCTGACCATTTACCGCGAGCACCAGGTCTGAACCGACAGAAGCACCTCGCAGCGGTGGCGGTTGGGCTGTCCGGTGTTGTGTGCACCGGCCAGTCCAACTGCCACCGCTCAGCGGGTCAGGTGGGTGGGCAGGCTGGTCACCACGATGCCCGGGTGGCGGCGCAGGGCCCGTCGTAGTCGCTGTTCGGTGCGGTAGTGCAGCACCCGCTGCCAGGGGTGGTCGACCACCACCTCCGGTACGACCACGGTGAGGGTCAGGTCGGGGTGGTGCAGCCGCAGCGCGGCAGCGTACTCCGCCAGGGGTTGGATGATCACGCGATGCGGCGACAGGATGATCTCCAGCGGGATGTGGTCGCCCCAGGTGTCCCACTGGGTGCGGAACCGTTCGGCCTCCGTACCCTCGGGGCTGACATGCAGGGCCAGCGCCGGTTGGCCGAGCGAGCCGACGTAGGCGAGGGTGCGCAGCGCCGCCTGGTTGAGGCGGGCCACCGGGACGAGGAACAGATGCCGTACCTGCTGCGGGACGACGGCGGGTGGCGCGTCCTCGGCCGGGTCCACCGAGGGCGGGTGGTCGGGGTGCAGGCCCAGGGCCTGTTGGACGTGGTCGTAATGTCGGCGCACCCGGAGGAACAAATAGATCAACAGGGGTACGGCGAGCACCACCGCCCAGGCGCCCTCGGTGAACTTCGTGACCGCGGCGGTCACCAGGACGACCGCCGAGAGGGTCGCACCGAAGCCGTTGATGGCCGCGCGCCGCCGCCAGCCGGGTTCGCGGTGGTGTCGCCAGTGGTTGACCATGCCGGTCTGGGAGAGGGTGAAGGCGAGGAAGACCCCGACCGCGTAGAGCGGGATCAGGGAGTGGGTCTCGCCGCCGAAGGCCACCAGAATCGCCGCGGCGGCGACCGCGAGGGCGATCAGCCCGTTGCTCAGCGCCAGCCGGTCGCCCAGGTGCAGAAAGCGGCGGGGCACGTACCCGTCGCGGGCCATGAAGTACAGCAGACGCGGCAGATCGTTGAAGGCAGTGTTCGCCGCCAGCAGCAGCACCAGCGCCGTCGCGGCCTGGATGATCGCGTACCAGGGGCCGGTGGGGAAGGTCAGCCGGGCCAACTGCGACAGCAGGGTCTGGTCGGCACGGGGCACCAGACCGTTGAGGTGGAACAGCAGGGTCAGCCCGGCGAACAGCACGATCAGGATGCTGACCATCCAGGTCAGCACGGTGCGGGCGTTGCGCCACGCGGTGGGACGGAACACCGGTACCGCGTTGGAGACCGCCTCGATGCCGGTCATCGAGGTGGCCCCGGAGGCGAAGGCCCGCAGCACGACCAGCAGACCGAGCCCTTCCACCGCAGGTGTCGGCGGCGGGGCCACGACGCTGAATCCGTCGGCTGCGGCCCGGACGAACCCGGCGGCTATCAGCCCGAGGACGGCAACGAGGAAGAAGTACGTGGGCACGGCGAAGGCATTGCCGGCGACCCGGATGCCGCGCAGGTTGCCGATCAGCAGCACCCCGATGACCGCCAGCGCCAGCGGCACCCGATATGCGGCGAGGGAAGGCAGCGCCGAGGTAACTGCGGCGACCCCGGCGGACACCGAGACCGACACGGTGAGCACGTAGTCGAGGACCAGCCCGGCCGCGGCGGCCAGGCCGGCACGCGGCCCCAGGCTGTCGCTGGCCACCAGGTACGACCCGGCGCCGTGCGGGTAAGCCCGGACGGTCTGCCGGTACGAGGTGCCGACGGCGAGCATCAGCACCACCAGGGCCGCCGCGATCGGCAACGACAGCCCGAGGGCACCGCTGCCGGCCAGCACCAGCACGACCAGCATCGCCTCCGGCCCGTACGCCACCGAGGAGAGCAGGTCGGAGGCGAGCACCGGCAACGCGATGACCTTCGACATCTTCTCCCGCAGGATCGAGGCACTGGTCAGCGGCGAGCCGAGCAGCAGCCGACGCAGTCCGCCGAGGACCCGCCCTTCGGCGGTGTCCGGTCGTTCCGCGATCGGGGTGGCGGTCAACTGACCGGGCGAGTCCGGCAGGAACAGCATGGCGGCCGGATGTGCGCCGCCCGGTGCCGAGGAGCGGATCTCTCCCGCCTGAGGGTCCACCGGCAGGGCCCGTACCGCGTCACCGACCTGCCATCGCGCGCCGACCTGCCGCAACACGCCGAGGTCGGCCGGGGACAGCGGCGGCAGTTCGGCGGAGGGGCTGAAGGTCGGTGACCCCGCGTCCTCCTCCGGGTCGTGCCCCGACCTGCCCACCCTGCCCCCGTTCCGTCGGTGGTGCCCGCACCGCTGAACGAGCTGGCCATGTCAGGATGGTGGATGTGACGGGCGCGGCTGTTGAGATCGCGGAAAATCGTCCGGAGTGTGGCCGGCACGACGACAACGCCCCGACCAGCGGCACCCCTTACCGTCCGGTGCCGCCCGATGTCGCCGCCGAACTGGTCGAGCGGATGGACCGGGACCAGGAGGCACGCTCCGGGGTGCCGGGCCAGGCTCGTGACGACACCTTCTGGGCCTGGGCCTGCCAGGTCGACGTCGACAACACGGCGTGGCTCAAGCAGGTCATCGACCGGTACGGCTGGCCTCGGCGTAGCGACGTCGGGCCGGAGGCGGCCGACGCCGCCTGGCTGCTCGCCCAGCACGCCGACCATGACCCGGACTTCCAACGCCGCTGCCTGGCCCTGCTCGATGAGGCGGTCCGCGACGGCGAGGCCAAACCCCGCCACCTGGCCTACCTCACCGACCGGGTCCTGCGCGCCGAGGGCAGACCCCAGCGGTACGGCACCCAGTTCTGGCACGGCCCCGACAACGCCGGTCCGCTGCAACCCCAGCCGATCGAGGACCCGGAGCACGTCGACGAACGCCGCCACACCGTCGGCCTGGACACCCTCGCCGAATACACCGCCCGCCTGCACACCCCCCCACCCCCACCCACCCACCCCTGAACCCGCCCCACCCGGTTGATCATGAGGTTTGCGGCATGTCAGAGATCAGGTAAAGCCCTTCGCTGCGCAGCAGGGTGAGGGCGTGCTTGACGATGGTCGTGGAATAGCCCCACCGCTGCTGTAGCTCCTTCTCGGTGGGGAGCTTGTCGCCCGGAGCCAGTTCACCAGAGAGGATCCGCGAGCGCAGGTCGTCCACGACGCGCTGGTAGTTCGGCGGTTCCTTGTTGGTCATGAACAGCCCTTCCGGGTCGGTGCAGCTGTCCGCGTCCAGTCGACCATGCACCCGAGGATTCAGCAGCGAGGGCTGCGGGGACTCATCGCCATTCGCCGATTGTGGCAGTGCAGCCGGCCCCGGCCCGGCGTGTAGAACAGCAGCACTGCCACGCAAACGGCACGGGCGCGAAGGCAGGCCCGCCAGCCCTCTTCTCGGTGCCTCAGTCGCGGACCTCGACGCACTGGTCGTGGCAGTTGAGGACAAGGCAGGGGGGTGACGGACTATCCCTCAACTCTGTGGATCGGCGGGTCTGCCATCGGCCCACAGCGACTCGAAGTGCTCCACGTACCGGTCGAATACTCCGCCGTCCTGCGCACGCCGCAGGTGCAGCGTCACCGAGTCCTGCCCGAGCCCGGCACCGATATGAGTGGCCACGATGGCCTCGTCGTCGAAGACCCACACGGACATGGCGATGTGGCGATCTGACAGCCGGACCGGGACTGCGGCATCGACCTTGCCGATCTCTGCGCGCGTCATCGCGATGCGCGTCGCCAACGTGAGCGGAGTCGCTTCCAGTCGGTCACGCTCGGCCGTGATCGGGCTGTCGGGGTCACCGAGCAGGAATCGCAGATCGGCCCCGGCGTCGGCCTTGGCGGCGAGGGTAGCGGCAGCGTCGGGCACTTCCAGCCACACAAAGTAGCTGGTGTACCCGCCGAACCACATTCGCGAGTTGGCACGCGCGATCGCCTCACGGAAGACCGCTCGGGGCAGGTCTGCACGGCGTGGGTACATGCCGACCAGCTCCCGGTCGGTCCCTACTGTCGGCGGCCAGTGAAAGATCCCCATAGGCGGCCATTTACCGCCCCGCTGATGGCCAGGGTTCTCCCCGTGGATGGCCAGATATCTCCCCGCTG
>NZ_JBICUM010000024.1:0-27175 GCF_043198155.1 Micromonospora sp. NPDC048871 | reverse complement strand
AAAACCACCACCGTCTACGACAAGAACACTGCCTGGTCACACCGTGAGCTAACCGCCGCAGCTTGACACCTCAGCTCCTGGGGTGTCTGACCCGCCCGCCGGCCGGTCCCCGGTTATTCCCGCTCCCGTATGCCGGGCTACGTGTCCCCGCTCATGGCCGACGGCCATGTCGGCGAGCAACAATGGCCCGGTTGTCCGCCATCGATTCCGGGGAGTTCACCGTGTCGTTGCCCCCGCTCGTCGAACCCGCCGCCGAGCTGACCGTTGACGAGATCCGTCGCTACTCCCGTCACCTGATCATTCCGGATGTCGGGGTGACCGGTCAGAAGCGGCTGAAGAACGCCCGGGTGCTCTGCGTCGGCGCCGGTGGCCTCGGTTCCCCCGCCCTGATGTACCTGGCCGCCGCCGGGGTCGGCACCCTGGGCATCATCGACTTCGACACCGTCGACGAGTCGAACCTCCAGCGGCAGATCATCCACGGGGTCTCCGACATCGGCCGCTCCAAGGCCGAGTCGGCCGCGGCGAGCATCCGCGAGATCAACCCCCTGGTCAACGTGGAGATCCACAACACCGCCCTGGACCGGGACAACGTCCGCGAGATCTTCGCCCAGTACGACCTGATCGTCGACGGTACGGACAACTTCGCCACCCGTTACATGGTCAACGACGCGGCGGTGCTGCTCGGCAAGCCGTACGTCTGGGGGTCGATCTACCGGTTCGACGGCCAGGCCTCGGTGTTCTGGGCCGAGCACGGTCCCTGCTACCGCTGCCTCTACCCGGAGCCCCCGCCGCCCGGCATGGTCCCCTCCTGCGCCGAGGGCGGGGTGCTCGGTGTGCTCTGCGCCTCGATCGGTTCGATCCAGGTCAACGAGGCGATCAAGCTGCTCGCCGGTGTCGGTGAGCCGCTGGTCGGCCGGCTGATGGTCTACGACGCCCTGGAGATGAGCTACCGCAAGATCAAGGTCCGCAAGGACCCGAACTGCGTGCTCTGCGGCGAGAACCCGACCCTGACCGACCTGATGGAGGACTACGAGGACTTCTGCGGCGCGGTGTCCGTCGAGGCCCAGGAGGCCGTGGTCGACGCCACCATCACCGCCGCCGAGCTGAAGGAGTGGCAGGACGCCGGCAAGGACATCTTCCTGGTCGACGTCCGGGAGCCGGCCGAGTACGAGATCGTCCGCATCCCCGGCGCCACCCTGATCCCCAAGGGCGAGATCCTCTCCGGGGAGGCGCTGTCCAAGCTGCCGCAGGACAAGCAGGTCGTGCTGCACTGCAAGTCCGGGGTCCGCTCCGCCGAGGCCCTGGCCGCGCTCAAGGCGGCCGGCTTCCGCGACGCCGTGCACGTGCAGGGCGGGGTGCTCTCCTGGATCAAGCAGATCGACCCCTCCCTCCCGACCTACTGAGGGTGTAAGGAAGGGCCCCTTCTTAACGCCTCCGGTAGAGCAGGGGTCCCTTCTTAACATCCGCCGCAACGCCCTGCTCACACCTGCCGTCCGGGCCGATGTCGGCTGCCCGATTCGCCGAGGCGAGATCACGTATGCGCCGGTAGCCTGACCGCCGTGGTCGACATCGACGCCGCGATCGGGTTCGTGGTGGCACACGGGGACGCGGTGGAACGTGCCCGCCTCTCCTGGCTGCGTACCGGCGCGCCGCCGTCACCCGAGACGCTCGACAGCGCCGAGGTCGGGCAGACCCTGGGCGGAGGCTGGCCGGCCTCCTGGGGCGACGAGATCGCGTCGGTCGACGCCACCTGCTTCCGCCTCGCCGAACTGGACGACCTGGGCGCCCTCAGCCGCCCGGCCGCCCGCCGGGCCCTGGACTGGCTGGCCGCCGCCCAGCAGCGGGACGGCTGCTGGGAGGAGGACGAGGCCCTGGCCGAGGTGGCCCCGGAGTGGGCCCGGCCGGGAGACCCGGAGGCCCGGCTCTACCTGACCGCCAACGCGGCCTTCTGGCTCACCGTGGCCGGGCTGGACGCCCGCGCCGCCGGGCCGCTGGACCACCGGGTCGGTGGGGCGTACGCCGGGGTGGTGCAGGCCGCGGGGCAGGCGCTGGCCGCCCACCTCAACCCCGACGGCAGTTGGCCGTCCTTCCTGGCCACCGGCTGGCTGACCGCAGCGGTACTGCACCGCCAGCAGCTGTTCTACGAGTCGGCGCGGATCAAGGCCGTGCTCGCCGAGCGTCTCCCGCAGGCCTCACCCGCCGACGCGGCCTGGCTGGCCTCGACCCTGCGTCGGGTCGGCGTCGACGAGCAGGAGTGGACCCTGGTGGCGGCCCGCCGCCGACTGGCCGAGACCCAACGCAGCGACGGCGGCTGGACCAGCGACGACGGCCACCAGTTCGACGTACACACCACCCTCGCCGTAATCCGCGCCTTCCGCTGACCCCCCACCACCCTCCCCGAGCGCCGCCCGCCCCGCGCCCCCACGACGCCGCGAGCCCTCACCTCCCGCGATCTTGCACTTTCGGTCGGGGCAAAGCCGGCATATCGGGGCGAATTGGCGACCAAAAGTGCAAGATCGCGGGGGCGGGGCAGGGGCGCGGGCGCGGGGTGAGGGCGGGGGTGGGGTGGGTTTAGCGGAGGTGGCCGGTGCCGGTTACCACGTACTTGGTGCTGGTGAGTTCGGGTAGGGCCATGGGGCCTCGGGCGTGCAGCTTCTGGGTGGAGATGCCGATCTCCGCGCCGAAGCCGAACTCGCCGCCGTCGGTGAACCGGGTCGAGGCGTTCACCATCACCGCGGCCGAGTCGACCCGGGCCACGAACTCCCGGGCGGCCGCCTGCGAGTCGGTGACGATGGCCTCGGTGTGGCCGGTGCCGTACTGCCGGATGTGTGCGACCGCCGCGTCGAGGGAGTCGACGACGGCGACCGAGATGTCCGCGGAGAGGTACTCGGTGGCGAAGTCCTCCTCGGTGGCCGGGACCACGGCCTCGGAGTAGGTGGCGGTCCGGGCGTCGCCGTGCACGGTGACCCCGGCCTCGGCGAAGGCGGTCAGCATCGCCGGCAGAAAGTCGTCGGCGACGGCCGCGTGCACCAGCAGCGATTCTGCGGTGTTGCAGGTAGACAGCCGCTGCGTCTTGGCGTTCAGGGCGATGGACAGGGCCATCGACGGGTCGGCGGCGGCGTCCACGTAGACGTGGCAGTTGCCCACCCCGGTCTCGATCACCGGCACGGTGGACTCCTCGACCACGGCCCGGATCAGTGACGCCCCGCCGCGCGGGATCAGCACGTCCACCAGGCCCCGGGCCCGCATCAGTTCCTTGACGGAGTCGCGGGTGCTGGAGTCGAGCAGTTGCACCGCGTCCGCCGGCAGGCCGGCACCGGCGATCGCGTCCCGCAGCACCGCGACCAGCGCGGCGTTGGAGTGCGCGGCCGAGGAGGAACCGCGCAGCAGGGCCGCGTTTCCGGACTTCAGGCAGATGCCGGCGGCGTCCACGGTGACGTTCGGCCGTCCCTCGTAGATGATGCCGACCACCCCGAAGGGCACCCGGATCTGCCGCAGTTCCAGCCCGTTGGGCAGGGTCGAGCCGCGTACCACCTCACCCACCGGGTCGGGCAGGGCGGCCATCTGCCGCAGGGCGTCCGCGATGCCGGCCATCCGGCCCTCGTCGAGGGCGAGCCGGTCCAGCACGGCCGCGCTCAGCCCGGCTTCGCGTCCGGCCGCCAGGTCCGCGGCGTTCGCGGCGAGGATCTCGGGGGTACGCGCCAACAGCGCATCGGCCATCGCGTTCAGCGCGGCATCCTTGGCGGTACGCGTCGCCGTCGCCAGTGTCTCCGCCGCGATCCGCGCCCGACGGGCCTGCTCGCTAACGCTCATCCCATGCTCCTCAAGTGTTAGGAGGGGGCCCTTTTAATACGCCACGCGTTAATAAGGTGCCCCTCCTTACCGGCTTCTACAGCAGTACCAGGTCGTCGCGGTGGACGACCTCCCGTTCGTACGCCGGGCCCAGCGCCGCGGCGAGGTCGGAGGTGGAGCGTCCCAGCAGGCCGGGCAGCTCGACCGCGTCGTAGTTGACCAGCCCTCGGGCGACCGGGGCGCCGTCGTCGTCGACCAGGTCGACCGGGTCACCGGCGGTGAAGGCCCCGTCCACGGCGGTGATCCCGGCCGGCAGCAGGGACTTGCGTCGGCCCACCACGGCGGCCACCGCACCCGGGTCCAGGTGCAGCCGTCCCCGGGGGGAGGTGGCGTGGGCCAGCCAGAACAGGCGGGCCGCCGGCCGTCGGGGACTGGGGTGGAAGAAGGTGCCGACCGGCTCACCGGAGAGCGCCGCCACGGCCTGGGCGGCGGAGGTCAGCACGACCGGGATGCCGAACCCGGTGGCGATGCGGGCCGCCTCGACCTTGGTCACCATGCCGCCGGTGCCTACCCCGGAACGGCCGGTGCCGCCGATGTCGACTCCGGCCAGGTCGGACTCGTCACGTACCTCGGCGATGCGGCGGGCACCGGGTCGGGCCGGGTTGCCCGTCCAGAGGGCGTCGACGTCGGAGAGCAGCACCAGCAGGTCGGCGTCGACCAGGGCGGCCACCAGGGCGGCCAGCCGGTCGTTGTCACCGAACCGGATCTCCTGGGTGGCCACGGTGTCGTTCTCGTTGACGATCGGTACGGCCCGCAGGTCGAGCAGTTTGCGCAGGGTGCGGTACGCGTTGCGGTAGTGGGCCCGCCGGGTCACGTCGTCGACCGTCAGCAGCACCTGCCCTACGGTGCGACCGTGCCGGGCGAAGGCGGCGGCGTACCGCCCGATCAGCAGGCCCTGCCCGACGCTGGCCGCGGCCTGCTGGGTGGCCAGGTCGCGGGGTCGCCGGGCCAGCCCGAGCGGCGCGAGACCGGCGGCGATCGCGCCGGAGGAGACGAGCACCACCTCGCGGCCGTCGACCGTACGCGTGTCGAGGGCGTCGACCAGCGCGTCGAGCCGCTCGTCGTCCAGACCGCCGGTGGCGGTGGTCAACGAGGAAGATCCGATCTTGACGACGACCCGCCGGGCCGTGGTTACCGCGTCGCGCACCCGCCTATTCTGCGCTGTCGTCCTTGGGACTCCCCTCGGCGTTCCCATACTCTGGCTGGTCGTGACCCCTGAGGAGTACGTCGAGGCGGTTCTGGACCTCGTTGACCGGATTCCCCCTGGTCGGGTGATGTCGTACGGGGCGGTGGCCGACGCCCTGTCCGAGCGTTCGGGTCGGGCCTCCGCCCGACTGGTCGGGGCGATCATGGCCCGGCACGGTGGGGCGGTCGGCTGGCACCGGGTCGTCAACGCGGCCGGGGCGATGCCGCCGCAGTTGGCGGCGCAGGCGCGAGCGCGGTGGCTGGCCGAGGGCACGCCGATGCGCCAGGACCGGGTGGACATGCGGGCGGCCAGTTGGTGGCCGACCGAGGGGATGTGACGAGAGCCATAATCTGAGTACGATTCGGCGCCATGACCGCACCGCCCAGTGGCGCCGCCGCGGCCCTGCCGCGCAAAGTGCACGCCGGTTACGCCCTAGGCTCGCTGGCCACCGGGGCCTTCGGCACCGTACCGGGGCTGTTGCTGCTGCCGTACCTCACCGACACCCTGGGGGTGGCCGCCGGCGTGGCGGCCCTGCTGGTGCTCCTGCCGAAGGCGTGGGACGTGCTGGTCAACCCGGTGGCCGGGCGGATCTCGGATCGGACCCGCTCCCGCTGGGGTGCCCGCCGACCGTACCTGCTCATCGGTGGACTGGCCCTGGCCGTACTCTTCGGGTCGATCTTCGCCGCCCCCTTCGGTGCCGGGCCGGCCGCCGGGGCGTACGTCGCTGTCGCCTTCCTGGCCACGGCGACCGCCTTCGCCTTCTTCCAGGTGCCGTACGTGGCCATGCCGGCCGAGTTGACCAGCGACTACGCCGAACGTACCCGGATGATGACCTGGCGGATCGCGGTGCTGGCGCTGGCCATCCTGGTCTCCGGCGCGGTGGCCCCCCTGGTCCGGGACGCCGCCGGGGGTGGGGTGCCGGGACACCGCTGGATGGGGGTCTTCGTCGCCGCCCTGATCGCCCTCGGTGCGGTCGGTGCCTTCCTGGGCACCCGGTCCGCTCCCCAGCAGGTGGTCGCCGAGAGTGAACCCAGCCTGCGCGTCCAACTCGCGGTGGCCGGCCGCAACCGGCCGTTCCGGGTGCTGCTGCTCTGCTTCGTGGTGCAGTCCGCCGGGGTGGCGACCATCCTCGCCGGGGTGCAGTACTTCGCCGACCAGATCCTGCGTGACTCCAAGACCGGCCCCACCCTGCTGTTCGCCTGCTTCGTCGGGCCCGCCCTGGTGGTGATGCCGCTCTGGTCGCGGGTGGGTGCCCGACTGGGCAAGCTCGCCGGGCTGGTGATCGCCTCCCTGATCCTGGCGGGCGGTGGGCTGGCGCTGGTAGCCGCGCCGCTGCTCCCCGCCGCCGTGATCTACCTGCTGGTCGCGTCGATCGGGGTCGGGTACGCCGGGCAGCAGGTGTTCGCGCTGGCCATGCTCCCGGACTGCATCGCGTACGACACCACCCGTACCGGCCGCCGTCAGGCCGGGGTCTTCACCGGCCTGTGGACCGCCGGGGAGACCTTCGGCCTGGCCCTGGGTCCTGGCATCTACGGTCTGGTGCTCGCCCTGACCGGCTACGTCTCCTCCACCACCGGCACCTCCGCCCCCCAATCCGACACCGCCCGCCTAGGCGTCCTGCTCGGCTTCACCCTCCTCCCCGCCCTCCTGATAGCCCTGGCCACCCTCCTCCTCCGCCCCTACGACCTGACCCAAGCCCGCCTAACCACCCCTCCCACCCCCACCCCCGCCCTTTCTCCCGTCGATCATGCACTTTCCGTCGGGACTAAAGGTGCGAACCAGCACGAAGAGGAGACCAAAACTCCATGATCGACGAAGAAGCGGGGGCGCTGCCCGTGCGTGGGGTGGCCGCGGAGCGGGTGTTGGGGGAGATCCGGGAGCTGCGGGGGTTGGATCGGCCCACGCACGGGGGGCGGTTGTTCGCCTATGTGTACGACCCGGGGGTGCCCGGGTTGGACGAGTTGGCTGCCGCCGCGTACGCGGAGAGCGCCCATGTCAACGGACTGGACCCGACCGCCTTCCCGTCCCTGCTGGCGATGGAGAACGCGCTGGTCGGAGCGGCGGCCCGGCTACTGAACGGTGGGCCCGGCACCAGTGCCCCGGAGGTGGTCGGCAGCATCACCGGCGGCGGCACGGAGTCGCTGATCCTGGCCGTGAAGGCGGCCCGGGACGCCCGGCCGGAGATCACCGCACCGCGCATCGTGGTGCCGACCAGCGCGCACGCGGCCTTCGCCAAGGCGGCGCACTACCTGCGGGTCCAGGTCGATACGGTGCCGATCGACCCGGACACCCTGCGACCGGCGGTCGCCGACATCGCCGCCGCGATCCGCCCCGACACGGTCCTGGTGGTCTGCTCCGCCCCCTCGTACGCCCACGGGGTCATCGACCCGGTAGCCCAGATCGCCGAGGCGGCCGCCGTAGCGGGGGTACGGTGCCACGTCGACGCCTGCTTCGGCGGCTGGACCCTGCCCTACCTGCGTCGTCTCGGCGAGCCGGTGCCCGACTTCGACTTCGCCGTACCCGGGGTCACCTCGATCTCGGTGGACCTGCACAAGTACGCGTACGCCCCGAAGGGGGTCTCGGTGCTGCTGCACCGCGATCCGGCCCTGCGGGCACCGCAGTACTTCGCGTACGCCGACTGGCCCGGATACACGATGATCAACCCGGTGATCTCCTCCACCCGCTCGGGCGGACCGATCGCGGCCGCGTACGCGACCCTGCGGCACCTGGGTGACGAGGGCTACCTGGAGTTGACCCGGCGGACCCGCCAGGCCGTGCGGGTGCTGGCCGAGGCCGTACGCGGAGTCGACGGGTTGCGGCTGGTCGCCGAGCCGGAGTCGACAGTGGTCTGCTTCACCGCCACGGACTCCGGGCCGGACCTGTTCGTCCTGGTGGACGAGCTGGCGGCCCGGGGCTGGCACACCCAACCCCAGCTCCGGTACGCCGGACTGCCGCGCAGTGTGCACCTGACGGTGACCGCTGCGGTGGCCCCCCGGGCGGCCGAGTTCGCCGCCGACCTGGCCGAGGCGGTAGCGGCGGCCGCTGCCGCCGGGCCGGTCCCTCTGCCCCCGGAACTGCTGGCCCTGGCCGGCGCCCTCTCCCCGGAGACCCTCACCGCCGACCTGGTGGCGAACCTGGCCGCCGGCCTGGGCCTCGGCACAGGCGGTCCCGGCACAGGCGGTCCCGGCACAGGCGGTCCCGGCGCGGGCGGTCCCGGCGCGGGCGGGCCAGGGGCAGGCGCGGGGCTGCCGGAGCGGATGGCGCCGGTGAACACTTTGCTGGACGCCGCGCCACCGGCGTTGCGTGAGCGGCTGCTCGTCGAGTTCGTCAGTCTGCTGCAACGCCCGTCGTACTGACCCCCCGCTGTTAGGAGGGGTCCCCTGTACAACGCCAGGCGTTAACAGGGGGCCCTTCCTTACCGGAAGGGCTGTGGTTGACTGTCGAGGAACGGGAAGGGGGCGATCGTGCAGCTGCCGGCGGTGCTCGGGGAGCCGATCCGGTTCGTGCTGAACTGGGGTCGGCGGTACTCGCTCTGGGTCTTCAACTTCGGGTTGGCCTGCTGCGCCATCGAGTTCATCGCCACCAGCATGTCCCGGCACGACTTCATGCGGTTGGGCGTCATCCCGTTCGCGCACGGTCCCCGCCAGGCCGATTTGATGGTGGTCTCCGGCACGGTCACCGACAAGATGGCCCCGGCCATCAAGCGGCTGTACGACCAGATGCCCGAACCGAAGTACGTCATCTCCTTCGGCGCCTGCTCCAACTGCGGCGGCCCCTACTGGGACTCCTACTCGGTGACCAAGGGGGTCGACCAGATCATCCCGGTCGACGTCTACGTGCCGGGTTGCCCGCCTCGACCGGAGGCCCTGCTGCACGGCATCCTGCGCCTTCAGGAGAAGATCGCCGCGGAGCAGTCCGGCCCCGGCGGGGTGTCCCGCCCGGACCCGCTGGCCTCGCCCACCGACGCGCCCTCCGCCGAGGGCACGGCGCCCCGCTCCACCGCCTCGCTCATCGCCCCGCCGGTACGCCCGCCGGGCATCTGACCTCCGGCGTACCGGGCCGCCGCAGCGTCGTTGGACGGTGCGGTGGCGGCCGGGGATTAGCGTACGGATCATGACCGATGCCGCGGAGAAACGTTCCGCCTTCATCGTCGAGGTGCTGGCCCAGGAGTTCGGCGCGTTGATGGCGCTCGACCCGGCAGCCTTCCGACGCAAGTTCCGCAAGATGGCCGCCTCCCCGTTCGCCTTCTACCGGGGCAGTGCCAGTCTCTTCTACGCCGACCAGCGCGGCGACTTCGCCGACGACCGCTACCTCGACGCCCAGACCAGTCGGGTGTGGATCCACGGGGACCTGCACGCGGAGAACTTCGGCACGTACATGAACGGCTCCGGCCAACTGGTGTTCAACGTCAACGACTTCGACGAGGCCTACGTCGGGCCCTTCACCTGGGACCTGCGGCGCTTCGTCGCCAGCGTGGCCCTGATCGGCTACACCAAGGCGCTCTCCGACCGGGTGATCAGCGAGCTGGTGACCGGCTTCGCGGAGAGCTATCTGACCGAGCTGCGGGCCATCGCCGAGGGCGGTGACGACGCCATCGGGTCGATCACCCTGGACAACGCCGACGGGGTGCTGCGCCGGGTACTCCAGCAGGCCCGGCTCAACACCCGGGTCGATCTGCTGCGGGAGCAGACCACCATCGACGCGTACGAGCGGCGGTTCTCCCTGCGCGACGGGGTGTACGAGATCGACGGGGAGGTGCGGGCCAGGGTCTGTGCCGCCTTCGAGGCCTACCTGGACACCCTGCCGGCGGCCACCGCGCAGGCCCGCCCGCTGGCCACCCAGATCAAGGACGTGGTGCTGCGTAAGGGGGTGGGCATCGGCTCGGCCGGTCTGCCGTCGTACAACCTGCTGCTGGAGGGGCACACCCAGGCGTTGGAGAACGACGTCGTGATCTACATGAAGCAGGCTCAGGTGCCGGCGGTGGCCCGACATGTCGACGACGAAGGGGTCCGTGGCTACTTCCGGCACCAGGGCCACCGCACAGCCGAGTCGCAGCGGGCCCTTCAGGCGCACGCCGATCCCTGGGTGGGCTACACCGAGCTGGACGGGGTGGGCCAACTGGTCGCCGAGGTCTCCCCGTACGCCGCCGACCTGGACTGGGCCGACGTCAACGAACCCGAGGAACTGGCCGGGGTGTTGGCCGACCTGGGTCGGGCGGTCGCCCGGATGCACTCGGTGGCCGACGACGAGTCCAGCCACGACCTGGTCGACTACTCCACCGAGGAGGCGATCGTCGCCGTGGTGGCCGCCGACCCCGCGGGCTTCGTCGCGCACCTGGTCGACTTCGCCCACGCGTACGGCATCCGGGCCCGCCAGGATCACCAGCTCTTCGTCGACCTGTTCCGCAACGGCAGGTTGCCGGGTCTCTGAGGCGTAGCCTCCCCCGGCCGGTCAGGAGGTGAAGTCGAGGATCACCTTGATGTCCTGCGGGCCGGGGGAGTACGCCGAGGCGTACTCCGACAGCGGCACCCGGCGGGTGATCAACGAGGCCAGCCAGGACTGGTCGGCCTGGGACAGCGCCTCGGCGGCGGCGTTCCAGTGCCGCCGGTTGGCGTTGACGGAGCCGAACACCACGTTGTTCTCCAGGACCAGAGTGCGGTTGAGGGAGCCGGCGTCGAGGTCTACCGTCCGGCCCCCGCTGGAGACCCCGGCCAGGCAGACGATCCCGGCGGGGGCGACCTTGTACATCGCTTCGAGGACGACCGCCGGTGCGCCGGTGCACTCGACGATGACATCCGGTGTGAAGTCCAGCTGGTCGATCGAGCCGGCATGGTAGGTGGCCCCCAGGGCACTGGCCAGCGCCGGCTTGGGACCCTCGGTGACCAGGTCGAGCACATGGACGTCCAGACCACGCTGGCTGGCCAGCAGGGCGGCCAGCAGGCCGATCGGACCGGCACCGGTGATCAACGCGGTACGCGGCTGCCACTGCGCCCGCTGACCCATGCGGAAGATGTGGTCCCACGCCTTGACCACCACACTCGTCGGTTCCAGCAGCACCCCCACCTCGCCCAGGGCCGGGTCCAGTCCGACGGCGAAGCGGGGCTGGAGCCGCCAGCGTTGCCGGGCGAAGCCGGGCAGGGCCTTGATGCCGTGCTCGGTGAACAACCCGTTGCGGCACATGTCCCACTCGTCGACCGCGCAGTTCGGGCAGGGCACCGGATCGGGATGCCGGACGATCCCGGCCACCAGATCGCCGGGTTGCAGGGTGCCGGTCGAGTCCTCGATCACCCGGCCCAGCGACTCGTGCCCGAGCACCAAATGATCATGACCGGGCGGGGCCTCACCGTACTTGCCCTCGATGATCTCCATGTCCGTGCCGCAGATCCCCACCGCCAGGGCCTCCACCAGGATCGACCCCTCTTCGGTGGTCGGCTCCGGGTAGTCCTCAAGCAGCCGCAGGGAGCCGGGCACCCCGGGAATCACGGTGACAGCGCGCACGGCCCCATCCTGCTGCGCGCGGGTCGACCCCCGCCGGCAAAGCGGGTATCTCCACCCGGCCGCGTGGTGTCGGCATCACACCGGGGCGGCGCGTCGGGCCGGGTACGGCCATAGGATCAGTGCCATGACACCGGAAGAGGCCGGCCGGCGCCTTGTCACGCTGCTCGCACCC
Organism: Micromonospora sp. NPDC048871; assembly: GCF_043198155.1. NCBI lineage: Bacteria > Bacillati > Actinomycetota > Actinomycetes > Micromonosporales > Micromonosporaceae > Micromonospora > Micromonospora sp. NPDC048871. Next base: position 15,467 of record NZ_JBICUM010000024.1, on the reverse strand, counting down.
GTCGAGGCCACCGCTACGGTTTCCGGAGGTCAGGCACACGCCCGGGCCACGGTCGACGTACCCCCCTCGGCCTGGCGGGCGGCGCTGCTGGCCGCGCGGGACGACACCGAGCTGGCCTGCGACTTCTTCGACTGGCTCTCCGCGGTGGACGAGCTGGCCGAGGGTTTCGACGTGGTGGCCCACCTCTGGTCGACCACCCACCGGCACGGTCTGCTGCTGCGGGCGCGGGTGCCCCGGACGACCCCGACGATCGACTCGGTGGTGTCGGTCTATCCGGGTGCCGCCTGGCACGAGCGGGAGACCCACGAGATGTTCGGCATCGACTTCGCCGGGCACGACGGCCTGCTGCCGCTGCTGCTGCCCCCGGAGTTCGAGGGGCATCCGCTGCGCAAGGAGTTCGTGCTCGCCTCCCGGGTGGCCAAGCCCTGGCCCGGGGCGAAGGAACCGGGCGAGTCCGAGGCCGGAGGTGGCCGACGACCGATCCGGCCACCCGGGGTACCGGCACCCGGCGAGTGGGGGACCACCCCGACCCCGGCCGGTGCCGGTGGCGTCGGGGAAGGGCCGCGCGGCGGCACCCCGGCCCGGCCGGCCCGCGAACGATCGGCCCGACCGCCCCGGGAACGCCCGGCCCCGGTGGCACCCGCCGCCGCGGCCCCGCCCGGCGACCCGGCGCCCCCGGCCGAGGGCGGGCAGCCTGAGGAGGAAGGTACGACCTGATGCCACTGTGGCTGGAGCTGGTGATCCGGATCGGCGGCGTGGTGGTCGCCTTCCTCGTGCTGCCACTGCTGGTGGGGCAGGCCGAACACAAGGTGATGGCCCACATGCAGGGGCGGCTGGGGCCGATGTACGCCGGTGGGTTCCACGGCTGGGCACAGCTCGTCGCCGACGGGGTCAAGTTCGTACAGAAGGAGGACATCACCCCCCGCGCGGCCGACCGGCCGGTGTTCCGGCTGGCTCCGGCGGTGGCCCTGGTGCCGTACCTGCTGGCTCTGCTGGTCATCCCCCTGGGCCCGAACGACCTGGTGGGGCAGCCCCTGGACATCGGTCTGTTCTTCGTGCTCGCGGTGGTCGGGGTGGGTGTGCTGGCGGTGTTGATGTCGGCCTGGGCCTCCGCCAACAAGTACAGCCTGCTCGGCGGGGTACGCGGGGCCGCCCAACTGCTCGGCTACGAACTGCCGCTGGTGCTGGCCGCCGCCTCGGTGGCGATGGCCGCCGGCACCCTCAGCCTGTCCGGCATCGTCGAGGCGTGGCAGCCCTGGTGGCTGATCTGGCAGGCCCCCGCCATGGTGGTCTTCTTCCTGGCCGGGCTGGCCGAGATCCGCCGACCGCCGTTCGACATGCCGGTGGCCGACTCGGAACTGGTCTTCGGCTACCTGACCGAGTACACCGGCCTGCGTTTCGCCTTCCTGCTGCTCGCCGAGTACGTCGGCATAGTGGTGATCGCCGCGCTGACCACGGTGCTGTTCCTCGGCGGCTGGCAGGGCCCCTTCGCCGACGCCCAACTCGGCTGGCTCTGGACCCTGCTCAAGGTCGCCGCCGTCAGCTTCGTGATCATCTGGATGCGGGTCTCCTTCCCCCGCCTGCGCGAGGACCAACTCCAACGCCTCTGCTGGCTGATCCTCGTCCCCACCGCCCTGGCCCAACTGGTCCTGACCGCCACCATCCGCCTAACCCTCTAACCCCCCGCGCACCCCCACCCCCCACCCCCCACCCCCCACCCCCCACCCCCCACCCCCACCCCCACCCCCGCCCGCTCTCGCCCCCGCGATCTTGCACTTTTGGTCGCTCTTCTGTGGCTTTTGCCCCATTCGCGGCGACACAATGTGCAAGATCGCGGGGCTGAGGGCGGGGTGTGGGGGTGAGCGGAGGGCGTGGGTCGGGGTTTACGGGAGGGGGGTGTGGGTGGGGTCTACCGGGTCGGTGGGGGCTGGTGGGGGAGTGCCGTCGCCGAAGGGGCGGCCGCCGAGGGCTTCCCGGCCGTGTGGGGTCAGCCAGTTCGACAGGTCGGGGCCCAGGGGCACGACCCCGGTCGGGTTGATGTCCCGGTGCACCTCGTAGTAGTGCCGCTTGATGTGGTCGAAGTCGACCGTGTCGCCGAAGCCGGGGGTGGTGAACAGATCCCGGGCGTACGCCCACAGCACCGGCATCTCGGTCAGCTTCTGCCGGTTGCACTTGAAGTGCCCGTGGTACACCGGATCGAAGCGGACCAGGGTGGTGAACAGCCGGATGTCGGCCTCGGTGATGGTGTCACCGACCAGGTAACGCTGCCCGGCCAGCCGCTCGCTGAGCCAGTCCAGCCGGTCGAAGAGCCGGTGGTACGCCTTGTCGTACGCCTCCTGGCTGCCGGCGAAGCCGCACCGGTACACCCCGTTGTTGACATCGCGGAAGACCACCGCGTTGACCTCGTCGATCTCGGCCCGCAGGTGCTCGGGATACAGATCGGGGGCACCGGGCCGATGGTGCGCGGTCCACTCGGTGGACAGGTCCAGGCTCATCTGGGCGTAGTCGTTGGTCACCACCTGCCCGGTCGGCACATCCACGATGGCCGGCACGGTGATCCCGCGCGGATAGTCGGGGTAGCGGGCGAAGTAGGCCTCCTGGATGCGCTCGATGCCGAGCACCGGGTCCCGCCCGCCCTGGTCCAGGTCGAAGGTCCAGCTCCGCGCGTCGTGGGTGGGCCCGGTGATGCCCATCGACAGCACCGATTCCAACCCCAACAGCCGCCGTACGATGATCAGCCGGTTCGCCCAGGGACAGGCCCGGCTGACCACCAGCCGGTACCGTCCGGGCTCCACCGGATAGCCGTCCCACCCGTCGGCGGTGATCCGGGTGGTGATGTAGTTCTGGTCCCGGTTGAACTCACCTCCCGGCTCCACGTACTTTCCGCCGGTCTGTCTCTGGCCCGGGTCGTTTTCCACCATCATCGCCCTGCTCCTTGCCTGTGCCGCCTGCCATGCCGCTCCCATCATGGCCGACACTTAGCCCACTGGCCGGGCAGAAGGAGCGGAAGATCGACGGAGGCGACGAAGATCGGGCGACTACCCGGGCCCGTCAGAGGTACCTGGGCGTCAGGTGGGCCACGGACAGGTTCACCGGGAAGGGCTCACCGGTGTCGACGAACTTGGTCCACCGTCCGGTCTCGGTGTAGACCTCGTGCACCGGATCGATCCGGTGGGTGTGCACCACGAGACCGGCCGGATCGGTCTCGATCCGCCAGTAGTAGGGGATGCCGGCCTGGGCGTAGAGGGCCGGCTTGAGCACCCGGTCGATCGAGCGGGTGCTCGGCGAGACGATCTCGACGGCTAGCACCACCTCGTGCGGCTCGTACCGGGCGGGTCGGCGTTGGGCCGCCGGTGCGGTGATGACCAGGACGTCCGGGATGAAGGAACGGGTGCGGTTGATCCGCACCTCGACCCCCTGGGTGACCTCGTACTCGTCCGGGCACTCCGCTTCGAGCGCGACGCCGAGGCGCATGGCGATGGTCTGGTGGGCGGCGGGGGAGGGGGACACGAGCAGCACTCCATCGAGCAGTTCGCGGCGGCGGCCGTCGTCGGGCAGGGCGTCGAGGTCGTCCGTCGTCCACTCGCCCGACGGTGGTCGGCCGTCGTGCAGCGCGGCGGTCATCTGACGGGTCCTTTCCGATGTGTCGCTCTCTCCCCGTGGTCACGGTACTAACGGCAGAGCCCGGGTGGTGGTCGCGCGCGCCGTGCCCACAGGGCAGGATGTTCGACATGAGCGAGCGTGAGCGAGCGGACGATCGGCTCGGCGAGCGAGGCGAGTCGGCGGGGGTGCCGGGCAGCGGGCTGGTCAAGGGGCTGGCGGTCACGCTCAAGACGATGACGAAGCGGTCCACCACCCAGCAGTATCCGGACGTGGCTCCCGAGCTGCCGCCCCGCTCACGTGGGGTGATCGCCCTGCTGGAGGAGAACTGCACGGTCTGCATGCTCTGCTCCCGGGAGTGTCCGGACTGGTGCATCTACATCGACTCGCACAAGGAGGAGGTGGTGGTGCCCGGCGCCGCCCGCCCCCGCCAGCGCAACGTGCTCGACCGGTTCGACATCGACTTCTCGCTCTGCATGTACTGCGGCATCTGCATCGAGGTCTGCCCCTTCGACGCCCTCTACTGGTCGCCGGAGTTCGAGTACGCCGAGTACGACATCAAGGATCTGCTGCACGACAAGGATCACCTGGGCGAGTGGATGGCGACCGTACCGCCGCCACCGGCGCACGACCCCAACGGTGAGCCCGCCAAGGAGGAGACCGCCGCCGCGCGCAAGGCCGCGATCCCCGCCGCGTCCGCCGCCCGTCCGACCGCCCCGCCGGTACGCCCCGAGCCGGCACCCGGGGAAGGTGCTTCCGAGTGACCGGGGCGGACGCGCTGCTGCTCGCCCTGGGGGCGGTGGCCGTCGGGTCCGGGGTGTTGGTGGTGTCGACCCGGCACCTGGTCCGCGCCGGGCTCTACCTGGTCACCTGTCTGGGGGCGGTGGCCGGGATGTATCTGGTGCTCACCGCCGAGCTGGTGGCCTGGGTGCAGGTGCTGATCTACGTGGGCGCGGTCGTGGTGCTGCTGCTGTTCGCGGTGATGCTGACCCGCGCCCCGATCGGCGCCTCGGACGATCTGGACCGTCCGGGCTGGCCGGCCGCCCTGATCGGCGGCGGGGTCGGGCTGGGGCTGGCCGCCCTGCTGATCGACGCGTACCGCTGGACCAAGGTGGAGTTGCCCGAGGCGGGCACCGCCGAGCGCATCGGTGAGCAGGTCTTCGCCAGTTGGGTGCTGCCCTTCGAGGTGCTGTCGATCCTGCTGCTGTCCGCGCTGGTCGGCGCGATCGTGCTGTCCCGCCCGGACATCGGCCGCACCGCGGAGGGCCAGGACCAGCCGGCCGAGCGGACCGGCTCGGATGGCGCGGGAGGAGCCCGGTGAGACCGGTCATCCCGTACGTCACGGCCGCACTGCTGTTCGGCCTGGGGGTGTACGGCGTACTGCGGCGACGCAACGCGGTGCTGGTGCTGATGGGGGTCGAGCTGATGCTCAACGCGGTGAACCTGATCCTGATCACCGCGGACACCACCACCCGGGCCCTGCTGCCGCACAGTGGCCAGGTCTTCGCCCTCTTCGTGATCGTGTTGGCGGCGGCCGAGATCGGGGTGGGGCTGGCGATCGTGCTCCAGCTCTATCGGATGCGGGCCAGTGTCGCCGTCGACGAGGTGCCGCTGGAGCGGGAGGGTCAGCGGTGAGCACCACGACCCTGCTGGGTGTCCTGCTGCCGGTCGTACCCCTGGTCGCCGGTCTCGGCGGTCTGCTGCTGCCACCGGCGGGGCCGGGTGCCTCCGACGGCCGGGGTACCGCCCGACGTGCGGCCGTGGCCCTGGGGGTGGCCGGTGCGGCCGGAGCCCTGGTGCTGGCGGTGGCCCTGCTGGTGACCCTGGAGGCCCCGGCGGAGTCCTCGACCACCTGGATCCGCTTCGGCGACCTCACGGTCACCCTGGGGGTACGCCTGGACGGCGCCGCCGCCCTGGTAGCCGTGGCGGTGGCGGCCGTGGCCCTGGCCGTGCAGGTCTACTCGGTCGGCTACCTGGCCCGGGGTCCGCACGACGACACGGACGTCGACCACCGCTACCCGCCGTACGCGGCACAGATCAGCCTCTTCACCGCCGCCATGCTGCTGGTGGTGGTCTCCGGGGACCTGATCATGCTGCTGGTCGGCTGGGAGGTGATGGGCATCTGCTCCTACCTGCTGATCGCCCATGACCGGCGGCTGCCGCAGGCCCCGGCCGCCGCCCAGAAGGCCTTCCTGGTGACCCGGGTCGGCGACGTGGGGTTCCTGCTCGGCATCGCCCTGCTCGGCGTCTCGGCGGGCAGCTTCCGGATCGCCGAGGTGCTGGCCCACGACCACGGCACCACCACCCTGACCGCCGCCGGTCTGCTGCTACTGGCCGGGGTGGCCGGCAAGAGCGCCCAGTTCCCGCTGCACACCTGGCTGCCGGACGCGATGGCCGGCCCCACCCCGATCTCCGCCCTGATCCACGCCGCCACCATGGTGGCCGCCGGGGTGTACGCCCTGACCCGGCTGTGGCCGCTGTTCCAGGCCACCCCCACGGTGCTGGCCGTGCTCGGGGTGATGGCCTCGGTGACCCTGCTGCTCGGGGCCCTGGCCGCCACCGCCCAGGACGACCTCAAACGGGTACTCGCGTGGTCGACGGTCTCCCAACTCGGCTACATGACCGGGGCGCTGGCCGTCGGCTCCCCGCCCGCCGCCCTGTTCCACCTGCTCACCCACGCCGCCTTCAAGGCCCTGCTGTTCCTCGCCGCCGGGGTGGTCATCCATGCCCTGGGCACCGCGGCGATGTCCCGGATGGGCGGGCTGCGGCACACCATGCCGGTCACCTTCTGGTGCACCCTGATCGGGCTGGGCGCGCTGGCCGGGGTGCCCCCGCTCTCCGGGTTCTGGAGCAAGGAGGGGGTGCTGGCCGCCGCCGAGGAGGCCGCCCTGCACGGCGAGGGTTCGGCCCCGGCCTGGGTGGGTTGGCTGGTCTGGCTGGCCGGGCTGGTCGGGGTGGCCGTCACCGCCTGGTACGCCACCCGGCTGCTGCTGCGTACCTTCTTCGGCGCCCTCCGCACCCCCTCGGCCCACCCGCACGATCCGCCTGCCCTGCTGCGTTGGCCGGTGCTGGCGTTGACCGTGCCGGCGGCCCTGCTCGGCCTGGCCGGCTTCCCCGGCTGGTTCGCCACCCAACTGCAACGCACCACCCCGGTCGACGCCGAGGGGGTGTCGGATCTGCTGCCCCCGGAGGGTCTGATCCACCTCACCCCGACCGTCCTGCTGCCCCTGGCGTTGCTGCTGCTCGGGGCCGGGCTGGCCTGGGCCGGTTGGCGTCGGGACACCGCCGCCGACCCGGCGGCGGCGCTGGGCCCGCTGCGGCCGGTCTTCGCCCGCGCCTTCCGCCTGGACGAGGCCCAGCACACCCTGGTGGTACGCCCCACGGCCGCCCTCGGCCGGGCCGCACGGGTGGCCGACGAGCGGGTCGTCGACGGGGCGGTCACCGGCACCGGTCGGGGTGCGGCTGCCCTGGGCGGTGGCCTGGCCACCCTGCACCGGTCGGCCCTGCCCCGCGCGGTCGCCGCGGTGCTCGGGGGTGCGCTGCTGATCGCCCTGGCTGTCACCCTGATCGGAGCGATGTGATGAGCCGCGGAGCGGGCACGGGCCGGGCCTCGCGGATCGGAGCCTGCTGATGAGCCTAGGTGAGTTCCTGCTGGTAGCGGTCCTGGCGGTGCCGGTGCTCGGGGCCCTGGCGGTGGCGGTGATCCCCCGGGACCTGCCCGCCCGGGTGGCCGGTACGGTGGCCGCCGCCCTGACCCTGGTGGCGGCCCTGGCTCTGGCCGTCGACCGGTCCGGCACCTGGACCGCCTACTCGGCGACCCCACCGGCGGTACGCCCCTGGCACGCCTTGGACCTGCCCTGGGTGCCCGGCCTGGACCTGCGGTTCCACCTGGGGGTGGACGGCATCTCCTGGCCCCTGGTGGTGCTGACCGCCCTGCTCACCCTGCTCTGCTGCGGGTACACCTGCTGGCGGGTGCCGCCCGGCGGCAGCGGACGGGCCCTGGTGGCCCTGCTGCTGGTGGTGGAGGTCGGCATCCTGGGCACCTTCCTGGCCCTGGACCTGGTGCTGTTCTTCCTCTTCTTCGAGGTCGTCCTGCTGCCGATGTACGCGATCATCGTCGGCTGGGGTGGCGACGGCACCGACCCGGCGGCGGTGGCGGCGCGGCGTCGGGCGGCCCGCAAGTTCGCCCTCTACACCCTGTTCGGCTCGGTGCTGCTGCTGGTCGGGGTCTATGTGGTGGTGGCCGCCGCCGGTACCGCCGACATGGTCACGCTGACCGGGGGCACCGGGCTGTCCCGGGGCACCCAGTTGGCCGCCTTCACCCTGCTGGCGGTGGCCTTCGCGGTGAAGAGCCCGCTCTGGCCGCTGCACTCCTGGCTGCCGGACGCCCACACCCAGGCCCCCACGGTCGGCAGTGTGCTGCTCGCCGGGGTGCTGCTCAAGATGGGCACCTACGGCCTGATCCGGATGGCCGTCGGGGTGGCCCCGGAAGGGGCCCGCTGGGCGGCACCGGTGCTGGGGGTCCTGGCCGTAGCGGCCATCCTGATCGGGTCGCTGGTGTGTCTGGCGCAGACCGAGCTGAAGCGGCTCATCGCGTACTCCAGCGTGGGGCACATGGGGTTCGTGCTGCTCGGCATCGCCACCCTGACCGCCACCGGCATCCAGGCGGCGCTGATCGGCAATGTCGCCCACGGCATCATCACCGGCCTGCTGTTCTTCCTGGCCGGGGCGATCAAGGACCGGACCCACACCGGGGCGCTGCGCGACCTGTCCGGGTTGCGGGAGACCGCCCCCCGGCTGTCCGGGCTGCTGGCCTTCGCGGCGGTCGCCTCGCTGGGGCTGCCCGGCCTGGCCGGGTTCTGGGGGGAGGCGTTCGCTGTGGTCGCCGCCGTCGAGGTGGGCGGCCCGCTGTGGATCACCCTGGCGGTGCTGGCCGCCTTCGGTGGTGCACTGACGGCGGCGTACCTGCTGCGGTTGTTGCGGCAGGTCACCCACGGTCCCGCGACCCCTGCGGTGGCCGGGCTGAAACCGGGGCTGGCCGGGGCCGAACTGGTCGCCTGGACGCCGCTGGTGCTGCTGGCCCTGGCCGTCGGGTTGGCACCGACCCTGGTGCTGGGTGTCGCCGAGGCGCCGGTGACCGCCCTGGTGGAGGTCCTGCGATGACGACGACCCGGGACCGGGCCGACGGGAGGCAGCCGTGAGCAGGGTGCAGAGCGTCGACAGTGTGGCGCTGCTGCCGGCGTACCTGGCCGCCGGGACGGCCGTGCTGGCGCTCCTGGTCGACCTGGTGCTGGCCCGCCGGGCGGCGACGATCGTGGCCACGGCCACCGGTGCACTCGCCACCCTCGTCGCGGCCGTCGCGGTGGGGGCCGGAGGCGAACGCCGTACCTTCTGCGTCGGGGCCGACTGCTCGTACGTCTTCGGTGGGCGGGCCGCCCTGGTGGCCGGGCTGGTGGCGCTGCTGGTGCTCGGGGTGTTGGCGCTGTCCAGGCCGCTGCTGCGCGACGGGGTGACCCCGGTGGGGGAGTTCTGCTTCCTGCTGGCCTGCTCGATGACCGGTGGCGTGGTGCTCGGCGCGGCCGGGGACCTGATCACCCTGATCGTGGCCCTGGAGGCCCTGACCCTGCCGCTGTACGTCCTGGTCGGGCTGCGCCGGGGGAGCCTGGCCAGTGCCGAGGCGGCGGTGACCTTCTTCGTGGTCAGCGTGGTGGCCACCACCCTGACCCTGCTCGGCGCGGCGCTGCTCTACGCGGCTACCGGCAGCCTGCACCTGGAACGGCTGGGGGTGATCCTGGCCGACCGCTCGGAGTTGCTGGACCTGCCGTTGACCACGGTAGCGGTGGCCCTGGTGCTGGCCGGGTTGGCCTTCAAGGTGGCCGCGGTGCCGTTCCACGCCTGGGCCCCGGCCACCTACGACGGGGCCCCGCTGCCGGTGGCCGCGTACCTGTCGACCGCCTCGAAGCTCGGTGGGGTGGTAGCCCTGCTGGCCGTGGTGCAGCACGCCCTGCCGCCCAGTGTCGCCGGGCCGGTGCTGGCCCTGGTCGCCGCGCTGACCATGACCGTGGGCAACCTGGTGGCCCTGCGTCAGCGGCGTACCGTGCGGCTGTTGGCCTGGTCCTCGGTGGCCCAGGCGGGCTACATCCTGGCCCCCCTCGGTGCCCTGGCCCTGGCCGATGTCGAGGCCCGCTCCGCCGCGTACGCCGCCGCCCTGGCGTACGCCGTCTTCTTCGTGCTGTTGGAGTTGGCCGCCTTCGCCGGGGTGGTGGCCCTGCGCCCGGCCGGGGCGGACGGCGGGCAGTTGGACGACCTGCGCGGGGCGGCCCGGCGGCATCCCTGGGTTGGTACGGGCCTGGCCTTCGCCCTGATCGGGCTGGCCGGTCTGCCCCCCGGGCTGGCCGGGTTGTTCGCCAAGGTGACCGTGGTGCGGTCGCTGCTCGGCGGGGAGGCGGCCTGGCTGGCCCTGCTGGTGGCCCTGAACGCGGTAGTCGGCCTGGCCTACTACCTGCGCTTCGCCGCCCTGCTGTACGCCCCGGCCGACAGCGCCCCGAACGACAAGGCCCACGGCACCCCCGCGGTGGCGGTGCGGCCGGCCCGGCTGGTGGCCGCCGCCCTGGCCGTGGCGACCGCCCTGGCCGTGCTGGTCGGCTTCGCACCGCAACTGGTGCTTGATCTCACCGGGAGCTGAATCCGCTCCGACCTGCCGTTTCATTCCCGAACATGACTGTCATTCAGGTAACTCTCAGTCATGAGACGGATGGTTGACGGGTACCGGGTTGTTGTACCGGTCAACGGATCCAGGCATCCGTGCACCGAAGGAGTGATCGTGCACCACAACCGTCTGAAGACCGCCGCGCTGCTCGGCCTGCTCACCTCGCTGATCCTGGCGGTGGGCTACTGGTTCGGCGGCAGTGGCGGCCTGGTCATCGCCGTCGTCATCTCGCTGGTGATGAACGGTGTCACCTACTTCTACTCCGACAAGCTGGCGCTGCGCTCGATGCGGGCGCAACCGGTCAGCGAGGCACAGTTCCCCGAGCTGTACCACATGGTGCGGGAGTTGGCGGCCGAGGCGCGGCAGCCGATGCCCCGGCTCTACATCAGCCCGACCGCCCAGCCCAACGCGTTCGCCACCGGCCGTAACCCGCAGAACGCGGCGGTCTGCGTGACCCAGGGAATCGTCCAACTGCTCGACTACCGGGAGTTGCGGGGCGTCATCGGCCACGAGCTGTCACACGTCTACAACCGGGACATCCTTATCTCCAGCGTGGCCGCCGGCCTGGCCGGCATCATCACCATGGTGGCCAACCTGGCCCTGTTCATCCCGCTCGGCGGCAACGACGAGGACAGCCCGAACCCGATCGTGCTGCTGCTCACCATCATCCTGGGCCCGATCGCGGCGAGCATCATCCAGTTGGCGATCAGCCGCAGCCGGGAGTTCCAGGCGGACGCCTCCGGGGCCGAACTCACCCGTGACCCCTTGGCCCTGGCCAGCGCGCTGCGGAAGATCCACATGGGGGCCCAGCGTCGGCCCCTGCCGGCCGAGGGGCAGCTCACCAGCACCGCCCACCTGATGATCGCCAACCCCTTCAAGGGCGGTGGAGTCGCGGCGATGTTCGCCACCCACCCGCCGATGGAACAGCGGGTCGCCCGGCTGGAGGAGATGGCCCGCAACATGGGCCCGGTCCGCTACCAGCGCTGAACTGCGCCAACCTCTCGCCGCCCGTGCCGGGTCCATCCGGCGCGGGCGGCACCCTATTGGGTTGCGGGCCAGCCGGGCAGCGTTAGGGTTCAAACCGCTCTCACTCATTACACTTGTGGAGGTCCTCGGTGGCTGGTCTGCGCCGTTACCTGGGCGTTTGGCACCTTCCCGGGGCGCCGACCCTGTTGATCACCGGCATCATCGGGCGACTCGGGATCGGCATGACCCCGCTGGCCCTGCTGCTGGTCATCGAGGAGGTCACCGGCCGCTACTCGCTGGCCGCCCTGGCCGGTGGCGCCTACGCCCTGGCCGGCGCCGCCCTGAGCCCGGTGGCCGGGCGCGTCGCCGACCGCATCGGCCCCACCCCGGTACTGATCGGCACCGCGATCGCCCACCCCCTGGCCCTGATCGGCCTGCTCTGGTCGGCCCGCTCCGAGCAGACCCCCTTCGCCCTGGTCCTGGTCGCCGCCGCCGTGGCCGGCGCCACCTACCCCCCGCTGACCGCCGCCATCCGAGGCGCCTGGAACGACCTGACCAGCGTCGCCTCCGGCCGGTACCACCTGCGCAACACCGCCCTGGCCGCGGAGACCACCCTGTTCGAGGTCGTCTTCGTGCTCGGCCCCCTGCTGGTCGCCGGCTTCGTCATGTTCGCCGACGCCGGGGCCGCCCTGATCGGCTCAGCCGTGGTGACCCTCTTCGGCACCGTGGCCGTGGCGCTCGGCCAGACCATGCGCGGCTGGCAGCCGCACTCCCGGGACCACCGCACCCGAGGACTGGGCCCGCTGCGGCTCGGCGGATTCCCGGCCCTGCTGCTCTGCGTGGCCAGCCTAGGCATCGCCTTCGGTGCGGCCGGGGTCACCGTGCCCGCCTTCGCCACCCGCTACACCGCCGACGACCCGGACAGCCTGGCCGGGATACTCCTGGCCGTCTGGGGCATCGGCAGCGCGGTAGGCGGCTTCTGGTTCGGAATCCGCCGCCCGGCCCCCAACATGACCCGACAGTTCGCCTGGCTACTGACGGCGGTGGCGGGCAGCTTCGTCGTCTTCGCCGTGATGCCCACCCCCCTGGCGCTCGGCGTCGCCCTGATCGTCGGCGGGGCCACCATCGCACCGGCCCTGACCCTGGAGAACACCCTGGTCGGGCGAATCTCCCCGGCCGGCATGCTGAACGAGGCGTACACCTGGGTGGTCACCATGTCCGTCGGGGCCAGCGCCGCCGGTGGCGCGGTGGCCGGCCTGATCATCGACCACGCCGGTGGGGTGCCCTGGGCCTTCCTGTTCGCCGGTGCGGCGGTCGCCGCCGGGGCCGCCATCGCCGCCCTGCCCGCCGGCCCCATCGCCCGAGCAGAAGCCGCCTCCGTACGCGTGGAAACCCCCGCCCCGGTCTGACCGGGGCGCCGGTGGGTATCACCGAGGCATGTTCGCCTTCTTCTCGAACCGTCTCGGCTGCCTGGGCTCGATCGTGGTCAGCGCCATCGGCACCATCGTGCTCCTGCTGATCTTCAACCGCTGACCCCGCCGCTGCCCTGCGCCGCAGTCGCCCAAGAGCGACCCCCGCTCGGGCCGGCGGTCGACCGACGGGCGGTGATCGACTCCGTTACGCCGTAGTGGCGGTCTCCCACCGCCGCGCACCCCGCCGTTCCGGCGATACGGCGCGCCCACCGGGGCCCGCCCGGCCGCAACCTGCACCGACCGAACTCGGGCAGGCGGGAATGATGGGGGCCTCCTCCACCCCTACATCCCGACCTGTTGCCGGTCGTCTCGAGTCGCTCGCGACCCGGACGGCCCGACCACGATCAACCAGCTCGCCCGCATCCTCGGCGTGATCTGCCCATGACCACCGACAGTTCAGACGGAACCAGGTCGGCGCCAGTGGTCATGGGCAGCAGCGCCGACGACAGCCGTCGGCAACGCCGTCTGCCTGGGACGCAATTCCACGGACGGCCGGGTGATGCTTACCGGTAGTTGGTGAACTGGAGGGCGACGCCGAAGTCCTCCGCCTTGAGCAGGGTGATGACGGCCTGAAGGTCGTCCTTCTTCTTGCCTGTCACGCGAAGCTGGTCGCCCTGGATCTGCGCCTGTACGCCCTTGGGCCCCTCGTCGCGGATCTTCTTGCTGATCGCCTTGGCCTTCTCCTGGTCGATGCCCTGCACCACCTTGGCGTCGATCTTGAAGATCTTGCCCGACGAACGAGGATCGCCCGCGTCCAGCGACTTCAGCGAGATGTTCCGCTTGATCAGCTTCTCCCGGAAGACCTCCAGCGCGGCCCGTACCCGCTCCTCGGTCTCCGCCTGGAGGCTGATCGCCTCCTCGCCCGACCAGGAGATCTCCGCACCCGTACCCCGGAAGTCGAACCGCGTCGCAAGCTCCTTCTCTGCCTGGCGAAGGGCGTTGTCGACCTCCTGGCGGTCAACCTTGCTGACGATGTCGAACGACGGGTTCGCTGCCATGCTCATACTCCTGCTGTCCGGCTGTTTGTGATCGTTTGCCCCTGGATGACCAGGGGCGCGACCCCCTGACGGTACCCGGTTGCGGCGAAGCCAGTAGGAACCGCTATCCTTGCTTCCGCCGCCGCACCACGGTGCGGAGGTGTGCCCTGGCGGGTTGCCCGAGCGGCCAATGGGAGCGGACTGTAAATCCGTCGCGAAAGCTACAGAGGTTCGAATCCTCTACCCGCCACCAGGAGCACAAAGAGGCCCCTGACCAGCAGGAACGCTGGGCAGGGGCCTCTTTCGTGAGTCTCGCTCTGTGTCATTCGGTCTCGTTCGGTCTCGCTGGCTGTGTCGCATGTGTGTCGCCGGCCGATCATGTTGCGAGGTGCCGCCATCATGGTCGGATGGCGTGGGAGTGGTTGGCTCCGGCAGGGACGGTGGTCGGAGCGATGGTCGGGGCATTGGCCGGTGTTACGGCATCGGCCTTGACCGCCAAGTCTGGGCGACGGACGCAGGTTGAGCTGGCCAAGGTTCAGTCTGAATCAGCTCTGACGAAAGCTCTTCTAGACGAAAAGCGGGTGCTGTATGCCAAGTTCCTCAGCTTGGCGGATAACGTCCGAAACAGGATTTCTCTCGAGCGAAAGAAGACGGCTGCCCTCTTTCAACTGGTAGGCCGTGAAGAACCCGACGATGACGAAATCCAGCTCGAAGGTGAGGCGGCTGACGTGCAGTTGCCGCCCGAGGTTGTCGAGTTGTTGGCCGAGATGTCTGGCCTACGTATGCAGGTCATGATCCTCGGTGGGCCGGACATGGCCCGTGAGGCGAGTGACCTTTACGTGGTTGTGCGCGACTATGCGCGAGGTGAAGCCAAGGAGGCAGATGTTGTAGTCGCGATGGTCAGCGTTGGGGATGCCATGCATCTGGACGCATGTCGGCAGTAGGGCCGCCTACTTCGACGACAGTGCGCCTAGAGCAGACTCAATCCGTCGTCGCGCAGCTTCCTCTTGGCCATAGACGCACTTCGCATAGACCCGCATGAGCACATGCACACTGTGCCCCGCCCACTCGGCGACCTGGGTAGCGGGTACTCCGGCGTTGAGCCAGAGGGACACGGCGGCGTGTCGCAGGTCGTACGGACGGCGGGCCAGGGGTGAGCGTTGCTGAGCCGGGGTGAGGACCTTTGCTCGTGCGTCCCGCCATGCCTTGCCGTAGGTGTTGTTCGGGATCGGCTGACCGGCGGTGGGCACGTACCGTCCGCCGGGGCCGCGTCGGGTGACGAACAGCCTGCCGTTCGATCCGGGCGGGTACTCGTTGATGTGGTGGTCAATTAGGCGCACGAGCGGCGGCGGCACGGGCACATCCCGGGTGGCTGCCTTTGCTCGGTGCTTTAGTTCGCGATTCTCGGCAGTGTCGCCACCGTCGCCCCAATCCTTGCCAACGGCCACCGTTGAGCCGGTCAGGTGCAGCACACCCCATCCCCCGGTTTGGGCGGGTCGCTCGTACTCGTCTTCGCGCAGGTGAAGCACACCATCTAACAACCTCGATCACACCACAGGCCCAAACACGGAAAACGACACACTCCCGTGCTGATCGGTGACTCGCTCTCGGACATCGAGGGCGCGTGTGCCGCTTCGGTGAGAGTCATTGAGCCTTTTTCATCCTGCGTAGCGGTCGGTCTCGACGTGGTGCAGGACGAGGATGGCCTGCACGATCGGGGTCGCTCGGCGTGGGCAGCAGCGC
>NZ_JBICUM010000023.1:0-31967 GCF_043198155.1 Micromonospora sp. NPDC048871 | reverse complement strand
GATCAACGAAGACCGACCAGGTCAGGCTGGGGCGACCGTGCCCGGCGTAGGGATCAAGCCTGACCGCCCGAAGCCGGGCACGGTCGCCCCAGCCCTCAACCGCGACCACCCACAACCGAGCACGATCGCCCAACCCCGGACCGCAAAATCAGTGGGAGTGAGCCGACGCCAAGTGGGAACAAGGACGACCGTGGGTCGGTTGTACCGAGCGTCGGTGTGATCCAGTGTCCCCGGGCCTCACCTAATTTCGCCGTCGCGGAATACCGTCCGGCTGGAGCCGCGTCGCGCCACTCGCCGAGAGGCGACCTGCACACCGACACCCACGCACCGCCCTCGGCCCCGACAACGGGCCGGGGGCGGTGTGCTGTTTCCGGAGTTCTGCAGGCCCGGCTGTCCGACGACGCCCGGCTGCCCTAAGGTCAGGGGGAAGGATCAAGGGCGGAGGTGACGAGCGTGGGGCTGCGGGACGTGTTGCTGGGCTGGCCGGTCTACCGTCAGCTCACCGGCACCGATCCGCTGGGCCGGGGTGCGGCGGCGCAGTCCGCCCGTTCGGCCGGGCTGACCCCCCGCACGGAGGACGCCGACCGGGTGGCCCGTTCCGTCTGCCCGTACTGTGCGGTCGGTTGTGGGCAGCGGGTCTTCGTCTCCGACAACCGGGTGACTCAGATCGAGGGCGACCCGGACAGCCCGATCTCCCGGGGGCGGCTGTGTCCGAAGGGTTCGGCGAGCAAGAGTCTGGTGACCAGCCCGCTGCGGCAGACGAAGGTGCGCTACCGGCGGCCGTACGCCACCGAGTGGGAGGACCTGGACCTCGACACGGCGTTGGACATGATCGCCGATCGGATCCTGGCCGCCCGTGCGCAGACCTGGGAGGACGTCGACGCCGAGGGGCGTCCGCTGAACCGCACCCTGGGCATCTCCAGTCTCGGCGGGGCGACGCTGGACAACGAGGAGAACTACCTCATCAAGAAGCTGTTCACGGCGATGGGGGCGATTCAGATCGAGAACCAGGCGCGCATTTGACACTCCGCCACCGTCCCCGGTCTGGGGGCCAGCTTCGGTCGCGGCGGCGCGACGGTCTTCCAACAGGATGTGGCGAACGCTGACGTCATCGTCATCCAGGGGTCGAACATGGCCGAGGCCCACCCGGTGGGCTTCCAGTGGGTGATGGAGGCGCGTAGGCGTGGGGCGAAGGTGTTCCATGTCGATCCCCGGTTCACCCGTACCAGCGCCTCGGCTGACACCTATCTGCCGATTCGGGCGGGTACGGACATCGCACTGCTCGGCGGGGTGGTCAACTACATCCTGAGCAACGAGTTGGACTTCCGGGAGTACGTGCTGGCGTACACCAACGCGGCGACGATCGTCAGCGAGGATTACGTCGACGCGGAGGACGCCGACGGCCTGTTCTCCGGGTTCGATCCGGCCACCGGCGCGTACGTGCAGGACAGTTGGCAGTACGCCGGGCACGAGCGGGATTCCGGCAGCGGTCACACGGCCATGGAGCGGGAGACGGCCGCCGGGTTGCGGCACGAGTCGCACGGTGCCCCGGTGTCGGGGCGGGTCGAGCGGGACGAGACGTTGCAGCATCCGCGCTGCGTCTACCAGATCCTCAAGCGGCACTTCGCCCGCTACACCCCGGAGATGGTGGAGCGGGTCTGTGGTCTGCCGCAGGAGAGGTTCCTGGAGTTGGCGCGGGCCTGGACGCAGAATTCGGGCCGGGAGCGGACCGGGTGTCTGATCTATTCGGTGGGTTGGACCCAGCACAGCGTCGGGGTGCAGTACATCCGCACCGGCGCGATCATCCAGTTGTTGCTGGGCAACGTGGGGCGCCCCGGTGGTGGGGTGTTGGCGCTGCGGGGGCATGCCAGCATCCAGGGGTCCACGGACATCCCCACCCTGTTCAACCTGCTGCCGGGCTATCTGCCGATGCCGCACCACGCGAAGCATCCGACCTTCGACGACTGGGTGGACGCCATCCGGCACCCCGGCCAGAAGGGTTTCTGGGGCAATGCCCGGGCGTACGCGGCGAGTCTGCTGAAGGCGTACTGGGGGGAGGCGGCCACCCCGGACAACGACTTCTGCTACGACTATCTGCCTCGGTTGACCGGGGACCACGGCACCTACCAGCAGGTCCTCGACATGATCGACGGGAAGATCAAGGGCTATTTCCTGCTGGGTCAGAATCCGGCGGTCGGCTCGGCCCACGGCAGGGCGCAGCGGCTCGGCATGGCCAACCTGGACTGGCTGGTGGTCCGGGACCTGTTCATGATCGAGAGTGCGACCTTCTGGCAGCGTGGCCCCGAGGTGGCCACCGGTGAGATCGTGCCGCAGCAGTGTCGTACGGAGGTGTTCTTCCTGCCGGCGGCCTCGCATGTGGAGAAGGAGGGCACCTTCACCCAGACCCAGCGGGTGCTCCAGTGGCGGGAGAAGGCCGTGGATCCGCCGGGCGACGCCCGTTCGGAGTTGTGGTTCTTCTACCACCTGGGGCTCAGGCTGCGGGAGAAGCTGGCCGGGTCGACCCTGCCGCGTGACCGGGCGCTGTTGGACCTGGCCTGGGACTATCCCACCCACGGTCCGCACGCGGAGCCGGACGCCGAGGCGGTGCTGCGGGAGATCAACGGGTACGAGGTGGCCACCGGCCGTCCCCTCGCCGGGTTCGCCGAGGCCCGTGACGACGGTACGACCGCCATCGGCTGCTGGATCTACACCGGGGTGTACGCCGACGGGGTGAATCAGGCGGCGCGGCGTCGTCCCGGCCAGGAGCAGGACTGGGTGGCCGCCGAGTGGGGTTGGGCGTGGCCGGCGAATCGGCGGATGCTCTACAACCGGGCCTCGGCCGATCCGCAGGGCCGGCCGTGGAGCGAACGTAAACGCTACGTGTGGTGGGACGAGGCGGCGGGCCGGTGGACCGGCCACGACGTGCCGGACTTCGAGGTGACCAAGGCCCCGTCGTATCGGCCTCCGGAGGGTGCCACCGGTCCGGCGGCGTTGGCCGGTGATGACCCCTTCGTGATGCAGTCCGACGGCAAGGGGTGGCTGTTCGCGCCCAGCGGGGTGTTGGACGGGCCGTTGCCGACCCACTACGAGCCGGCGGAGTCGCCGGTGCGCAACTCGTTCTACGGTCAGCAGGGCAACCCGACCCGCAAGATCTACCGGCATCCGGTGAACTCGGTGCATCCGAGTCCGCCGCAGCAGCACAGTCAGGTGTTTCCGTACGTGTTCACGGTTAGCCGGTTGACCGAGCATCACACCGCCGGTGGGATGAGTCGTACGGTGGCGCCGTTGGCGGAGCTGCAACCGGAGATGTTCGTCGAGGTGTCTCCGCAGTTGGCGGCCCTGGCCGGGTTGACTCATCTGGGGTGGGCGCATCTGGTCAGCGCCCGGGCGGTGATCGAGGCGAAGGTGCTGGTGACCGACCGGCTGGTGCCGTTGCGGGTGGAGGGCCGGGTGATCCACCAGCTGTGGTTGCCGTACCACTTCGGGTTCGAGGGGTTGGTCACCGGTGATTCGGCCAACGACCTGTTCGGCATCACCCTGGACCCGAACGTGCTGATCCAGGAGAGCAAGATCGGCACCTGTGATGTGCGGCCGGGACGGCGCCCCACCGGACCGGCGTTGCGGCGGCTGGTGGCGGAGTACCGTACCCGGGCCGGCATCGTGGCCGGTACGGTGCCGTCGGCGCTCACCCCCGGTGTGCCGGTCGAACGGCCCGGCGAGACAGCGGCCGAGCGGTCCGACCAGGCGGCGGCCGAGCGGTCCGGCGAGGCGGAGGAGGACCGGTGATGGTCGACGGGGATGACCGGTCCGCGCCGCTGGATCCGGCCTCGGGTGCCGGTTGGGTCGACGCGCCACCGCGGATGGGGTTCTTCACCGACACCAGCGTCTGTATCGGCTGCAAGGCCTGCGAGGTGGCCTGCAAGGAGTGGAACGGGGTGCCCACCTCCGGGCTGGACCTGCTCGGCATGTCGTACGACAACACCGGGGCGTTGACCGCGAACTCGTGGCGGCATGTCGCCTTCATCGAGCAACCCCGGCCGACCCAGGAAATCGAGCAGCCCGACACCAGCACCCAGTTTCTGGGGATGCCGCAGTCCGGGCCGCCGGGGCGCACCGGCACGGCCGAGGGGCGCAGCGATTTCCGCTGGCTGATGATGTCGGACGTGTGCAAGCACTGCACCCGGGCCGGTTGTCTGGACGTCTGCCCGACCGGGGCGCTGTTCCGCACCGAGTTCGGCACGGTGGTGGTGCAGGAGGACATCTGCAACGGCTGCGGCTACTGCGTGTCGGCCTGCCCGTACGGGGTGATCGACCGGCGGGTCGACGACGGCCGGGTGTGGAAGTGCACCCTGTGTTACGACCGGATCGGCGCGGGCCTGACCCCGGCCTGCGCGCAGGCCTGCCCGACCGAGTCGATCCAGTACGGCCCCCTGGAGGAGTTGCGGGAGCGGGCCGCCGCCCGGGTCGCCACCCTGCACGAGCGGGGGGTGCCGCAGGCCCGGCTGTACGGCCACGACCCGACCGACGGGGTCGGGGGTGACGGTGCCTTCTTCCTCCTGCTCGACGAGCCGGAGGTGTACGGTCTGCCGCCGGATCCGCAGGTGCCCACCCGGGACCTGCCGAAGATGTGGAAACGGGCCGGGGTGGCCGCGTTGGCCATGGCGGCCGGGGCGGTCGTGGCGTTCCTCGGAGGAAAACGGTGAGCAGTCAGCGTCCGGCGACAGGGGAGCGGTTCCGCCGCTTCCGGGACCGTAGGGAGGGCGGCCGGGACCGTCGGGAGGCCGGGTTGGCGGTGCCGCCGGCCGAGTTCACCTCGTACTACGGGCGGCCCATCCTGAAGCCGCCGGTGTGGACCTGGGAGATCGCCGCCTACCTGGCCACCGGTGGGATGGCCGCCGGGTCGTCGTTGCTGGCCGCCGGTGGGCAGCTCACCGGCCGGCCGGCCCTGCGCCGCGCCGGGCGGGTCGCCGCCCTGGCCGCGGTGACGGCCAGCGCCGGGCTGCTGGTCAAGGACCTGGGTCGACCGGAGCGGTTCCACCACATGCTGCGGGTGGCCAAGCCGACCTCCCCGATGTCGGTGGGCACCTGGATCCTGACCGCCTACGGCCCGCTGGCCGGGCTGGCGGCCATCGCCGAGGCGGCGCCCCTGCTGCCCCGCCGGGGTCCGCTGGGGTGGGCCCGTCGGGTGCTGCCGCCGGTGGGGCAGGTCGCCGGGTTGGCTGCGGCGGCCACCGCACCGGCCCTGGGGACGTACACCGCGGTGCTGCTGGCCGACACGGCCGTGCCGTCGTGGCATGAGGCGTACCCCCATCTGCCGGTGGTGTTCGCGGGCAGTGCCCTGGCCAGCGGCGCCGGGGTGGGGCTGATCGCCGTGCCGCCGACCCAGAACGGCCCGGCCCGTCGGATGGCGGTGGCCGGGGCCGCCCTGGAGTTGTACGGCGCCCATCAGGTGGAGAGCTCCCTGGGTCTGCTCAGTGAGCCGTACCGGACCGGTCGGGCGGGTCGGCTGTTGCGGGCCGGGCGGGGGCTGACCGCCGTGGGGGTGGCCGGTGCGGTGCTGGGCGGCCGGAACCGGATCGTGGCCGCGCTGTCCGGTGTGGCGTTGCTGGCCGCCTCGGTGGCCACCCGGTTCGGGGTCTTCCACGCCGGGGTCGCCTCCGCCAGCGACCCCCGCTACACGGTGCTGCCGCAGCGGGAGCGCCTGGCCCGACGCGGCGGCGAGGAGCCCGCGGACCGGTAGCGGTGCGGCACCTCCCGACGTGGCCGCCGACCAGCTGTGATCAAATGCTCGGTGGAGGCGTTCAGGTGGCTGGTGCCCCTCCCGGTCTTCAAAACCGGTGTGGTCCGGTATCCGGGCCAGGCGGGTTCGATTCCCGTCCGTCTCCGCCAATCTGGCGAGGGGATGACCCGATGGGTGACGGTTGCGCTGACCCACGGCGCCGGGTGCCGCGCACCGATGCGCTGCTGGCCGAGCCGCGGCTGGCCGCCGCGGTGCTCACTCTGGGCCGGGACCGGGTCAAGGCCGCCGTCCGGCAGGCCCAGGAGCAGGCCCGTCGCGGCGAGATCGACCCCGATCAGGTACGCGACACCGCGCTGGCCGCCCTGCCGCAGGCGACACCGCGGGCCGTGCTGAACGCCACCGGGGTGGTGCTGCACACCAACCTGGGACGGGCCGCCCTGTCGGAGGCGGCGGTGTCCGCGGTGGTCGCCGCCGCCGGGCACACCGATGTGGAACTGGACCTGGTGACCGGGCGTCGGGCCCGGCGTGGCCGGGAGGCCATGGAGGCCCTGGCCGTGGCCGTGCCGCAGGCCGAGGCGGTGCATGTGGTCAACAACGGGGCCGCCGCCCTGCTGCTGGCGGCCACCGCCCTGGCCGCCGACGCGGAGATCGTGATCAGCCGAGGCGAACTGGTGGAGATCGGTGACGGGTTCCGGTTGCCGGACCTGATCGTCAGCACCGGGGCCCGGCTGCGGGAGGTCGGCACCACCAACCGCACCACCCTGGCCGACTACGCCGCCGCGATCGGCCCGGACACCGCCTTCGTGCTCAAGGTGCACCCCTCCAACTTCCGGGTCACCGGCTTCACCTCGGCGGTGCCGGTGCGGGACCTGGCCGGCCTGGGGGTGCCGGTGGTCGTCGACATCGGCTCCGGGTTGCTGGCCCCGGATCCGCTGCTGCCGGAGGAGCCGGACGCGGCGAGCACCCTGGCCGCCGGGGCGGACCTGGTCACCGCCAGCGGGGACAAGCTGCTCGGCGGGCCGCAGGCCGGGCTGCTGCTGGGCCGCGCCGGGCTGATCGAGCGGCTGCGCCGGCATCCGCTGGCCCGGGCGCTGCGGGTGGACAAACTGACCCTGGCCGGGTTGGCGGCCACCCTGGGGGACCCGCACACTCCCACCCGCGCCGCCCTGCACACCGACCCGGCCGGCCTGCGGGAGCGCACCGAGCGGCTGCGGGAGGCCATCGCGGCCGACGGCCACAAGGCCGAGGTGGTGCCGTCGGTGGCGGTCGTCGGCGGTGGGGGTGCCCCCGGGGTCGAGTTGGACTCGTGGGCGTTGAGCCTGCCGGAACGCTACGCTCGGCCGCTGCGCACCGGGGTGCCGCCGGTGCTCGGCCGGGTCGCCCAGGGACGCCTGCTGCTGGATCTGCGGTGCGTGCCGCCGCACGCCGACGAGGCCGTACGGGCCGCCGTGCTGGCTGTGCCGGAAGAGGACTGACCATGCTGGTGGTGGCCACCGCCGGGCATGTCGACCACGGCAAGTCCACCCTGGTGCGGACCCTGACCGGGATGGAACCCGACCGGTGGGCGCAGGAACGGCAACGGGGCATGACGATCGACCTGGGCTTCGCCTGGACGACCCTGCCCTCCGGCGCCACGGTCGCCTTCGTCGACGTGCCGGGCCACGAACGGTTCGTACCGAACATGCTCGCCGGTGTCGGTCCGGTGCCCGCCGCCGTGGTGGTGGTCGCCGCCGACGAGGGCTGGATGCCGCAGTCCGCCGAGCACCTGGCCGCCTTGGACGCCCTGGGGGTCGGCCACGGGTTGCTGGTGGTGACCCGGGCGGACCTGGCCGACCCCGGGCCCGCCCTGCACCGGGCCCGCGCCGAGTTGACGGCGACCTCCCTGCGGGCGGTGGAGGCGGTGGCGGTCAGCGCGGTCACCGGTGCCGGGCTGCCGGAGTTGCGGGCCGCGTTGGATCGGCTGGCCGCCGGGCTGCCCACCCCCTCGGCCGAGGACCCGGTACGGCTGTGGGTGGACCGTAGCTTCACCGTGCGGGGCAGCGGCACGGTGGTCACCGGCACCCTGGGGTCCGGTCGGCTGCGGGTCGGCGACGAACTGGTGCTGGCCGACAGCGGCGAGCCGGTGCGGGTACGGGGCCTGCACCGGCTGGGTCAGCCCTGCCGGGAGGTGGAGCCGGTGGCCCGGGTGGCGGTGAACCTGCGGGGGGTGGCCCGGGACCGGATCGCCCGCGGGGATGCCCTGCTCACCGAGGGCCGGTTCGGCATGGTCGACCTGGTGGACGTGCGGCTGGCCGGTGACCCGGTGGCCGACCTGCCGGCGACCCTGACCCTGCATGTCGGTGCGGCCGCGGTGCCGGTGCGGGTCCGTCCGCTGGGGGTCGACACTGTGCGGCTGCGACTGGCCCGGCCCCTGCCGCTGCTCGTCGGTGACCGGGCCCTGCTGCGGGATCCCGGCCGCCACCACATCGCCGGTGGGGTGAGCGTGCTGGATGTGGCTCCGCCGCCGCTGCGCCGCCGTGGTGCCGCCGCCGCCCGCGCGGCCGTCCTGGCCACCATGGACGGGCGGCCGGATCTGGCCGGTGAGCTGCGCCGTCGGGGCCTGGTCCGCGCCGCCGACCTGCGTCGGGCGGGGGTGCCGGTGACCGGGTCGCCGGTGTGCGGGGACTGGTTGGCCGATCCGGACCACTGGCGACAGTTGGGCGCTCGACTGGTCGAGGCGGTCACCGAGTACGCCCGTACCCATCCGTTGGAGCCGGGGGCCCCGGTGGAGGTGCTGCGTCAACGTCTCGGCCTGCCGGAGCGGGCCCTGGTGGAGGCGCTGGTGGCCGCCCCCCTGCGGCTGGTCGCCGGTAGGGTGGCCGCCGCCGACCTCGACCCGGTGCCCGAGCCGGTGGCCCGGGCGGTGGCCCTGCTGCGGGAGGAGTTCACCGCCCGACCCTTCCGGGCCCCGGAGGCCGATAGGCTGGCCGCGGTCGGGTTGGGTGACCGGGAGATCGGTGCCGCGGTACGCGCCGGGGTGCTGCTGCGGCTGACCGGCAACGTGCTGCTGCCGGCAGGCGCCCCGCAGCAGGCCGTGCGGGTGCTGGCCACTCTGCCGCAACCGTTCACCCTCAGCGCGGCCCGGCAGGCCCTGGACACGACCCGTCGGGTGGCGGTGCCGCTGCTGGAGTTGCTGGATCGGCAGGGGGCCACCCGGCGACTGCCCGATGACACCCGGATGGTGGTCGGCCTCTGAGTTGACGCCATCCGTGGGCCGTCGGGCCGGTGCAGCGCCTACCGTGACGGCATGGACCCGAGTGCGGTCTGGCGGGACCGGCAGCACCGGTGGCGGATCGAGGCGTACCGGGCCCCGGATCTGCGGTTCGCCGTCTTCGCCACCAACGGAACCACCGAGTCGGCGCCGCTGTGGTTGTTCGGCATGTCCGCGTTGGCCCGGTGGCTGATGAGCCACAAGATCTCGTTGGATGACCTGGAGTCCGACTGATCCGGTCGCCCGGTCGAGGGACAGCGCGCGGTTTGCCGTGATGACTCGGTTTTGCGGCTTACGGTGCGAGCTGTGAAGGACCGAGGCATCCGGAAGCTGGCCGCCGTGCTGGCGGGCCTGGCGGTGATCTACTTCGGCACCACCGGCCGGTCCCCCGAAGAGGGCAGTGGACTCTCCGGTGGGCTGGTGGTGCTGGCGCTGCTCGCGGCGCTGCTGGTGTGGCACCTGACCAAGCCAGGCGGCGATGCGGCCAAGTGAGGGGTCTCAGCCGGCGCGGCAGATCTGCTCCGCCGACTCCTCACCCAGGGCCACCCGCACCAGCGCCGAGGCCAGTCGACCGAACTCCGCCTCCTCGACCAGCCCGGCCAACCGGTCCGGGGTGGCCGGCAGGCCCAGTCGCCTGGCTCCGGCCACGGTGCGCCGGTCGGCGTACGGGCGCACCTGCGGCCACACCGTCTGCACCTCGCGCAGGAAGATGTCCGCGCCGGTGGGGCCGATGCCGGGGAACTCGACGAGCAGTTCCCGCAGCCGCTTCCGATCCCCGTCGGCCTGTCGGTGCAGCCGGCGCAGGTCCCCGTGCCACCGGTCCAGACACAGTCGGGCCCCGGTGCCGAGCATGGTGGCGGTCCGCTCGTCGTAGCGGCGGTAGTGGCCGCGACCCAGGGCGTCGACCCGCTGCTGCCAGCCGGCCGCCTCCATCGCGGCCGGGGTGCGGTACCCGGCGGCGAACAACTCCCGGGCGGCGGCCACCGCCACCTGGGCCCGGATCCGGGTGCTGAGCAGCGTCACCAGCACCAGCAACTGGTACAGCGGTGCGGGCCGGTCGGCCAGGGAGATCCCGGCCTCCTCGGCGTACGTGCGGCGGGTCAGCAGGGCCCGCGCGACAGCCCGTTGGTCACCCATCCTCCGGTGATACCCAGCCTGGGCGCCACCAGTCCCCGGCCGGGGCGGAATGCCGCCGCCGGCGGCGGGTAAGCCGACCGGTGGACGTGGTCGACTGCCGCGTCACCCTGACAGAGGGGAGACGACCGTGACCAACCCGCAGCAGCAGGAGTTGCGCCGCAACGCCCTGGGCGCCACCAGTCAGGACAACAAGGGACCCGGCCCGGCCGGTCATCCGCGTAACCGGGGCACCTCCCGGGCGGACGCCGGACGTCCGGTGCCCCGAGGTCAGGTGTCACCGTACGGCCCGACCGGGCAGTCGGTCGCCCAGGACGAGAGCAGCGACCAGGACTAGCCCTGGCTCGCCGACGGCCGCAGCCGGTTCCAGGTGGCTGCGGCCGTCAGCCCGTACGCCAGATGCGGCAGCAGGTCGGCCAGCCAGTCGGTGCGCCGCCAGGTGCGCGGGTCGGTGACCCCGAGCACGGTCAGCGCCCCGTCGGAGAGGGTCATCGCCCCGCCGCCGAGCAGCGCGGCGGCCCGCAGCACCGGCTGCCGCCGACCCCGGGTCAGGGCCGCGAAACCCACCGCCGCGGCCACCCCCAGCCCGTACCCCATCAGGGCGCCGAGGCCGGAGCGGCGGTTGGCCGCCCGCTCCTGGGCCCCCAGATCAAGATGGGTCACCTCGGCGACCCGCTCGGCGCTCTCCTGTGGGCTCTGGCTGGCCGGCCGGGCCCGCACCACCATGTCCAGGTAGGTGGCGACGTTGAGGGCGGTGCTGCCCACCGCCCCGGCGATCAGCCCGTCGGCCAGCGCAGCGCCCCTCACTTGGGATCTCCGGGTTCCCGGTTGCCCTTCGGGCCGTAGGTGCGGTCGCCCCGCACGACGCCGCGCTGACCCCGTTCGTCCTGCAGGATCCGGTTGGCGGCCTCGTCGGCCCGATCGTCCGTGACGCCCCGACCGGAGTTGTCCAGGGCGTTGCGCAGGCGGGCGCGTTGCTTGTCGTAGGCGTTGCTGCCGGGCCTGGGTCCAGGCATCGCTGTCTCCTCTGGTGGTCGCGGTCACGTACGCGCCCCGTCTACCCGCCTGCACGGGCGCCAACCCCGCTCAGGCCCGGACCACCGCGACCGGGCAGTGGCTGTGGTGCAGCATCGACCGGCTGACCGAGCCCAGCAGCAGCCCGGTCAGCTCGCCGCGGCCCTGGCCCCCCACGACCAGCAGTTGAGCCGTTCGGGAGGCCTCGGTGAGGGCCTTCGGGGCGCGGGCGTGCACGGACTCGCGGCGGATGGACACCTCCGGGTAGCGGGCGGTCAGCCCGGTGACGGACTCGGCCAGGGCCCGCTGTTCCTCCTCGTGCAGCTGGGACTCGTCGTACACCAGGGGTTGCATGTCGCCCGGACCGGTGGAGACCGGGTGCCGGTAGGCGTGCAGGGCCAGCACCGTGGCCCCGCGGCGGGCCGCGGTCCGCACCGCGAACTCCACCGCCCGGCGGGACACCTCGGAGCCGTCCACCCCGACCACGATCGGCCCGTGCGGATCCACCGCGCCGCGGGCCACCAGCACCGGACATCGGGCGTACGCCGCCACGGTGACCGCGACGGAACCGACCACCAGGGCGGTGAAGCCACCCATTCCCCGGTCGCCGAGCACGATCAGCGCGGCGTCGGTGCTCGCGTCCAGCAGGACCGCGGCCGGGGCCCCGTCGACGATCTCGCCGGTCACCTCCAGTCCCGGTGCGACGGCCTGCGCCTGGTCGACCGCGGCCGTGACGAGTTGTCGTGCCTGGCCGCGAAGCCCGCCGTCGGCCGGTCCCTCGGTGCCCGGTGTGACGGGGGAGTGCAGGGTGGGCCAGATGAAGGCGTGCACCACCCGCAAGGGCCGGTGCCAGCGGGCCGCCTCCGCGGCGGCCAGACGCACCGCGGCCAGGGCGGACTCCGAGCCGTCCACGCCGACCACCACCGCCGAGCCGACCGAGTCCACCGCCACCCCCGTCCGCGTGCTGGTCTCCGCCAGTATCGCGGGCCGCCGCCGGTCGAGGCGGCGATACGGGTCAAAGGCCCGTCGTCCACTACGCTGACCGCGACTCCCGGGGGAGCAGGGTTGTCGATGGCACAGCCCGACCGGGTACGCCCGTGGCCGATCGACGCGCGGGCCTCACCTCCTGCCCCGGCCATCATGGACCCGGGCCGTCGTCGGCGCGGGTCCACATCGGATCCCCGCGGTGTCTTCCACCGGCGGCCGGGATCCCTTCTGTCGATGCGGGTGTGGTCGGCCGGGTGACTGCGGCGCCCCCCACCTCCGTATGATGCTTGCCCCAAGGCAAGTAGTTTCGGAGGATGGTCATGGCGGATGCGCTCACGGGGATCACCCGCGCCCTGCGCGAGGCTCCGCCCGACCGGGTGGTCGAGGCCGCCGACCGGGCCATCCGGTCCGTGCTCGGCGCCTGCGCCACCGCGGTCTTCGTCGCCGACTACCGGATCGAGGGTCTGTGGCCGGTGTTCGACTCCCGACAGCCACAGGTGGCGGGGCACGCCGGGCAGGGCCTGCTGCGGCGCTGCTTCCGCAGTCAGCAGCCGGTACGCGGCGGTGATCCCGAGGGCCGCTGCCAGCTCTATCTGCCGTTGACGGTGTGGGGGGAGCGGCTGGGGGTGCTGATGGTCGAACTGCCGCAGACCCCGGTGGAGGAGGTCCTGGCCGGGGCGGTGGACATCGCCGGTGAGGTGGCCATGGCCCTGCGGGCGGCCGACCGGGAGACCGACCGTTACCGGCGGGCCCGCCGCCGGGAGCGGTTGAGCATGGCGGCCGAGTTGCAGTGGGAGCTGCTGCCCGGGCGGGGGCTGCGCCACGAGGCGTTCCAGCTGGCCGGCCAGCTCGAACCGGCGTACACGGTCAGCGGCGACCACTTCGACTGGTCGTTGAACGACGACCGGCTGACCGTCACCGTGCTCAACGGCGACAGCATCGGGTTGGCCGCCGCCTTGCTGACCGCGGTGACGGTCAACGCCATGCGTAACGCCCGCCGCTCCGGTGGTGGACTGGTGGAGCAGGCCGAACTGGCCTCCGACACGGTCTACTACCAGCATCGGGGGCATCGGCACGTGGCCACCGTGCTGCTGGAACTGGACTGGGTGACGGGCCGGGTCCGGGCGGTCGACGCGGGTTCGCCGCACCTGGTGCGGCTGCGGGGTGGTGCGATCACCCGGCTGGACCTGGAGCAGCAGCTGCCGCTGGGCATGTTCGCCGAGACCCGGTACGACCTGCAGGAGTTCGACCTGGACCCGGGGGACCGGCTGTTCGTGGTCTCCGACGGGGTGTGGGGCGCCGACCCCAGTGGCCGGGAGAGCTACGGGCAGCGGGCGATGGCCCGGTCCATGCGGGCCACCCGGTTGCAGCCTCCGGGGGAGGCGGTCGGCACGGTGATGCGCGAGTTGCAGGCCTTCCACGCCGACACGGATCTGCGCGACGACGCGGTCGTGGTGTGCCTGGACTGGCACGGCGCCGACGCCTGAGCCAGCTCTGCCGTCCCCCACCCTGCTATCCCATCATCCTAGGATGCACTACGGGTGGTGACCACCCTCACACCGACACCAGGCGCCCGCCCCGCGGGCGCTACACAGCAGGACGACCACCAAGGCCCGATATAGTGGCAGCGCATTCAGCCGGCCCGTGATCATCGAGGACGGGCGGCAGGACCAGGGGAGATCCCGATCCGGGATCGCAGGGGGCGACGGCGTAAGCCGACGCCGACAGCACGCACGACTGCCGGCGGACCAGAGGGCCCGCGGTGGCCGGGTGTGCCGCACAGGGGAGGTTCGGTGTCGCGTCGGCCCGCTCAGACGGAGCAACTCCAGGCCGCCGAACCCGGTGGTGAGCACCGTGTGCTGACCGTGCCGAATCTGATCAGCTTCGCCCGGTTGCTCGGCGTCCCGCTGTTCCTCTACCTGTTCCTGGTGGCCCGGGCGGACGTGGCCGCGATCGTGGTGCTGGCCGTGGGTGGCACCAGCGACTGGGTCGACGGTTGGATCGCCCGCCGGCTGCGTCAGGTCAGCCGCCTGGGTGAGCTGCTGGACCCGCTCGCCGACCGGCTGTACATCCTCGCCATCCTGGTGGCCTTCACCGTCCGGGACGTGGTGCCCTGGCAGTTCACCGCCGCCCTGCTGGCCCGGGAGCTGCTGCTGCTGGTGTCGCTGGGGGTGCTGCGTCGGCACGGCTACGGGCCGCCGCCGGTGCACTACGTCGGCAAGACCGCCACCTTCCTGCTGCTGGCGGCCTTCCCGATCCTGCTGCTGGCCGCGACCGTGTCGGCCACCACGGCGGTCGCCGGCCCGGTGGGCTGGGGCCTGGCGTGGTGGGGTCTGGTGCTCTACTGGGTGGCCGGCGCCTTCTATGTGATCCAGGCGCGGCAGTTGGTGCGGGCGGTACGTGGTCGAGGAGAGGCATGAGCGAACGCGTGGGTGACGACGCCGGCTCCGGTCAGCGCGGCGTGCGGACCTTCACTCCCGACTTCCTCACCGAGCTGTTCCGTAATCCGCTGGACGCGGGCTACGCGGATGCGGCGGCGGCCCGGGCGCGCAGTGGGCGTGCGGCCCGGCCCGGCTGGCGGGTGGGGCCGGTCAGTCTGGTGGTGGTCGTGCTGCTGGGGTTTCTCTTCGCGGTGGCGTACCGGCAGACCACGGCCGAGGAGCCGGGTCGGGCGCAGGCCCGTTCCGGGCTGGTGGCGCAGATCAAGCAGCGGCAGGCCGACACGGATGCGTTGTCGCTGCGGGCCGACCAGTTGCGCGAGGAGGTGAACCGGCAGCGGGAGGCGGCGCTGGGTGGTTCGCGGGCGGCGCGGCTGCGCAACCTGGAGGCCAGTACGGGCCTGGGGCGGGTGCGCGGGGATGGTCTGGTGGTGCGGTTGGCGGACGGGCCGGCGGGTCAGGATTCGTTGAGCGGGGCCAATGTGGGTCCGTCGCAGGTGCTCTACAGCGACCTGCAGGGGGTGGCCAACGATCTGTGGGGTGCCGGGGCGGAGGCGATCGCGATCAACGGGCAGCGGTTGACGGCGACCTCGACGATCCGCAACGCGGGTCAGGCGATTCTGGTGGATTTCCGGCCGGTGACCGGGCCGTACGAGGTGTCGGCTATCGGTCCGGGGTCGATGCGTAGGCAGTACGAGTCCAGTCGCAGCGCGTTGACGATGCGCAAGGTGGCGCAGGACACCGGGTTGTCGTTCGGGGTGCGGGAGGTCGATGACCTCACGTTGCCGGCGGCGCCGGAGCCGCGGCTACGCTACGCGGAGCCTGCGGTGAGTCCGAGTTCGAGTTCCTCGCCGTCGGGTGACGGGTCGTCCGGCTCGGGTACGTCCCCCAGTCCCTCCGGAGGTGGTCGATGATCGCGGTGCTGGCTCTGCTGGCCGGTGTGGTGCTCGGTCTGTGGTTGGACCCGACGGTGCCGGCGGCGTTGCAGCCGTATCTGCCGATCGCGGTGGTGGCGGCGCTGGACGCGGTGTTCGGTGGGGTCCGGGCGAAGCTGGACCGGATCTTCGATGACAAGCAGTTCGTGGTGTCCTTCATCTCGAATGTGCTGGTGGCCGCGTTGATCGTGTATCTGGGTGATCAGTTGGGTGTGGGTGGGCAGTTGTCGACCGGTGTGGTGGTCGTGTTGGGTGTGCGGATTTTCAGTAACGTGGCGGCGATCCGCCGGCACCTGTTCCGGGCGTAGGTTTGTGGCGTGAGTGACGAGCACACCGAGACTGGTACGGGGTGGCCGAGGCCGGCGGGTCCGGGGCGGCCGGATGGTCCGGCGGGTGAGCCGGATCCGCGGCCTGATGCGCCGGATCCGGATGAGCTGAGTCCGTTGTCGCCGCAGGGTCAGCCGGCCGAGGAGGTGCCGGGGCCGGCCGGGGATGAGGGGCCGGTCGACGGCGAGCAGCCTTCGGGTGCGGTGGCGGCGGCGGGTTGGCGGCGGTTCGGGTCCGCGACGGTGATGATCGGTGTGTTGCTGGGGTTGCTGGGGTTCACCCTGGCGGTGCAGTTGAAGACCACCTCGACGGATTCGTCGTTGGCGGCGGCCCGTCAGGAGGACCTGGTCCGGATTCTGTACGACCTGGAGGCGCGGGACATCCGGCTGCGGCAGGACATCTCGGCGTTGGAGGAGAGTCAGCGGCAGTTGCGTTCGGGTGAGCAGGGGCGTCAGGCGGCGTTGGAGGAGGCCACCCGGCGGGCGGATGAGCTGGGGATCCTGGCGGGGACTCTGCCGGCGCGGGGGCCGGGTCTGGCGGTGCGGTTCCAGGCGGGGGCCAAGCCGATCTCGGCGATCCGGGTGTTGGACGCGGTGCAGGAGTTGCGGGGTGCGGGCGCGGAGGCGATGCAGATCTCCGGTGGGGATCGGGCGTCGGTGCGGATCGTGGCTTCGACGTACTTCCTGGACGGGGAGAACGGTTCGTTGATCGTGGACGGACGTCCGTTGGCGGGTCCGTTCACGATCACGGTGATCGGTGATCCGGCGACGATGCGTACGGGGCTGAACATTCCTGGTGGGGTGGTGGCGTCGGTGGCGCAGGACGGCGGTAACGTGATCGTTGAGGATCGTGAGGTTGCCGAGGTTTCGGCGCTGCACGTACCCGCAAGGCTGGAACACGCCCGTCCGGTCGGTTAGCGGTCGGTGGGCCGGCATCGGTGAGGTCCGGTGTCGCGATGGATGAGGACGCTGGTGATTCCTGAGGATCTGCGTTACACCGCTGAGCACGAGTGGGTCGCTGCCGTCGAGGGTGGGGCCTTGCGGGTCGGCATCACTCATTTCGCGCAGGATGCGTTGGGCGACATCGTGTATGTGCAGTTGCCGGAGCCGGGTGCGACGGTGGCGGCCGGTGAGTCGTTGGGTGAGATCGAGTCGACCAAGAGTGTGTCGGAGTTGTACGCCCCGGTGGCCGGGACGGTGTCGGCGCGTAATGAGGCGTTGGTCGACACCCCGGAGGTGATCAACACGGATCCGTACGGGTCGGGTTGGTTGGTGGAGATCATCGTGGCGGATCCGGCGGCGGTCGACGGGCTGCTCACCGCGGACGCGTATCGCGAGTTGACGGAGAGCTGAGTTGCTGTGCCGGCGGGTTGGTATGTGTGCCGCGCGTCCGGTTGCCCTGTTTTTCGGCGCTGGCTAGGCTCGCCCAGTCGACCGAGAATCCATGTGTCGTGCGTCGTGGAGAAGCCTTCAGGGGCACGGAGAGCCAGCCGCCGGGTGGGTGTACGCCCGGCGGCCAGACCCGCCGTTTCCCCGACGCCGACCGAAACTGATCCGTGAGGTGGTCCCATGACTCGCCCAGGCGACGAGTTCCCCCCGCTCGACGTCACGTCGACGCTCAATCTCGGTTCGCTCGAAGAAGCGTTGGAGGGGCCGGACACCGATGTGGTGCCGAGCCGGATGTCCGGTTCGTTGCCGCCGGGGATGGCGCTGCTGGTGGTTCGTCGGGGTCCGAACGCGGGTGCGCGGTTCCTGCTGGATCACGATGTGACGACCAGTGGGCGGCACCCGGACAGTGACATTTTTCTCGATGATGTGACGGTGTCGCGTCGGCATGCGGAGTTCCACCGGGATGGTGGGACGTTCACGGTGCGGGACGTGGGCAGTCTCAACGGCACGTATGTGAACCGGGAGCGGGTCGAGGCGGCGACGCTGACCAACGGTGACGAGGTGCAGATCGGCAAGTTCCGGGTGGTGTTCATCGCCGGTCCGCGCCCTGAGGGCGAGGCCGGCCGGGGGTGAACGAGCCTGCGGCCTCGACGCCGTCCGGGGCGGGTCGCGCCCAGCCGTTGATGAGTATCGGCGAGGTGTTGACGCAGCTGCGGGTGGATTTTCCCGATGTGACCATTTCGAAGTTGCGGTTTCTTGAGGCTGAGGGCCTGGTGGAGCCGCAGCGGACGGCGTCGGGTTACCGGAAGTACAGCTGGGACGATGTCGCGCGGCTGCGGTTCGTGTTGACGGCGCAGCGGGACCAGTATCTGCCGTTGCGGGTGATCCGTGAGCAGTTGGCGGGTTGGGAGGCTTCGGGGGAGTTTCCGGAGCGGTCCCGGCCGGCCCTGGTGGCGGTGGGCCCGGATGGTGAGTTGCCGGGTCGGGAGGCTGGTCACGAGTCGGGTCAGGTGCGGCTGGGCCGGTCGGAGTTGGTGTCGCGCAGCGGGATCGACGAGGCGACGTTGGGGGAGTTGGAGCGGCTGGGGCTGGTGGTGTCGGATCCGCCGGGTTGGTACGACGGCGATGCGTTGATCATCGCGAGTGCGGTGGCGGGGTTGTCGGCGTACGGGTTCCAGCCGCGGCATCTGCGGGGTTATCGGACGGCGGCGGATCGGGAGGTCGGTCTGTTCGCGCAGTTGGTGACGCCGTTGGTGCGGCAGAGTGATCCGGCGGCGCGGGCGCGGGCGGCGGAGACGGCGCGGGAGTTGGTGGCGTTGTCTCAGCAGTTGCATGCGGCGTTGGTGCGGGTGGGGTTGCGTTCGACGTTGGGGCGTTGAGGTGGCCGTGTGGGGCCGGATCGGTTGGCCGTGCGTGGCGTAGGCTTGCGGGGGTAACCCCTCTTCTGGCGCGGTTGTTGGTGCGGGAAGCGCACGGGACGGCCGTGTCGCGGTCCGTGTACCGTGCTAGGAAGGGCGCGGTGCAGCGTAGGTGACAACGACACGGAGGCGGCGGTGCGCGAGCTGAGCGTGGTCGGGGTTCGGGTGGAGCTGCCCAGCAACCAGCCGATCGTCCTGCTCAGGGAGGTCGAGGGGGACCGC
This sequence comes from Micromonospora sp. NPDC048871, assembly GCF_043198155.1. Taxonomy (NCBI): domain Bacteria; kingdom Bacillati; phylum Actinomycetota; class Actinomycetes; order Micromonosporales; family Micromonosporaceae; genus Micromonospora; species Micromonospora sp. NPDC048871. Next base: position 13,114 of record NZ_JBICUM010000023.1, on the reverse strand, counting down.
TATCTGCCGATTTGGATCGGCGCGGTCGAGGCGACGGCGATCGCTTACGAGCAGCAGGGTGTCAAGCCGGCCCGGCCGTTGACCCACGATCTTCTGCGGGATGTGTTGGCGGCGTTGAAGGCTCCGTTGCGGGCGGTGGAGATCACTGAGCTGAAGGAGAACGTGTTCTTCGCTGATCTGTTGATCGGTGACGGGGTGCGGGTCTCGGCGCGGCCGAGTGATTCGATCGCTTTGGCGTTGCGGGTCGGTGCGCCGATTCGTTGTGCGGAGCAGGTCCTCAGTGAGGCGGGGATCGTGATTCCCGATGAGCAGGAGGACGAGGTGGAGAAGTTCCGGGAGTTCCTGGAGCAGGTTCGTCCGGAGGATTTCGCCGGCTGAGTGCCCCTTCGCCGGTGGTGCCGTTGACGGCCAATCCTGGTGACTGTCGGTGATGGTGACGCTGATCGCTGTCGATGCGCGGCGTGTCGCGATGGTTTCTCCGTGGTAACCCTGGAAGGTCGCTATAGGGTTGCCCGTGTCGAGGGGCGCGCGTCTAGGAAGGCGTGTCGCCGCACTGACGGGGAGGTTGTCCGGATGCACGAGCCGCAGGATTCCGATCCGGTTACGGGGCTGGACGAGTCGGGTGGGACGCCCGGTTCGGCGACTGACAGTGACGGTGCGGTGGGGTACCGGGGTGTGACGGCGTGCCACGCGGTGGGCATCAGCTACCGGCAGTTGGATTACTGGGCGCGTACGACGCTTGTGGTGCCCAGTGTGCGGGACGCTTCGGGTTCGGGCACGCAGCGGTTGTACTCGTTCCGGGACCTGGTGGTGTTGAAGGTCGTGAAGCGGCTGTTGGACGCCGGGGTGTCGTTGCAGAACATCCGTAAGGCGATCGAGGCGTTGCGGTCGCGTGGGGTGGAGGATCTGGCGGGCATCACCTTGATCTCCGACGGGACGACGGTGTACGAGTGCCGGTCGCCGGAGGAGGTGGTCGACCTGTTGCAGGGCGGCCAGGGGGTGTTCGGCATCGCGATCGGTGGCGCGTTCAAGGAGATCCAGGGTTCGTTGTCGCATCTGCCGGCGGAGCCGGCCGGGGTGGCCGTGGAGCCGGAGCAGCCGCAGGAACCGGCGGTGGGTGACGAGTTGGCGGCCCGCCGGGCACGCCGACGGGCCGGCTGACCCCTTCCGGGGGCGGCGGTTGGTCGTGGCCTGCCGGTCTGGGGCAGCATGGGTCGGGTGGAGGATGTGATCGACCCGGTGGCCCGGCTGGTGTCCGGCGGCGGGGTGGTGGTGCTCAGCGGGGCCGGGTTGTCCACCGAGTCAGGTATTCCGGACTATCGGGGGCCCAGTGGGGTGGCCCGGCGGCACACCCCGATGACCTACCAGATGTTCGTCGGCGACCCGGAGGCTCGGCGCCGCTACTGGGCGCGTAGTCATCTGGGGTGGCGGTTGATGACGCAGGCCGCGCCGAACGACGGCCACCGGGCGGTGGCCCGCCTCCAGCAGGCCGGTCTGGTCAGCGGGATCATCACCCAGAATGTGGACGGGCTGCACACTGCGGCTGGTGGTCGGGACGTGGTGGAGTTGCACGGGCGGCTCGACGCGGTGATCTGCCTGGGGTGTGGGGACCGCAGTACCCGGCAGGAGTTGGACGCTCGGCTGCGTCGGGTGAATCCGGACTTCGCCGGCCGGGCTGCCGCGATCAACCCGGACGGTGATGTGGATCTCGATGATGCGCAGGTGGCCGGGTTCCGTACGGTCGACTGTGTGACCTGTGGTGGGTTGCTCAAGCCCGACGTGGTGTTCTTCGGGGAGACCGTGCCGGCGGGGCGGGTGCGGCGGTGTTTCGCGATGGTGGCGCAGGCCCGGCTGCTGCTGGTGTTGGGGTCGTCGTTGACGGTGCTGTCGGGGCGTCGGTTCGTCACCGCGGCGGCGCGGGCCGGCATCCCGGTGGTGATCGTCAACCAGGGGGCGACGCGCGGCGACGGGCTGGCCCTGCTGCGGGTGGATGCCCCGTTGGGGCGGGTGTTGCCGGCTCTGGCCGACCGGCTGGTCGCCGGCGCCGGGGTGACGCTGCCGGGTTGACGGTGCCGCCGGTGGCGGTGGGGCCTGCGGCTGACCGATCCCGCCGGTGTGTGCGGGTGAGGAGGGCGCTGGTAGCGTTGATCGTGCCGTAGTACCCGCGTGGGAGAGACCGTCCTGGCGTGGCCGGGTCGGCGCCGAAGGGGCAAATCCTCCCCGGAACCTCTCAGGCAAAAGGACCGCGTCGGGACAGGCACTGTGGAGCGCCCCGTGGGTGCGACAGAGGGGGAGGGCCGCCCTGTCGACCCCCCACCTGTGCGGGAGCCTCACCCATGACCACGGACCTGTTCGCCGACCGTCACATCGGTCCCGGCCCGGACGACGAGCGCCGGATGTTGGAGACCGTCGGGTACGCCTCGATCGACGAGTTGATGGACGCGGCGATTCCGGAGGTGATCCGCTGGCACGGCCGGTTGGATCTGCCGGAGCCGGCCAGTGAACCGGAGGCCCTGGCCGAGCTGCGGGCCCTGGCGGGCGGCAACACGGTCGCCGTGTCGATGATCGGGTTGGGGTATCACGGTACCCACACCCCGGCGGTGATCCGCCGTAACGTGCTGGAGAACCCGGCCTGGTACACCGCGTACACCCCGTATCAGCCGGAGATCAGTCAGGGCCGGTTGGAGGCGCTGCTGAACTTCCAGACGATGGTGTCGGACCTGACCGGTCTGGCAACCGCGAACGCTTCCATGCTGGATGAGGGCACCGCGGCGGCGGAGGCGATGACCTTGGCGCGGCGGGCGTCGAAGAGCCGCAGTGCCGTGTACGTGGTGGACGCCGACACCCTGCCGCAGACCATCGCGGTGATCACCGGCCGGGCGCAGCCGCTCGGCATCGAGGTACGCATCGTCGATGTGGACCGGGACGAGTTGCCGGCGGAGTTCTTCGGCCTGCACCTGCAGTATCCGGGGGCCTCCGGGGCGGTGCGTGATCATGCCGGGCTGGTGGAGGCCGCCCATGCGGTGGGGGCGTTGGTGACCGTCGCGGCGGATTTGCTGGCGTTGACGCTGCTGCGTGCGCCGGGGGAGATCGGGGTGGACATCGCCGCGGGCACCACCCAACGGTTCGGGGTGCCGATGGGCTTCGGTGGACCGCACGCCGGGTATCTGGCGGTCCGGCGGGGTCTGGAGCGGATGTTGCCGGGCCGGCTGGTCGGGGTGTCCCGGGACGTCGCCGGGGATCCGGCGTTCCGGTTGGCGTTGCAGACTCGTGAGCAGCACATCCGGCGGGAGAAGGCGACCAGCAACATCTGCACCGCGCAGGTGCTGCTGGCGGTGATGGCCGGCATGTACGCCGTCTACCACGGCCCGGACGGGCTGCGGCGCATCGCGGGGCGTACCCATGAGATGGCCGCCCGGATGGCGGCTGGTCTGCGTGCCGGTGGGGTCGAGGTGGCCGAGGTGCCGTTCTTCGACACGGTCACCGCTACGGTGCCGGGTCGGGCGGGGCGGGTGGTCGCGGCGGCGGCCGAGCGGGGGGTGAACCTGCGGCTGGTCGACGCGGACCGGGTGGGGATTGCCTGCGACGAGACCACCACCGAGGCGCATCTGGCGCAGGTGTGGGCGGCGTTCGAGGTGCCCGGCATCGAGGGTGAGGTGGCCACGGCGTTGCCGGCCGGGTTGGCCCGTACCTCAGACTTCCTGACCCATCCGGTGTTCCGCAGCCACCATTCGGAGACGGCGATGCTGCGGTATCTGCGGCGTCTGGCCGACCTGGACTACGCCCTGGACCGGGGCATGATCCCGTTGGGTTCGTGCACCATGAAACTCAACGCGACCACGGAGATGGAGCCGATCAGCTGGGCGGAGTTCGCGCATCTGCACCCGTTCGCCCCGGCGGAGCAGACCACCGGCTACCGGACGATGATCGCCCAGTTGGAGGGCTGGCTGGCGGAGGTCACCGGCTACGACGCGGTCAGTGTGCAACCCAACGCCGGTTCACAGGGGGAGTTGGCGGGTCTGCTGGCGATCCGCGCCTACCACCACAGCCGGGGCCAGGGGCACCGCGACGTGTGTCTGATCCCGTCGTCGGCGCACGGCACCAACGCCGCCAGCGCGGTGATGGCCGGGATGCGGGTGGTGGTGGTCGGCTGCGACGCCGACGGCAACGTCGACCTGGTCGACCTGGACACGAAGATCGAGGCCCACGCCGACACCCTGGCGGCGATCATGGTGACCTACCCGTCGACCCACGGGGTGTACGAGACCGGCATCGCGTCGCTGTGCGCGAAGGTCCACGACGCCGGCGGGCAGGTGTATGTCGACGGGGCGAACCTGAACGCGTTGGTCGGGTTCGCGAAGCCGGGCCGGTTCGGGGCGGACGTGTCGCACCTGAATCTGCACAAGACCTTCTGCATTCCGCACGGCGGGGGTGGTCCGGGGGTGGGTCCGGTGGCGGTACGGGCGCACCTGGCGCCGTTCCTGCCCGGTGACCCGGTCGGTGAGCCGGTGGCGGGGCGGCCGGCGATCTCGGCGGCCCGGTACGGGTCGGCGGGGATCCTGCCGATCCCGTGGGTGTATCTGCGGATGATGGGCGCGCAGGGGCTGGCCCGGGCGACCGGGATGGCGGTGCTGGCGGCCAACTATGTGGCGGCGCGGCTGCGGGCACACTTCCCGGTGCTGTACGCCGGCAACAAGGGGCTGGTGGCCCACGAGTGCATCCTGGATCTGCGGGCGTTGACGAAGGCGGCCGGGATCAGTGTCGACGATGTGGCCAAGCGGCTGATCGACTACGGGTTCCACGCCCCGACGATGTCGTTCCCGGTGGCCGGCACCTTGATGGTGGAGCCGACGGAGAGTGAGGATCTGGCCGAGCTGGACCGGTTCTGCGAGGCGATGATCGCCATCCGGGCGGAGATCGACGCGGTGGCGGCGGGGCAGTGGCCGGCCGGTGACAATCCGCTGGTCAACGCGCCGCACACGGCGGCGATGGTCTCCGGTGACCAGTGGCCGCATCCGTACCCGCGGTCGGTGGGCGGCTATCCGGCCGGGGTGGATCGGGTGGCTAAGTACTGGCCGCCGGTGCGGCGGGTGGACGGCGGCTACGGCGACCGGAACCTGGTCTGCTCGTGCCCGTCACCGCAGGCCTACGAGGACTGACGGGCGGGGTGTGCTCCGGGGGCGGGCTGGTGCCGCCCCCGGCGGTACGCCGACCTGGTTGTGACCGGCGCCGGGGTGGGGGACTAGCCTGGGGCGACGCGGGAAAGGTCGTGACGGATCGTGGTCGGTTCAGGCGGCGAGGGCGTGTCGGGCGGGGCCGCGGTGCGGTGCGATGCTGCTGCCGTCGGGCAGTAGTTCGCCGGTGTCCTCGAAGACGATGACGCCGTTGCAGAGCAGGCTCCAGCCCTGTTCAGGAAAACCGGCGATGGCCTTGGCGGCTTCCCGGTCGGTGGCTTCGGCGGAGGGGCAGGTGGGTTGGTGCTGGCACATCGGGTTCTCCGGACTGTGGGGGCACTGTGTCATGGTTCACATGACCAGTGACGCACAGTACCAAGCGAAAGCACGCGGCATCGAGCAGATCTCCGCGTGGTGCGTGGGAAATCCACTGAACGGATGAACACCCCTCACCCAGACGTCGTGGAAGCGCTCCCACGCATGGTCATCGATCCACCGGCCGCCCCCACCGCCTGTCGCGGCCACCTCACCGAACGTGCCCGCTGGCAGTGGCGACCCGCCGACGGCGGCGACCCCGCCACCGGAATCCAGGACTTCCTCACCGACCACGGCCTACCCCTGCACGACCTCGCCCGCCCCACACCCGGCCGCCACCACGACCACACCGTCTGCGGCGCCGCCCTCTACGTCTCCGCCACCGCCGGCACCCTCATGATCGGCGGCACCCCCGGCCCACCCAGCCCCGCCGACCTACCCGACATCGCCGTCGTCGTCTACAGCCACACCGACACCCCACCACCGGCGGCCACCCCCACCACCGGCTGGTGGCGCGGCCCCTGGACCGAAAGCTGGACCCCACACCAACACGCCACCGCCGTCGAACAGGTCCGCCACGCCATCGCCCGCGGCGACGTCTACCAGGTCAACCTCGTCGGCCACGCCGCCGCCCCCTACGCCGGCAACCCCCTACCCGCCCTGGCCCGCCTCGGCCGACTACCCGGCGCCCGCTACGGCGGAGTCCTCACCGGCCCCGACTGGGCCATCGGCTGCGCCAGCCCGGAAACCCTCATCGAAGTCCACCACGGCACCCTCACCACCCGCCCCATCAAAGGCACCCGCCCCGCCACCCGCGCCGGCCGGGCCGACCTGCTCGCCTCCGCCAAGGAACGCGCCGAACACATCATGATCGTCGACCTGGAACGCAACGACCTGGCCCGCATCGCCGCCACCGGCAGCGTCCGCGTCGACGACCTGTTCGCCGTACGCCGCTGGTGCGACCTGTGGCAAGCCGAATCCACCATCCGCGCCCAAGCCGCCGACGGCCTCAGCCTCGCCGACCTGCTCCGCGCCGTCTGCCCCGGCGGCTCCGTCACCGGCGCCCCGAAACTGGCCGCCCTGCACCAGATCGCCACCCTGGAACCCGTCGGCCGCGGCGCCAGCATGGGCGGCCTCGGCTGGATCAGCCCCGGACACATCGACCTCGGCCTGACCATCCGCACCGCCGCCGTCGACCGCGAAGCCGTCCACGTCTGGGCCGGCGGCGGCATCACCGCAGACAGCGACCCCCACGCCGAAGTCGCCGAAGCCGCCGCCAAGACCACCCCCGTACGCGCCGCCCTGCACTGACCAGCCGGCACCCACCGACTAGCCTTTCGCCCATGACCCTGCGCGACATCCGCATCATCGGCGACCCGGTACTACGCACCCCCAGCGAACCGGTCACCAGCTTCGACACCGAACTCCGCGCCCTGGTCACCGACCTGATGGACACCCTGCTCGGCAAACCCGGCCGCGCCGGCGTCGCCGCCCCCCAGATCGGCGTCAACGCCCAGGTCTTCGTCTACGACGCCGACGGCCACCGCGGCCACATGATCAACCCCACCCTCGAACTGTCCGACGAACTCCAGGACGACGACGAGGGCTGCCTGTCCGTCCCCGGCCTCTACTTCCCGACCCCCCGCGCCCTGCACGCCACCGCCCACGGCTACGACCAGCACGGCGAACCCCTCACCATCGCCGGCAGCGGCTTCCTCGCCCGCGCCCTGCAACACGAAACCGACCACCTGCACGGTCGCCTCTACGTCGACACCCTGCACGGCGAAACCCGCCGCCGCGCCCTACGCGAGATCCGCGCCGGACGCTTCCACTCACCCCGCCGCTGACGCCTCCCACTGCCGGCGGGTGATCTCGTACTCCACCTCACCCCGCTCCGAACCCGGCAACGGATCCGGCCACGACTGGTGGAAGGTCCGCACATACCGCATCCCCACCGCCGCCATCGTCGCCCGCGACGCCACATTCACCGCCATCGTCTCCGCGAACACCCGCGACAACCCCAGCTCCACGAAACCGTGCCGGATCAACTCCCGGGCACCCTCACTGGCCAACCCCCGCCGCCACCACCGACGCGCCAACCGGTAACCCAGCTCCGCCTGCCCGGCCACCGGCCCCTGATCGGCCCGCTGCGGCGGCTCCAACAACCACCAACCGACGAACTCACCCTCGACCAGACCGGCCCAGAACCCCAACCCCGGCACCTGCCCGGCCACCGCCAACCGCCGCCGATGCACCTCACGCACCTGCTCGGCCGAGCGCACCGGCCCCAGGAACCGCATCACCTCCGCATCGGCGTCCAACTCGATCTCACCGGCCAGATGCTCATCCGCCAACGGCACCAACACCAACCGGGCCGTCCGCAACGTCGCCTGAGTCACCGGCGCATTCTGCCCACCCCCGGCCCGCCGACGCTACCGAGAACCCCTCAGCAGCCGACCGCCCGCAGATCGAACTCCCCGTACTCGGCCACCCGACGGAAACCCAGCCGCTCATACAACCGCACCGCGGCACCGTTGTCCGCCTTCACGTTCAACGTCACATGCTCCACCTCGGCCCGCAGCAACCCACACAACCGGGCCACCACCGCCGAGGCCAACCCCCGACCACGCCAGGCCGGATGAGTGGTCACATTGCCCAACGCCGCCACCTGAAAAGCGGGGGAGTACACGTGCACCCCCGCCACCGCCACCAGAGCGCCCTCGGCCCACACCCCCACATACCTGCCGGTGTCCACCATCCGCGGATCGAACCAGTTCCCCGGATACGCCACCTTGTACAACTCGCGCAACGCCGGCAGATGCCCACGACCCAACACCTCACCGGCCGCCACCACCCCCGCCAACCCGTCAGGCTCCGTCAACGCCATCTTCAGATGCGCACCAGAGGACACCACCCGGAAGGCACCCGCCAACCCCTGCTCCACACCGGGGGACAGGTGCGCCCACAACCGGGCCGGCAACACCGGCGCCAACTCCGCCACCAACGCCGCCGACTCCCCGACCCCCTCCGGCCGGGCCAACACCACCAACGTCGGCGGACGCGCCCCGTGATACAGCAACGCCACCGCCTCACCCCGCCGATACCACGAGGTGTACGGCCAGAAGAACTCGTCCAGATCACCCAACTCGTAGGCGTGCAGCCGCGGATCCCGACCCAACAACCCCGCCAACACCCGGCGCTCATGCTCCGCGCGCACCCGCACCCACCCTCAGCCGGCCAGCCACTGGTCGTACCCCAACTTCGCCACCAACGCCACCACCACCACCAGCAACACCACCCGCACGAACCCGGCCCCCCGCCGCACCGCCATCCGAGCCCCCACCATCGCCCCCGCGATGTTGCACACCGCCATCGCCGCACCCAACAACCACCACACGTTCCCGGTCACCGCGAACACCGCCAGGGCCCCCGCGTTCGTACCCGCGTTCACCACCTTCGCCATCGCCGAACCCTGCAGGAAATCCGCCCCCACCAACGTGGTGAACGCCAACACCAGAAACGTCCCCGTACCCGGACCGATCAACCCGTCATAGGTGGCGATACCCAACCCCGCCACCAACACCGCCACCACGATCCGCTTACGGGTCCGCCGCTGCGGCACCGCCACCACCCCCAACCGGGGCCGCAACAACACGAACAACGCCACCAGCAACAACACCACCAACACCACCGGCCGGTACGCAGACGGCGGCACCGCACCCGCCAACGCCGCACCCACCCCCGCACACACCACCGCCACCGCCGCCGCCGGACCCGCCACCGCCCAGTCGATCTTCGTACGGCGGGCGAAGGTCAACGCCGCCGTCGCCGTACCCGCGATCGCCGCCAACTTGTTCGTCCCCAACGCGGTAGCCGGCGGCATCCCCGGCGCCGCCACCAACAACGCCGGCAACAGCAACAACCCACCGCCACCGACCACCGCATCCACCCACCCGGCCAACGCAGCAGCCGTCAGCAGGATCGACACGGTCAAAGGATCAAGCTCCACGCGCGCATTCTGCCCACCACAACCCCCCTGACGTGGGCACCTGTGGCCAGCCTCACCGGCCCCGCCACCTGCGCACCCACACCCCCAGCACCCCCACGACCACAAAAACCACCATCGAACAGAACAGACCCCTCGCCATCTCCAAAATGTGCCACCCCCGTAGCTAAGGTGACACCGTGCGCCTGGCCACGTTCAACCTGCTGCACGGCCGATCACTGACCGACGGACTGGTCGACCCGAACCGCCTGGCCGCCGCCGTCACCGCCCTCGACGCCGACGTCCTCGCCCTCCAGGAAGTCGACCGCGACCAGTCCCGCAGCGGCAACCTGGACCTCACCGCCATCGCCGCCCAAGCCCTCAACGCCGACGAACACCGCTTCGCCGCCGCCGTCGTCGGCACCCCCGGCATCGCCTTCCGCCCCCTCACCCACGACGACGACGGCCACGGCGAACCCTGCTACGGCGTCGGCCTGATCTCCCGCCACCCCGTCACCACCTGGCAGGTCACCCGCCTACGAGCCGCCCCCGTACGCTCCCCGGTCTACGCACCCGGCCCCGGCCTCATCCTGCTCCGCGACGAACCCCGCGTCCTGCTCGCCGCCGTCCTGGACACCCCCCACGGACAACTCACCGTCGCCGCCACCCACCTGTCCTTCGTCCCCGGCTGGAACATCCACCAACTCCGCCAGGTCGTCCGCGCCCTACGCACCCTGCCCGCCCCCCGAATCCTGCTCGGCGACCTCAACCTGCCCGCCTGGGCCACCCGACTCACCACCGGCTGGCACCTGCTCGGCCGCCGACCCACCTACCCGGCCGCCGCACCCCGCGTCCAACTCGACCACGCCATCGCCGACCGGCGCGGCTTCACCCACCTGCCCCCGGTCACCGCGGTACGCACCCCACTGTCGACCATCTCCGACCACCGGCCCCTGCTGGTCGACCTCGGCTGACCCACCTGCAGGTGACCGCACAGACGTCATCGGACCCGGAGCCCACCTGCTCACGGAACTGGGGAATCAGCCGATGGTCGCCACCGTCCGCAGAGGCGCCTACCGCGCCGCCGTAACCCGCCGAAGCCGAGGACACCACCGCCTCTACTGAGCCTTGGTCGGCTCACCGAGAAAATCTGGTCCCAAGTAGCTAGATATTCCCGGTGGGGTTGGGTAAGGTTTGCCTCGTTGACAACGAAGATCGGTTAAAAGACGCCGACGAAACAGACCGAGCATCAAGCAGGGCCCGGAACTTCTCGCGGCTCGCTCGGCACCAGCGGTGGAAACACATCACCGCACACAGCAAGGTAAGTGCAGGTCAAGACCTTGACGTAACTCCAGGTCAAGGCAACCGCAGGCAGGGCCGATGCAGGTTCAGGGCTCCGCCTGACGCAGAAAAGATCCGCCGTCCGTGTCTGGGCCGTGTAGTTGCGTGGGCTCCGACACCGGCGGACAGCACCACAGGTATCGGAAGAAGAGGAAAGGGAGGGCTGGACGCCGTTGGATCGCCCGCCGCCAGGATGCAGTCGCAGTTCTGCGGCGGACACCGTAGTCCCATCGAATGTGAGGTGGTCTCCGGTCACGCTTATGCGATCCTCGCACCGCCTGTCGCTGACAGTCGCACGGTGCGGAAACGAGAACCCGACGAACTCGTCGGTAGATGGTGTATTCAACCCGTAACCCCGGGCCCCGGCGATTCCCTCGCCGGGGCCCTCGTCATGGAGAGGTATGCATGGCCCAACCCGACGACGTGCTCGACGACGACAACTACCCCGCCTACACCATGGGCCGCGCTGCGGAGATCGTGGGCACCTCGCAGGACTTCCTGCGCCGCCTCGACGAGGCAAAGCTGATCATCCCGTTCCGCTCCGCCGGCGGACACCGCCGCTACTCCCGCTACCAACTGCGCTTGGCAGCACGAGCCCGGGAGATGGTCGACCACGGCACGGCCCTCGAAGCCGCATGCCGGATCATCATCCTCGAAGACCAGCTGGAAGAAGCCCTCCAGCAGAACCGGAACCACCAGCGCCGTCGGCAATCCGGCGCCGCCTGACCCCACGCCTCACGGTCCTTCTCTGTCATTGAGGGGGACCGTTTGTCGTACCCGGATCACCCCCGTGAGTATCGGTAGGTGCGTCTCGGTGCCCAACAGTCCGTCGAGCGCGTCGGAGACCCCGAGCACCGCCACCGTCCTGCCGGCGATCCTGACCACTCAACCTGCCTGAGACCGCACCAACCCGACCAGGGCCCGATTCGTGCGGTTGGCCCGCACCGCCTCCCGCTGCTGCGCCGCGGTCACCTCGATGTAGGTCTGCGACGACGCCAACGAGGCATGTCCCAGCAACCGCATGATCTCCGCCGCCCCGGCACCGTCCTCCGCCAGACGGGTGGCGAAGGTGTGCCGCAACGCGTGCAACCGCGCCCCACGCGGCACCCGGTCACCGATCCCGGCCCGCCGGTAACAGGACTCCACCAGATACTGCAGACCACCCCGGCGCAGCGGCTCACCCCGCCGGTCCACCAACAACGGCGCATCCGGGCGCACCGTACGCGCACCGAACCGGCGCACCCGGCTGTCCAGATAGGCCGACAGCACCTCGTCCAGGCCCGGCTCCACCGGCAACACCCGAGGCCGCCCACCCTTGCCGGCCACCTCCACCCGACGCTCACCGGGCCTACCCCCCAGGGAACCGACCCGCAGAGCCAACAGCTCCGACAACCGCAACCCCGCACACAACGCCAGCGCCAGCACCGCCACGTCCCGCTCCGGCCAGGGGTCACGCTGCCGCCCCTCACCCCGCGCCATCGAGGCCAGCAACTGCTCCGGGGTGTCCTCACCCCGCAGCGGCTTCGGCTGGGGGAGCGGGGTGCGAGGACGACCCACCGCCGGCATCGGGTTGCCCGGCACCACCTGCTCGGCCACCAGGAAGGTGAAGAAGCTGTTCCAGGTGGACCAGGCCCGACCCACCGAGGCGGCGGCCCGGTCGGCGGCGAACCGGGCGAAGGCCGCCCGCAGCAGGCCGGGGGAGAGGGCACCGATCCGAAGGTCGGCAAGGGGGAGGGGAGGGGTGGCCAGCTCCGCGGCGAGACCCGCCACCGCGGTCAGATCCCGTCGGTACGCGGCCTGAGTGTGGGCAGAAGGCTTGCGGGTGGCCCGTGCCGTCAGAAACGCCTCGATCAGCCCCACAACCCTGCCGTCCGATTTGTCATGCATAAGGCATATTATGCATGTTCTTCGCATTGACTGGCAAGTCAAAGGGGGAGTAGCCCCTGGAAGAACAGCCAGGCGCCTAGCGGGGATCCCAGCTGGCAGTCAGAAGGTGCCCGTCAGGAAACCGGTGCGACCGCACCGAGGCGCGGCGAGCGGTTGACGCCCGTCCCTGCCTCCGTCGAAGCGTGATCAACGCAGCCTGAGGGCGGGGCGGCCCGACCATCGCCGCGCGGTGCAGACCGGGAACCGGGCCGCGCAGCGAGTGCATGCCCGAGGCGCCCCCACCCTGTTGATCATGAGGTTGACGGCAGTCGCTGATCGGCGGATTCTAGGGTTCAGTGCAACTGATCTTGGTTGTGCTGGAGGTGTTGGTGGCGAGGCCGGGTGTGGTGACGTTCGGACATCGGCAGGTGTT
>NZ_JBICUM010000022.1:0-55910 GCF_043198155.1 Micromonospora sp. NPDC048871 | reverse complement strand
GGGCCCCCCCGTCTGGGGGGGGGGTGTGGGGGGGGTTTGCCCGTGTGGGGGGGGGGTTCCCGCGGGCCCCCCCCCCGGCCGGGCGGTCCAGGCTTGATCCCTGCGCGGGTCGGGCTCCGGCGAAACCCGTCGTGGTTGCGGGTCGTCGTTGCCGCGCGGGCCGTGGGTGGGGAAATGGCTGACGGGGGTGGGGTGGGAGGGGGACAATTGTCGGGATTGTTCCTGGTGGCCTGGAGGGCCGATGCACATTCCCATCAACCACCCGGCGCGGCTGTTCTACCGGGTGCTGTCCGGCCTGATCGGGCTCTACATCCTGGCCTTCGGGGTCTGGGGTACCGCCTCCACCTGGGGTGAACCGCTGTTCGCCCGGGACAGCAACTGGGCCCTGGGACTGCGGACCAACCTGGCCTTCTCGCTCGTCTCGGTGATCTTCGGGATCGTGCTGATCATCGGGGCCTCCCGGCGCGGCAACCTGGGTCACTACATGAACCTGACCGCCGGAGCCGTCTTCCTGATCACCGGTCTGCTGATGATGTCCTTCCTGCAGACCCGCGCCAACTTCCTGAACTTCTCGATGTCGACCGTGGTCGTGTCGCTGCTCTTCGGCCTGATCCTGCTCGGCACCGGGCTCTACGACAAGGTGGGGCCGCCGGAGCACGCCGAGGCCGAACGCAACCGCCGCTATCACCCCGTCGCCGAGAGCCACCGCCGCTGAGGTGCAGGGTTGATCAGCGTCCCGCGCTGATCAACCCTGGTTTCGCCTCCAGGTGCGACAAGCCGTTCCAGGACAGGTTGACCAGGTGCGCCGCCACCGTCTCCTTGCGCGGCTTACGCACCTCCAACCACCAACGGCCGGTCAACGCGACCATGCCCACCAGGGCCTGCGCGTACAACTCCGCTAGCTTCGGGTCGTAGCCCCGGCTGGAGAACTCCGCACCCAGGATGTGCTCCACCTGATGCGCCACATCGTTCATCACACTGCTGAAGTTGCCGGTCGCGGAGAGCACCGGCGACTCGCGTACCAGCACCCGGAACCCGCTGGTCTCCTCCTCGATGTAGCCGAGCAGGGCCAACGCCGCCTGCTCCAGCAACTCGCGCGGATTGCCGGCGGTCAGCGCCGTGGTGATCCGGTCCAGCAGGGACCGGACCTCCCGGTCCACGACCACCGCGTAGAGCCCTTCCTTGCCACCGAAGTGCTCGTAGACCACCGGCTTGGACACCTTGGCGCGCGACGCCACCTCCTCTATGGAGGTGGCGTCGAAACCCCGCTCGGCGAAGATCTGCCGCCCGATCGCGATCAGTTGCTCGCGCCGTTGCGCGGCCGACATGCGTACCCGCGAGGTCGGCTTGGTCGACGCGGCGCGCACCGTACGCCGCCGCTTGTCGCTTTCCCCGCTGGGAACCTCGGCCATCTCGTCACCTCGTTGGCGCTCGGTGACGCCCTGTTGGGGAATGCTTCCTGTCTTCTGCCCGGTCACCCGAACATACTGCCAGGTAACTTTCTGGTGGCGGGTCGGCTCGCGGGCTAGACCGTCTGGTCAGCCGGCTTGGCCAGCTTCGCCGCCAGCCGCTCCGGCTTCGGCCAGCGCACATCCCACGCCGCGCCGACCTTCTCGAACAGCCAGATGACCCGGGCCGAGATGTCGATCTGACCCTTCAGCACCCCGTGCCGGGCACTCGTCGGATCGGCGTGGTGCAGGTTGTGCCAGCTCTCCCCGAAGGACACGATGGCCAACGGCCAGAAGTTCGACGCCCGGTCACCGTTGCGCATCACGAACGGCCGTTCCCCGTACACGTGGCACACCGAGTTGATCGACCAGGTGACGTGGTGCAGCAGGGAGATGCGGACCAGGCCGCCCCAGAACAACGCGGTCAAGGCACCCTGCCAGGACCAGGTCAGCAGCCCACCCATCAGCGCCGGACCGAGCACCGAGACGATCACCAGCACGGGGAAGAGTTCACCGACCCGCCGGATGTCCCGATCGTTGAGCAGATCCGGGGCGAAACGCTCCCGGTTGGACAGCTCACGGCCGAACAGCCAGCCCATGTGGGCGTGGAACAGCCCCTTGGTCAGGCCCCACACGCTGGTGCCGAAGCGCCACGGCGAGTGCGGGTCACCCTCCAGATCGGAGAAGGCGTGGTGGCGACGATGGTCGGCCACCCACTGGATGATGTCGCCCTGCACGGCGAGGGAACCGGAACCGGCCAGGGCCACCCGCAGCCACCGCTTCGCCTTGAACGAGCCGTGGGTGAAGTACCGGTGGTAGCCCACCGTGATACCCAGGCCGGACACCACGTACCAGAAGCCGGCGACACCCACGTCGACCCAGCTGAGCCAACCACCCCAGGCCACCGGTACGGCGGCGAACAACGCGAGGAAAGGAATCACCACAAAGGCCCACAGCGCGACGAGGATCCCGCGCGACTGGGCACCCTGGGTTAGCGGTTTCGGGCCGGAGTCGAGTAGGGCAGTGGACATGGAACCTCACACAGGTACGGCGGTAAAACGCGAATCTACGGCTACGTCACCGTAACTTACCGGCCCGGTAGATCACATCAGACAGCGACGAGATCCGATGCGAAAGTTGTCGTACCCAGGGCCTAGCCTGCGCCGCATGGCCGACCCCCAGAGTGACGAGGTGCGCCGCCTGCGCGCCGAGGAGCACCTCTCCGTGCGGGAGATCCGGGCCCGCACCGGGCTGGGCCGCAACCGGGTGTACGCGCTGCTGCGCGGCGTACCGCCGCCGGAGCGGACCCGACGACCCAACGCCAAGGACGACCTGCGGGCCGAGGCCCTCGCGTTGCGCTCGACGGGGCACTCCGTACCGGAGATCGCGCAACAGTTGAGCGTCAGCAGGTCGACGGCGTACCTCTGGGTGCGGCACCTGCCGCTGGCCCGTGACCCGGAGCAGGAGCGGGAACGCCGCCAAGCCCACTCGAAGGCCATGACCGAAGGCCGGTGGGCGACATACCGCCAGGCACGCGATGAGGCCCAGGCGGCTGCGCACGACTCGGCTGCCCGTGCCGTCGGTGAACTCGACGACCGGGACGTTCTGCTGCTCGGTGCGGTCACCTACTGGTGTGAGGGCACCAAGTCCAAGCCCTGGCGCCGAGACGACCATGTGCAGTTCATCAACAGTGATCCGGGACTGCTGTTGCTCTTCCTTAGGTTCCTGGAGGTCTGCGGGGTCGACCGCACCGTGGCGACCTATCGGGTGAGCATCCACGAGACCGCCGACGCCGAGGCCGCCGCCGACTGGTGGGCGGGGAGACTGGCGTTGCCGCGCGACCGTTTCCAGCGAGCAACGCTGAAGAAGCACAAGGCCACCACGGTGCGTCGAAACGTCGGGGACACTTATCGCGGCTGCCTTGTGATCAATGTGCCGGGCAGCCGTGAGCTCTACTGGCGAATTGAGGGTATGATCGCCGGGCTGTTCCAGTCCGTGACGGCACGCTGAGCATCCGTTGATGTGGCGTCACGGGTTGACATGTCAATGGGGTGTGGGGTAACGGCAACCCGCAGGCCTTTGGAGCCTTGAGCTCCTGGTTCGAATCCAGGCACCCCAGCACGGGCGGATGTGCTGCCGATCCTCGTGGCCATGCCGATCGCAACGGATTGTCTGGTTAGCATGGCCGCGAGACTGTCCGCGTCCGACGGGAGCCACGTCGTGTCCGAGCCCCAACTCCGTACCGTCGTCGTGCTCGCCGCCGGTGAGGGCAAGCGGATGAAGTCCTCCCTGCCCAAGGTGTTGCATCCGCTGCTTGGTCGTACCCTGCTCGGTCATGTGTTGAGCGCCGCCGAGCCGCTGGGGGCCCAGCGGACCATGGTGGTGGTGGGGCACGGCGCGGACCAGGTCCGGGCGCACCTGGCCGAGGTGGCCCCGGAGGCCACTGCGGTGCACCAGGCGGAGCAGCTCGGCACCGGGCACGCGGTGCGGATCGCGTTGGAGGCGGCGCCGGAGACCACCGGCACGGTGGTGGTGCTCAACGGTGACGTGCCGCTGCTGCGCCCGGAGACGGTAGCCGCCCTGGTGGCGACCCACGAGGGAGAGCGGGCCGCGGCCACCGTGCTGACCGCCGAGGTGCCGGATCCGACCGGCCTGGGCCGCATCGTGCGGGACCAGGCGGGTCGGCTGGAGCAGATCGTCGAGCAGCGTGACGCCACCACCGGTCAGCAGGCGATCAAGGAGATCAACGCCGGCATCTACGCCTTCGACGCCGGTCGGTTGCGGGACGTGCTGGGCAAGCTCTCCACCGACAACGATCAGGGCGAGGAGTACCTGACCGACGTGTTCGGTCTGCTGGTCTCGGCCGGGGAGCCGGTGGCGGTGCACCGGGCGGCCGACCACACCGAGACCCTGGGCTGCAACGACCGGGTGGAGCTGGCGGGGCTGCGGCGACTGCTGCGGGACCGGGTGAACGAGGGCTGGATGCGGGCCGGGGTGAGCCTGCTGGATCCGGCCACGACCTGGATCGACGTGACGGTGGCGCTGGACCGCGACGCGGTGGTGGATCAGAACACCCAGTTGTTGGGCGGTTCGGTGGTCGGCAGTGGTGCGGTGGTCGGTCCGGACGTGACCCTGATCGACACGGTGGTGGGTGCCGGGGCGACCGTGCTGCGCAGCCACGCGGTCGGTGCCCAGGTCGGCCCGGGGGCCAGCGTCGGCCCGTACGCCTATCTGCGACCGGATGCCCGGTTGGCCGAGAAGTCGAAGGTCGGCACCTTCGTCGAGGTGAAGAACTCCGAGGTGGGTGCTGGGGCCAAGGTGCCACACCTGTCGTACGTGGGTGACGCGACGATCGGGGCGCGGGCGAACATCGGCGCGGCGACGATCTTCGTGAACTACGACGGGGTGAAGAAGAGCCGGACCGTGATCGGCGAGGGTGCCTTCGTGGGCTGCGACACGAACCTGATCGCGCCGGTCGAGGTGGGGCCGGGGGCGTACGTCGCGGCGGGCAGTGCGATCACCACGGACGTACCCCCGGGTGCTCTGGGGGTGACGCGGGCGCAGCAGCGCAACATCGGTGGTTGGGTGGCCCGCAACCGGCCCGGGACGGTTTCCGCGGAGGCGGCCGAGCGGGCCTTGCAGGGTGCTCCGTCCCAGGTTCCGCCCGCAAGTGAAGGTGAGGCAATCCACGGTGCTGCCGAGTCGGTGGGAACCGTGACCGAGGCGGGAGATACTGCAACCGAATAGTCCCCGGCCGGCTACCACCTTCAGGCCGGGTACCACCGACCTAAAACGGGAGCAGACGGGCCCATGGGCAGCATCGTCGCCGAAAACCGCAAGAGCCTGATGCTCTTTTCCGGACGTGGCTTTCCGGAGCTGGCCAAGGAGATCGGCGAGGTGCTCGGTGTAGCGCCGACGCCGGCCGACGCGTACGAGTTCGCCAACGGCGAGATCTTCGTACGGTTCAAGGACTCGGTACGTGGTTCGGACGCCTTCGTGGTGCAGTCCGTCACGCACGGGGTGAACACCTGGGTCATGGAGACCCTGATCATGGTCGACGCGTTGAAGCGGGGCTCCGCCAAGCGCATCACCGTGGTTCTGCCGTTCTATCCGTACTCCCGGCAGGACAAGAAGCACCGGGGCCGGGAGCCGATCTCGGCCCGGCTGGTCGCCGATCTGCTGAAGACGGCCGGGGCGAACCGGATCCTCACGGTGGACCTGCACACCGCGCAGATCCAGGGCTTCTTCGACGGGCCGGTGGATCACCTCTTCGCGATGGACATCCTGGCCGAGTACGTGGAGCGCCGGTACGCCGGTCGGCCGATGACGGTGGTCGCCCCGGACTCGGGTCGGGTGCGGGTGGCCGAGCGGTGGACCGACCGGCTGGGTGGCTGCCCGCTGGCGTTCATCCACAAGACCCGGGATCCGCTGAAGCCGAACCAGGTGGTGGCGAACCGGGTGGTCGGTGAGGTCGAGGGTCGGGTCTGCCTGATCGTCGACGACATGATCGACACGGGTGGGACGATCTGCAAGGCGGCGGACATCCTGAAGGAGTCCGGTGCAGCGGACGTGATCGTGGCCTCCACCCACGCCCTGCTCTCCGACCCGGCGACGGAGCGGTTGAAGAACAGCCCGATCAGCGAGGTGGTGGTGACCAACACCCTGCCGCTGCCGCCGGAGAAGCAACTCGACAAGCTGACCGTGCTGTCCATCGCGCCGCTGCTGGCGCGGGCCATCCGTGAGGTGTTCGACGACGGCTCGG
Organism: Micromonospora sp. NPDC048871; assembly: GCF_043198155.1. Lineage (NCBI taxonomy): Bacteria > Bacillati > Actinomycetota > Actinomycetes > Micromonosporales > Micromonosporaceae > Micromonospora > Micromonospora sp. NPDC048871. The sequence continues at coordinate 49,700 of NZ_JBICUM010000022.1, read as the reverse complement.
TGACGACCCTCTTCGGTGGGCTCAGCTGATCGACGGGATCCGGACGGGTCGGTCGACTCGTCCGGATTCATCCCGGGCCGGTGGCGGCGGAAATAGGCTGCGGGCCGGTCGGTGGCGGTGGTGCGGGGACTGCCGGAACTTCGGGATTCTGCTCGGGTAGACTGGTGCGGTTGCCACGGCGAGGGTGCCCTGCGGGCCGCTGAGAAGCGCCGCACGGAGGCACCGTGATCGACGCGGTGCTCCGGGCAGTCTGCTGACGCATGAGCCCCTGCGAGCCCCCCGCCCAGCACCGCCAGACGACAAGCTGCCGCGAAGCATCAGGAGTTTTCCCGTGTCCGAGGTAAAGATCAGCGCCGAGCCCCGTACCGAGTTCGGCAAGGGTGGTGCCCGTCGTACCCGCCGGGCCGGCAAGGTGCCCGCCGTGCTGTACGGGCATGGCGAGAAGCCCAAGCACATCGCGCTGCCCGCGCGTGAGTTCGCGGCGGCCATCCGCAAGGGTGGTGCCAACCAGCTCTTCGCGATCGAGGTGAGTGACGGCACGCAGGCCCTGGCCCTGCCGAAGGCGATTCAGCGTGACCCGATCAAGGACACCTTCGAGCACGTCGACCTGCTGCTGGTGCGTCGGGGCGAGAAGGTCACCGTCGAGGTGCCGGTCGAGCTGACCGGTGAGGCCGCGAAGGACACCCTGATCGTGCACGACCACGACACCGTGTCGGTGACCGCCGAGGCGACCAAGGTGCCGGATCACCTGGAGGCCTCGATCGAGGGTGCCGAGCCGGGTGCCCAGGTCACCGCGGCGGATGTCGACCTGCCGGCGGGCGTGGAGCTGGCCGGTGACCCGGAGCAGACGGTCGCCACGGTGACCGCGGCCCCCACCGCCGAGCAGCTTGAGGCGACCCTGCCCGAGGTCGAGGTGGCCGACGCCGAGGCCGAGGCTGGGGTCGGCGAGGAGGCCGCCGAGTCCTCCGAGGGTGCCGAGGCCGGTGAGCCGGCGGCTGCCGGTGGCGAGGAGACGGCCGAGGCGAAGACCGAGGCCTGATCGGTTCGTAAGCTGTGCGACAGGCGTCCCCGGTTTCCGGGGGCGCCTGTCGGCGTATATCGGGGTAGCCCTGGCGGGTGCGGATGACGGAGGGACGGGCGGTGACGGAGGAGACCGGGCCGTGGCTGGTGGTCGGGCTGGGTAACCCGGGTCGGCAGTACGCGGGCAACCGGCACAATGTCGGTTTCATGGTGGCCGATCTGTTGGCTGGTCGGCTGGGCGCGACCTTCGGCCGGTACAAGCGGGCGATGGCGGACGTGGCCGAGGCGCGGCTGGGCTTCGGTGGGCCGAAGCTGGTGCTGCTCAAACCCTTGACGTACATGAACCTGTCCGGTGGTCCGGTGGCCAGCCTGGCCCAGTTCTTCAAGGTGCCGCCGGCTCAGGTGATCGCGGTGCACGACGAGTTGGACATCGAGTACGGCCAGGTGCGGGTGAAGCGGGGCGGGGGCGAGGGCGGGCACAACGGGCTGCGCTCGATGTCGAAGTCGCTGGCCACCAAGGATTACGTGCGGGTGCGGTTCGGCATCGGCCGCCCCCCGGGACGGCAGGATCCGGCGGACTACGTGTTGTCGGATTTCGGCGCGGCGGAGCGCAAGGAGTTGGATTTCCTGGTGGATCGGGCCGCCGATGTGGTGGAGTCGGTGATCACCAAAGGTGTCGAGCCGACGCAGAATGCTTATCACGGCGCCTGAGGGTTCCGGGGCGGCCGGCCGATAGTGTCGGTTCGTGGCCGAGCGGGGCGGCTGTTCGACGTAGCCGGATTGCGACGGGAGAGCGCAGGACATGAGCAGTCCTCCGATGGTCGACGGAGAGTTCGCTCGCTGGTTGGCGGCCAGGGCGGGCGAGGCGCTGGTGGGCCTCCGCGCGGAGACGGGGTTCGAGGATCCCGCAGCGCTGAAGTCGGCCGGGGACAAGGTCTCGCATGAGCTGATCCGGGCCGAGTTGGCGAAGTGGCGTCCGGGTGACGCGGTGCTCTCCGAGGAGGACGAGGGCTCCCGGCGGGCCGCCGCCCAGCAGGGCGAGGCGGCGCCCGGGTCCCGGTTGACCGCGGACCGGGTGTGGATCATCGACCCCTTGGACGGTACGCGGGAGTTCAGCGAGCAGGGGCGTACGGACTGGGCGGTTCATGTGGCCCTGTGGGCGCGTGACGCGCAGGCTTCGCACGGCCTGATCGCGGGTGCTGTCGGGTTGCCGGCCCAGCAGCGGGTGTTGGCGACCGACCAGCCGCCGGCGTACCCGTCCGTGTCGGTCGGTGGTGCGGGCCGGTTGCGTCTGGCGGCCAGTCGGAGCCGCCCTCCGGCGTTCCTCACCGCCCTGGCCGAGGAGGTCGGGGCGGAACTGGTGCCGATGGGGTCGGCCGGCGCGAAGATCGCTGCGGTGGTGACCGGTGAGGTGGACGCCTACATCCACGCGGGCGGCCAGTACGAGTGGGACTCGGCAGCGCCGGTGGCTGTGGCGACGGCCACCGGACTGCATGCTTCCCGGATTGATGGTTCTGCGCTGAAATACAACGAGGCGGACCCCCGTCTGCCTGATCTGTTGGTGTGCCGTGCGGATCTCGCCAGTCGGTTACTTTCCGCGCTGCGGCGGCATGGTGGGTAGCCTGGCGCTAGTTTCCTGGTGCCCCGACCGGAAAGGTCTGGAAAGCTGATGAGCGAGCGAATCGAGTCGATGTCATGACCGTGACCGCGGCCTACCAGGTCACCCATCTGGACGCCCTGGAGGCGGAGAGCATCTTCGTGATGCGCGAGGTGGTCGCCGAGATGGAGCGGCCGGTGCTGCTCTTCTCCGGCGGCAAGGATTCGATCGTCATGCTTCGGCTGGCGCAGAAGGCGTTCGCCCCGGCGCAGATCCCGTTCCCGGTGATGCATGTCGACACCGGCCACAATTTCCCCGAGGTGCTGGACTACCGCGACCGTCGGGTGGCCGAGTTGGGTCTGCAACTGGTGGTGGCCAGTGTGCCGGAGGCCCTGGCCAGCGGGATGGTCCGGGAGTCGGCGGACGGGATGCGTAACCGGATCCAGACCCCGGTGCTGCTGGACGCGGTGGAGAAGCACCGGTTCGACGCCCTTTTCGGTGGGGCTCGCCGGGACGAGGAGAAGGCCCGCGCCAAGGAGCGCATGTTCAGTTTCCGCGACGAGTTCGGCCAGTGGGATCCGAAGAACCAGCGACCGGAGTTGTGGTCGCTCTACAACGGGCGACACCATCCGGGAGAATCGATTCGGGTGTTCCCGCTGTCCAACTGGACCGAACTGGACGTATGGCATTACATCGCCCGGGAGCGAATCGAGTTGCCGTCGATCTACTACGCCCACGAGCGTGAAGTGATCGAACGTGACGGGATGCTCTACGCGGTGAACGAGTTCCTGTCGGCCCGTGCCGGTGAGGAGCGCTTCAAGGCCCGGGTGCGGTACCGGACGGTGGGCGACGCCTCCTGCACGGCGGCGGTCCGCTCGGACGCGGACACCGTCGAGAAGGTCATCGAGGAGGTCGCCGCGACCCGGATCACCGAGCGCGGGGCCACCCGGGGTGACGACCGGGTCAGTGAGGCCGCGATGGAGGACCGCAAGCGGGAGGGCTACTTCTGATGACCACCGAGACGATCACGCCGGGCGACGCTACGGACCCGACCCCCGCCGGTGCGGGGGCCGCGTCGGAGGCCCGCCCCATGGATCTGCTGCGGTTCGCCACGGCCGGCAGTGTGGACGACGGCAAGTCGACCCTGATCGGTCGGCTGCTGTACGACACCAAGTCGCTGTTCACCGACCAGTTGGCCGCGGTGGAGGCGGTCAGCGCGGCCCGGGGCGACGAGTACACCGACCTGGCCTTGCTCACCGACGGCCTGCGGGCCGAGCGAGAGCAGGGCATCACCATCGATGTGGCCTACCGCTACTTCGCCACCCCGCGGCGCAAGTTCATCATCGCGGACACTCCGGGGCACATTCAGTACACCCGCAACATGGTCACCGGTGCCTCGACCGCCGACCTGGCGCTGATCCTGGTGGACGCCCGCAAGGGTCTGGTGGAGCAGTCGCGGCGGCACGCCTTCCTCTGCTCCCTGCTGCGGGTGCCGCACCTGGTGCTCTGCGTGAACAAGATGGATCTGGTCGACTACTCCCAGGAGGTGTTCGACCGGATCGCCGACGAGTTCACCGCGTTCGCGGCGAAGCTGGACGTCCCGGACCTGACCGTGGTGCCGATCTCCGCGCTCAAGGGTGACAACATCGTCACCCGGTCCGAGCGGATGCCCTGGTACGAGGGCCCGGCGCTGCTGCATCACCTGGAGCGGGTGCACATCGCCAGTGACCGCAACCTGGTCGACGTCCGGTTCCCGGTGCAGTACGTCATCCGCCCACAGTCCACTGTCGTCACCGACTACCGGGGCTACGCCGGTCAGGTGGCCTCCGGGGTGCTCAAGCCGGGGGACGAGGTGATGGTGCTGCCCTCCGGCTTCACCAGCCGGATCTCCTCGGTGGAGACCGCCGACGGGCCGGTCACGGAGGCCTTTCCGCCGATGTCGGTGACGGTACGGCTGGCCGACGAGATCGACATCTCCCGGGGAGACATGATCTGCCGTCCGAACAATGCCCCGGCGGTGGCCCAGGACATCGAGGCGATGGTCTGCTGGATGGACGAGAGCCGCCCGTTGCAGGTCGGCGGCAAGTACGCGATCAAGCACACCACCCGGGCGGCTCGGGCGATCGTGCGCGGTCTGCACTACCGTCTGGACATCAACACCCTGCACCGGGACGAGTCGGCGGGCGAGTTGCGGCTCAACGAGATCGGCCGGGTCCGGCTGCGTACCACCATCCCGCTGCTCGCCGACGAGTATCGCCGTAACCGCACCACGGGAGGCTTCGTCATCATCGACGAGAGCACCAACCGTACGGTCGGCGCCGGCATGATCGTCGAAACCGCCTGATCCCCCGCCAGCCCTGCCCCCGACGCACCTTGCCGTCACCCCAAGATCGCGCTCGATGCGGGATCGAGTGGCATCCGGGCCACCGATAGCCACTCGATCCCCCATCGGGGCGTAATGACGCGCCGTGGGCGAGGAATGCGCGCGGGTGGGCGGGTTAGGCGAGGCGGGTGGCGCCGGCGGTGGGGGTGACGGTGGTGTGGGTGGGGGCGGTGAAGTCACGTTGGGCGTACGCCGTCGTGACGGCCTGGGCGACCGGGGCGGACTGGTCGGCCTCGACCAGGGCCAGGACGCAGCCACCGAAGCCGCCGCCGGTCATCCGGGCGCCCAGCGCTCCGGCGGCGAGTGCCGCCTCGACGGCGGTGTCCACCTGGGGCACGGTGATGGCGAAGTCGTCACGCATGGAGGTGTGCGAGGCGGTCAGCAGGGGACCGATCTGCCGGATCCGTCCGGCTCGTAGCAGGTCCACGGTGTCGCACACCCGCTGGTTCTCGGTGACCACATGCCGTACCCGGCGGCGGGTCTCGTCGTCGGGTAGCCGGGCCAGGGCCGCGTCGAGGCCCTCGGTCGACACCTCTCGCAGCGCGGGTACCCCGAGCAGGGCGGCGGCCTTCTCGCAGCTGTCGCGGCGGGCGGCGTACTCGCCGTCGACGTGGCGGTGCGGGGCGTTGCTGTCGATCACCAGGATGGCCAGCCCGGCGGCGTCCAGATCGAAGGGGATGTGTTCCACCTGCTCGGTGCGGCAGTCCAGGAACAGGGCGTGCCCGGCGCGGCAGCGGATCGCCGCAGACTGGTCCATGATGCCGGTGGGGGCCCCGACGTAGTGGTTCTCGCCCCGTTGGGCGAGGCGGGGTTGGGTCTCGGGGGGCAGGTCCAGGCCGCCGAGGTCGACCAGGGCGGCCAGCACGGCGGCCTCCAGGGCGGCGGAGGAGGACAGGCCGGCGCCCAGTGGTACGTCGGAGGCGATCGCCAGGCGGGCGCCGGGCACCCGGTGGCCCGCTTCGCGCAGCGACCAGACCATGGCGGCCACGTAGCCGGCCCAGCCGGTGATCCGGCCGGCACCGGTGACCTGCGCGGCACCGAAGTCGACCGTCTCGCCGGTCAGCTCCGACCAGACCCTCCAGGTCTCACCCGGCTGGGGCGCGGCGGCGACGACGGTACGCAGGGGGAGCGCGAAGGGCAGCACGAAGCCGTCGTTGTAGTCGGTGTGCTCGCCGATCAGGTTGACCCGGCCGGGAGCCGCCCAGCGGCCGGCGGGCGGCTCGGCGTACACCTGGTGGAAGCCGGCGGTGGCGCGGTCGGCGACCTTTCGGCCGGAGTCGATCACGGTTGGGCCAGTCGGTGGGTGCGGTAGAAGGCCCAGGCGTCGCTGACCATGTCGTGCAGGGTCGGCTTCTGCGGCTGCCAGCCCAGTTCGGCGCGGGCCAGCTCGGCGGAGGCGACCAGCTCGGCCGGGTCCCCTTCGCGGCGGGGCGCCACCTCGACCGGCACCGGATGGCCGGTTACCTCGCGGACCACCTCGGCCACCTGCCGGTTGGAGAAACCGCTGCCGTTACCGAGGTTGTAGATGCGGTGCTGCCCCGGCAGAGCCGCGTCCAGGGCGAGCAGGTGGGCCCGGGCCAGGTCGGCGACGTGGATGTAGTCGCGTACGCAGGTGCCGTCGATGGTGGGGTAGTCGTCGCCGAAGAGTTGCAGCTTCTCCCGCCGGTCGGCGGCCACCTCCAGGGCGATCGGGATGAGGTGGGTCTCCGGGTCGTGCCGTTCACCCAGGGCGATGTCACCGTCCAGGTAGGCGCCGGCGACATTGAAGTAGCGCAGCGAGACCGCAGCCAGGCCGTGCCCGATCGCCTCGGAGGTCAGGGCCATGTCGACGGCCAGCTTGGTCGCCCCGTACGTGTTGGTGGGGGCCTTGACGGCCGTCTCGACGATGGGCAGCTCGATCGGGTTGCCGTAGACGGCGGCGGTGGAGGAGAAGACCAGCCGGGGCACCCCGGCCGCCCGAACCGCGTCCAGCAGGGCCAGGGAGCCGACGGTGTTGTTGTGCCAGTACCGCTCCGGGGCGACCATCGACTCACCGGCGGCGATCAGTGCGGCGAAGTGCAACACGCCGTCGAACCCGGCCTGCGGGGTGAGTACCCGCGCGGCGTCGTGGATGTCCGCCTCGACATGGGTGGCCTCCGGGGCCAGGGCCTCCCGGTGACCGGTGCGCAGGTCGTCCAGGACGACTACCTGGTGACCCGCGTCGAGCAGCATCCGGGTAACCACGCTGCCGATGAAGCCGGCACCGCCGGTGACTAGCAGTTTCACCTCGGTCCTCCTGCCTGGCCCGTTGAGTGTGGCCGCGTATGGACAGCCTACGGCCGTCGCGCTGACTACCATCACTGTCATGCGGGCAGCGCGTCGGCGCGGATCCCGGTGGCGGCCAACCCAGCCCCGCCGCGAGCCAGGACGGCTGGCCCGGGGGGTCGCCCGGGTGGTGGTCCGGGCCGTCGACGGCGGGCTCCGGCTGGTCACCGCCCTGCTAGGTACGGGTCCGGCCGCCGGCCGGGAGCGGATCAGCGAGGCGGAGCTGCGCGATCTGGTCGCCGCGAACACCGTGCTGGACCCGGTGGGCCGACGCATCATCGACGAGGTGCTGGTGGCCGGGGCGAGTCTGGTCCGGGAGGTGATGATGCCCCGTACGGAGGTGGTGTTCCTGTCGGCGGCGTTGACCCTCGCCGAGGCCGAACCCCTGGTCCGGGCCGGAACGCACACCCGGTACCCGGTGGTCGACGGCACCCACGACGACGTGGTCGGCTTCGTGCATCTGCGCGACGTGCTGTGGCATCCGGACCGGGTGCCGAGCACGAAGGTCGGCGAGTTGGTCCGGGAGGTGAAGCGGCTGCCGGCCAGCAAGCGGGTGCTGGCCGCGTTGACCGAGATGCGGCGGGAGGGGCACCACCTGGCGGTGGTCATCGACGAGTACGGCGGTACGGCCGGCATCGTCACCTGCGAGGACCTGATCGAGGAACTGGTCGGTGAGATCCACGACGAGTCCGCCGAGCTGCCGGAGCCGACGCTGGCCGGTCTGCCGGCCGTGGTGGAGGGTCGGCTGAATCTGGCCGACTTCGCCGAACGCACTTCGGTGGTGCTGCCGGTCGGGCCGTACGAGACGGTGGGCGGGTTCGTGATGGCCGCCCTGGGCCGGCTGCCCAGGCCCGGTGACGAGGTTCCGGTGCCCGATCCGGCCGGGGCGGGTGGGGGGTGGCTGCTGCGGGTGTTGAGCCTGGAGGGGCGCCGGGTGGCCCGGCTCGCGGTCACCGTCGGCCGCCTGCCCGAACAGCGCAGATCGGTGGACCGACCCGCCGACCGGACCGGACCCGCCAGCCCGTCATGACGTACGCCGGGCGATGCTGACAGAATTGCCGGCATGTCCGACGTACCCGCCCGCCCGCGCGTCTTCTCCGGCATCCAGCCGACGGCCGACTCGTTCCACCTCGGCAACTATCTGGGCGCGGTGCGGCACTGGGTGGCGTTGCAGGAGTCGCACGAGGCGGTCTACTGCGTGGTCGACCTGCACGCCATCACGGCGGGCCACGATCCCAAGGTGCTGCATCAGCGCATCCGGGTGGCCGCCGCCCAGCTGCTGGCGGTCGGGTTGGACCCGCAGCGGTGCACCCTGTTCGTGCAGTCGCAGGTGCCCGAGCACGCGCAGCTGGCCTGGGTGCTGGGGTGCCTGACCGGGTTCGGCGAGGCCAGCCGGATGACCCAGTTCAAGGACAAGTCGCAGAAGCAGGGCAACGAGCGGGCCAGCGTGGGCCTGTTCACCTACCCGATCCTGCAGGCCGCCGACATCCTGCTCTACCAGGCCAACGCGGTGCCGGTGGGCGAGGACCAGCGTCAGCACCTGGAGCTGTCCCGGGATCTGGCGCAGCGGTTCAACACCCACTTCGGGTCGACCTTCACGGTGCCCGCCCCGCACATTGTGAAGGCCACCGCGAAGATCACCGACCTGCAGGACCCCACGGCGAAGATGTCGAAGTCCTCCTCCTCGCCGGCCGGCATCATCGACCTGCTGGACGATCCGGCCCGCTCGGCCAAGAAGATCCGTTCGGCGGTCACGGACACCGGTCGGGAGATCGTCTTCGACGAGGAGACCAAGCCGGGCATCTCCAACCTGCTGACCATCTTCTCGGCGCTGAGCGGGCGGAGCATCGACGACCTGGTGGCGGCGTACGACGGCAAGGGCTACGGCGATCTGAAGAAGGATCTCGCCGAGGTGGTCCGGGAGTTCGTCACCCCCATCCAGGAGCGCACCCGCTCCTACCTCGACGACCCGGCCCAGTTGGACAAGCTGCTCGCCGTGGGTGCGGAGAAGGCCCGGCGGTTGGCGACGCCGACCCTGCTCAAGGCGTACGAGCGGGTGGGTTTCTTCCCGCCGGTACGCGGCGAGTAGTCGTCCGCGACAGCGCGGGTGATCCGGACAGGTCGGTGGCCGAAGGAGTGGCGCGGAACGTGGATCACGGCAGCGGGGCGCCGGAGGCCGGCGAGACCGTCCAGATCGGCATCGCGGTGGACATCCCCGAGCCGTGGGGCGGCACGCTGACCCGGCGTCGGTTGGCGGCCGGTGACCCGAACACCGTTCCGGCGCATGTCACCCTGCTGGGGCCGACCGAGATCCCGGTGTCCGCGCTGCCCGCGGTGGAGCGGCACCTCGCTGGGGTGGCCGCGGCCCACCTGCCTTTCACCCTGCACCTGCGGGGTACCGGCACCTTCCGGCCGGTGACCCAGGTGGTCTTCGTGGCGGTCGCCGCCGGGATCAGCGAGTGCGAGTTGCTGGCCGCGGCGATCAACGCCGCTCCTGAGCTGCAACGGGAACTCCGTTTCCCGTACCACCCTCATGTGACCGTGGCGCAGGATGTCGCACCGGAGGCCCTGGACAAGGCGTACGAGGACCTGGCGGACTTCTCGGCGATGTTCGAGGTGGAGCACTTCACCCTGTTCTCGCACAGCGGCGAGGCACGGTTCCAGCCCCGTCGGGACTTCCGGCTGGGCGGTTGAGCCTTCGGCTGCGCCGAGCAGCGAGCGCGGTGACGAGTAAGCGGCGAGGATGACGAGGTGAACCTCCTGGGTCGGGTCGAGGCGGGCATCGACCGCCGGCTCAGCGCCGCCCGGCACCGCTGGCCGGCCTTCGGGCACCTGTGGCGGGCCGGGGTGCGCTACACCGATCTTCAGGGTGGTCGGCTGGCCGCCGCGATCGCGTACTACGGCTTCTTCGCGGTCTTCGCGCTCGCGCTTGTCGCGTACGCGGCGTTCGGTGCGCTCCTCGACGACAACGACGAGGTACGCGCGGCGGCGGAGGATTTCCTGCGGGAGAATCTGCCCTTCCTCGATCCGGCCCAGGTGGCCGAGAGCAGTGGCACGGTCGGGGTGGTGGGTCTGCTGATCCTGATCCTGACCGGGATCGGGTGGGTCGAGGCGATCCGTTCTTCGCAGCGGCTGATCCACGGTCTCAACCAGCATCCGGGCAACCTGGTGGTCCGCCGGTTCGTCGACCTGGGGGTGCTGCTGGTGGTCTTCGTGCTGCTGGGTGCCTCGGTGGCGGCGGTGGACGCCCTGGAGTCCCTGCTGCGCTTCCTGCTGCGCAGCACCGGGTCGGTCGGGTTGACCACGATCAGTGCGGTGCTCAGCGTGCTGATCAACGCGGTGTTGGCCACCCTGCTGCTGATCGTGGTGCCCAGGGTGCAGATGAGCCGGGCGCGGCTGCGGCCGGTGGTGCTGGTGGTCGCGGTCGGCATCACCCTGCTCAACACGGTCGGTCGGTTCTGGGTGGGGCGGGTCGAGCACAATCCGGCGTACACCGTGGTGGCCACCGCGGTGGGTCTGCTGGTCTACCTGTACCTGCTCAACCAGTTGGTGCTCTTCGGGGCGGCGTTGGCCGCGACCAGCCGGCGCGGCCGGGTGGTGGACCTGGCCCGGGGTGGCCGACGGGTGGAATTCGACTCGGACACCGATCCGGGCCTCCCAGGCGGGACCGGCTGAGGTCGTTGTCGATGTGCCGAAGCTGCCGCGTGCGGGCCGGGCAGCGACGATGATGACCCCGTGGGGGTACTCGTGACGCTGGACCTGCCGGAGGACTCGCCGATGCGCGACCTGCCGTGGATCATCACCTTCGGTCCGCTCGGTGACGACGACGAGTGGGAACCGGTGGTCTGCGGCCCGTACGAGCGGGAACACGCCATGGCCCTGGCCGAGGCGGTGGTCGCCGACGGGGCGCTGATGGCGGTGGTCGAGCCGCTGATACCTGCGGTCTCCGTGGAACAGATCCGGGGCGAGATAGCCACCGCCCAACTGGCCGCCCAGGACGAGGAGGTCCAGACGGAGCGGGCCGACCTCTACGGCGACTACGAGGACACCATCGACGAGGAGGACCTGGCGGAGGAGGAGGATCGGGACACCGGCCCCCTGCCGACCCCGGACGCAGCCGAGCTGCGCGCCGGGTTCGCCCGCATCGCCGCCCGGCTGACCAGCGGCTGAGCACCCGAGGGCCGTCAGCCCCAGCCGTCCGGCGGCGCGCAGCACGCCGGACGACCAGGTTGCTGACGGACTACCCGATCAGCGGCGCTCGAACCAGACAGCCGTGTCGATGTCCAGCAGGTGCCCGCCGTCCTGCTCGGTGACCGTCGCGCTGGCCACCAGGGGGGTGCCGTACCCCTCGATCCGTACCGGGGCGTCCCCGAGGTTGACCACGCAGGTCAGCACGGTGTCGCCGGCGGACCGGGTGAAGGCGAGCACCCCGGGGTCGGCCTCCTGCCAGGTGATGCCGCCGGTGCCGGCCAGGGCGGGATGGGTACGGCGGATCCGCAGCGCCGCCCGGTACAGCTCCAGGGTCGAGCCGGGCACCCCGGTCTGGGCGGCCACCGACAACGCGCCCCAGGTAGCCGGGGCCGGCAGCCAGCTCAGTTCGCTACCGGCCGGTCCGAAGCCGTACGGGGCCAGTTCGCCGCTCCACGGCATCGGCACCCGGCAGCCGTCCCGACTCTCGCCGGTACGTAGGAAGGCCGGGTCCTGGCGCAGCTCGTCCGGCAGGTCGAGCACCTCCGGCAAACCCAGCTCCTCGCCCTGGTAGAGGTAGGCGCAGCCGGGCAGGGCGAGCATCAGCAGCGCGGCCGCGCGGGCCCGACGCAGCCCTACCTCGCCGTCGCCGTAGCGGGTGACGTGCCGCTGCCGGTCGTGGTTGGACAGCACCCAGGTGGTGGGGGCGCCGACGATTGTCGACTCGGCCAGGGCGGTGTCGATGACCTTGCGGAAGGAGTCGGCCGACCAGGTGGCGTCGAGGAAGTCGAAGCTGAAGGCCTGGTGCAACTCGTCCGGCCCGATGTAGCGGGCCAGCCGCTGGGGGGTCTCGGCCCAGGCCTCGGCCACCGCCATCCGGCCCCCGGGGTAGCTGTCCAGGATGGGCCGCCAGGCGCGGTAGATGTCGTGCACCTCGTCCTGGTCGAAGTAGGGCAGCCGACCCTTGCCGAGCAGTTCGGACTGCCGCCGGCCGGTGGTCATCGAGTTGAAGCCGACGTCCGGCAGCCCCTCGGCCTTGATCATGCCGTGGGCCACGTCGATGCGGAACCCGTCCACCCCACGGTCCAGCCAGAACCGCAGGACCTCCTCGAACTCGGCGCGTACCTGGGGATGGCGCCAGTTCAGGTCGGGCTGGGCCGGGTCGAACAGGTGCAGGTACCACTGGCCGTCCGGCACCCGGGTCCAGGCCGGGCCGCCGAAGATGCTCTCCCAGTCGTTCGGGGGCTGCTCGCCGTGCTCACCCTTGCCGTCGGCGAAGAGGTACCGCTCGCGTTCCGGTGAGCCGGGGCCGGCCGCCAACGCCGCCTGGAACCAGGGGTGCTGGTCGGAGGTGTGGTTGGGCACGATGTCGACGATGATCCGCAGGCCCAGGGCGTGCGCGTCGGTGATCATCGCCTCGAAGTCGCCGAGGGTGCCGAACATCGGGTCGACGTCCCGGTAGTCGGCGACGTCGTACCCGCCGTCGACCATCGGGGAGGTGTAGAAGGGGGTCAACCAGAGGGCGTCCACGCCCAGCTCACGCAGGTACGGCAGGCGTTGCCGGATGCCCTGGAGATCACCGATGCCATCCCCGTTGGCGTCGGCGAAGCTGCGGACGTAGACCTGGTAGACGACGGCGGATCGCCACCAGCCGGCATCGGAGGTCAGCGGCGAGGGATTGCTGACGGTCATCGGGTGTTCCCCGTTCTGTGGCGCGGGACGGCGGCACCCGGCGTGGCAACGGTGGGACGCACGGGTGTCTGAGAAGAATGCCGGGCGGCCCTTGCAAGAGTCAAGCAGACCTTGCGCAAGAAATGACCGAGGGTCAGTGGAAGGCGGTGGGTGTCACGCCGGGACCGGCAACGCCGGCGGGGTCGGGCGCGGCGGGCCACCCTGGGCGGGGGTGGTGTCCGCCCGGGCCACCGCGGTCGAGCCGCGGACCACCAGTTCGGGCCGGAAAAGGTACTCCGAGTGCGGGGCGCCGTGCCCGTTGATCTCGTCTACCAGCGCCCGCACCGCAGCCACCGCCATCGCGGCGACCGGCTGGCGCATGGTGGTCAGCGGTGGGTCGGTGAAGGCCATCAGCGGTGAGTCGTCGTAGCCGACCACGGAGAGGTCACCGGGTACGGAGAGGCCCCGCTGGCGGGCGGCCCGGATCGCGCCGAGGGCCATCAGGTCGGAACCGCAGACGATGCCGGTGGCGCCGCGTTCGATCAGTCGCCCGGCTGCCGCCTCGCCACCCTCCACCCCGAACAGGGACAGCTCGGTCAGCTCGGCCAACTCGTCGTCCTCGACCCCGACCAGGCGCTGCATCGCCGCCTTGTATCCGTTCACCTTGCGTTGCACCGGCACGAACCGGTCCGGCCCGGTGATCAGGCCGATCCGCCGGTGGCCCAGGGCCACCAGATGGGCCACCGCCAGCTCAGCGGCCTCCCGGTCGTCACACGAGACGAAGGGTGCGGCGATGCCGGGTGCGTACCCGTTGATCATGACGATGGGCAGTGGCCGGGCGATCAGGGTCCGGTACCGGTCGTGGTCGGCCGCGGTGTCGGCGTGCAGGCCGGAGACGAAGACGATGCCGGAGACCTGCCGATCCAGCAGCATCTCGACGTACTCGTCCTCGCGGACCCCGCCGGGGGTCTGGGTGCACAGCACCGGGGTGTAGCCGGTGGGTGCCAGCGCCGACTCGATGATCTGGGCGAAGGCGGGGAAGATCGGGTTGTCCAGCTCCGGCACCACCAGGCCGACCAGCCCGGCGCTGCGCTTGCGTAGCCGGGCGGGGCGTTCGTAGCCGAGCACGTCCAGGGCGGTGAGGACGGCCTGCCGGGTCTCGGGGGCCACGCCGGGGCGGTCGTTGAGCACCCGCGACACCGTGGCCTCGCTGACGTCGGCCTGTTGAGCGATGTCGGACAAACGAGCGCGCATGGCGGCACTGTAGCTTACGGCCAACTTCTTGCGCAGTAGGCGGCAAGAACTTGCATAATCGAGCAGCGGCCGCTGGAAAAGGCCGCCATCGCGCGCCCTCCTCCGGTCGCCCAGTGGGACGTACAGCTAACTTCCGTTCGCCCAAGGTGATCGGGGCTGCTTGATCGGTCAATCATCCGCGTACTGAAATGCCCCGACTGGCGACGGCTTGTCGGCTGGTCGGGTTGCGGATGGGGCACGGTTGTTGCAGCAGTGTTCGCAAGGGGTTTCGAGTTACGAAAACTCTTGCTACTGTCCCCGCCGTTACCCGGCAGGCAACTTAGGAGCGAACATGCGTCGCACAGCCAGGGGGATCGCCGTACTCGCCTCCGCCAGTCTCGCCCTCACCGTCGCCGCGTGCGGCAGCGAGGACAAGGCGGCCGAGGAGCAGCCCAAGGCCGACCCCGCCGCCCTCACCGCGGAACTGACCTGGTGGGACACCTCGGACCCGCAGAACGAGGGCCCGGCGTTCAAGGAGTTGATCGCCAAGTTCAACCAGACCTACCCGAACGTGAAGATCAACTACCAGTCGGTCCCGTTCGGTGAGGCCCAGAACAAGTTCAAGACCGCCGCCCAGGCCAAGACCGGGGCCCCGGACATCCTGCGGGCCGAGGTGGCCTGGGTGCCCGAGTTCGCCTCCCTCGGCTACCTCTACGCCCTCGACGGCTCGGAGCTGCTCAGCGACGCCGACGACTTCCTGGCGACCCCGCTGGCCTCCAACAAGTACGACGGCAAGACCTACGGGGTCCCGCAGGTCACCGACAGCCTCGCGCTGATGTACAACAAGGACCTGCTCAGCAAGGCCGGCATCAGCGCACCGCCGAAGACCTGGGCCGAGCTGAAGTCCGCCGCGCAGACCATCAAGGACTCAACCGACGCCGAGGGCGTGTACCTCAACCCGGCCGGCTACTTCATGCTGCCCTTCATGTACGGCGAGGGGGGCGACCTGGTCGACGCCGAGGCCAAGAAGATCACCATCAACTCGGAGCAGAACGCCGCCGGGCTGAAGATCGCCAAGGACCTGATCGACAGCGGGGCCGCCGCCAAGCCCTCCGCCAACGACGCCTACGGCACCATGATGACCCTGTTCAAGGAGCAGAAGGTCGCCATGATCATCAACGGGCCGTGGGAGGTCAACAACGTCTCCTCGGCGCCGGACTTCGGCGGCCTGGAGAACCTGGGCATCGCCCCGGTGCCGGCCGGCTCCGCCCGCGCCGGTGGCCCGGTCGGTGGCCACAACTACGTGATCTGGTCCGGCATGCCACCGGAGAAGATCGACGCCGCCGTCGCCTTCGTGAAGTTCATGGCCTCCGCCGAGTCGCAGGCCTTCCTGTCGGAGAAGCTCGGCGTGCTGCCCACCCGCACCTCGGCGTACCAGGTGGACGCGGTCAAGAACAACCCCGTCGTGGCCGCCTTCCAGGCCGTCAACGAGGCCGCCGTGGGTCGCCCCTGGATCCCCGAGGCCGGCCAGTTCTTCGGCCCCCTCGACCAGATGGCCACCGAGGTCCTGATCCAGAACAAGGACCCCAAGGCCGCGCTGGACAACGTCGCCAAGAAGTACAAGGCCGAGGTCGTACCCGGCTACGGACTCTGATCCACCCTCGGCGGGCCCGGGGTCTCTCGGGCCCGCCCCGCCCACCGGTGATGCGCCGGTGACCCTTCGGCACCCGGCAGCGGATCGGCGACCGGCACGGCCGCCGATCCGGCCGAACCCTCTGCTCTGGAGCGCAGCTGGATGACCACCGTGACAGCCGACCCGGCGCCGCCCACGACGCCGCCCGGCCGACCCGCTCGTCCCTCCCGGCTGCGCCGCAGCTGGGAGAAGCACTGGTACGCCTGGGCGATGGTGCTGCCCGTCGTCATCGTCCTGGCGGTACTGATCTTCTACCCGCTGTTCCGCGGGATCTGGCTCTCCTTCACCAACCTCACCGAGGCCAACCAGGTCGCCGAGATCTGCACCAAGTCGATCACCGGCGGCGAGGTCTGCACCGACAACCCCAACAAGTGGGAGTTCGTCGGCCTGGACAACTACGTGCGGGTGCTCACCGGTGAGGTCGGCGAGTTCTGGCAGTGGACCGGCGTCACCCTGATCTGGACCTTCGTCTGTGTGGCCTGCCACTTCGGTCTGGGGCTTGGCCTGGCCACCATGCTCAACCGCCCGATGCGGGCCCGCTCGCTCTACCGGGTGCTGCTGGTGCTGCCCTGGGCGGTGCCGGCCTTCGTCAGCGCCTTCGCCTGGAAGTTTATCTTCAACGAGCGCTTCGGCCTGGCCAACGCGCTGCTTACCGCCCTCGGCATCGATCCGGTCTCCTGGTTCGCCGACCGGTGGACCGCCCTGCTCACCGCCATCGTCACCAACGTCTGGCTGGGGGTGCCCTTCATGATAGTCGCCCTGCTCGGCGGGATGCAGACCATCCCCAGCGAGCTCTACGAGGCGGCCGAGATCGACGGGGCCTCGGCCTGGCAGCGATTCCGCAACATCACCCTGCCCGGGCTGCGTCCGGTCAGCATGACCGTGGTGCTGCTCGGCACCATCTGGACCTTCAACATGTTCCCGATCATCTTCCTGGTCACCGAGGGACAACCGGCCGGACAGAGCGAGATCCTGGTGACCGGTGCCTACCGGGCCGCCTTCGAGGGCATCCGCAACTACTCCCTGGCCTCGACGTACGGGGTACTGATCCTGTCGATCCTGCTGGTGTTCTCGGTGTTCTACCGGCGGGTGCTGCGCAAGCAAGGCGAGGTGTGGTGATGGGCAAGGTCGTTCGTCCGGGTCGCAGCCGGCGGAGCCCGGCGATGTCCGTACTGCTGCACGGCACCCTGATCCTGGCCTCGCTGATCGCGATCGGCCCGATCGCCTGGGTGCTGCTCTCCTCCCTCAAGCCCGGGTACGCCATCCAGAGCAGCGAGTTGACCCTGTTCCGGGACACCACCCTGGCCAACTACAGCTACGTGTTGACCGAGACGAACTTCCCGCGCTGGTTCCTCAACTCGGTGATCGTCGCCGCCTTCACCATGACCATCGGCATCTTCCTGTCGGCCACCACCGGTTACGCGGTGTCCCGGTTCAACTTCCCGGGCCGCCGTCCGCTGATGCTGGTCTTCCTGGTAACCCAGATGTTCCCGGTGGCCATCCTGATCGTGCCGATCTACACGATCCTGGCCCGGTTGGGCCTGATCAACACCATGCCGGCGTTGATCATCGCGTACCTGACCATCGCGGTGCCCTTCTGCGCCTGGATGTTGAAGGGCTATTTCGACTCCATCCCCACCTCCCTGGACGAGGCGGCGGCCCTGGACGGCTGCGGGCCCTTCGCCACCTTCTGGAAGGTGGTGCTGCCGCTGGCCCGTCCGGCCGTGGCGGTCACCGCCTTCTACACCTTCCTCACCGCCTGGGGTGAGGTGGCGTACGCCTCGGCCTTCATCCAGACCGACGACAAGTTCACCCTGGCGTACGGGTTGCAGCAGTTCGTGCCGCAGTTCAACCCGCAGTGGGAGTACCTGACGGCCGCCGCCGTCCTGGTGACCGTCCCGGCCGGGCTGGTCTTCTTCTTCGCCCAGAAGCACCTGGTGTCCGGCCTGACGGCCGGTGGGACGAAGGGCTGACCAGGTGGCTCTACTACGAACCGTCGTTGATAGGGCAGGATAGGTGGATGGAAGCACTCCGACTCATCCTCCTCTACATCCACCTCATCGGGTTCGCGCTGTTGCTGGGTGGTGCGATCGCGCAATACATCAGCGGCAAGCTCCGGATCAACGCGGCCATGCTCTGGGGCGCGGTGATCCAGCTGCTGAGCGGCACCGGCCTGGCGGCCCCGCTGCGCGACGGTGACGAGCCGGATCCGGCGAAGCTCGTCGTCAAGTTCCTGATCTCTCTGGCGATCTTCGTGATGGTCTTCTTCTCCCGCAAGCGGGCCGACGTCAACCGTGGTCATTTTCTCGCCATCGTGGCACTGACTCTGGTCAACGCGGCAGTGGCGGTCTTCTGGCGCTGATCGAAAATCGGTCGGCCGGCCCCAGGGGTCGGCCGACCGATCCCATTTGACTTCGCATCACTCATTCCCGAGGGCGGCCCGGACCCCGACCGCCCGATGGTGTCCCTTGCCGTGCGGCAGTACCTGCCGGTGTGGCCTGGGATTTTGTGCCGGATGGGGCCTCGCGCCCGGTCGGCGGCGCTTGTGCCGGCCCGGTGAACCCGGTCGGGGTGAGAGCGGCGGTGAATGCCCGCTTCGCAAATAGTCGAATTCCGCATTTGGGCGGGACACATCCAGCGATAATTGGCGCTACGCGCAGACCGGTAAGCGTACGTCGATAGCCTCGAACCCGGCGTCGCAGCCCCGATATCGCGACATACCCTTCAATGGGCGGCAGGGGAATTATCTCCGATTCGTCGTTAGCGGTCGCCGGGGCCACGCCGGGGCGACCGGTGGTGGGCCGGAGTTGTCCGCTGGGGTCGCCGACCGGTTCATACCCGCTTCTACCAGGGACGATTCCCCTGGAAGCCGACTGCCGTCCGGCTCATCCGCACGCCCTGTATCCCACCGACCAGTCAACTGCCCGAATCAGGGGTCCGCGACTGTCGCGCGTTGTAGACCTCCGACGGAGACCGCCGAACCCGTGATGTTCCCCACCCGAGAATTACGCCTGGGTAACGGGGCTCCAACAGTCCTGCACGATTGTCGTTGGGTAGGCGGGCGTGGGCGTACGCTCTGCGTCCGTAACGTGGGATGCCGGCAGCACAGCGCAGGCCGGTTCAAGGGCAGCCACCGCAACCACGCGGTGTGCAATGGGAAGGGAGACGTCTTGCGCTCGGTGCGTGGGATGCGGATTGCCTCGGTCATCGCGGCGGGTGGGCTCGTACTGAGCGCCGCCGCTTGTGGCGAGGCTCCGGATGAGGAGAACAACGCCGGTTCCGGCGGCGAGAAGTTCAGCGCCTGCATGGTCACCGACGTCGGCGGCATCGACGACAAGTCGTTCAACACCTCGGCCTGGAAGGGCCTCGAGGCCGCCAAGGCCGCGAACAGCAACATCGAGATCAAGTACGTGGCCTCCAAGGCCGAGGCGGACTACGAGCCGAACCTCACCCAGTACGTCAACCAGGACTGCAACTTCATCCTGGCCGTCGGCGGTCTGATGGGCGACGCCACCAAGAAGATCGCCGAGGCGAACCCGGACCAGCAGTTCGGCATCGTCGACGCCAACCCGGGCGTGACCAACGTCTTCCCGATGGAGTTCGACACCGCGCAGGCCGCCTTCCTCGCCGGCTACGTAGCCGCGGGCATGAGTGAGAGCGGCAAGGTGGGCACCTACGGCGGCGTCAAGATCCCGCCGGTGACCATCTTCATGGACGGCTTCGTCGACGGCGTCGCCCACTACAACAAGGCCAAGGGCGCCAACGTCCAGGCCCTCGGTTGGAACAAGGCGACCCAGAACGGCTCCTTCGCCAACACCTTCGAGAAGCAGGACGACGGCAAGAAGGTCAGCGACGCGCTGGTCGCCCAGGGCGCGGACATCATCATGCCGGTCGCCGGTGGCGCCGGCCTCGGCACCACCGCCGCGGCCCAGGCCTCGGGCGGCAAGTACACCGCCATCTGGGTGGACGTCGACGGCTGCGAGAGCACCCAGAACTGCGCGGCGATCCTGACCACCGTGGTGAAGAACATGCCGGACGCCGTCAAGGACGCCGTGCTCAAGGCCGCCGGTGGCGAGAAGCTCAACGCCGAGGAGGGCTTCGTCGGCACCCTGGCCAACAACGGCGTCTCGATCGCCCCGTTCCACGAGTTCGACAGCAAGGTCCCGGCCGAGCTCAAGGCCGAGGTCGAGAAGCTGAAGGCGGACATCGTCGCCGGCACCGTCAAGGTCGAGTCGGCCGCCCAGCCGAAGTGACCCTTGGTCGCCTGCCTGCGATGGGACGATCACCGCAGGCGGGCGGCCAGCCGAGCCACAGCATGATCCGGCCGCCCCGCGGCGGGTAACCCCCGCTGCCGGGGCGGCCGGTGGCGCACCCCGGTCCGGGTCGGCGTCACACCCCGGTCGTCAGCGGCTACGCTGCACCATCGCTTCGCACTCCAGGAGGTTGCGCTGAGACTCGAACTGCGCGGCATCACCAAGCGGTTCGGTGATCTGGTCGCCAACGACCACATCGATCTGACGGTGGAGCCTGGAGAGATTCACGCCCTGCTCGGCGAGAACGGTGCCGGCAAGTCGACCCTGATGAACGTGCTCTACGGGCTCTACCAGCCGGACGAGGGCGAGATTCTGGTCGACGGCAAGCCGTTGAAGCTGCGCGGCCCCTCCGACGCCATCGCGGCCGGCATCGGCATGGTGCACCAGCACTTCATGCTCGTACCGGTCTTCACCGTCACCGAGAACGTCATGCTCGGTGCCGAGCAGGTGCGCGGTGGCATCGCCGGTTTCCTGGACCGGCGCCGGGCCCGGCGCGAGGTCGCCGAGGTGTCCGAGCGGTACAACCTGCGGGTCGACCCGGACGCGGTGATCGAGGACCTGCCGGTGGGTGTGCAGCAGCGGGTGGAGATCGTCAAGGCGCTGACCCGCGACGTGGACCTGCTCATCCTCGACGAGCCGACCGCGGTGCTAACCCCGCAGGAGACCGAGGAACTGCTCGCCGTGATGCGGTCGCTCAAGGCCGCCGGCAAGTCGATCGTCTTCATCACCCACAAGCTCGGCGAGGTGAAGGCGATCGCCGACCGGATCACCGTGATCCGGCGCGGCAGGACCGTGGGCACGGCCTCCCCGCAGGCCAGCCGCGACGAGCTGGCCGCCCTGATGGTCGGCCGTACCGTCCGACTAACCGTGGACAAGGCCCCGGCCACCGCCGGTGAGCCGGTCCTGGAGGTCGCCGGCCTGGTCGTCGACGACGACCGGCAGATCCGCGCGGTGGACGGTGTCGACCTGACGGTACGCGCAGGCGAGGTGCTCGGCATCGCGGGAGTGCAGGGCAACGGTCAGACCGAACTGGTCGAGGCGATCATGGGCTTGCGTCCGGTGCTCGCCGGCACGGTGAGCCTCGACGGGAAGCGCGTCGACGGCTGGTCGACCAAGAAGGTGTTGCGGGCGGGCGTCGGCTACGTCCCCGAGGACCGCAGCGTGGACGGTCTGGTCAAGGAGTTCTCCGTGGCGGAGAACCTGGTCCTGGACATCTACGACCGGCCCCCGTTCGGCCGGGGTCTGTCGATCAAGCCGGAGGCGATCGCCAGGTCGGCCAAGGAGCGAATCGAGCAGTTCGACGTCCGTACCTCGTCTGCCCAGGCGCCGGTCGGCACCCTCTCCGGCGGCAACCAGCAGAAGGTGATCGTGGCCCGGGAACTGTCCCGGCCCCTGAAGCTCTTCATCGCCGCCCAGCCCACCCGGGGGGTGGACGTGGGCTCGATCGAGTTCATCCACAGCCGGATCATCCGCGAGCGGGACATCGGCACCGCCGTGCTGGTGGTCTCCAGCGAACTCGACGAGGTGATCGGGCTGGCCGACCGGATCGCGGTGATGTATCGCGGCCGGGTCATCGGCATCGTCGGCCCGGACACCCCACGCGAGGAGATCGGCCTGCTGATGGCCGGCATCATGCCCGGCACCGAGGGTGAAGCACCCGGGGCCGACCCGGTCGCCGACGGCCGGGACGCGACCACCGATGCCGACACGGTCTCCGGCGGGGGCGTCACCGCGACCACCGACCGCGACGTCACGGCGACCACGGACGAGGTGGCTTCCGGTCCCGAGGGGCCAGGCAACGAGGACGAGAAGGCATGACCGACAACCTTCAGCCCGGCTCCCCGGACAAGGAGCCGGCGAGCCCGGAGCAGGCCGCCCACAGCGCGCTCGACAACACCGAGCAGGCCGAGGCCGCCACCACGCCGACCAGCCCGGAGCCGCGGCCCACCCTGGGACGGCTGTTCCTGGAGAACCTGTGGGCCGCCAACACCTTCACGGTGACCGTGCTGTCGCTGGTGCTGGCGATGGTCGTCGGCGCCATCCTGATGATCATCTCCGATCCGGACGTGCTGGCCACCTACGCCTACATCACGGCCCGCCCCTCGGACGCGATCAACTCCAGTTGGACCCTGGTCAGTGAGGCGTACGCGAACCTGTTCAAGGGCTCCGTCTTCGATCCGGGAGCGACCACCCTCACCGCCGCGTTGCATCCGATCTCGGAGACCCTCACGTACACCGCCCCCCTGGTCTTCACCGGCCTGTCGGTGGCGCTCGCCTTCCGGGGCGGCCTGTTCAACATCGGGGCCCAGGGGCAGGCCGTCATGGGCGTCGTGCTGGCCGCCCTGGCCGGCTTCCTGCTGCCGCTGCCGCCCGGGTTGCACCTGCTGGTCGCGGTGCTCGCCGGCGCGCTCGGCGGCGCCATCTGGGGCTTCATCCCGGGCATCCTCAAGGCGCGAACCGGCGCCCACGAGGTGATCAATACGATCATGCTCAACTACATCGCGGTCTACTTCCTGACCTGGCTGATCCTGCAGAACGGGGTGCAGGACCCGAACCGCACCGACGCGATCAGCCGGCCGGTGGACGCCTCCGCCCAACTGCCCCGCCTCTTCGGCGAGCCGCTGCGGGCGCACGCCGGCATCTTCCTGGCGGTGCTGGCCACCTGGGCGGTCGCCTGGCTGCTCAACCGCTCCACCCTCGGCTTCGAACTGCGAGCGGTGGGGGCCAACCCGGATGCGGCCCGGACCGCCGGCATCAGCGTCACCCGCACGTACGTCCTGGTCATGGTCTTCGCCGGGATCCTCGCCGGGCTCGGCGGTTCGCAGATGGTGCTCGGCACCACGGCCGCCGCGCTGACCCCCCTGGTGATCGCCCAGATCGGCTTCGACGGCATCCTGATCGCCCTGCTCGGCCGGGTGAAGCCGTGGGGCGTCGCAATGGCCGCGCTGCTGTTCGGCGCACTGCAGGCCGGCGGCAACCGGATGCAGTCGTACTCCGGGATCTCGCTGGAACTCGTCACCGTGCTTCAGGCGCTGATCGTCATCTTCATCGCCGCCCCCGCCCTGGTGAAGGCGATCTTCCAGCTCCGGGCCGCCCGCGCCGCCCGGCTCCAGACGAGCCTCGCGAAGGGCTGGTGAGGCATGTCCACCATGGCTGTTCCCGACGTCGCGGTCGCCTCGGTCGACGAGGGATTCTGGACCCGTACCCGCAAGGTCGGCGTGGTGCTGCTGGCGCTCGGCCTGCTGGCCACGGTGCTGTTCGGTGCCCTGGCCACCGGCGAGCAGGCCCGCTTCACCCTCAGCGAGGACGCCGCCGGAGCGGCGCTGGAGGTCAACGGCACGGTCGGTGCGATCGTCTTCGGGCTGATCACCCTGGCCGCCGGTGCGGCGATGCTCACCCGGCTGCCGAAGCGCTGGTTCCTCCCGGTGCTCGCGGTGGGCCTGGTCGCCTTCGTGCTCTCCTTCCTGTGCTGGCAGGTCTCCGCCGCGCCGGCCGGGCAGAACTTCATGCCCCTGGTCAACATCGTGCGGGGCACCTTCCTGCTGGCCCTGCCGCTGATCTTCGGCGCGCTGGCCGGGGTGCTCTGCGAGCGGTCCGGCGTGGTGAACGTGGCCATCGAGGGGCAGTTGCTGATGGGGGCGTTCAGCGGCGCGCTGTTCGGCAGCATCAGCGGCAACGTCTGGGTCGGTCTGGTCGCCGCCGCGATCGGCGGCTCCTTCATCTCGCTGCTGCTGGCCGTCTTCTCCATCAAATACCTGGTCGACCAGGTGGTCATGGGCATCGTGCTGAACCTGCTGGCGCTCGGCATCACCGGCTTCCTCTACGAGCGGCTGATGCAGACCAACTCGGAGCGCTACAACAGCGCCCCCCGGTTCAGCAACTGGGAGATCCCGCTGCTGTCGGACATCCCGCTGCTGGGCCCGGCGCTGTTCCGGGGCAACATCTTCCTCTACCTCGCCCTGCTGCTGGTGCTCGTCATCCACATCGCGCTGTTCCGTACCCGGTGGGGGCTGCGGACCCGTTCGGTCGGTGAGCACCCGACGGCGGCGGACACCCTCGGCGTGAAGGTGCTCGGGCTGCGCTACCGCAACGTGATCCTGGCCGGGGCGATCGCCGGCATCGGCGGTGCCTCGTACACCCTGGCGCTCTACTCGTTCACCAAGAACATGATCGGCGGCAAGGGCTTCATCGCCCTGGCCGCGCTGATCTTCGGCCGGTGGAGTCCGACCGGGGCGCTGCTCGCCGCCCTCTTCTTCGGCTTCGCCGACCAGTTGGCCACCTACCTGGGCGCGATCAACAGCATCATCCCCGGCCAGTTCCTGGCCATGCTGCCGTACCTTGCGACCATCCTGGCGGTGGCCGGACTGGTCGGCCGGGTGCGGGCACCGGCCGCGGACGGTAAGCCGTACATCAAGGGCTGAGCCAGGGAGCGGAGCATGGAGATCGACTGGGGGCGGCTGCGGGCCGCGGCCACCGAGGTGATGCGGCACGCGTACGTGCCGTACTCGAACTTCCCGGTGGGAGCGGCGGCGCTTGTCGACGACGGCCGGATCGTGGTCGGCTGCAACGTCGAGAACGCCGCGTACGGCGTGGTGCTCTGCGCCGAATGCGGAGTGGTCTCCTCCCTGCACGCCACCGGGGGAGGCCGGATCGTCGCGCTGTCCTGCGTCGACGCCACCGGTGAGCCGCTGATGCCGTGCGGACGGTGCCGGCAGCTGCTCTGGGAACAGGGTGGACCGGACTGCCTGATCGAGGCCAGGAGCGGGCCGCTGCGGATGTCCGAACTGCTGCCGCACGCCTTCGACGTGGGCGACCTGGAGGCGGTCACCGGCGAGCAGTCGGTGCCGGAGGTACCCGCCCGGTTGGCCGCCTGGCGTGGCCGGGGCACCGTCTTCGTACACCCCGACCTGTCCGCCGGGCAGCAGATCTGGACGGCGTACTGGGAACGGTCCTCCGGCGAGGACGCGGGGGCCGAGACCGGGGTGCTGGAGGAGGGGCCGAGCTGGGGCGATCCGGCTGAGGCGATCAGCTGGGGGTTGGCGCGGACGCCTCGGGTCGTGGTGGTGGACGCGTCCGGCGCGATCTTCTGGGCTGGTGAGGGTGAGCCGCCGGCGGAGGTTCCGGATCGCTGGGGTGGCTGAGCTTGGGGGGATGGGCCGACCGGGACCGGCTCCGGGCGGTCAGGCTTGATCCCTCCGCCGGTCCCGGTCGGCCCATCCCCTCGGTGGGTGCGGTGGGCGAACCGGTATCACCATGCGACTAGGGAAGAGCTGTCTGATGAGTGGGTTTGCGGCGGTTGATGTTATTCGGGTGAAGCGGGACGGGGGGGTGCTCTCCGACTCGCAGATCGACTGGGTGGTGGATGCGTACACCCGGGGGGTGGTGGCCGACGAGCAGATGTCGGCGCTGGCCATGGCGATCCTGCTCAACGGGATGACCCCGGCGGAGATCGCCCGGTGGACCGCCGCGATGATCGCCAGCGGTGAGCGGCTTGATCTGTCCTCGGTGGCCCGGCCCACCGTGGACAAGCACTCCACCGGTGGGGTCGGTGACAAGATCACTCTGCCGTTGACCCCGCTGGTGGCGGCCTGCGGTGCGGCCGTGCCGCAGCTGTCCGGCCGAGGGCTGGGGCACACCGGCGGCACCCTGGACAAACTGGAGTCCATTCCCGGGTGGCGGGCCGCGCTGAGCAACCAGGAGTTCATCGCGCAGCTGCGCGACATCGGCGCGGTCATCTGCGCCGCCGGGTCGGGGCTGGCCCCGGCCGACCGCAAGCTGTACGCGCTGCGCGACGTCACCGGCACGGTGGAGGCGATTCCGCTGATCGCCAGCTCGATCATGAGCAAGAAGATCGCCGAGGGCACCGGGGCCCTGGTGCTCGACGTCAAGGTCGGCTCCGGCGCGTTCATGAAGTCCGTCGACGATGCCCGGCAGTTGGCCCGGACCATGGTCGAACTGGGTGGCGCGCACGGGGTGAAGACCGTGGCCCTGCTCACCGACATGTCCACCCCCCTAGGTCTGACCATCGGCAACGGGGTGGAGGTGACCGAGTCCGTCGAGGTGCTCGCCGGTGGCGGCCCCGCCGACGTGGTGGAACTGACCCTGGCCCTGGCCCGGGAGATGCTCGACGCCGCCGGGCTGACCGACGCCGATCCGGCCGCCGCCCTGCGGGACGGGCGGGCGATGGACGTGTGGCGCGCGATGATCCGCGCCCAGGGGGGCGACCCGGATGCCCCGATGCCCCAGGCCCCCGAGGTGGAGGTGGTCCGGGCGGACTCCGACGGCCACGTGGCGGCGATCGACGCGTACGCCATGGGGGTTGCGGCCTGGCGACTGGGTGCCGGCCGGGCCCGCAAGGAGGACCCGGTCAGCGTGCCCGCGGGGGTGGTGCTGCACAAGCGCCCCGGTGACCCGGTGCGGGCCGGCGAGCCGCTGTACGAGTTGCGCGCCGAGCGGGCCGAGAGCATCCCGGCCGCACTGGCGCAGGCGGCCTCGGCGGTGACCGTGGCGGCGCAGCCACCGGCATCGACCCCGCTGGTGATCGAACGAATCGAGTGAGTCGACCCGCCCTCTTGACCCATGGTGCCCGACCATTCGGGCCGCTACTCTCGCAGGCCAGGGGGGACCGCCGGCGCCGCGAGGCCGTTAGCAGACAGGGATCTTGCTGTGATCGTTCCTGCCCCGGACCCCCGGGAAGTGCGTGAGGCGAGCCTGGAGGAGCTGTCCCGGTTGGGGCTGCCGCTGCCACCTCCGCAGTTTCCGCTGGTGTGGGAGCCGGGCGACCGGATCGAGCTGCGGCCCACCGTGGAGATCGAGGCGCGGATCGCGGTACTGCATCTGATCCTGGCCCGCTGCTTCGGCATGCCGGCCCGGGCGGCGATGAGTTGGCTGCTGGCCTCGCATCTGGTGGAGATGGTCACCCCGCCGGAGTTCCAGTTCGTCACCGGGGCCAAGGGGGACCACCGTTCGTTCGTCCTGCACCACGACGCGGTGTTCTCGCTGGCCTGGGTGCTCGGCCTGACCAAGCAGCTGGACCCCACCCTGGCGGTGGACGAGCGGCTGGTGGAGCGACTGCCGAACATCGTCGAGGGGGAGACCTTCCCGCAGTGGCGCTCCCGCATCCTGACCGCGCCGCAACATCCGGCGGACGCGGCGGCCCTGCTGGACCTGCACTACTGCCTGGACTGGGCTTACCTTGAGGTGGACCGGGCCGGTGGGGTGCTGCCCGGCCTGGTCGACGCCAACGCGATCGGCCAGCGACGATGGGCCCTGGAGTGGGCGGTGATCCTGCGCGGGCCGTACCACGACGAACCCCCGGGTTGGGAAGAGGTGGATCTCTCCACCTAGCGGGGGCGGTACACCCCCAGCCGGACCGCCATCCGCACCCGGACCGGCTCGCCCAGGCCCCCGATCCGGTCGGCCAACCCCGCCGGGTCGGCGTGCCAGGCGCTCGGCCCCATGCCGACCAGGGTGGCCACCTCCGCATGCGACAGGGTCAACTCCCGCCGGTGCACGGTGCTGGACTCCTCGACGAAGTGGTCCCCGAGGCTGGCCGCCACCCGGTCCACCTTGGCCGGGTCGACCCGCAGCAGACCCAGGGCGTCGACCAGTTCGGTCAGGTGCTCGGCGGTCGGGGTGACCACCAGCAGCCGCCCGGCCGGGTCGATGACCCGGCGGAACTCCGGCCCGTTGCGGGGGGCGAAGACGTTCAGCAGCAGCGCCACCGAGGCGTCCGCCAACGGCAGCCGCTGCCAGGTGTCGGCCAGGGCGGCGCTGCCGCGCGGGTGTGCCCGGGCGGCCCGGCGTACCGCGGGCTTGGCGATGTCCAGCGCCAGACCGACCGCCGCCGGCACCGCCGCCAGCACCGCCGCGAGGTGCCGACCGGTGCCCGCTCCGGCATCCACCACCAGGGGGTACGCCCGCGCCGTACCGGCGGGTGGGGAGGGTAGGTGGCGCGCGGCGGCCTCGGCCAGGGCGGTGGAGATGATGTCGTAGTGGCCGGCGGCCAGGAACTGGGCCCGCGCGGCGATCATCTCCGTCGTGTCGCCGAGGTGCGGGGCCCTACCGGTCAGCAGGTTGACGTAACCCTGCCGGGCGATGTCGAAGCTGTGCCGGCGTGGACAGCGCAGGGCCTGGCCGCCATCGGCGGTGATGGTCAGCCCCTCGCCGCAGACCGGGCAACGCAGGCGCTCGACGACCCGGGGATCCGGTCCAACTGCGGTCACCCGGTCATTGTCCCCGCTGTCGGCTGGGGAGGGTCGGCGCAGGGTACTAGGGTCAGAGCATGGTCACGACTCTGCGGTACGAGGACATCGTCAAGGCACCCAAGGCGCTGCTGCACGACCACCTGGACGGCGGCCTGCGACCTGCGACGATCATCGACCTGGCTGCCGAGATCGGACATCCGCTGCCCACCACCGACCCCCAGGAGTTGGGCCGGTGGTTCGTGGCGGCGGCCGACTCCGGGTCGTTGGAGCGTTACCTGGAGACCTTCGCGCACACCGTGGCCGTGATGCAGACCCCCGCCGCGCTGCGTCGGGTGGCCCGGGAGTGCGCCCTGGACCTGGCCGCCGACGGGGTGGTCTACGCCGAGGTGCGGTTCGCGCCGGAGCAGCACCTGGAACGGGACCTGAGCCTGGACGAGGTGGTCGAGGCGGTGCTGGCCGGGTTCGCCGAGGGCAGCGCCCTGGCCGCCGAGTCCGGTACCCCGATCCGGGTCGGCACCCTGCTGACCGCGATGCGGCACGCGGCCCGCTCGCAGGAGATCGCCGAGTTGGCCGTCCGGCACCGCGACCACGGGGTGGTCGGCTTCGACATCGCCGGGGCGGAGGCGGGCTTCCCGCCCACCCGGCACCTGGACGCCTTCGAATACCTCCAGCGGGAGAACTTCCACTTCACCATCCACGCCGGTGAGGCCTTCGGGCTGCCCTCGATCTGGCAGGCCATCCAGTGGTGCGGGGCGGACCGCCTGGGCCACGGGGTACGCATCGTCGACGACATCACCCCCGGTGCCCAGCCGGTGCTCGGTCGGCTGGCCGCGTACGTGCGGGACAAGCGCATCCCGCTGGAGTTGTGCCCCTCGTCGAACGTGCAGACCGGGGCTGCCCCCTCGATCGCCGAGCACCCGATCGGACTGCTCCGTGACCTGCGGTTCCGGGTGACCGTCAACACCGACAACCGGTTGATGAGCGGCACCTCGGTCTCCCGGGAGATGGCCCTGCTCTGCGACGCCTTCGGCTACGGCTGGCGCGAGTTGCAGTGGTTCACCATCAACGCGATGAAGAGCGCCTTCATCCCCTTCGACGAGCGCCTTCAGATCATCGACGAGGTGATCAAGCCGGCGTACGCGAAGCTGCTGGGCTGAGAGCCGGGGCCCGGCCTCACCGCACGGGTGGCCCACCTGCGGCGCGCAGGTGGGCCACCCGGCGCAGCACCTCCCGGCCGCGGGCCGCCTCCGCGCCGAGGCCGGTCTGTCGACGCAGCACGGCCGGTTCGGCGCGCAGCAGGGCCATCCCGCGCCGCAGCAGCACCCGGGGGCCCTTGCGCTGCTCGGCGAGATCCCGGCTCAACCGTCGCAGGAAGGTCGCCCCACGCGGCCGACGCAGGGCGTACGCCCCGGCCAGCAGGCCGCGTTGTCGGCATTCCTCGACGATCTCGGCAGCGAAAATCCCTTCGGCGACGAAAAGTGGCGCATCGGCCAGATCAAATCGTCGGGTGGTCACCCGGCGATCCTCATTTATGGCATAGACCGGCACGTCTGCCTGACCGTGACGAACCAGTTGGGCAATGGTCTCCACGGCAGTGACGGCATCCCAGGAAGCGGGCGATTCCCAGTCGATCTGCCCGTTCCGTCGAGGTAACGTAGGGTCATCGCCGTCCTTGTAGAAGTCGTCCAGGCAGAGGACCGGAAGTCCTGTTTGACGCGCTATGTACGACTTTCCAGAGCCAGAAGGACCGGCAAGTAGGACGACTCGGCGCATGGTGCTCATTACTTTAAGTGACTCCGGACAGACGGACCGCGATCAAATTGCATCAACATCTCATCACACCGCCAGCTAGGGCCAACCTGGGCTTTCTCTTTGTCGACGGGCGTGATGGAATCTCGGATGGTCCGACCCACCGGGTCGGCTGCTGGGCGTTGCCCGCAGGCAACGCGGACGCTGCAATCACGAGGGCGGTGACGTGAGCAAACGGCCGAAGACGGCAGGTTCCTTCCTGTCGCGTCTGGGCCGGCCGACTGGTCGGCTCCGCGACATGCCGATCTGGTCAAAGCTCGGTCTCATCATGATCGTGCCGACCATCGCCACGGTCGTCGTGGGTACCAGCGGCCTGTTGGACCACCTGGATTCGCTGGGTGACGCCAACCGTGCTGGTGACCTCGCCCAGCTCATCGGCCACTCCGGTGCCCTGGTGGACGGCCTGCAGGACGAGCGGACCGCAGCGGTGCTGCTGCTGGGGGTGCCGCCGCAGCAGCAGGGGCAGCCCGAGCCGGAAGAGAAGAAGAAGTACACCGCCCTCTACAACGAGGTGTCGAACCGGGTCGACGAGTTCAAGGTCCCCTACTCCCAGCAGCGGTCCGAGCTCACCGACCTGCCGGCCAGCCTCGCCGGGCTGCTCAACCAGATCGACGGGCGGCTGACCGACCTGCCGGGCACCCGTAGCCAGGTCTTCAACGGCAAGTTCAAGATCACGGATGCCCTCCAGTCCTACGACGAGCTGATCAACCAGATGCTCACCATCCGCGACTCGGCCAGCCAGCTGGCCGGTGACAACGAGCTCAGCGACCGGATGCGGGCAGCGGCCGCCGTGGCCCGGGAGAAGGAGTGGCTCTCCGTACGCCGGGTCGTGGTGCACCGGGCTCTCCAGCGGGGCATGAGTTCCGCCCTGCGGACGGACTACATCGCCAGCGAGACCGGCCAGCAGCAGGCCCAGCAGAGCTTCACCTCGGTGGCCACCGAGGAGGAGGCGGAGTACCACGCCCAGACCATCGGCGGTGGTGACCGCCGGCAGGCCACGATCTACATCAGCCAGGTCAACGCGGACACCTCCCCGGATCTCTCCGGGGTCTCCTTCAACGCCGACCAGTGGGACGCCGCGCTGGTCGCCAACGGCAAGCTGATCCGTACGGTGGAGGCGAAGTTCGACTCCGACGTGCAGACCCAGGCCGCGGAGCTCCGCTCCGACGTGCAGCGTCAGGTGTTCCTGGAGACCGGTCTGCTGCTGAGCATGCTGCTGCTGGCCATCATCCTGGCCTACCTGGTGGCCCGCTCGATGGCCCGCTCGCTGCGTGAACTGCGCCAGGGTGCGCTCTCCGTCGCCCAGTACGGGTTGCCCCAGGCCGTGGCCCGACTGCGGGATCCGCAGGTCACCGGGCAGCTCTCCCCGGTGCAGTTGGCCAACCAGATCGCCGAGCCGCTGCCGGTCCGCAGCCGCGACGAGTTCGGTCAGGTGACCGAGGCCTTCAACGCGGTCCACCTGGAGGCCGTCCGTACCGCCGCCGAGCAGGCCGCGCTGCGGGCATCGGTGGCCACCATGTTCGTCAACCTGGCTCGCCGGTCGCAGATTCTGGTCGACCGGCTGATCGGGCACCTGGACCGGCTGGAGCGCGGCGAGGAGGACCCGGACCGGCTGGCCGAGCTGTTCCAGCTGGACCACCTGGCCACCCGGATGCGCCGCAACGACGAGAACCTGCTGGTCCTCGCCGGTGCCGACTCGACCCGGGTGCAGCGCGAGCCGGCCGCCCTGATCGACGTGCTGCGCGCCGCCCAGTCGGAGGTCGAGCACTACACCCGGATCGAGTTCGGGGTGATCGACCGCGACATCGAGGTGGCCGCGCACGCGGTGAACGACCTCGTGCACCTCGTCGCCGAGCTGTTCGACAACGCCACCGCCTTCTCGCCGCCGGATTCGCAGGTGCTGGTCGAGGCCCGCCGGGTCGGCGACCGCGCCTCCCTGTACGTCGAGGACCGGGGCATCGGGATCAGCCCCGAGCAGTTGACCGACCTGAACGAACGACTGGCCACTCCGCCCCAGGTGGACGTGGCGGTCTCCCGGATGATGGGCCTGGTCGTGGTCGCCCGGCTGGCCTCCCGGCACGCCGTCAAGGTCGAGCTGCGCCCCGGCACCGATCGCGGCACGGTGGCTGATGTCACCCTGCCCCCCACCGTGCTGGTGCCCCGGGCCCTCTCGGGCCGTGGCCCGCAGCCCGCCGCCCTGCCCGCACCGGCCGGACCGTCCCCCGCCTTCGGGGCCCTGCCCGCCCTGGGCAACGGCCCGAGCGCGCCGGCGAACCCGGCCGCCCCGGCACCGGGGGTCGGCGGCTCCGGTAACCAGGTGACCCTGGGCGGTCGGCCCTTCGAGCCGGCCAACCGCAACGGTGCGGGCAACCCGGCCACCGTGGCCGGTGCCGGCAACCTGCCCGCCTGGTCGGACCTCACCGGCGCCAGCGGCGTCACCGGCGGTGCCAACAGCTTCACCCCCCGCTCCACCAACGGCCAGCCGGCCGATCCGCTGCCGCAGCGGCGGGCCGCCGAGGAGCAGGGGGGCGGCGGGCAGCACGCCATCCCCCGTCAGCTGCCGAGCAGCCCCGAGGTCGGGCCGTACGCTCCGCCCGCGGTGTCGGCACCACCCATCCCGCCGGTCTCCTCGCCGCCGGTCTCGGGCACGCCGTACTCCGCCCCGCCGGTCTCGGCGGCCCCGGTCTCCGGTCAACCGGTTTCGGCCGCACCGATCTCGCCTCCGCCCGGTAGCTCCTTGCCCCAGCGTCCGGTCTCGGCCGGCCCGGCCACCTCGGCACCACCGGCCTGGCCGCCGGTCGCCGGTGAGCCTCCGGCCCCGGCCGTGCCGGAGCGGCTGGCCGCCGCCCTGGACATGACCACGGAGCTGCCTCGGGTGCCGCGTCCGGCAGCACAGCCGGCACCCCCTGCCCGGCCGGCCCCGCCGACCATCCCCACGCCGCCGCAGGTGCAGAACCGGCAGCGGTACGCGGATGAGACGATGGAGCTGCCGATCTTCCGGGAGCTCGAGTCGGCGTGGTTCCGTACCCGCCGTTCCGGCCCGGAAGAGTCCGCAGGTGCCCGCCAGCCGGCGGCGAACGGGGCACCTACCCAGCAGTTCTCCACGGTCGACACCGCCGGTCGGCCCAGCCAGCAGAACCAGACCGGGACGACAGGTAACGCACCGATGGCAGAGACTCCGACGGCCGCAGGCGGGCCGGGTGGGAACGGCACCGCAGCGAACGGCGGCCTGCGCCCCGGTGCTGCCGAAAGCCGACCCGCCTTCCGTCCGCCATCGCCGGAGAGCGTGTGGCAGACTGCGGCCGACGACGGCTGGCGGGCGGCCTCCGCCGCCAGTCAGGCGCCGGCCGCCGGCACCACCCAGACCGGGCTGCCCAAGCGCACGCCGATGGCGCAGCTCGTTCCGGGCGCGGTGGAGAAGCCCACCAACTCGGTGCAGCGACGCAACCCGGAATCGGTGCGCGGGCTGCTTTCCGCCTATCACCGGGGTGTCCAGCGGGGGCGCAACAACCCGTCGGACGGCAACCCGACCGGCCCGGAGGGGACTCCGGGCGGGCCGCAA
The DNA here is from genome assembly GCF_043198155.1 of Micromonospora sp. NPDC048871. NCBI lineage: Bacteria > Bacillati > Actinomycetota > Actinomycetes > Micromonosporales > Micromonosporaceae > Micromonospora > Micromonospora sp. NPDC048871. The sequence goes on along the minus strand of NZ_JBICUM010000022.1, from coordinate 15,720 downwards.
TCCTCGCAGTCTGGCTCAGGCCCGGTGGCCGGGAGCAGGCAGAAGGAGCAAGAAGGATGACTAGTACGCAGGATCTCGGTTGGCTGCTGGCCAACTTCGCCGATCGGGTACCCGGTGTCGCCCACGCGGTCGCCGTCTCCGCGGACGGCCTGCTCCTGGCGTCGTCACGCGACCTTCCCCGGGACCGGGCGGACCAGCTGGCGGCGATCGCCTCCGGCCTGGTCAGCCTGACCCAGGGCGCGGCCCGGTGCTTCGAGGGCGGTGCCGTGTTGCAGACCGTGGTCGAGATGGACAACGGCTTCCTGTTCCTGATGTCGATCTCCGACGGGTCGTCGTTCGCGGTGCTCGCGGCCCGCAGCTGCGACGTTGGACAGGTCGGCTACGAGATGGCCCTGCTCGTGGACCGGGTGGGCGACGCCCTGACCCCGCAGCCGCGTACGGCTGTGGGGATGATGGGCTGATCGTCACGCCAGCCGGTGGGGCGGGCGGGGCGACAACACTGCATACGACGGGTAGCACCGGTGGTTTCCGGTGCCGGGTACGAAGGAGGTGAGCGGCGACATGGATCGTGACGAGCCGACCGGTGCGTTGGTCCGTCCCTACGCCGTTACCCGCGGTCGTACCCGTCCCCGCCTCGACATCGCCTTGGAGGCGTTGGTCGAGACGACGGTGCGCGGTCGGGCCGTTGCCACTGGCAACGCTGGTCAAGGCCGTGAACACCAGTACATCGCCGCGCTGTGTGACGGACGCGTGCAGTCGCTCGCCGAGATCGCGGCGCGGATGCAGCTTCCGCTCGGGGTGGCCCGGGTGCTCATCGCCGACATGGCGACGGACGGCCTGGTCGCGGTCCACGAGCCGACCATCCTGGACGACTCGGACGACGCGGTGGGCACTGAACTGCTGGAGAGGGTGCTGAGTGGACTTCGCAGGCTCTGACATGTCGCACCGGCCGCCGGTCCCGAGCGGGCGCGTGACGTCGGCGAAGATCGTTATCGCCGGCGGATTCGGCGTCGGCAAGACGACGCTGGTCGGTTCGGTCTCGGAGATCACGCCGCTGACCACCGAGGCCATCATGACTTCCGCCGGGGTGGGCGTCGACGACACCCGGCAGGTGCCGGGGAAGACGACCACCACGGTGGCCATGGACTTCGGCCGTATCTCGATCGATCGTGACCTGATCCTGTACCTGTTCGGTACGCCGGGTCAGACCCGCTTCTGGTTCATGTGGGATGAGCTGGTCCGGGGCGCGATCGGCGCGGTGGTCCTGGTGGACACCCGGCGGCTGGCCGACTGCTTCGCGGCGATCGACTTCTTCGAGCATCGGCGGCTGCCCTACCTGGTGGCCATCAACTGTTTCGACGGAATGCAGTACCACGACCCCCAGGATGTCCGCGAGGCTCTCGCGATCTCCAACGATGTACCGGTCGTGGCCTGTGACGCCCGGAACCGGGAGTCGACGAAGCACGTGCTGATCTCCCTCGTCGAGTACGTGCTCACCATGCGCCGCTCGCGGGCCGTGGCCCCGGCCTGACACCTCGCTTCGCAGCGCCCGGTGACGGCTCCGGCCGACACCGGGCGCTGGTTGCTGTGCGCAGCCGAATCCGGGAGTGGGTCGCCCCGCTCCGGCCACCCGGTCATGTCGACCCGGTGAGCGTCCATCTGAGAGCGCGGAGGGCCCGGGCGGAGGAAGAACCATCACTGTCGCCGGTTCGGACGGCTCCGGCCACTGTGGCGGCCCGCGTGAATCCTCCGGCGGGTGTGGCAGGCCCGGGTGCACCCTCCAGCGGCGGGCCGGGCGGGATCACCTACTGGTCAGGGACCGAGGCGGGACCAGGAACCGAGGCGGTCAGGAACGGTAGCCGGCGGAGCGGTACTCGTACTCCCGATCGTCGTCGCGGTCGCCGGTGTCCCGGCTGAAGTCCCAACCCCCGGCCGCTTCCCGGCCCGGCCGCCCACCGACGGCGAACCCGCCGATCTCCTGGCCCCGACGCCAGCCACGGAAGTAGCCGGTGGTGTTCTCGGCCAGGCTGGCCGCGTCCCGCACGATCCGCAGTGGACGCTCCTCGCGCAGCGGGGAGCCGGGCACCAGGTTGGCCTGCGGTACGCGCTTGGGCAGACCGGCGTCCGTCGCGGCACCCACCGCCGGGCGGGCGGCCTGCTCGGCGGCCTGCCAGCCGGTGTCGGCCTTGCTCGACCAGTTCAGATCGGCGTCCTCGCCGTGCCCGACGAACCAGGCCGACTTGGCCTGCGCGAAGATCAGCAGGTCACCATCGCCCTCGTCGGAGATCGGCGAGGGTCGGTGCTCGATCGGCGGGGCCGGCCGGCGCGACGGCAGTGGCGGCGAGTCAAGCCGTTCGGCCAGGTGCCCGCGCTGCTCCTCCCTGGCCCGGTCCACCAGCCGCAGCGGCGGGTTCTCCAGGGAGGACTCTTCCGGGTTACGCAAGGCGCGGTCGGCCAGCGGCGGCGGCTCGACGAGCCGCAGCACCGGAGGCTCCGGCGGCAGGTCGTCGGCGAGCCAGGGTGGGGTCACCCGGCGTTCCGGGGTCAGTTCCGGCCCGGCCTCGGCGCCGACGTCCCGGTTGCGGTCGTCGTACCCGCCGGGATTGCGGGCCGGGGTGTCGGCCGGGTTCTCCGGGTTGTTGACCAACGGCCAGTTGGCGCGCGACCCGGGTGCGGCCGGCGGCTCCTGCCCAGGACGGGGCGTCGGCACCGGCACGTTGAGGTCGGTGGGGCTGAATCCCGGCGTCGGGGCCGGCGGGGCCGCGTTGGTCTTCGGCCGAGGCGGGATGACGGTGCGTTGCCGTTCCGCCCGGGCGCTGTTGATCGCCGCGGTGGTCAGGGTCGGCCGGAACGGCTCGCCGGCCTCGGCGGGCGGGATCGAGCCGCGTGGCGCCGGCGCGATCGGAGTGATCCCGGGCGGCGGGGGCGGGGTGGAGATCGGCCGGTTCGAGGGCCCCTCGACCCGGGATCCGGCGGACTCGGGACGCGCGGGCGGCGCCGAGACGGGAGGTCCGGCTACCGCGGCTGGCGCGATCGGGGCCGGGGTGACCGGCGGCGGTGCGACCGGCGGCGGGGTGACCGGGGCCGGTGCCACCGGCGGCGGACCCGTCGGCCGGGGTGCCGGCGGTGCGACGTTGCCCGACACGGGCTCGGGCCGGGCGCGGCGTCCGCCGGCCGGCTCCGGGCCGGTGGGGCGTACGGCACGCAGGCCGGCTGCGCTGGCGGCGGTGGCCAGTTCCCCGACCGGCTCGCCGCGCCGGGCGGCGGCCCGACGGCCGGTGGCCTGGGTCGGGCTGGTGGCCTGGGCCGGGCCGCTGGTACGAGCGTGCAGTGCCCCGACCAGCGCCTCGCAGCCGGCGTCACAGGCCCGCACACTGGCGACCGTCTGCCGGATGGTCTCGGCGGCGGCCGAGGTCAGGGCCCGGTTGACCGTGGACCGCCGGGGAGTCTCGGAGATGGCCACCCGCAGCGCGGTGACCGCCTCGTCGATCGCGGCCGGGTCGCCCACCCCGTCGGCGGCGAGCTGGGCGGCTACGGCGTCGGCCGTGACGGCGGCGTCCCGACCGGCATCGGTGAGCATGCTCGGCTCGGGCAGGGCCTCCAGCACCGCCAAGGGGATCGACTCCGCCGGGTCCGGGAAGGCCCGCAGGGCGGCCGGGTACAGCTCACGCAGCACCTCACGCAGGGCCACCGCGGCAGAGTGTCGACCAGTGGTCAGCGCGGCGTGCGCGGAAAGTATCTGCTTGTAGCCGGCCAGGTCCCGGGGGGCCGGCAGGGTGACGGCCGACAGGGCGCCGGCCTGCAGGGCACGAGCCAGGCCGACCGCCCGCCGTACCGCCGGGGGAGACTGCATCTCCTCGATGGAGTCGTCGTCGGCGAACCGCTCGGCGAAGTCGTCCACCGAGTCGTCGTCCGCGATCGCCAACGGACGGCCAGCGGCGCTGAGCAGTGAGGTGACGGTGTGGTCGTCGGTGTCAGCGGCGATGGCCGCTCCGCTCGGCCCGCCGGAGCGGTCCACGAGCAGGGTGACCAGCCGGGCGTAGCCCGCCGGGTCGTCGCCGACCTCGCAGACGTGCAGCAGCCGGCCCGCGTCGTCGACCACAGCGGACGTAAGCGTCGATCCGGCCGAGGCCGGTCGGTCGGCCGGATCCGCCGAGGCCAGACCGCAGTACACGCGCACGAGCGCCACGGCGTCGTCCTCCTCCCGGGACACAGGGCTTAGCTCTGCCAGAGACTGATGCTCCCTGGTGTGGCTCAGTCGCGCCAGTCCACGACCGCAGAGATCTTTCCGACAATCGTCCGCCAGCCGAGACTTGCGGTTTGTGCCCCGATTTTCTTCAGCCGGCGACGCCCCAGGAAACCGCCGATTCCGCCATTGGCGGAGGCCCGCAACGCTTCGTCCAGGTCATCGAGGCTGGAGCCGGCGGAGAGCATGTCGAGCACGGCGGGCAGACGCAGCGCGTACGACAGGTCCCGGGCTACCTCGCCGGCCTCGATGAGCAGGGTCGGGTCCCAGGTGTCGTGCCCACCGCGCAGGTTCTCCACCACGAGGTCGAGCTCGTAGATGTCCTCGTCGCGGGGCGCGATGTCGGCCGGCTCCACCCGTTCGGACAATTCATTCCAGCTGTCCAGCTGAGAAAGGTCGTTCGGGGCCCCGGAGCGAACGAAGCTCACCAGCGACTCGGGGGTCTTGAACAGCAGCAGCCGTCCCCGGTGACTGAGGAAGATCGGCACCTCCTCGTCGCCGGCCTCGTCGGTGGCCTTGGCGTCGGAGTCTTCCTTGTCGTCCTCGTCGGAGTCCTTGGCGTCGGAGTCACCGGCCTTGGCCCGCTTCTCCTCGTCCTCGCTCTCGGCGAACTCGCGGGCGATCTCCTCGTCGAGGATGACGACCTCATCGTCGTCGTCCTCCTCGGCCTCGACCACCTGGCGGCGGGCCAGGAAGGGGTCGTCGGCGTCACGCTCGGCGACATCGGTCGGGGTCAGCTCATTGGCCGGCCGGTACGCCCGCAGGGTGAAACCGGTGCCGGCAGGCAGGGCGATCTCCACCGGGTCGATCCGCAGCTCCTCCCAGAGGGCGCGGGATGCACCGGAATCGGCGGCGGTGGTGGCCTCCGACTCGTCGGTGGCGTCCGGCTCGGCGGGGCCGGTCGTGTCATCGAGCTCGGGCTCGTCGGCGTCCGGCCGTTGAGGCGACTGGCGGGCCACGGTGACCTCCGTGTGCGTCGGGCTGCCCACCCACCGGCGCGGGTGCCGGCGAGTGACTCTGGGCACATACCCTAGTTGGCTGCGCTGGGTGACCGGTGCCCGCCCCGGTGGCGGGGGTGTCGTCCAACAAGTAGCGTTCCTACGCATGAACGCCCAGGCGCTGCACGGTCACCTCGACTCTCTGCTGCTCGCCGTGCTGGAGCGGGGCGCCCTGCACGGCTACGCCATCATCGAGGCGCTGCGGGCCCGCAGCGACGGCCGGCTGGATCTGCCCACCGGCACGGTCTACCCGGCGTTGCGTCGGCTGGAGCGGGCCGGGCACGTGGCCAGCCTCTGGAGCACCGTCAACGGTCGAGAGCGGCGGACGTACGAGCTGACCGACGCCGGCCGACGCACCCTGGCCGAGCAGCGAGCGGGGTGGCGCGAATTCACCGCGACCGTCGGGCGGGTCCTGGACGCCAACCCGCCCTCGGCGGCATCGGGCTGATCACTGCGAGTCATCTGGAGGGTGGGGGTGAGACACCACTACCGGGTGGCCAACCGTCGGGCGGCCAGCAGCCAGGTGTGCGCGGCCCGGCCCAGCCAGAGATGCGCCGCCGCCGCGACCACCATCCCGACGATCATCGGTGGCCAGGTGAGGGCCGCGTCCCACAACACGATCGACCAGCCCGTGCAGCCGGGCAACCAACTGGCGCAGGTGCTCCTCGACCAGAACGTCATCACCGACCGGCAGGGCTCCATGCTGCCAGCCGGACGGCCGTCCCGCCGTCCGGGAAATGCCCCAGGGTCAGCCGGAAACCGCCAGATAGCCGTGCTCAGCAGCCTGCTGCAACCGCCACTGGTCCCGGTACCAGCCGGGGATGGCGATCAGCTCCGCGTGCCGGCCACGCTGGACGATCCGTCCCGCGTCCAGCACCACGATCTCGTCCAGCCCGGCGAGACCGCTCAGCCGATGGGAGATCACCAACACGGAGTGCCCGGCGGGAACGGCGGCCAGGGCACCGGCCAGTACCTCGTCCGCGGCGACCGGGTCCAGCCCCTCGGTCGGCTCGTCGAGCACCAGCACGGCCGGGGCGGCGAGCAGGGCCCGGGCCAGGGCGAGACGCTGCCGCTGACCGCCGGACAGTTGCGCGCCCTCCTCGCCGACCACGGTCTCCCAACCCTCCGGCTGGTCCCGGACCCAGTCGGCCAGACCGGCCGCCTCGGCGGCGGCGAAAAGCGCCAGCTCGTCAGCGCCGGGACGCCCCAGCAGCAGGTTCTCCCGGACCGTGGCGTGGAAGACGTACGCCTCGGCGAGCAGCCCGCCGACCACCCCCGGCAACTCCTCGGGCGGGTACTCGCCGAGGTCACGCCCGTCCAGGGTGACCCGACCCCCGTCCGGGCGCACCGCACCGGTCAGCACCGCCGCCAGGGTGCTCTTGCCCGCGCCACTCGGTCCGACCACGGCCACCCGTCGCCCCGCCGGCAGGTCGAGATCGAAGGCGTCCAGGGCGGCGGGCGCGCCTTCGCGGTACCGCACGGTCACCTGGTCGAACCGCAGGTCAGGAGTGCTGCCCCCGGCGTCGGCGCCTGTTGCCGGGGTGCCGGGGGCGGGCTCGGTGTCGGTGATGAGGGCGGCGACCCGGGCCAGGCCGGCCCGGAGGGCGGTCCACTGCCGGGCCGCACCGACCAGGGCCAGGGCGATCTCCACGGCGGCCAGGGTGCCGACCGCCAGCACACCGATGAGTACCCCGTTCACTCCGGCGCCCAGGGCCACGTACACCACCGCACCGGCGGTCAGCCCGGCCACCAGCACCCCGGCGGCGTCCACGGCGAAGCCGCGTACGGCCAGTCGACGTTCCAGCCGGGCCAGCTGACCGGCGCGGCGCCGCGCCGCGTCGAGGGCGGTCCCGGTCGCACCGAAGGCGGCCAGGTCGGCCGCGCCGTGGGTCAGGTCGACCGCGTCGGCGGCCAGCGCACCCCGCAGCGGCGCCACCTCGTCGGCGGCTCGCCGGGTCAATACGGTGGCCAGCGCCGGCAGGGCAACCCCGGCCACCAGCAGCCCGGCGGCCAGCACCAGGGCGGCCGAGGGCGAGACTAGGGCGGTAAGCCCGACCGCCAGCAGGCTAACCAGACCGGCCGCCGCACCCGGCACGACGACCCGCAACAGCAGGTCCTGCACGGCCTCCACGTCGGAGACCAGCCGGCTCAGCGCGTCGCCGGTGCGCGGTGGCGCGCCGCGCCGGGCGGCCAGGGTGGCGAAGACCCGGGTCCGGACATCGGTGACGAGCCGCAGCACCGCGTCGTGGCCGGCCAGCCGTTCGGTGTAGCGCAACACCCCCCGGCTGACGGCCAGGGCCCGTACCGCGACGATCGCTACCGTCAGCCGGTCCAGCGGCGGCTGACCGGCAGCCGCCATCAACAGCCAGGTGGCCGTGGCCATCAGGGCCAGCGCGGCGAACTCGGTGACCGCTGCCAGCAGGCCGGCACCGATCAGTCGATTCAGGTACGGCCGGGCCAGCCGCAGCACCACCAACTCCGGCATCGCGCTGCCGGTGCGCACGGATCCGTCTGCGCTCATCGGCCCTCCCCGGTCGGCTGGGGGGTCAACTCGGTCACCCGGCCCTCCTCGACCCGCAGGATGCGGTCGGCGTCGGCGAGCAGGGCGGGCCGGTGCGCGACCAGCAGGGCGGTACGACCGGCCACCAGCCGGTGGGTGGCCGACAACACCGCTGCCTCGGCGGCGGAGTCCAGCCGGGCGGTGGGTTCGTCGAGCAGCACCACGGGGGCGTCCCGCAGGAAGGCCCGGGCCAGGGCGACCCGCTGCCGCTGCCCGCTGGACAGGCCGTGCCCCCGCTCACCTAGCAGGGTGTCCAGGCCGTCGGGCAGGGCGGCGATCACCTCGTCCAGGGCGGCGTCGGTGACCGCCTTCTCGACAGCGGTAGCGGATGCCTCGGGGGTGCCGAGGCGGATGTTGTCGGCCAGGGAGGCGGCGAACAGGTGGGCGCGCTGCGGCACCCAGGCCACCTGCCGACGCCAGCCGTCGAGGTCGGCCTCGGCGAGGTCCACCCCGCCCACGGTGACCCGGCCACGGGTCGGGGTGACGAAGCCGAGCAGCAGGCCCAGCAGGGTGCTCTTGCCGGCGCCGCTGGGCCCGATGATCGCGATCCGCTCCCCGGGCCGGATGGTCAGCGAGACCTCCCGCAGGGCCACCGTACGGTCGTAGGCGACCGTCACCGACTCGAACCTGATCTCGCCGCGCCCGTCCGGCGACACCCCGGGGCGGGTCGTCGGCGCCGGCGCGGTGCCGGTCAGGGTGAAGGCCTCGTCCAGGGCGGTGAGCCCCTCGATGCTGGCGTGGAACCGGCTGCCGGCCGCCCGCAGCGGCAGGTACGCCTCCGGGGTCAGCAGCAGCACCAGCAGCGCGATCTGCAGGGTCAGCCCGCCGCCGAGCAACCGGATGCCCACCGGCACCGCGACCAGGGCCACGGACAGGGTGGCGACCAGTTCGAGCACCAGGGCGGAGAGGAAGGCGATCCGCAGGGTCTTCATGGTGGCTACCCGGTGGCCGTCGGCCATTCGGCGTACCGCCTCGGTCTGGGCCTTCGCCCGGCCGAAGGCGCGCAGGGTGGGCAGCCCGGCCACCATGTCCAGGAAATGTCCGCCGAGTCGGGACAGCCGACGCCACTGGCGTTCGGTGGCGGCCTGGGCCTGCCAACCGAGCAGGGCTCCGAAGATCGGAATCAGCGGCAGGGTCAGCGCGATGATCACGGCCGAACTCCAGTCGGCCAGGAAGATCCGGCCCAGCACGGCGACCGGCACGGTGACGCTGAGTACCAGTTGCGGTAGGTAGCCGGTGAAGTAGGCGTCCAGGGCGTCCAGCCCGCGACCGGCGAGGGTGGCCAGTTGACCGGCCCGCTGGCCGGCCACCCAGCCGGGGCCGTGTCGGGCGACCGCGCCGAGCAGATCGGCCCGCAACGCCGCCTTGACCGTGGCGGCCAGCCGCGCCGACACCGTGCCCTGCGCCCAGACCAGCACCGAGCGGGCCGCCACGGCGGCGACGAAGCCGGCCAGGGCGGGACGGTTCAGTTCACCGGTGAAGGCGGCGGCCAGCAGGGTGGCCAGGGCGGTGGCCTGTGCCACGACCAACCCGGCGGCGAGTACCCCGAGCAACCCCAGCAGGGCCAGGTCACCCCGGGCGGCGGGGACCCGGCGCAGCAGACGCGGGTCGAAGGGCCGGCGGTTCACCAGTACACCAGCGCCCTACCCTCGGTTCGTCCTCGGAAAATCCACCAGCACATCGCCTGAAAGCCTAGTAGTGCCGGCAGCAACGGTACTGCGAGCCAGCCCAACAGACGCAGGGTCGGGGCGCTGGCTGCGGCGTTGGTCACGGTCAGTGACGCCGCACTGCTGCTGCGAGGTGCTCGGCCGGGGGGCTCCCGGTCGGGCGGTGCGGCGCTCAGCTCAGGAAGAGGCCGATCGGCAGGTAGGCGGCGGTGCCGGTGACCGCCAGCGCGGCAGCGCCGAGCAGTCGGGGCGGGCGTCCGACGACCAGCAGCCGCTGCATCCGTACGTCCAGATCCCGATCTCCCAGGCCCAGGGTGCCGGCCGGGGTGATCCGGTCACCGGCGGCGGCGAACCGGCGCAGGGCACCGGCCAGCGGGGCGTCCGCGTGCTGTTCCCGGGCCTTGTCGTCCGCGCGCATCTCGACCAGCAGGCCGACCCGCTCGTGCGCCTGACGGACCCAGCGCAGCCAGGGCAGCGCCCGACACAGCGCGGTGAAGGGCAGCAGCACCAGATCGTGCCGCTCCTGGGCGTGGGCCCGCTCGTGGGCCAGCACCGCCTCCAGTTCCGCCGGATCGAGCAGGTCCAGTGCCCCGGCGCTGACCACCACCCGGGGGCGTACCCCCGGCAGGCAGTACGCGGCCGCACTCGGATGGTCGAGCACGAGTGCTCCGGGCACCGCCGGATCCCGCCGCGCCACCAGAGTCAGCAACTCCCGGTGCCGACGCTGGGCCCGTACCGTGCCGTGGATGCTGCGTACCGTCGTGGTCAGCAGCACCGCACCGATGCCGAAGCCGATGCCCACCAGGCCCAGGTGCAGCACGCCCAGACCGGCCGGCAGGGTGCTGTGCCACAGATCCCTGGCCAGCGCCAGCAGGGCGCTGCCGGTGCCCATCTGGTACGGCGCCAGACCGAGCGCGATCGGCATCCCCATCGCGGACAGCCCGGCGCCCAGGCCGATCGCCTGCCAGCAGAGGATCGCCACCCCGGGGCTACGCCAGGTCCAGGTGGAACGGGCCAGAACCTGCGCGAGCAGCCAACAGGCCAGCATCGCGGCGGTGAAGTGCAGAGCGTAGGCCACGACGTCGCCCCTACCGCTCCGCGCTCTCGCCCGCCCGGCCCGGGCGGCTCGCCCGGTCGACCGGCGGCACCTCGATCCGGTCGGTCAGACCGCCGACTTCCTCAGCCGCCGGGTTCGCGGTGGCCTCCGCCGCCAGAGCGGCGCGCAGCACGTCCGCCTCCGTGCCGGTGACCGAACGGGCGAACCGGACCAGCGCCGCGTCCCGGCTGCCGCCGAGATCGAGGGCGTCGAGCATGAGCTGGGCGATGTGCGCCTCCCGGCTGGCCGTCGCGCGATAGCGCCAGGCCCGGCCCTCCCGTTCGCGCTGCACCATGCCCTTGCCGGCGAGTCGATCGAGCACCGTCATCACCGTCGTGTACGCCAGCTCGCGCCCGGCCAGGGCATCGGCCACCTCGCGCACCGTGACCCCGTCCGACCTGGCGGGCACCGTGTCCCACAACACGTCCATCACCGCACGCTCAAGATCACCCAGCCGAGTCACCCCAAAATCCTACCCCCCGTAGTAGACCCCCCGCCCGCCCCAACCACCCCCATCCCACGCTTGCTGACCCCACCGCCCGCCCTGCCACCCCGCCCGGCGAGTGCAAGTACGCCGTTGTTGCGGTGTCGACAGGGCGCGCATGCTGCAACTTCGGCGTTGTTGCGATATCGACCGAGCGCCCATCCAGCAACTTCTGCCCTGTTCCGCGACCGCCGGGCCAATCCGACAAGTGGGGTCCCTGTGGTCGGCATCGCGGCGAACAGGCCTAGCAAGTACGCCGAAGTTGCGGTATCAATCCAGCCCGCACACCGCAACTTCGGCGTTTTTGCGCGCGAAGGGGGAGCCCACCCGCGCAGGGATCAAGCCTGACCGCCCGGAGCGGTGGGCTCCCCCGGAAACCCCCAGAATCAGACCCCCTTCGGATGCCACACCGTCTTCGTCTCCACCAGCGCAGTCATCCGCCCCACCCCGGGATCGGCAGTCCAGTCGTGATCAGCCGACACCGGTCGGAGCACCCGCTTGAGGTTCTCCGCCGCCTTCACCTCCAGCTCAGCGGCCAGTTCGGCGTCGGTGACCCCACTCAGGTCGATCGCGTTGACGTCCATGTGCGCGGCCAGGGTGGGCACGGTCTCGGACAGCCGTCCGGTGAGGATGTTGACCACCCCGCCCGGCAGGTCTGAGGTGGCCAGCACCTCGGCCAGGGTCACCGCGGCCAGTGGGGCGGTCGGGGAGGCGGCCACCACCACGGTGTTGCCGGTGACGATCGCCGGGGCGATCACGCTGACCAGGCCCAGCAGGGCGGGTGCCTCCGGGGCCACCACCGCCACCACCCCGGTCGGCTCGGGGGCGGAGAGGTTGAAGTAGGGCCCGGCGACCGGGTTGGCGCCGCCGTACACCTGGGGCAGTTTGTCCGCCCAGCCCGCGTACCAGACCCAGCGGTCCGTCGCGGCATCGACCTCGTCGGCCGGTACGCCCAGGGCCACGAACTGTTCGCGGCGGCCCTCCAGCATCTCGGCGACCCGGTAGAGGATCTGACCCCGGTTGTACGCGGTGGCCCCGGCCCAGCCCTTCACAGCGGCGCGGGCGGCGATCACGGCGTCCCGCGCGTCCTTGCGGGAGGCCAGCGACACGTTCGCGGATTGCACGAGATACGACCGTCCCGACTCGCTACGCGGGAACTTCCCGCCGATGAAGAGCTTGTACGTCTTGCGTACCGCGATCCGCTCAGACATTGAGGTACGCCTCCAGCCCGTGCCGGCCGCCCTCGCGACCGTAGCCCGACTCCTTGTAGCCGCCGAACGGCGAGGTCGGGTCGAACTTGTTGAACGTGTTGGCCCAGACCACTCCGGCGCGCAGCCGGTCGGCCGTCCACAGGATCCGGGAACCCTTCTCGGTCCAGATCCCGGCCGACAGCCCGTACGGCGTGTTGTTGGCCTTCTCCACGGCCTCGGCCGGGGTGCGGAAGGTGAGCACGGACAGTACCGGGCCGAAGATCTCCTCGCGGGCGATCCGGTGTGCCTGGGTGACCCCGGTGAAGATGGTCGGCGCGAACCAGAAGCCCCGCTCGGGCAGCTCGCACGACGGCGACCACTGCTCGGCCCCCTCGGCGGCCCCGGCCTCGGTCAGTTCCCGGATCCGGGCCAGCTGGGCGGCCGAGTTGATCGCCCCGATGTCGGTGTTCTTGTCCAGCGGGTCACCGACCCGCAGCTGGGCCATCCGGCGCTTGAGCGACTCCAGCACCTGCTCGGCGACGGACTCCTGGACCAGCAGCCGGGAACCGGCGCAGCAGACGTGCCCCTGGTTGAAGAAGATGCCGTTGACGATGCCCTCGACGGCCTGGTCGACCGGGGCGTCGTCGAAGACGATGTTGGCCGCCTTGCCGCCCAACTCCAGGGTGAGCTTCTTGCGGCTGCCGGCCACCGACCGGGCGATGGCCCTACCGACCTCGGTGGAGCCGGTGAAGGCGACCTTGTCCACGCCCTCGTGCTCGACAAGCGCACGACCGGTCTCGCCGGCACCGGTGACGATGTTGACCACGCCGGGCGGCAGGTCGGCCTGCTGGCAGATCTCGGCGAACAGCAGCGCGGTCAGCGGGGTGGTCTCGGCCGGCTTGAGCACCACGGTGTTGCCGGCGGCCAGGGCCGGGGCGATCTTCCAGGCCAGCATCAGCAGCGGGAAGTTCCACGGGATGACCTGGGCGGCCACCCCGAGCGGCTGCGGGTTGGCACCGAAGCCGGCGTGGTTGAGCTTGTCGGCCCAACCGGCGTAGTAGAAGAAGTGCGCGGCGACCAGCGGCAGGTCGACGTCCCGGGACTCCTTGATCGGCTTGCCGTTGTCCAGGGACTCCAGCACGGCCAGCTCGCGGGAGCGTTCCTGGATGATCCGGGCGATCCGGTACAGGTACTTGGCCCGGTCCCGGCCCGGCATCGGACCCCAGACCTTGTCGTATGCCTTCCGGGCGGCACGGACCGCGCGGTCCACGTCCTCGGCGCCGCCCCAGGTGACCTCGGCGAGCACCTCCTCGGAGGCGGGGTTGATCGTCTTGTTGCGATCCTCGCCGTCGACGAACTCGCCGTCGATGAACAGGCCGTAGGACGGCTTGATGTCGACGACCGCGCGCGATTCGGGCGCCGGGGCGTATTCAAACAGACCCATGTGTCAGTCCAGGGTGAAGTAGTCGGGGCCGGCGTAGACGCCGGTGGTCAGCTTGGTGCGCTGCATCAGCAGGTCGTTGAGCAGGCTGGAGGCGCCGAAACGGAACCAGTCCGGGTGCAGCCAGTCCGGCCCGACGGTCTCGTTGACCATGACCAGGTACTTGATGGCGTCCTTGGTGGTCCGGATGCCACCGGCGGGCTTGACGCCCACCTGCCGCCCGGTGGCGGCGCGGAAGTCCCGGACCGCCTCCAGCATCACCAGGGTCACCGGCAGGGTGGCGGCGACCGGGACCTTGCCGGTGGAGGTCTTGATGAAGTCGCCGCCGGCCAGCATCGCCAGCCAGGAGGCGCGGCGCACATTGTCGTACGTGCCCAACTCGCCGGTCTCCAGGATCACCTTGAGGTGGGCGTCCCCGCAGGCTTCCTTGACCGCGACGATCTCGTCGTAGACCTCGGTGTACCGGCCTGTCAGGAAGGCTCCCCGGTTGATCACCATGTCGATCTCGTCCGCGCCGGCCTCGACGGCGGCCCGGGTGTCGGCGAGCTTGACCTCCAGCGGTGCCTGCCCGGACGGGAAGGCCGTGGCCACGCTGGCCAGGTGCACCACGCCAGGTCCGGCGGGTGCGGCACCGTCGGCCTGTCCCGGTCCGCCGGATGGCCGCCCGGACCCGCGCAGCACCTCGGCCGCGTACGGGACCATCGAGGGGTAGACGCAGACCGCGCCGACATGCGGGCAGGTGGGGTCGGCCGGGTCGGGGCGCAGCGCCTTGGCGGCCAGGGCGCGTACCTTGCCCGGGGTGTCCGCGCCTTCCAACGTGGTCAGGTCGACCATTCGGATAGCCAGATCGATGGCCTGGGCCTTGGCGGTGGTCTTGATGGAGCGGGTGCCGAGTTGGGCCGCCCGCTGCTCTGCCCCGACCTGGTCCACCCCAGGAAGACCATGCAGGAAGGTACGCAGAGCGGTCTCGGATCGTCCCAGCTCGGTAAGGTCCGAGCGGGCCGACGTCGCTGTCGCCGTCATGTCCCGAAGTCTACGCAGAGGGTCAGCTAGTGATCTTGACCAATGCACTCCATCGGTGAGCGGGATCGCTGGTAGCGCCGGTGACCCCCGCGCCGCCCCCGGCGCCGGGTAGGTTGAGCGATCGTGGACGTACACGTCATTGACCACCCGCTCGCCCAGTCTCGGCTGACCGTCATGCGGGACGAACGGACCGATTCCTCCTCCTTCCGGGCGGCCCTGCACGAACTCACCACCATGCTGGTGTACGAGGCGGCGCGCTCCTTCCCGATCGAGCACTACCCGGTGCAGACCCCGGTGACCGCCACCGAGGGCACCCGGCTGGCCAACCCCCCGCTGCTGGTGCCGGTGCTGCGAGCGGGCCTCGGCATGGCCGACGCTGCGCTGGGGCTGCTGCCGGAGTCATCCATGGGCTTCGTCGGCCTGGCCCGTGACGAGGAGACCTTCGAGCCGCGCGCCTACATGGAGTCGCTGCCCCGGGACCTGACCGGCCTGCCGGTGCTGGTCCTGGACCCGATGCTGGCCACCGGCGGCTCCCTGGAGCACTGCTGCCGACTGCTGGCCGAGCGCGGCTGCACCGACATCACCGTGCTCTGCGTACTGGCCGCCCCGGCCGGCATCGAGCGCCTCAAGCGCTCCAACCTTCCCCTACGCCTGGTAACCGCCTCCATCGACCAGGGCCTCAACGACAGCAAGTTCATCGTCCCCGGCCTGGGCGACGCCGGCGACCGCCAATTCGGCGGCATGCCCCGCTTCTAACCCACCCCCTGGCCTCCCCCTTTTCTACGCGCGTTGATCATGAGGTTAGCGGCAGTCGTTGATCTCTACGCTGCCGTCAACCTCATGATCAACGGGGTGAATAGGGGGCCCGCGGGGGAGGGGGCCCGCGGGGGTTAGATGCCTAGGGCGGTGGGGGGTTGGGGGGGGGGCGGCGCAAACCCCCGGGCGGGGCGGGGGGGGGCGGGGGGGAACACGCCGGTTGGTTGTGGGTGCAACACCACCACGTTCGCGCTGGGGT
>NZ_JBICUM010000021.1:47411-60351 GCF_043198155.1 Micromonospora sp. NPDC048871 | reverse complement strand
AGAAATCAAAGACCTCCAGCCGGCACGGGGCATAAACTACTTGGCACTGGCTTATCAAACACCCTGTTGAGTTCTCAAAGAACAACCACACACCAAACTCGGCCTCGAATCCGAAACCTTGTCTGGGGCAACCGCTCCAAACTATCCGAATCGTTCTCGCGGGTCAAACCTTAAGCTCAGGCTCAGACCTTCTGAGATCGTTCGGGCCCGCGGTGGCGCACGCCTCTCGGCGGTCGCTTCTTCCGTGGAGAACCGCAGACCGGCCAGTTGCCCTCAGGCAACCCGCCCGGCTCCTGCCGGCTCCAGAACCTTACCCGGTCGGCTTCGCGATTGCAACCTCAACTTCAGGCCCACTCGCACCGCCCGGTCTCGGCCTCACGATCACTCGTAAGACCGGCGCCCGTTCTCGGCCGGTTTGCCCGGCCTCCCTCGTGCAGAGAGAAAGTTACGCGCACCCACCGGAGAAGGCAAATCAGCGACTGTCGATCAGGGATCAGCATCCAAAGGTGTCTCTCATCCGGTCGGGGTTCGGGTGAGCGGAATTCACCGGCAGCCCGTCCTGCGCACGGGCGTCAGCTACCTGCCCTCGGGCGCACACTCCTGGCACGTACAAGCATCTGCGCAACTGTGTCCTCGCGGCGGCGACCGCAGAGGGCACCGGCGTGCCAGAGTGTCTGACATGGATGACGTGTCCCGGCCTACCAGCCCGGTCCTCGCCGAGGACGCGCTGCTCGGCCTGTTACTCCCCTTCTGGCAACTGATCATCGGGGCCTTCGTGCTCTTCGCCGTGGTGGTGTCGATCGGGCGGCTGGTCCGGCGGGGCCCCTCGCGAATGAGCACCGCCCTGCTGGTGACGGCCGTGGCCATCGCCGGCTTCGCGGTGGTGGGGGTACTGCTGCAGGGATAGTCGCGCTCAGAGCCGGCGGTTTGCCAGGCTGGGCAGTTCTGCTCGGTTGCGGGCCAGCCGGTCGATGTCCACCTCAGCGATGGCGAACCCGGGGCCGTCCGGCACCTGGGACAACACCGTCCCCCAGGGGTCGATCACCATGCTGCGCCCGTAACAGGTCCGGCCCGGCTCGTGGTCCCCGGTCTGTCCGGCAGCCGCGACGAAGCACTGGTTCTCGATCGCTCGGGCGCGCAGCAGGACCTCCCAGTGGTCACGCCCGGTGTGCATCATGAAGGCCGCCGGGACCACGAGCAGATGAGCACCACCCTCGGTGGCGAGTTGCCGGTAGAGCTCGGGGAAGCGCAGGTCGTAACAGATCGACAGCCCCACCCGCAGCCCTTCGACCTCCACCACCACGGACTGGTCGCCCGGGGCCACCGAAGCCGACTCCTGGTACGAGACCCGACCGGGGATCTCCACGTCGTACAGGTGGATCTTGCGGTAGCTGGCGGCGAGAGTGCCGGCGCGGTCGAAGACGAGGGTGGTGTTCCAGGTGTGCTCGGGGTCGGGGCCGGCCTCGTGGAAGGAGCCGGCGATGAGCCAGATGCCCCGTCGACGGGCGACGTCGGCGAAGAACTGACCCACCTCGCCGCCGACCGGTTCCGGCGCCGGCATCTTGGCACCCGGCCCCAGATAGTCGACATACTCCGGCAGGAGCACCAGGTCCGCGCCGGCGTCGGCCGCGCGATCGATCAAGGCCTCCGCGGCGGCGAGATTCGCCTTCCGGTCGTCGCGGGAGTTCAGCTGGCAGACGGCGACGCGCATGACAGCCAGGGTACGGGCGGACGGTCGAAACCGGCAGGGTAAGGCACTCCCCTACCGGATCAGGCCGACTTCTCCTCGCGCTCGCGTCGGGCCCGACGTCCGGTGAACTCGCGCGGGACGATGGTCGGGTTGACGTTCTCCAGCACCACCTCACGGGTGATGAGCACCCGGGCGGCGTCGGGGTTGCTGGGCACCTCGTACATCACGGAGAGCAGGACCTCTTCCATGATGGCGCGGAGGCCACGGGCACCGGTGCCGCGCAGCATGGCCTGGTCGGCGATGGCCTCCAGAGCCGGTCGCTCGAACTCCAGCTCCACCCCGTCGAGCTCGAAGAGGCGTTGGTACTGCCGGACCAGGGCGTTCCGCGGCTCGGTGAGGATGCGCACCAGGGCCGTCCGGTCGAGGCTGCGGACACTGGTGATCACCGGCAGGCGGCCGATGAACTCCGGGATCAGCCCGAACTTGAGCATGTCCTCCGGCATCACCTGGCTGAAGATGTCGTCCGTGGAACGCTCGGAGACGGCCCGGAGCCGGGCGCCGAAGCCGGTGCCGCCGTGGCCGGTACGCGCCTCGATGATCTGATCCAGGCCGGCGAAGGCACCACCACAGATGAACAGCACGTTGGTGGTGTCGATCTGGATGAACTCCTGGTGCGGGTGTTTGCGGCCGCCCTGCGGTGGCACGTTCGCCACGGTGCCTTCGAGCATCTTCAGCAGGGCCTGCTGGACGCCCTCGCCGGAGACGTCACGGGTGATCGACGGGTTCTCCGACTTGCGGGCGATCTTGTCGACCTCGTCGATGTAGATGATGCCGGTCTCGGCGCGCTTGATGTCGTAGTCGGCGGCCTGGATCAGCTTGAGGAGGATGTTCTCCACGTCCTCGCCGACGTAGCCAGCCTCCGTCAGGGCGGTGGCGTCGGCGATGGCGAAGGGCACGTTGAGCATCCGCGCCAGGGTCTGCGCCAGGTGGGTCTTGCCACACCCGGTCGGGCCCAGCAGCAGGATGTTCGACTTGGCCAGCTCGACGCCGTCGTTACCGGCGCCCGGCGCGTTGGCCGCCTCCGCCTGGATGCGCTTGTAGTGGTTGTAGACCGCGACGGCGAGCGCCTTCTTGGCCTGCTCCTGCCCCACCACGTAGGTGTCGAGGAACTGGCAGATCTCCATCGGCTTGGGAAGCTCTTCCCACTTCACCTCGCCGGACTCGGCCAACTCCTCTTCGATGATCTCGTTGCAGAGATCGATGCACTCGTCGCAGATGTAGACCCCGGGGCCCGCGATGAGCTTCTTGACCTGCTTCTGCGACTTGCCGCAGAAGGAGCATTTGAGTAGGTCGCCGCCGTCACCGATCCGTGCCACCTACGTTCTCCCTGCACTCATCGGCCGGAGCCCCGGCCACGACCTGCGGACGCTTCGCTCTGCCCGTCTCCACCCACCACGCCGGTCGCCCGACGAAGCGGTACTGACCCGACGTTACCCGCTGCGGGGGCATTCTCCGACCCCCAAAACGGGTGTGTCAGAGGCCGGCGGGTGACAGACCCGGCCGGCCCCTGATCCCGTGCAGGTCAGCCGGCCGCGTTGGCGGCCAGCAGACCCTTCTTGCGACTGCTGAGGATCGTGTCGACCAACCCGTACTCCCGGGACTCCTCGGCCGTCATGATCTTGTCCCGGTCGATGTCCTTGCGGACCTTCTCGACCGGCTGGTTGCAGTGCCGGGAGAGCATCTCCTCCAGCTGGGTCCGCATCCGCAGGATCTCCCGGGCCTGGATCTCGATGTCCGAGCCCTGCCCGTAGCCGCCCTCGGTGGCCGGCTGGTGGATGATGATCCGCGAGTTCGGCAGCGCCATCCGCTTACCCGGAGTGCCGGCCGCCAGCAGCACCGCCGCAGCGGAGGCGGCCTGGCCGAGGCAGACCGTCTGGATGTCCGGCCGGACGTACTGCATGGTGTCGTAGATCGCCGTCATCGCGGTGAACGAGCCGCCGGGCGAGTTGATGTACATGATGATGTCCCGGTCGGGGTCCGTCCCCTCCAGGGTCAGCAGCTGGGCCATCACGTCGTTGGCCGACGCGTCGTCCACCTGAACGCCGAGGAAGATGATCCGGTCCTCGAAGAGCTTGTTGTACGGGTTGGATTCCTTGACCCCGTACGACGTGCGCTCGACGAACGACGGCAGGACGTAGCGGTTGTGCACGGCCGCGAACTGGGGCGGCAGGCTGAGGTCGGTCATCGTCTGCTCCTCGATCAGCTCAGGGTCCCGGCGCCCTCGGGAACCTGAGCGGCCCCGATGATCACCTTGTCGATGAAGCCGTAGTCCATGGCCTCCTGGGCGGTGAACCAGCGGTCGCGGTCCGAGTCCGCCTCGATCTGCGCCTGGGTCTGTCCGGTGTGGTGCGCGACCCGCTCCTGGAACATCCGCTTGGTGTAGAGCATCTGCTCGGCCTGGATCGCGATGTCCGAGGCGGTACCGCCGAGGCCACCCGAGGGCTGGTGCATCATGATCCGGGCGTGCGGCAGAGCGTACCGCTTGCCCTTGGTGCCCGCGCAGAGCAGCAGCTGGCCCATCGAGGCCGCCATGCCCATCGCCACGGTCGACACGTCGTTGTCGATGTACTGCATGGTGTCGTAGATCGCCATGCCGGAGTAGACCGAGCCACCCGGCGAGTTGATCCAGAGGAAGATGTCCCGGTCCGGGTCCTCCGCCGCGAGCAGCAGCAGCTGCGCGCAGATGCGGTTGGCCACCTGGTCGTTGACCTCACTGCCGAGGAAGATGATGCGTTCCTTGAGCAACCGGTTGTAGACCGAGTCGTCGAGGTTGCCAATTGAGTCGCCGCCTCGGGCGTCGAGCGCCCGCGGCTTCGCTGGGATGTGCATGTCGGTCATGGCAGCCCTTCGCTCTCCGTACCGTCCTGTCCGACACTAACCGCTCAGCCGGGCGGCAGAGTCCCGCTCCGGGCACTGTTCGCTCTCAGCGCAGGGGGCCCGGGACTCGTACCCGGAAAGGGGTCGGGCCACCACCCACCGCGACCGGCGGACGGTGGCCCTCACCCGACGATCAGTGCTCGTGCCCGTGCTCCGCCTCGCTGGCCTCGCGCAGCGCGTCCAGGCTGATCTCGTTGCCTGCGGTGTCCTTGATGGTGATGCGCTCCATGACCGCGGCCAGCGCCTTGCCCCGGCGGACGTCACCGAAGACCGCGCCGGCGGCGCCGGAGCGCACCAGCTGGTCGTAGTACTGCTGGGGGGCCATGCCGGCCCGCTGGGCGCGGTGGACGATCTCGTGGCCGAACTCGTCGTCGGAGACCTGCACGTCCTCGGCGTCGGCGAGGGTGTCGAGCAGCAGCTGGACCTTGATGCCCTGGGTGGCGGCCTCGGTCAGCTCGGCGTCGATCTGCTCCTCGGTCTTCTCCTCGGCGGCCAGGTAGTCCTCCATCGAGGCGCCGATCCGCTCCAGCTGGTCGACCATCGCCTGCTTGCGGCTCTCCACCTCGTCGCGGATGACACCCTCCGGCGCCGGCACCTCGGCGGCCTCGACGAGCTGCTCCAGGGCCTTGTCCCGGGCGGCGTAGATCTGCTCGACCCGCTTGCCCCGGGTGACCCGCTCACGCAGGTCGTTGCGCAGCTCCTCCATGGTGTCGAACTCGCTGGCCAGCTGCGCGAACTCGTCGTTCAGCTCGGGCAGCTCCTTCTCCTTGACCGTACGCACGGTCACCAGGACCTCGGCGTCGCGGCCGGCGAAGTCGCCACCGACCAGCTGGGTGGTGAAGGTGGTGTCCTCGCCGGCGGCGAGGCCGACCAGGGCCTCGTCCAGGCCCGGCAGCAGCTGCTTGCTGCCCACCTCGTGGGAGATGTTGCTGGCCGAGCCGCCCGGCACCTCCTCGCCGTCGACGGTGGCCCGCAGGTCGATCTGGACGTAGTCGCCCTCGGCCGCGGCCCGCTCGACGGTCTTGAGGGTGGCGAACCGCTCGCGCAGGTTCTTCACCTGCTCGTCGATCTCGCTGTCGTCGATCTGCAACTCGTCGACGACGACCTCGAGGGAGGCCAGGTCCGGCACGGTGATCTCCGGCCGGACGTCCACCTCGGCGGTGAAGTTCAGCGAGTCACCGTCGTTGAACTCGGTGATGTCGACCTCGGGACGGCCCAGGGTCTTCAGGTCGTGCTCGCGGACCGCGGCGAGGATGTTCTGCGGGATCGCCTCCTGCACGGCCTCGTTGAGCACGGTGCCCCGGCCCACCCGCTGGTCGATGATCGCCGCCGGCACCTTCCCCTTACGGAAGCCGGGGATCTGGATCTGCTGGCCGATCTCCCGGTACGCCTTCTTGAGGCTCGGCTCGAGCTCGACGAACGGCACCTCGATGGCGAGCCGCACGCGCGTCGGGCTCAGAGTCTCGACGGTGCTCTTCACAGGCGTACTCCTTGACGGATCTCGGTTGATTCTGGGCGCACTTCGGCCCATCGAGTGTAGGCGAACCGGCGTGGCCGACCGGCAGCGCCCAGGGACCCGGCGGCGAAGCATCCCGCTCGCCCACCGTCCCGGGTGCACCGGCCCCACGCTGGAGGCAGTCGGGGTGGCGGGATTTGAACCCACGGCCCCTCGCTCCCAAAGCGAGTGCGCTACCAAGCTGCGCCACACCCCGTGGCGTCGAGCAGTCTATGCCTTCGACCCGACAACCGGATGCCGGGGCATCCCCCAACGCGCCGAACAACCCCAAACCGGACACGCCTGGCTTGTGTGCTGGCCGCCGTTTCGCCGATGTTGCGGCATCGGTGCCGGCCGGATACCCCCAGATCGCCGAAACCGCGGGGCCGACGCCGGCGCGGCGGCGGGGATACGGCCGCGCGCTCATCGCGGGCATTGGGTAGGCTGTCGGCGCGCCCGGGTTCCGGGCGTACGCGGGCGTAGCTCAATGGCAGAGCTTCAGTCTTCCAAACTGACGGTGCGGGTTCGATTCCCGTCGCCCGCTCCATCAATACATGCAGGTCACCCCCGTGATCAACGATCTACGTCATGGCTGTACATCTATCTCCGACGGCTAATTTCTCACGGTTGTGTCACACAGGGGTTGTTGATCATGCGGGACGGTGGTCCCGCTCCCGCCCCTGATCGCCGACCAGACCCACCACTGGGGCAGCGGGTCCGACGCCTGTTAGCGCCTGCATCAACGTCGCGCCGGTACTGTGCAGTGCTCCGTCCTGCGAGTGGACGTACGTCTTGAGCGTGAAGGCCGCGCTCGCGTGGCCCAACCAAGCGGAGATGACTGCCGCAGGTACTCCCCGCAGGTGCATCAACGTTCCGCAGGTGTGCCGCGCGTCGTGCAGGCGGATGACAGGCAACCCAGCTTTCGCCGCCAACCACTGGAACCTGTCGCCGTACCACTCCGGGCGTGGCGGCCGACCCAGCTCGTCGCCGACAACAAGACCTGACTTCTCGTACGCGCGCCGGCCTCAAGGCGCTCGGCTGCCTGGCGGACCTTCAGTGCCTTGAGGGCTGCTACGAGAGTCGCGTCCAGCGGCAGCGTGCGTCGACCGCGCTCGCTCTTGGGGTCTTCCTCGAACACCTCGCCCGCAACCGATACCCGCGCCTTGTAGATGGTGATGGTCGGTGTCCCCTTGGCTACGCCCAGCTCCTCGGCACGCTCGCCGGTGAGGTCGACCCACTCCCAGCGGAGCCCTACGACCTCGCCGCGCCGCAGCCCGTAGAGACTGAGGCACCACGCCGCATACAGACGGTCCTCGGCGACGTAGACAAGAAACGCCATCGCCTGTTCTGCCGTCCAGGTCTTCAACGCCTTCGGCCGGTGAGTCGGCCGCTCCACCAGCTTCGCCACGTTCCGGACGATCAACCCCTGCTTCTCGGCGCTGTCCAGGGCTCCGGACAGTACGGCGAGCATCACAGACGGATCGCGGCGACAGGCTCTGCTTCTGGACGTTGCCGACCCTGCGCCCGCTGGTGAGCATCCAGTCAACGAGGCCGTCCAGGTCCGCCTTGCGGAGCTTCTGCACCTCAACATCCCCGAACCGCTCAACGACAGGCTTAAGTGCATCCCTGTACGCCCGAAGCGCCCCGGCCCGCAGGTTGCGCTTCCCAGCAAGCCAGGTGGGGAGGTACTCCCCCAGGGTCAGCGTCGAGGGCGCGACGTAGGTCCCCGTCGACTTACCGGCGATGATCTTCGCCCGCTCTGCCTTGGCTTCCCTCAGCGTGTCGTAAGAGATCATCCGTCTGGCCCCGCATGGCGCGCAGGTTACCCGGGTCGAGATCCTCCTCCATGACCACGTGCCTCCGATGCCACTTGAGATAACGTCGGGTAGAGCGCTTACTCGGCCGGCCTTCCTCTGCCTCTGGGCCTTCGTACACCTCGCGGCGGATCCGCTTGTCGATCTTTGCGTACTCCTCGTCGTCCATGAACGCCTGAATCATGATCGGTGGGCGGGCGAAGATCGTGGCGCCGTTCCCGAGTTCCAGGTAGACGCCGTAGACGGTTTGGAAGACACCATGGTCACGAAGCACGCCATTGAGTAGTCCCCACATGCTTTCCTTGTCGTGGAGCAAGATGATCTCCTCGCCCGCCTCGATACGTTTGGGCAAAAGATCACCCCAGGGGCTATCGGCCGGTTGAGGCTCGAATTCAAATACTGTGCCCAGGTCTAGTTCCACGACGTACAGACACCTGGCAACGCTGATGGCGGAACGTCCGCTGTTTCTGGCGAACACGGCGTTGACCGGCTGCCACTGATGCTCTTGGTCCGGGGCTCCTTCGACCTTGCGCTTGTTCTTTTGGACGCGCACCTTTGCTGGCTTCTGCTGTTCAGCCTTCTTGCGTCGCTCCCACGGATCGCCCTCAATCCGAGTAATCTTGGATCGCCCATCTTGGAAATACACATGCAGGATGCCGCCCTCGTCCACGTAGCCCTGGCCGAGCTCCGCGGCGACCTCGGCACCGCTCTTGCGGAACGACCTGAGAGCCCAGGCGATCGTCCACAAAAGACTGCCGACGCCGACGGTCGCGCCGACGATGGCGAGGGTTAACTGGATACCGGACATGAGACTCAGCGTAAGGAGACTATGCACGCATGGCTACTTCGACCGACCCAGGCCGTTAGAATTCGGCACGCCTACCGTCGATCGACGCACCGCTGGCGACATGTTCCTTCCCCGCTGAATGTTGGCCGTGGCTGCTCGCTGGGGTCGGTGCTTTTGAAAGATCACTAAGCCCGCAGGCTGGACGAAGATCTCCCGGCTGGCGACTGCGTTTCCCTTGTCGTCCAACTGGTAACCCCGGAGCCAGACCCAGCCGTCGTAGGTGTGCAACTCGGTCAGCACCTTGATCACCTTGAAGGTCATCGGCCGAATGAACTGCACTGACGCCGCACGGGTCACACGGATGACGTCTCCCGAAGCCGGAAGCTCGCTCACGGCGTCGCGAAGCCGAGTGAAGACGATCTCTGCACGCAGGCGGCTCGATGGGTGGCATACAGCTTCTCTACCGACTGGCTGACCTTCTCAAGGCCCGCCGGCGACTTGATGGAGATTGTGAGGTTGGGAGTTTCGATGCGAACCTCGGTGAGCTGCTCCATCGAGAAGGAAACCGAACTGTCTTGGGCAGCCCCGCTGGTCAACACGGGTGGCACTGGGTCGACGGTCAGCATCCTTGAGGGCATCAGTCCACGGTCCTGGTCGATCATCTTCCAACCTCCTCGCTGGTGCACCTGCTCCCGTCGTTTGACGGGCTTGATCTCGTGCTCCTGGGTCGCCCACATCTCCAAGGGCTTGCTGCACCACCCCACGAATCGCTCGGTGATCTCGGCCGTGCTCATGCCGTCGATCTCCTGGTGGGCGTCGCGCAGGTACTCGCTCATGTAGTGCACGAGCGTCCGGACGTTGCACTGGCACAGCTCCTTGAGCTGGCGCTTGCGTGTTAGACACGGCCAGGGCTCGCCGCAGACGAGGCAGTTCCAGTCCGGCCTCGACGGGCCGTGCATCGCCGGGTAGTCAGTCATCGCCCCGCCCGTTTCCCGGTCGCCCGTGGCTGCCGTGCTGGCGACTTGAATACGGCGGCCACAGAGGCGCCCGCCTGTACTCACCGCGGCGACGCTGCCCCCATGGCTCGTGTGGACTCCAGCGCTCCGCTCGCAGATCCCCCAGAGCCTCCTGGTGGCAGCGAGCCTCATCCCGAGCAGCGACGATCTCTCGGTAGAGCGCGTCCAGGTCGGCTTCGACGCGACGCAGGAAAGTCGCGACTGCTTCCGGGTCGAGCCCTCGCCGGCCGAACCGAGTCATCGGGAAGCGCTGCCAGCGGACCTCTACTGGTGTCAGCAGGCGCTGCGTGGTCCGGTAGATCCCGCCGCTCTCGGTGGTGCCGTCGGCGCTACCGCCGGACCCCCTAGAGAGGCCGTCACCGGCCGGCCCGGTGGGGGTATCGGTGCTCCGCTCCATGTCCCTCCGTCCCTCGCTGTCGACAGCGACGCCCGGCCCGACCGCCGAAACGGCTCGCCTTGGTGTGGCTGGTTGCTCATCGGGGTTCCGGTGCCTGCCGCAACTTGGCACGGGGGGACAAGCGGGCAGGCACCGGACTTGTGCCCCTCCTGGTGCGACCCGAGGACGAACACGACCCGGAGCTTAATCAACTATGTCTACTTGGTCTAGCCGCCTCGACATAGTTGATGCGGCTTTCTGAAAGTGATCTACTCGGGGTGCGACCCGAGGAGTACAGATGCCCGCCAAGTACGAGCGGGTGGCCGAGGCCATCCGCGAGCAGATCCGGAGCGGCAAGCTCGCCGTGGGAGACAAGCTCCCGTCTACCGCCGAGCTGAAGGCCGAGTACGACGTTTCCTACGGCTCGATCCGTGGAGCCATGCTGGTCCTCAAGACCGAGGGCCTGGTCGAAGGCCGCCAGGGCGAGGGCGTCTACGTCAAGGCCAAGCCGGCAGACTGACTGCCCTGGCCACTGCCACCGAGGAGCATGATCGCGACCCGGGGCACGGAGGTGCGCGGGGAGGACTCACGCTATCTCACTACCCACGGCGAGATTAGACAGCCAGACTGCTGGGATGACTGAGGCAGCGGCGGCTACCCCCGACCCCTGGTCGCCAGCACATCACCCAGAGTCGATCGCCGTCACCGAGGCGCAGTGGTGGATCTGGACACTCCGGCTCTGTGCGCGCCGCCTCGACGAGCAGGAGCTTGGCCTGTGGCTGCCTGACCCACGGCAGATTGACGCCCGGCAGTTCGCGGTTGCCCTGCGGCAGGTCGAGTACGCCGCCGGCATGATGCTGAAGGGCACGTTGCTCGACTGCCGCCCAGCAGCTCGGGTGAAACTAGAGGCCGCTCGGCAGCGCTTCTTGGACAAGGTCCCGGGCGCAATCGCGGCCCGAGACATCTTGATCCACTTCCACGACTACGCCCTCGGTGAAGGCAACCGTCAGAAGCAGCAGAAGAAGCGAGACGGTGCAGCAGCCGCAGCTCGCGATCACTGGGGAGGCGGGTACGACCCGGCCACCGGCGAGTTCAGGCTCGGCCCGCACCGCATCAACATCAAGCTGGCATTGGAGGAAGCCGAGGTTCTCTCTGATGCCATCTACTTGGCGGCGAAGGCGTTCGACGACTACCAGGCTGCCCAGCGGAGGGCTGGCGCCTCCTAGCGGAGGATCTCCGTCCGGTCAGCGGGAAGTCGGAGCCACCCCTGGTGCCCCTTGTGGACTCGCACCTGTAGACAATCTCGACGGCGACTACGGGCATGCTGGGTACCCCAGCAAGACGAACGCCGGCCCTTGTCGAGAGGCGCTGCCTCGCCGACGGCAAGCCGATACTGCACCCAAGTTCTGAATCTGAGAAGGTTGCCGCACGAGCCAGACCAGCGTGGACGGAGCCACCACCCTTGATCATTCTGGACACCAACATCCTCTGGGACGTGACGCCAGACAGCAGCACTGCCGACCTCCTCCGGGCACTCAAGGCAGCCAACATTCAGGTCGCTGTCCCGTGGGTGGTTTTGGAGGAACTGGCCTCACACCGAACTCTCCCGTACGTGGAGGCGCACGCTAAAGCAGCTTCGGCGATCAACGAGCTGAGAAGGCACGTCCCGTGGTCAGGAGGGGCACCTAGCCTCGATCAGGTCAACACGGAGCGGCACCGTGGGCACTGGCGAAACATGTACCAGCAGATGGTCGAGGTTATCGAGCCGGACGTGGAGTTACTGCAGACCGCGCTCTTCCGGGAGTCCAACATCCTCGCGCCGTGCAAGCGGGTCGGCGGCCAGAAAGGCGACAAGACCGGCTCCCGGGATGCTGCAATCTGGCTGACAGCCGTCGGGTACGCACGCGACCACGAGGACGAGAAGGTCTATTTCGTCAGCGCGAACACGAAGGACTTCGGCGATGGCACAGATTACCCGGAGCCGATGAAGTCCGATCTCGCAGGCATCGAGGACCGCTTCTTTCACCTCACATCCCTGGACGACGTCGTGGAGCGCTTCGCGGCGCCGGCCGAGATCGACTCGGAGTTCCTCCCCGCGCTCCTGGCACGCGAGGAGACGATCGAGCTACTTAGGGATGCGCTGTCCGAATATCTACCGACGTTCGCCTCCAGAGGCGACGCCGCATTGCTGAACAGGGGACTTTCCTACACCCGCCTCGGTGACGACGAAGGGGCGGGAGAAGTCGGCTCCGCTTTTGCGTGGCTCAACCCGCCCTCACTCACTTTCGAAGGCATATCCGACGTGACCGCCCACAGAATCGGTGGGCACGACTGGTACATGGCCACGGTATTGCTGTTCGCCTCCGGTTTCGTGATGCTGACCGGACCAAACTTCACCCCTGCGGCGAACGCTCTCGAAGCCCGGGTACTGGTGACCCAGGACAAGACCGGCGTACGTCCATCGGTCCTGCGATGCAAGCGGCCCCGAGTCCTCACCACCGAGGAGGTCAGCCGAGTTCCGACCACGTGGACCAACTGGCAGCCGGACCCAGATGCGCCATTCCCGCTCAACCGCCTGCCCAGGCATGCCTCTGACAAAACGGGCTCGCTTTCTCAACCCGAGTCATCAATCGTCCTCCTCACCGTCATGGCGGGGATGGCAATCGATGCTTTTTTGAGTCGAAAGAGGGCGAAGTAGAGAAGCCTCCTCCTGGCCGTTGTTTGGGGTGGGGGAGCCCTTATTTTTAACACACCCAAAACCCCCCAAAAGCAAAAAAATAAACACAACCCCCCCCACGCGGATTCAGCCGGCACCGCCCCACGCA
>NZ_JBICUM010000021.1:36481-47401 GCF_043198155.1 Micromonospora sp. NPDC048871 | reverse complement strand
GGGGGGTTCTTCAAACCTTTTTTTTCGTGCCTATAACGTGGGACTTTCTTAACCCCCCCCCCGGGGTTTGTTGGGGGCTGGCACTTCTTTTTGGCCCCCCCCCAAACCACGGCCAGGAATCCAAATTTCTGCCCGTCCCGCACGGGCTGGCTTAGCCCGGAGCCAGCGACCAGTCCGCGTCTCCGTCAGTCACAGTCGCGTAACTACACCTGTTACCTGCTGGTGCAACAGGCCCGACCCCGTCGGCCGACGTCGACCCGGATTTCCTATTCGTTCCTGGCGCGCGAGTAACTCGATCGTCCTCTCGCGCACGCGCTGTCCGAGCATCTGCCGGCGCTCGCCACCAAGACCGACGAGGGAGGGCGGGAAAGTGACTCTCCTACACCCGCATCGGTTACGACGTGCGCCGCTTTCGTTCTGGGACACGAGCACGCAAGCCTCCAGAGTATTCGCCGCAGGGGTGAGGACTGGCCCGTCAGCATCATCAAGCCGGAGGCGAACAGCTGGACCGTGGCCGTGTACCAGTCCTGCCCGCCGATGCTGTGGGCAGTCACGTCCGATACGTCGTCGAGGGTGAGCGAGGGCGGGTTGAGCCGTCCCAAGGCGGAGCCGTCTTCCCCACCTCTTCGTCAGTCCTGCGATGCAAACCGCCCCGGACTCTCACCGCCGAGGAAGTCAGCCGGGTTCTGAGCACGTGGACCAACTGGCAGCAGAGGTGGAAGCGTCATGACCGCCCGACCGCCTGTCCAGGCAGCCCTCCGCTAAGACGAGCATGTTTCCGCAGTCCGACTCATCGACCGCCATCCCCTCTTTCTTATCCCAATGACGGTCGAGGCGTGGATGAAACGAAAGAGGCCGAAGTGGGTCCGCCTCCTGGCCCGCTCTCTCGATGGGCGCAGCCCGGCCCGAGGCCTGGTTCCCGCCCTCTGATTCTTGAGAAAGTTTTCGATTAGGCCCCGAACATAGTAAGCGAGTCGATATGGTCACCCAAGAACGCCCAGGGTGTCGCTATCTGGACGCGCGGATCTAGGGAGAGACTGGGACGCTCATAGCATGCCTCAATCTGCTCGCCCTCCCGCGTGCCAGAGGATGACATCACTGAACGCAATGATGCTTCCACGCTAATCGCCAGGGAATCGGGACTACTAAGTGCCGAGAACGCAAAATCCGTGACAGTGGAGCCATCCAGGCAGAGGAATATTAAGCCCTCCCTGGCGGGGGCCAGCTCCTCGTCCAGCCATAACTGGCGAGGAATAACTCCCCGTGCTCCAAGGTAGAACCGCGCATGCCACAAATAGCCGGGCTCTCCGGTAATGAGACTTACATCTTGCACAGGCCGCGCCCATGGGCGTCGACTAAAGCAGAGCCGCGTGACAATACTGTAGCTGCGGTCAGCATGCCTTACGAGCCGCGCTAGCCGCCGATCCTCGCCCCAGAACTTCTGCGCCACTGGATCTTCATGGCCATAATCCAGCTCGTATCGGTCATTGTAGTAGCGCATAGCTCGCACTGCCGGAGCGTCTAGATCACGCAGGGTCTGCTCGACACGTGCAAGGTCGTCGGCATGGGGTCGACGGAAATGCGCTATTCGGTGACGAACTTGCTTCAGCTCTCGAATGCGCCCCTTCCAGACCTCTTGTTGAATCAGGCTCGACTCGAAGAGATCCCAGTGTCTCTCGATAATTTCAAACAAGTGCGATAAGTCCGCATACGCAAGAATAAGGTCGCTGTCGGGGCTGGTCATGTGAGTAAGCCTGGCCTCAGATCGCGCAAGGGATCTAGCCCTTTCAGGCACTTGCTCCAGCCAGGAGTCCCCGAATCGCGCGCGGAGCTCGACATACACCAGAGAACGGAGCCAGGTTTCCAACTGCCACCATCTGCCATGCAATGCCTGCGCGACAGGCGGCACTCCACAGTTCCACGCACTCTCCAGCGAGCTGGCAACTTTGGATGGGACCGCTTCCCACCCCATTGGCGGGTCCTCATCAATCATGACGCCAACCATAGTGCGCCTGGTTGTCTACCACTCGTTCGGACCTGGCTTACCGGCGCGCGTGCGGGGCGGTTAGGTACCAGGTGTAAGAGCGAAGCGGCATTTGCGCACTCGCCGCCACTCTCACTCCTGGCAATCCTCGCTGGTAGTAGCCCCCGTCCGTCAAACGGGCAACGCGGCCGAGAGCTGGCGTTGATGCGTCGTGCATGTGACAGATCAGCACCGGCCAGCCGAGCCAGCTCGCGGTGATCGATGCGGCGTCCCGCTGATAGGGCTTCAGCGAAGGCAGCCTCCATGATCTGCACCTTCGTCAGGCGAGGTGTGTCCTCGGAGTCCGGGGACCGCCGGACCGGCCACGGGTGGCCCTACCCGGGAGTCCTCGACGGGGTCCAGGACCGCAGGACCGGCGTCCTCTATCGGGCCGGGGTGGTCCGGGACCACGGGGACCGGTTCGGCCATCACGGGACCGGAGGCCGGGACTACGGGCACGGTGTCCGGGACGCCACCGCCGTGGAGTCCGGGACTACGGGGGTGGAGTCCGGGACTGCCTGACTGGAGTCCAGGACCGATATCAGCGAGTCCGGGACTCCATCTGACTGGGCGGCAACCACGGTGGCGAATGCAGCGCCCTCGGGCTCTGCCTGGACGGCGAGCTTGGCTGCTGGGGCCTCACCCATCCGGGCAAGGGCGATCTTTGCCATCATCAGGAACCCCGCAGCCGGCAGCGCAGCAGCCAACCAGCCGACCACCGAGGGCTCTGCCTCGATGACCTGGGCGCCGAGTGACAAGAACACCGCGACGACCAGCACGGCTACTGGGAACGCCTTGCTCTTGCCGATGCGAACCCGACGACGGATCTCCAGGCCGGCGGCAATCGACATCAGCTCCAGGGTTACTGCGTTCGCCCAGGCGAGCCATCCGCCCTGACCGTGGGCAGCCGAGACGTCGTGTACGTGTCGGAAGCTGACAGCGCCTGCTGCGCCTCCGATGGTGAGCATGATGGCTACCTGGATGGCCCCCTCGATCCGCTCGGATCGGCTCTGGGAACTCGCCTTGCGCTTCACTGGCCTCTTCCTTGGTGGAGGCCGTCGAAGACAGTTCAGCCGGGACGTGGTGGCCCCTCACGGGCACCTCAACGTCGGACGTAGGCGTATCACGGGCCGTGTCACACGCCGTGCGGTAGTGATCCACACGGAACGGCACGCTGGGGCCGTTGATCATGCTTTCTACCTGTACAAAGGGTGGTTGACGGTAGCCGGCGACACTAGCTCCGGGTGTCTTCCAAACTGACGGTGCGGGTTCGATTCCCGTCGCCCGCTCAGCGATAGTGGCCCAGGTCAGACGAAACTCCGACCTGGGCCATATTCATGCCTACCGCTTGCCCTTGCGGCCAGGTCCGGCGCGTGCCCGATCGCGCTCCTCCGTGATGCCGGCGCTGAGCGGTTCGGCTTCAACGTCTGACGGCGGAAGCTCGGTCCTGCCTTACCGGGGCCGCTTGTCCTCGACGTGGATGACGTGAAGCTCGTGGCCGTCCCGGTCGCGCTTGTGGCGGCCGTACAGCCCGATGGCCAGGTCGCTGCCGTCTGAGACCTCGTCCGGCCCTACGTAGGTCAGCACGTCGTCGTGGTGGCCGTAGACCACCCATCCGGGACCGGGGTCGAGGGTGATCGTGCCGTGGGCGAACACCACCCAGGACTTGCTGTCCCCGTCGATGATGCCGCGCCAGGTTCCGGCCAGATCTCGCTCAGACATGGAGGATGATCCTCCCCGAGTCGGTGCACCGGCGCTACCCCGAAGCCTTCTACCGCCCCGCTCAGGCGGGGTTCAGTTGGCGGACGGTACCGAAGCTTTCAGGTCCTGGTCTGGGGCTTCGATCTGGGCATAAGGCCGATGGTGGCGAGGATGCCGAGGCCGACGACGGCGGCGCCGACCAGTTGGACCGTGCCGTAGCCGACGCCCGCGCCGAGCAGGGTGAGGAACGCCGCCACCGAGAGGGCGCCGCCGACATGGTTCGTCGATTCGAACAGCGCGGAGGCCGAACCTCGGTCCTCCGGGGCCGCAGCGCCTATGCACTCCCGGGTCAGGGCCACATAGACGGGTCCGGCGCTGAGCCCCCAGGCGACCAGCCAGGCGATCACGATGGGCAGGGAGCCGCCGGTACCCACCGCCACCCCGGCGAGGCTGCCGGCGCAGAGGGTCAGGGCCACCGTGACGACCGTACGCGGGCCGTAGCGGCGGACCAGCCAGCCTGCCGGTGCGGCGCTGATGAGGGAGCCGAGCAGGACCGGGGCCAGGACGAGACCGGTCTGGGCGGCCGACAGGCCGTGGATCTCCTGGAGGTGGAGGCTGCCCACGACGACGATCGCCGCGTACGACGCCGAGTGGGCCGCGAAGGCCAGGCAGCTGGCGGTCAGGGAACGCGAACGGAACAGGGCGGGCTTGAGCAGCGGGTCACGTATCCGGCGTTCCAGGGGGACGAGGACCGCCAGCAGGAGCAGGCCGGCGACGACGATGGCCGGTGCCGGACCGGACAGCCCCTGCTCGGCGACCCGGGTGGCGCCGTAGATCAGGATTACCAGCCCGCCGGTGGCCAGCAGGGCACCGGTGACATCCAGGGATCGGCGGCCGGCTGTCGGCTGATCCGGCGGCAACAGCCGGAGGGCGGCGAGCATCGCCACCAGGCCCACCGGGACGACGGCCAGGAAGATCCAGCGCCAACCCCAGTAGGAGGTGATCACCCCACCGCAGACGGCCCCGGCCAGCCCGGCGGAGTTGGCGGCGGCCGCGACCACCGCGAAGACCCGGCTGCGCCAGGGCTCCTCCGGGAAGAGTGCGGCGGCCGACGCCAAGGCGGCGGGGATGGCGAAGGCGGCACCTAGGCCCTGGAGTACCCGTCCGGCGAACAGCAGCGGCAGCGAGGAGGTGGCGCCGGCGAGCAGCAGGCCGAAGGTGTTGACCCCCAGGCTGGTGACGATCAGGCGCCGCCTACCCCACAGGTCGCAGACCCGACCGCCGAGCAGCAGGAACCCGCCGATGCTCAGGGAGTAGAGGGTGATCACCCATTGCAGTTGGTCCGGGGAGATGGCGAACTCCCGGCCGATCTGGGGCAGGGCGGTGGCGACCGCGAGGCTGTCGAAGAGCACCAGGAACATGACCCCGGCCAGGACCAGGGAGACCGGCCAGCGGCGTACCCTTGCCAACTCCGCTGGCGGTGCTGGTGGTGCGGTCAGTGCTGATTCCATGTCGCCCCGACCACACACCGTAGTTCCCCGGTGGCGGGTGCGCATCTCGGCGCATGGGGCCTACCCGGTGGCCGACCGTCGGCGGATGGAGTCCCGGGCCTCCTCGGGCAGGGCCTCGGCTACCAGCAACTGCGGCAGCAGCTCCGGTTCGAGGGTCAGGGCACGAAAGGCCAGCTCGATGGTGACCTGGTGGTCGGGCCGGTACACGATCTCGATCGGGTCGTCGCCGCGAAGCTCACCGGGTTCGATCACCCGCAGGTATGCCCCGGGCACGGCGGCCTGGGTGAACCGCTTGATCCAGCCGCGCTGCTGCAGCCAGTGCTGGAACGTCGAGCAGGGGATCCGTGGGGAGGACACCTCCAGTACGACGTCCGGCCCGATCCGCCAGCGCTCCCCGATCAGGGCGGCGTTGACGTCCAGGCCGGCGGTGGTCAGGTTCTCCCCGAAGCCGCCGTTGCCGAGGGTGATGCCCAACTCGGCCGCCCAGCGGTCCAGATCCTCCCGGGCGTAGGCGTACACGGCCTGGTCGGTGCCGCCGTGATGCTTCACGTCGTAGACCCGGTCACCGACCAGACCCACCTCGCCGGTGCCCTTGGGGCCGGGCACCACGACGGCGACCGGGCCCTGCACCGGGCGTTTGTCGATGCCGGTCAACCCACCCTTGGCCGGGTTGGGCCGGGGTCTGCCCACGTTCACGGAAAGCACTCGCATCCGGCGAATGTTAGGCCGACCCACCCCAGGGCGGCGACTCAATTGGTCGTCAGGCCGCCGGTTGCGGGTCCTGGTAGCCGGCGGCCTGACGGCGGAAGAGCCGGGCGTACGTGCCGTCCAGGTCGATCAGTTCCTCATGGTCGCCGCGTTCGGTGATCGTGCCGTCGGCCAGTACGACGATCAGGTCGGCGTCGCGCACGGTGTTCATCCGGTGGGAGATCAGCAGGCTGGTCCGGCCGGCCCGGTGCGCGGCCAGCCGACGACTGACCTCGTACTCCGCCTCGGCGTCCAGGCCGGCGCTGGGCTCGTCCAGCACCAGCAGATCGGCCTCCTCGCGCATCAGCGCCCGGGCCAACGCCACCCGCTGCCACTGGCCGCCGGAGAGCACCACTCCGGTGGTGGGGTCGTCGCGGTCCTCGGCGTTCATGTAGACCCGGGTGAGCATGGTGTCGTAGCCCCGGGGCAGCGCCCCCAGGATGTCGTCCACGCCGGCCAGTCGGGCCGCCGCCCGAATCCGGGTCAGGTCCTCCAGGGCGGTCACCGCACCTATCCCGATGTTGTCGGCGGCACTGAAGTCGTACGACATGAAGTCCTGGAACAGCACCCCGATCCGCGCCCGCAGCTCAGCCGGGGGCAGGTCGCGCAGGTCCACCCCGTCCCAGCGGATGCTGCCCCGGCTCGGGTCGTAGAACCGGCACAGCAGTTTCACCAGCGAACTCTTGCCGGCCCCGTTGTGCCCGACCAGGGCCACCGAGGACCCGGCGGGAAGGGTGAAGCTGACCCCCCGCAGCACCCAGGGCAGGTCCTCGTCGTAGCGGAACCACACGTCGTCGAACTCGATTCCCTGCCGCAGCGGTGGCACCTGCGGCAGGGCGGTGGGGCGGGCGGGCAGGTCGGGTGGGGCCTCCACGACGAAGCGGTAGTGCCCGAACAGCAGCATCGCCTCGTGCAGTCGCCCGGCGTTGACGAAGGCACTGCTCAGCCCGCCCTGCACCCCGGCGACCGCGGCCACGAAGACGGAGACGTCGCCGATGGTCAGCGCGCCGGACCGGGCGGCGGTGACCGCCCAGAACAGGCCCAGCCCGGCCACCACCGCGCCGAGCAGCCCCTGCACCGACTGGACCAGCAGCTCACGCCGGTCCATCCGGCGTTGGCCGGCGTGGATGCCGCGCAGTTCGGTGAGCATCCGGGCGCCGAACAGCCCGCTGAGGCCGTACAGGCGGACCTCCTTGGCGGCGGTGACACTGGTCATCAGTTGGGCGTAGAAGAACTCCCGCCGGGCGGCGTGGCCGTACTCCCAGAGCAACGCGGCCCGCTGGCGGCCCAGGCGCAGTTCCGCCCGCAGGGTGGGTACGGCGGCCGCCGCCACGACCAGCACCATCCACGGATTGATGGCGGCCAGGGTGGTGAGGAAGGCGGCCATGGTGAGCAGCCCCTGGGCGGCCCCGAGGAAGCCGCTGACCACCTCCGGCGGCCCGGCCGGGCCGGTCTCGGCGGCGATGCTGAGCCGGTCGTGGAACTCCGGGTCCTCGAACCGGCGCAGCCCGAGCATCCGGCCGACGGCGGCGAACAGCCGCTGCCGCGCGGTCAGCCCGACGGACCGTTGCAGCTCGGCGTCGACATAGCGGCCCAGTTCGGGCATGAGCACCGCGGCGGCACCCGCGCCGGCCAGCAGCAGCACCGGCCCGGTCAGCCGGTCGTCGCCGGCGGCCAGCCGGTCCAGCACCACCTTCATCAGCCAGGCGACGGCTACCGGCACCGTGCCCGCCACCACGGCGAGCAGCACTCGGGCGATGAGCCAGCCGCGGGATGCGGCCCAGGCCATCCGGGTGGCCTCGGCCAGCGAGCCGCCTGCCTGTCTGATCACGAGGCGCTGGTGACGGGCACCCGGTCGAGTACGAAGTGGCTGGCGACCACGGTGTCGCCGGAGAGCAGCCCGAACGCCGGGTAGCCGTCCACCCCGAAGGCGCGGGCCACCGGGCCCCGCTCAGGCTCGTTGATCACCTGGGCCACCGGGGCCAGCCGCTCGCAGAGTTGGGTGGCGGCCTCACCGGTGCCCAGCACCACGGCCAGGGTCTGCTCCCGGGGGATCGCCTCGGCCCGGGCGACGAACCCGGGCAGGCTCTCCGCGCACGCCGGACAGCTCGGGGAGAGGAACCCCACCAGGGTCTCCCCCCGCAGCCCGGCCCGGGACACCGGTGTGCCGTCGACCGTGGTGGCGGTGAAGTCGCCGACGGTGGCACCGGCGGTCAGCATGATCGGCTCGGGGTTCTCCACCCCCTCGATGCTGACCTTCAGCAGGGTGGACTGCCGCCGTAGCTGCGCGAGCACGACCAGCAGGACGGTGGTGTTGACCAGACACAGCACCGTGACCACGAGCAGCAGGACGGACGAGGGGGCCATGTCAGCTCCGGACGGTTCAGCGGTGAGGGTGGACAGCGACGGTGGCCGGACCCCGCCGAAGGCCAGCGCCGCCCCGCCCAGGGCGACCGCGGTCAACAGCAGGTTGCGCAGGACGTGCGCGGGGCCGGGCGGACTCTCGGCGCCCCCGAAGCAGTGACAGGGCTCCCGGACCCCGCGACGGACCATCCCGGCCACGGCCACCGTGAAGGCCGCGAACAGGCCGGTGGCCAGCGCGAAGCCCGCAGCCGCCAGGGCGGGGAGGGCGACCGCGGCCAGCAGGATCCCGGCGGTGAGCGCCTCGGCCGCCAGGACGGCCACCGCCAGGGCCCCCGCCCGGGCCGCCGGCACCCCGACGGTACGCGGCAGCGAGGCGCGGAAGGCCGCGAAGGCGGCCCGGTCGCGTACCTTGCCCACCAGGGCCCAGCCGAGGGTGCCGACCAGGGCCAGTTGGGCGACGAGCAGCAACGCCCCGATCATCTCAGTAGCCGACCTGGGTTACCTCGCCCTGCCGGAAGGGGCCGCCGGCCAGCAGCAGGTCGGCGATGGTCTCGTCCATCGGCAGACCCAGGTCGTGTTGCAGCCACATGAACTGGCCGCCCGGGTTCACCTCCAGGAAGACGTACTCCCCCTCGGGGGTGACGATGAAGTCGATGGCCGCGTAGACGAGGCCGAGGCGGTCGAGCAGGCGTTGGGTCTTCGCCACCACCTCGTCGGGCAGTGGTTTGTACGGGCCGTAGGGCAGGTGGTTCTCGCCGCGCCAGTCGACAGAGGTGGTGGGCAGGGCCTGGGAGTCGATCACCACCGGGAACCAGGTGTTCCCGACGACGGTCAGCCGGACCTCGTACGCCTTCTCGATGTACTCCTGGAACATGCAGATCGTGTGCTGGACCCGGTCGGCGTTGGCCAGCACCTCCTCGCCCACCACAGTGGTGTAGAGGCCGCTGGGGAAGGCGCCCGGATAGTGGATCACCCCGCCGGTGAGGGCCTTGTAGACCACGGGCTGGTCGGTGGCACCGACCAGGGCGCGTACCTCGGCGGGGTCGTTGGTGAGCAGGGTGCGGGGCACCCGCATGCCTACCTGCTTGGCCAACTGGAGTTGGTAGGGCTTGAGCTCGGCGACCGCGTCGACGTCGGGACGGTTGACCCAGAGGCAGTCCGTGCTGCGCAGGATGCCGCCGATGCCGTGCAGGGCCTCGTTGCGGGCGAACTGCTGTTCGGCCTCGCTCATCTGCTCGTGGAAGCGGAAGGCTGTGGGGCGGCGGTACCACACCCCGGAGAGCCGATCGAGATCGACCTCCCGCCCGCGGTGCAGCAGCCGCCGCCGCTCGCCATCGAAATCCGAGGTGGTGAACGTCAGCGTCTGCGGGAAGTAGCTCAGGTCGACGCGGACGATGTCGGCCCCCCGGGCGGTGAGGGTCCGCACGACGGGGTCGACCGTGGGATCGAAGTCCTGGGTGAAGATCAGGATCCCGCGATCAGATGGCGAGGTGGTCATGCGTTGTCCTTAGGCGCAGGCGTCGTCGGTTACGCAGTCTCCGCAGTTGGAGCCGGAGGTGCGGGTCTTGGTGTAGACACCGGCGGTGATCGCGCCGTCCGGGGTGACCCAGACCTGCTGGTCGGCGTCGTAGTAGCCGAGCTCGGTCTCGGTCTCCGCCGGGGTGCCCGGCTCCCAGTTGGCGAAGAGGTAGCCGAAGGGCTGGCGGTCGTGGTCGGCGGGCAGCGGCTGGCTGAAGTCGTGCCCACTGGTCATCGACAGCGAGGTGCGCAGGGGGTTGCGGGTCAGGGTGGTCGTCACGGGTGATCTCCTTCTTCTCCGACTTTTTCGGCTGGCGGGTTGTCAGCCGACGACAGCGGCTCGGTAAGGCCGATAATCCCGGGTACCTCAGCGGAAAATGACCAGGTCTGGTCACCCACGTCATAGTGCCCGGCGTCAAGGATGAGATCGGATTCCAATTCGTCGTGGTCGGCGCGATCGTAGAGGTATCCCAGTGGTGCCAGATGGTGCCCACGACGGCGTTCACGCAGTTCGACATCGACGGCCCGCACGACGAGACGGGTGCCGTCCAGCTCGGGGCGGTCCAGTCGAAGGACAGTCACCGGGACGCTGGTGTCCCCCGGAAATCCATCACCTTCGTCCTGTGCCCCGTTCACAGAGCCCATCCTTATAGACGCGCTGAGATTTGAGAAGACCTCAGTTCATGGAATTTTCACGGCCCGCGATGCTTGCGGTGACAGCATTTCACCTGCTAGCGGCCCCATTTTCCGCTTACCGGCATAAGCGTCTGGTCGCGCTAAAGTACGGTGACGACAGTAAATTTGCGGCCAAGCCGGACAGAATCTCTCATGTCCGGACTGTGGCGGACCTGGCACCGCTGGTGGTCGCGGGGGATGAACCGGCTCCGGCCGGGTATGCAGCGGCCGTCCTGGTGGAGTGACGACCTTCCGGTCGCAATGCGCGACCGGCTCCGTCGGGGGGGGGGGGGGGGGCGGGCATTTCATGGCCAATGGGGGGCGAACGACACCCACCAAAAACCACCAGCTGTAGCCCCGGCGGGGGCAGACCGGGATGGG
>NZ_JBICUM010000021.1:0-36471 GCF_043198155.1 Micromonospora sp. NPDC048871 | reverse complement strand
CCCCGGGGGTGGGCGGGTGGTTTTACCCGGCGCCGGGGTTTTTTGCCAGGGCCTGTGTGTTGTTATTCACCACGGCCGCCCCCCCCCCGCCCCCCGGGCCCCGGGGGGGGGGGGGGGGGGCGGGCGTCCCCCCCCCCCCCCCCCACGACGCGACTCAGGTGGTCAGCCAGTTCCAGGCGTCCATGATCCACTGGGTCTGCTGGAGGTAGGCGATGCCCAGGCCGGTCAGGAAGACCGCGGTGACCAGATGAGCGCCCCGCGCGCTGCGCCGTACCCGGCCCAACTGCCGCTCCAGCACCAGCCGGCCCAGCAGCCGGGTCAGCGCGAACAACCCCGCCGCCACCAGCAGGCTCAGCACGAAGATCAGGAAGGGCCCGGCCAGATCGCCACCGCCGGAGATCGCCCAGATCCCCCAGCACACGAAGGCGAACAGGGCGCCGGCCGTACTCCACTCGCCGCCCTTGCGTAGCTGGGCCACATGCCAGCTCAACGGCCGGCGCGGCGCCGGCTCACCCGGCCAGCCGGTGCCGGTCGGCACCTGGTCCACCGTCGGAAACGGTTCGGTACGCGGTGCGCTGGCACCGACCGAGGCCACCCCGCGTCGGTACGGGTCGCGCTGCGACGGAATGCCCGCACCGGGCTGCGGCGGCACCTCCACGGTCCGCTCCGCCCACGGCTGCGTCTTGTCGGCCATCTCGTCCCTCCCCCTCGGTCGGCGGTGAACTCGATCACCGTCCGGCCCTGCTTCGAGGGTAGCCAGCCCGCAAATAGGTCGCCGCACCCGTGCCCATCCGTTAGACACGAAGCCGTGACCAGCCGCTCCCTGCCGATCAGCAGCGCCCGCCCGGAAGACTTCGACGAGATGGGGCGCCACCTCAACTTCCTGTTCCATCACGGCCTCGAACCCGAGGCACATGAGACCGAACGCAGGATCTTCGAACCGGAGCGTGCCCTGCTGATACGCGACGGTCCCGAGTTGGTCGGCACCGCCGCCGCCTTCACCCGGGCGTTGGGGGTGCCCGGCGGCGAGGTGGCCGCCGCCCACGTCAGCATGGTCGGGGTGGCCCCCACCCACCGGCGGCGGGGTCTGCTCACCACGCTGATGCGCCGACAACTGACCGAGATCCACGAGGCCGGCCGGGAACCGGTGGCGGTGCTCTGGGCCAGCGAGGGCCGGATCTATCCCCGCTTCGGGTACGGCCTGGCGGCGCAGCGACTCCAGATCACCGGCAACACCCTTGAGCTGCGGCTACCGCCGCCGACCGCCGACGAGGGCCGACTGCGCCTGGACTCTCCGGCCGACCGCCTGGCGGACCTTAGCCGGGTGTACGACCGGGTACGCGCTGCCCGACCCGGTTGGTCCGCCCGCGACGAGCGCTGGTGGCGCTACGTCCTGCTGGATCCGCAGGCCCACCGGGGCGGCGCCACCGAGCGGCGGGTGGTGCTGCACGAGGGACCCGAGGGCATCGACGGGTACGGCCTGTTCCGCACCAAGGCCGAGTGGGACGGCACCGGCCCGAAGTGTCAGACCACGGTCGACGAGGTGGTGGCGACCAGTGTCGCCGGGTACCGGGCGATCTGGCGGCTGCTGCTCTCGATGGACCTGACCCGCCAGGTGACCTTCCTGCGGGCTGCCGTGGACGAGCCCCTGCTGCGGATGGTCGACGAACCACGCCGACTGAGCCCGACTCTGGTCGACGCCCTGTGGGTACGGGTGGTCGATGTGCCGGGCGCCCTGTCCGCCCGGCGTTACGCCACCGACATCGACGTGGTGATCGAGGTGACCGATGACCTGCTGCCCGCCAACAGCGGCCGGTGGCGGCTCAAGGGCGGCCCGACGGCGGCCAGTTGCGTACCGGTGACCGATCCGGCCGACCTGGCCTGCGACGTGAGCTGCCTGGGCGAGTTGTACCTCGGCGGTGCCCGGCTGACCGCCCTGGCCGATGCCGGCCGGCTACGCGAACTGCGGCCCGGCGCCCTGGCCTCCGCCGATCCGGCGGTCGGCTGGCACCGCGCCCCCTCCGCCCTCGAGGTCTTCTGACCCTGCCCGCACCGACCGCCGACCGGCTCGACTCCGGTCGGCGGTCTGGCACAGACCAGCTCGGTTCCACCGCTGACGGTGAGTGAGGTGGTGCGTCCGTATGTGCTTTCACTGTCAAACATCGAGGGTATGACCCGCCGTGAGACCGTGATCGACAACCGTCATCCCAGGTAGGGTCGTGGGGTGGCGGACGAGGGACGACGGCGACGACGACACCGACACCAGGGCGTACCACCGCAGACCACCGACGCCGGCGCCGCGGCGACAACCGCAGGAGTGCACGACGGCGGGGAGCCGCCGCCCCGCGCACGACGCGGCGGCGGAGCCGAGGAAGGCGAACGAGGGCTACGCGGACTGGTCGGATCCGGCTCCTCACAGGTGAGCGTGACCGCGGCCATGCGGGCCCGGGACGCCGCCCGCCCCACCGAGGAGGACCTGGCCGCCGCCGAGGCCGAGATCGTCATCGTCCGTCGGAACTGGATCCCCCGCGACGAACTCCCCCGCCGCTGACCCGGCTGTGCGGTCGCTGCTCGCAGTTGCGCCGAACGGCGGGATCCGCAGCCACGGGACCCCGCCGTTTCGGCGTAACGGAGTTGGTCTGTAACGAAGAGTCAGGGCAGGTCGGGCAGCTTGCGGGTCTGCTCGTACTCGGCGACCTGGGCGATGCGGCGGGCGTGCCGCTCGCTGCCGGAGAAGGCCGTGGTCAGGAACGCCTCGACGATCGCGGTGGCCTCGTCCAGGGTGTGCTGACGGGCCCCGACCGCGACCACGTTGGCGTCGTTGTGCTGCCGGCCCAACTGGGCGGTCTCGATGCTCCAGGCCAGAGCCGCACGGACTCCGGCCACCTTGTTGGCGGCGATCTGCTCGCCGTTGCCGGAGCCACCGATGACCACACCCAGGCTGCCCGGGTCGGCCACCACCCGGGTGCCGGCGTGCAGACAGAAGGCCGGGTAGTCGTCGTCCGGGTCGAAGACGTGCGGGCCGACGTCGACCACCTCGTACCCCTGCTTGGCGAGATGGTTGGCCAGGTGCACCTTCAACTCGAAACCGGCGTGATCGGATCCCAGGTAGACGCGCATACCGGGCAGTCTGTCAGGCCGGCCGCACCGGGCACCGGCGGGGCGGTACCCAGGTGCGACTATGCCCCTTTCGGGTCGGTGCGAACCTCACCCGGCACCGACCCGACAACCCTCACGCCGGGTCCGGCAGCTCCGCTACCACCAGGCCGCCACGCGCCTTCGGGGTGAACCAGGTGCTCTTGCGCGGCATCTTCTCCCGAGCCAGGTTCACCGCGACGAAGTCGTCCACGGTCACCGGCGCGATGAGGATGGCCAACTCGGCCCGGCCGGCCTCGACCTCACCGGCCAGCCAGCTGGCCGGGTAGTCGCCACCGACGTAGGTGATCCGCTTGTCCCCCGGGTCCAGCCCCAGGGCGTCGCGCAACAGCAGCCGCTCGACCAGGGCGTGGTCGAGGTTCTCCAGCCGGCCGGCGCCGGTGTGCGGCAGGGTCACCGCGTACGCCTGGCCGGGTAGCTGGAGCACGATGGTGCCGCCGGCGGCCGGGACCTGCGCCGGGCCTTCGACGGAGCTGACCTGCGCACCGGCGGCGGTCAGCCGGTCGAGCAGCTCCTGCGGGGTGGTCGGCAGCTGGCTGATGAGGCGGTTGTACGGCTGGATGGCCACCGAGGCGGGGGTGGTCACCACCGCCAGGAAGCGGCGGAATCCGCCGGTCTGGGCGGCGAGGCTGCGGTGGTTGCCGTCGGCGACGACCAGTTCCCCGCCACCGGCCAGGGCGGTCAGCTCGTCCTGCTCCGGGCCCGGCCCGAGCAGCCAGATGGCGTGCGTACGCCCGGCCTGGTCCAGGTCGGTCGCGGCGGGTGCGCCGGCCGCGTCGGTGGCCTTGGCCAGCGCTGCGTGCAGTTCGTCACCGCGCCCGGTCTGCAACAGCAGCACCGGCGAGAGCAGGTGCCCCAGCGCCTCGGCCAGGGCCACCCGCTCGCGCACCTTGGCGATGAAGACGTCCTCGTTGCGGATGACCAGGCCCGGCTCGTCGGCCCGGGTGGAGATCTGATCGGTGTCGACCATGGCGAAGATGCCGTACGCCGGCTCCTCCCCCGGCGCGGTGATCCGGTACAGGACCACGACCTGCTCGGCGGGGGTGTAGCTGCCGTCGGCCTTCGCCTCGGCCAGCCGGGTCACCGCGTCCGGCAGCGCGTCGCCGAAGGACTTGCCG
Organism: Micromonospora sp. NPDC048871; assembly: GCF_043198155.1. Classification (NCBI taxonomy): domain Bacteria; kingdom Bacillati; phylum Actinomycetota; class Actinomycetes; order Micromonosporales; family Micromonosporaceae; genus Micromonospora; species Micromonospora sp. NPDC048871. The sequence goes on along the minus strand of NZ_JBICUM010000021.1, from coordinate 32,197 downwards.
AGGCTGTCCGGAGCCCGGTGTGGCATCTCGATGCCGAGGGCGCTGTGCGGATTCGCCTCGATGATCGCGGTGATCTCCGCGTCGTCGGCGAACTCGTCGTAGTTCTGCGCTCCGGTGCCGCCAGTGGTGATCCAAGCCCGGGTGATCGGGTGCACGACCGTCATGACCATGACGCTACCGTCGCCGCCTCCGGCCCCGCCGCCCGACCCACACCCCCGCCCACCAGGTGAAAGGAAGGGCCCCCGCTTAACGCCTGCGGTAGTGCAGGGGTCCCTTGTTAACAGTCCGGCTCCGCCGCCCGACGATGCCGGCCGGCGGGCGCCGGCACCACGCCGGGACGTCGTACCGGTCGCGGGCCCTGGTTGCGGATCTCCCGACCGGGCGGCGTCAGCCGGGAGGTGGCCGGCACCCGGGCGACCCCCACCACGGGGGTACGCCCGAGCACCCCGGGGGCGTTGAGCGGACGCTGCTGCGGCGCCGGCCCACCGCCGGAGCGGTCGTACGGTGGGCCGGGCCACAACTCGGCGAGGTTCTGCCGGGGGGCGGCCCACTCGCGCCGCTCCCCGAAGGTCAGTCCAGCCTCGGCGAAGTCCGGTCTAGGGCTCTCCCGGTCCTGCCTGGGTACCGGCTGGCTGAGGTCCGCCGGGTGGGTCGCCTCGTTGCCGGTCCTCTCCCTACGAGCCCGACGGTCGGAAACCGGGGCACGGTGTTTGGCCATCTGGCGCCTCCACGAGTGCGGCCGACGGGCACGGGTGCGGCCCGCCGGCTCTCTGCGGACACCTGGTCAAACGACTCCACGAAGGCAGCGGTGACGCCGGGTACGGCGCCCGAGGCGACGCGGAGCTGGTGTTAACAAGGGACCCGGCCTATACCCGAGGCGTTAACAAGGGGCCCTTCCTTGCACCTCAGTCGAAGATGGGGTCGAGGTCGCGGGTGCGCTTGAGTTCGAAGAAGCCGGGGGTGCCGGCCACCAGCAGTACCCCGTCCCAGAGCCGACCGGCGGCCTCCCCCTTGGGTGCCGGGGTGACCACCGGGCCGAAGAAGGCCACCTTCCGGCCCTCCGGTCCGGGTGCGTGGATGACCGGGGTGCCCACCTCGGTGCCGACCGGCCGCATGCCCTCCTCGTGGCTCTGCCGCAGGGCGGTGTCGAGGCCGCTGTCCTCGGCGGCCTCGGCCAGTTCGGGGTCCAGGCCGGCGTCGGTGAGGGCGGCGACGAACAACTCGCGGCCGACCTGCTCCTTGCCGAGGTGGATCCGAATGCCCAGGGCGGTGTAGAGGGCACCCACCGCCGCCGACCCGTACCGCTGCTCCGCCGCGATGCACACCCGCACCGGCCCCCAGCCGGTACGCATCGCCTCCTGGTACGGCTCGGGCAGTTCGCGGCCCTCGTTGAGCACCGACAGGCTCATCACGCGGAACCGGACCTGGACGTCGCGGACCTGTTCCACCTCCAGCAGCCAGCGGGAGGTGACCCACGCCCAGGGGCAGATCGGATCGAACCACATGTCGACGCTGGTGCGTTCGTTCATAGCGAGGTCCCTTCGGGATGCTGGCACCGGGCAGCGGTGCACCCTCCGATCCTTACTCCACAGCGACCCGATCGCGCTGGATACCACAGCGTGACCTCGCCCACCACCGGCTGCCCGTCCGTGGAAGACTTCAGGATCGGACGGGCCGTCACAGGCGGTCCACGATGATGTGGCCGTGGGGTACGGCGAGAAACGGATGGAGACGAACGTGCCGGGAGTGCGCAACCTGACGCAGGTCGAGGCGACCGAGCGGGCCCGCCTGCTCGAGGTGACGGGGTACGACATCAATCTGGACCTGTCCAGTGCCGTCCACGCGGCGGGGGGTCGCACCTTCCGGTCGATCACAGAGGTGCGTTTCCGCTGCAGCGAACCGGGCGCCGGCACCTTCATCGAGGTGGCCGCCGACTCGGTGCGTTCGGCGACCCTCAACGGCACCCCGGTCGACCTGACCGACTTCTCCGCCGAGAAGGGACTGACCCTGACCGGGCTGGCCGAGGAGAACCTCCTCGTCGTCGACGCCGACTTCGCGTACTCGAACTCCGGGCAGGGCCTGCATCGCAGTGTCGACCCGGTGGACGGGGAGACCTATCTGTACAGCCAGTTCGAGACGGCTGACGCCCAGCGGGTCTTCGCCTGCTTCGACCAGCCCGACCTCAAGAGCGTCTACACCTGGCACGCCACCGTCCCGGAGCACTGGAAGGTGATCTCCAACGCGACCGTGGAGCGGGTGGAGCCGGCCGGTGAGGACCTCAAGACGGTCCACTTCGCCACCTCGGCGCGGATGAGCACGTACATCACCGCGCTGTGCGCTGGGCCGTACCACGAGGTGCGGGACAGCCACGACGGGATCGACCTGGGCCTGTTCTGCCGGACCTCGATGGCGCAGTACCTCGACAGCGACGACCTGTTCCTGGTCACCAAGCAGGGCTTCGACTTCTTCCACGAGCAGTTCGGGGTGCGCTACCCGCTGCCCAAGTACGACCAGCTGTGGGTGCCGGACTTCAACGCCGGCGCGATGGAGAACTTCGGCTGTGTCACCCACGCCGAGTCGCACTACCTGTTCCGCTCCCAGGTCACCGACTTCGAGTACGAGCAGCGGGCCAACACGATCCTGCACGAGATGGCCCACATGTGGTTCGGTGACCTGGTCACCATGCGCTGGTGGAACGACCTGTGGCTGAACGAGTCCTTCGCCGAGTGGGCCAGCCACTGGTGCAACACCCACGCCACCCGGTTCACGGAGGCCTGGACGACCTTCCTGTCCGTCCGGAAGAACTGGGGCTACCGGCAGGACCAGCTCTCCTCCACCCACCCGGTCTACTGTGAGATGCCGGACCTGGAGGCGGTCGAGGTCAACTTCGACGGCATCACGTACGCCAAGGGTGCCAGTGTGCTCAAGCAGCTGGTCGCGTACGTGGGGCTGGAGCCCTTCCTGGCCGGTCTGCGGGCCTACTTCGCCAAGTACGCCTGGGGCAACGCCACCTTCGACGACCTGCTCACCGAGTTGGAGACCGCCTCCGGTCGCAAGCTGCGCACCTTCGCCGCCCAGTGGCTGGAGACCGCACAGGTCAACACCCTGCGGCCGGAGCTGACCATCGGCGCGGACGGCGCGTACGAGCGGGTGCTGGTGCGGCAGGAGGCCCCGCAGGGGTACCCGACCCTGCGTACCCACCGCATCGGGGTGGGTCTGTACGACCTCGCCGACGGCCGGCTGGTGCGCCGCCAGCGTCTGGAGGTCGACATCGACGGTGAGCTGACCGAGCTGACCGAGTTGGTCGGGGTGCCCGCGGCCGACGTGCTGCTGCTCAACGACGACGACCTCACCTACGCCAAGCTGCGGCTGGACGAGCGGTCGATGGCCACGGTGGTGCAGCACATCGGCGGGTTCGAGTCCTCCCTGGCGCGGGCCCTGTGCTGGACGGCGGCGTGGGACATGACCCGCGACGCCGAACTGGCCACCCGCGACTACGTGGCGCTGGTGCTGGCCGGTCTGCCCGCCGAGACGGACATCAACCTGGTCACCGCCACCCTGCGGCAGGCGAGCAGCGCCCTGACCTTCTACGCCGACCCGGCCTGGGCCCCCACCGGCTGGGCCGAGCTGGCCCGTACCGCGCGGACCGCCCTGGCCGCAGCCGAGCCGGGCAGCGGGTTCCAGCTGGCCTGGGCCCGGACGTACGTCTCGGCGGCCCGCGCTCCGGAGGACCTGGCCGTGCTGCGCGGCTGGTTGGACGGCAGCCAGGTGACCGAGGGGCTGACCATCGACACCGAGCTGCGCTGGAGCGTGCTCCACGCGTTGGTGGCCAACGGGGCGGCCGGTGCCCCGGAGATCGAGGCCGAGCTGGCCGGGGACCGGACCTCCAGCGGGGAGCGGGAGGCCGCGTACGCCCACGCTCTGGTGCCGACCGAGGAGAACAAGGCGGCCGTCTGGGCCCAGCTGACCAGTGCCGAGGCCCTGCCGAACTGGCGCAACCGGGCCTTGTTGCAGGGCTTCACCCACCCGGCGCAGGTCGAGCTGATCACGCCGTACCGGCAGCGGTACTTCGAGGCCGTGGGACAGGTGTGGGCCAGCCGCGACAGTGAGCCGGCGCAGGAGTTCGCCCTGCTCGCCTACCCGGCGTACCTGGTGGAGGAGGAGACCGTCGAGGCCACGGACGCCTGGCTGGCGCAGCCCGGCTACCCGGCGCCGCTGCGCCGGCTGGTGGCCGAGGGCCGCGACGGGGTGATCCGGGCGGTGGCCGCACGGGCCCGGGACGCCCGCACCGCCTGAGGCAGGTTTCCCGGCGCGGGTGGATCATCCGCCCGCGCCGGGCACTCCAGACGCACCTGATCCGACACGACTGAGCCCGGCCCCGCAGTCGCGGGAGCCGGGCTCGATCGTGCTTGGCAGGGTCAGCCCTTGCCGGCGTACCGGGAGAGCTGGTCGAGGCCCTGGATGATGCCGCCGGCCAGATCACCACCGCCGAAGGAGGCCACCATCGACAGCGCGGCGATCTTGGCGTACGTGTCCGGGACCCGCTTGCGGGCGTACCGGCCGGTGACGATCTCCAGCTGCCGCTGGTTCGGCGACACGGCTATCAGCACCGAGCGGTCCGGGTCGGCGAGCTGCCCGTGCAGCCGCTCGGCGTGCTCCCGGACCGGCTCGTCGAGACCGCCGACGAAGACCGAGAAGACCAGACCGGTAGTACGGTCGGCCAGCCGCAGCGCCTCGTCGATGCGCAGCAGCTGACGGGTCGAGAAGGGCCCGTCCAGCACGTCGGGCCGGGGGTCGGTCCCCGCCTCGGGCTGCATCTCACCAACGGTCACTTGCGCCTCCGGTTCCACCAGCCGGCGCCTCGGCGCCGGCCTGCTCCTGCTTGCGGCCGGTCAACGCCGGCGCCTGAGCCCCGGCGGCCAGCACGGTGCCGGCCGAGTCGGCCAGCTCGTCCGGCTTACCGAGAAACCAGACCGGCGTGAAGTTGAACGGACGGCCCGGCCGGTAGCGCTTGGCACCGCCGCCGCCCCCGTCCCGGCTACCCGCGTACACCAGGCCGGCGATCACCAGCACGACGGCTGCCGGGATGCCGACGAAGACCAGCAACGTGTCGGTTACAGACAATCCCAACGCCCCCAGGCGGAAAGAGAGACCTTCGACCGGATCGGGTGGCGGGTCACCGCGGTGACCTCCCGACTCCGCTGCCACTCACGTTAGCGGAGCCGACGCTTCGCCAAAGCGCGGGGTCGCGATCCCATCCGCCACACAAGTGCTCAACCTGCGCAACTGTGGCGATCAGTGTCGCCTCAGCACCGTACCGTTCGGTGAGGAGCACGCCGATCGGCAGCCCTTCGGCGGTCGTGCCGACCGGCCACGAGACGCACGGATCACCCGTGACGTCGAACACGGCACAGTACGCGAGAAGCAGCGTTGCCGGTCAAAGTTCCGGCACCTCAGGAGAGGGTGCCGGGCGGCGACACCCATTCGGACCGAGGGCCACCCACCTCCGCCAGCAGATCGAAATCCCGGTCGTAGTGCAGGACGGTCGACGAGTATTCGGCTGCGGCCGCCGCCACCATCACATCGACCGGACTCGCGGCCCGGTGGTGACCGCGAGTCGTCAATGCCAACTGCAGATCGCGAGCCCGGGTGGCCACTGCGGAACTGATCGGCAGGTCGATCATCAGCTCCGCGCGCCGGGCGCGAATGGTCATCGCATCGCGGAAGTCACGGGCGCTGCGCCCATCCTCCAGATCGAGCGGCAGACAGGTCGCGGCGAGTTGCTCCTCCAGGAGCGCCCGGATGCGCTTGCCGACGGCCGGATGACGCAGCCGCCCCCAGGCCGAGGTGTCGATGAGATAGAGGCCGGGCGGCGGTGTCACGCGACGTCCCGCTCACCGTGCGGTGTCTTGCCGTCCTCCAGCAGACCACTCCAGTCGCGATCGACCGAAAGCAGCTCGCGGATCGCCTCCACCCGCTCGCCGCGCTCCGCGACCATCCGGAGCGCGGCGTGGATGGTGTCCTTCTTACTCTTGGTGCCCAACTCGCGACGGGCCCGTTCAAGCAGCTCATCGTCAAGATCTATGACCGTCTTCATCCGACGATTATATACGCGCCAGCCTTCGTTATATACGATCCGTGCCGAGGAACCGTCGGGCGTTGCCGCCCAGCAACAGGGCGCGCTGGTCCTCGGTGAGGAAGTCCGCCTCGTGGATCACCCGGCCGACCGGGCGTTCCCCCAGCGGGTACGGGTAGTCGCTGCCGAGCAGCACCTGACCGGGGCCCATGGTGTCCACCAGCAGGCGCAGGGCCGGTGTAGCAAAGACCACCGAGTCGACGAAGAAGCGGTCGACATACGAGCTGGGTGGGGTGGCGGAGGCACCGCGTACCAGGTCGCCCCGGCGGTGCCAGGCGTTGTCGGCCCGCCCCAGCCAGAAGGGGAAGCTGCCGCCGCCGTGCGCGAAGCAGATCCGCAGGCTGGGCGGCACCTTGTCGAAGACCCCACCGAGGATCATCGACAGCACCGACAGGTGGGTCTCGGCCGGCATCCCGGTGAGCCACCGGGCCATCCACCGGTCCAGGCGGGGGCCACCCGGCATGTCCCAGGGGTGGACGAAGACCGGGGCGCCGACCTCGGCGCAGTGGGTCAGGAAGGTCACGATCCCGGCGTCGTCCAGGTCCCGGTCACCGACATGGTTGCCGATCTCCACACCGACATGGCCGGCCGCCAGGCAGCGGTCCAACTCGGCGCAGGCGGCGTCCGGGTCCTGCAACGGCACCTGGCAGAAGGGCAGCAGCCGGTCACCACCGGCCGCGGTCACCTCCAGGGTCAGGTCGTTGAAGATGCGAGCCACCTTCACCGCCTGGTCGGCCGGGCGTTCGTAGCCGAAGAAGACCGGGGTGGGCGAGACCACCTGCACGTCCACGCCGTCGGCGGTCATGTCGGCCAGTCGGGTGGGCGCGTCCCAGCACTGGGCACCGATCGGGCGGAACTCGGTCTCCCCCACCATGATCATGGCTTCGCGTTCCGAGTCGATCCGCAGCCAGGGCCAGCCGGACCCGCCGCAGGCTGCGGCCAGGTCCGGCCACCCCTTCGGTACGACATGCGAGTGCACGTCCACCACCGGGTGGGCAAGCGGCTGGGCCATCAGCCCTTGCCCGGGTGCAGGGTGCCACAGTTGCCGCAGGTGCGGGCCGCCTCGTCGGCGTAGAAGGCGCCGAACACCGGGGGCAGGTCGGCGGCGATGTCGCGGACCTGCAACTCGACCTCGTGCACCTTGTGCCCGCACTCCGGGCAGTACCACTGGAACTTCTCCAGGGTCCCCTCCGGACGGACCCGTTCCACCACCACCCCGATCGAGCCGGGCTCGGGCCGCTGCGGCGAGTGCGGGGTGTTGCGCGGCAGCATCCACATCTGTCCCTCGCGCACATGCACCGTACGCGGCCCCTCCGGGGTCATCAGGTTGACATGCATGTTGCCCTTGACCTGGTAGAAGAACTCCTCGTACGGGTCGACGTGGAAGTCGGTGCGCTGGTTGGGGCCGCCCACCACCATCACGATGAAGTCGTCCGACCCGGGGAACATCTCCTTGTTGCCCACCGGCGGCTTGAGCAGGTGCTGGTTCTCGGCGATCCAGTTGGGAAAGCTGAACGGCTCGACGATCTCACTCACGATTGACCTCCTTCGGGCAACACGGCCACGGCTTGCATCTCGATCAGCAGGTGCGGATGCGGTAACTGGTGCACGGCCACGGTCGTCCGGGTCGGCCCGGTGGCGTCGAAGAACTCCGCCCACACCTCGTTGTACCCACCGAAGTCGTTCATGTTGACCAGGTACGAGGTCACCTGCACCAGGTCGGACAGGTCGGCGCCGACCGAGCGCAGCAGGTCACCGATGTTCTCGATCACCGCGCGGGTCTGCACCCGAATGTCCAGGTCCGTCGTACCGAACTCGTCCACCGATACCCCGGCGAAACTGTTGTCCGGCCGCCGCGACGACGTACCGGAAACAAAGACGAACCCACCCGCGACCTTCACGTGCGGAAACGCCCCCCGAGGAACCGCCTTCCCCGCCACCACCCGCGCCCCGTCAGCCATGCCGACCCCCTTCGACCCGCACCACGTCAGGGGTTCCGGGCAGCCCGACCGGCGCAGGGATCAAGCCTGACCGCCCGGAGCCGGTCGGGCTGCCCGGAACCCCCACCAGGCCGATCCGCGCGCTCATGACGCCGCCTTGAGGGTGGCGGTGCCGAGCTTCTCGACCACTGCCCGGACCTGAACCCCAGGCCGCAGCGGAACAGCCGCCGTGGCCGCGCCGGCCAGGAACACCCAGCCCTCACGCATCCGTACCCCGTGCCGTCCGGCCAGGCGGACCCCCTCGTCGAGGGCCCGGCGGGGGTCGCCGAGGATCGCCGCGGTCGAGCCGACCTGGGCCACCCGACCGTCGATCTCCAGCAACACCCCGAGGTTGTCCAGCCCGTCCGGCACCGGCGACCAGGGGCCGACCACGAAGGCGGCGGCCGAGGTGTTGTCGGCGATCACGTCCGGCAGGGAGAAGCTGAAGTTCGCGTACCGGGAGTCGATCAGCTCGATCGCCGGGGCGACCGCACGGACGGCGTCCGTGAAGGCCCCGACCGGCTCGCCCGGCTCGGGCAGCCGGTCCAGCAGGAAGGCCACCTCCGGCTCGACCCGGGGGTGGATGTAGGTCGACACCTCGACCGTGCCCCCGTCCGGCACCCACATCGCGTCCGTCAGCCGACCCCAGATGACCTCGTCGACCCCGACCTGGGCCATCTTCGCCTTGCTGGTCAGCCCCATCTTCAGACCGACCAGCCGCTCGCCCCGGTCCAGCCGACGCTGCACCAGGGCGGCCTGCACCCCGTACGCGGCGTCGACGTCCAGGCCGACCTCGGCGGCCAGTTGCGGAATGGCGGTGGCGGTGGTGGCGGCCTTGTCCAACTGCTCGGCGATGCCGGCCGGGTCCAGCCCGCTCATGCTTGCTCCTCGGTTCGCGGTTGCGTGGCCGTCGGGTCCCCGTCGCGGGCCGGGTCCCCGGCACCCTCGCGGACCAGGTCCAACGCCACGTCGACGATCATGTCCTCCTGGCCGCCGACCATCCGCCGTCGACCCAGCTCCACCAGGATCGAGCGGACGTCCACCCCGTAGCGGGCGGAGGCGCGTTCGGCGTGCCGCAGGAAGCTGGAGTAGACCCCGGCGTACCCCAGGGAGAGGGTCTCCCGGTCTACCTGGACCGGCCGGTCCTGCAACGGGCGGACGATGTCGTCCGCGGCGTCCATCAGCGCGAACACGTCACAGCCGTGCTTCCAGCCGTGTAGTTCGGCGACCGCGACGAAGACCTCCAGCGGGGCGTTGCCCGCCCCGGCGCCCATCCCGGCCAGTGAGGCGTCCACCCGTACGGTGCGCCCCGACGGCGATCCCAGCGGCCCGTCACCGAGGATCCGGCCGTGTTCGACCGCCAACACACTGTTGGCCACCCCGAGGGACAGGTTGTGGTGGGCGTGGATGCCGATCTGGGTGGTCGGCTCCAACACCTGCCGGTACGCGTCGACCCGCTGTGCCACGTCCGACATCAGCAGCCGGCCACCGGAGTCGGTGACGTAGACGCAGTGCGCCCCGTAGGACTCCATCAGTTTGGCCTGCGCGGCCAGCCCGGCCGCGTCGTTCATGTGCGACATCATCAGGAACCCGGACACGTCCATGTCGTTGTCCCGGGCCCAGGAGATGTGCTGGGCGGAGATGTCGGCCTCGGTGCAGTGGGTGGCGATGCGCACACTGGTCACCCCGAGGGCCTTGGCCGCCTTCAGGTCGGCGATGGTGCCGATGCCGGGCAGCAGCAGGGTGGTCAGCTTCGCGTTCGTCATCACCTCGGCCGCCGCCGCGATCCACTCGGCGTCACTGGCCGCACCGTGGCCGTAGTTGACACTGGACCCGGCCAGCCCGTCGCCGTGGGCCACCTCGATGGCGGCCACCCCGGCGGCGTCCAGGGCGGCGGCGATGGTCCGCACCTGGTCGACCGTGTAGCGGTGGGCGATGGCGTGCATGCCGTCGCGCAGGGTCACGTCCTGGATGTAGAGATCGGTCACGACGAGACCATCCGTTCGGCCGTACGCAGCGCGGCGCTGGTCATGATGTCAAGGTTCCCGGCGTACGCGGGCAGGTAGTGCCCGGCACCGGAGACCTCCAGGAAGACCGAGACCTGTAGGCCGGTCAGCTGCCGTCCCAGCGAGGGCACGTAGGTGTCCACCCGGTCGAACTGCACGTCCTGCTTGAGCCGGTAGCCCGGGACGTACTCCTGCACGTCGGCGACCATCTCGGCGACCGAGGCGGCGATGGCGGCCTGGTCGGCGTCCGGGTCGGGGCAGAGGCAGTAGACCGTGTCGCGCATCAGCAGCGGCGGCTCGGCCGGGTTGAGCACGATGATCGCCTTGCCCCGGTCGGCGCCGCCGACCACCTCGATGGCCCGGGCGGTGGTCTCGGTGAACTCGTCGATGTTGGCGCGGGTGCCCGGACCGGCCGAGCGGGAGGAGATCGAGGCGACGATCTCGCCGTACGCCACCGGGGTGACCCGGCGTACCGCGGCGACGATCGGCACGGTGGCCTGCCCGCCGCAGGTGACCATGTTGACGTTCGGCTCGGCCAGGTGCTCGTCCAGGTTGACCGGCGGCACCACGTACGGGCCGATGGCGGCCGGGGTCAGGTCGACCACCCGGCGGCCGTGGGCGCGCAGCACGGCGTCGTTGTGCCGGTGGGCCCCGGCGGAGGTGGCGTCGAAGACCAGTTCGACGTCGGCGAACTCCGGCATCGCCACCAGGCCCTCCACCCCCTCGGCGGTGGTCGCCACCCCGAGGCGGCGGGCCCGGGCCAGGCCGTCGGAGGCCGGGTCGATGCCGACCATGGCCACCATCCGCAGCGACTCCGACAGCCGCAGCACCTTGATCATCAGGTCGGTACCGATGTTGCCCGACCCGATCACCGCCACACCGACGCTCATGAGGAGCCACCTTTCGTTCCCGACTGCGGGGCTCGCAGAACCGGCTCACTCCTCGCGCTCACGGGATCCAGGGAGAAGCAGGTCCGGACCGAGCCGAGGCCGGAGATCCGGGCCTCGTACGCCGCGCCGGGGGTCACCGCCACCATCGGGCCCAGGGCTCCGGAGAGCACCACCTCACCGGCGCGCAGCGGCTCACCGGCGCGGGCCATCGTGGTGGCCAACCAGGCCACCGCGTGCAGGGGGTTGCCCAGGCAGGCCGCCCCGGCACCGACCGACACCGGCTCCCCGGCCTGCTCCAGCACCATCCCGCACAGCCGCAGGTCCACCTCGGCCAGCCGTCGGGGTGCGGTACCGAGCACGAACAGCCCACTGGAGGCGTTGTCCGCCACCGTGTCCACGATGGAGATGTCCCAACCGGCCACCCGGGAGTCGACGATCTCGATGGCCGGCAGCAGGTGGTCGACCGCACGGATCACGTCGACCGTGGTGACCCGCTCGTCGGGCAGGTCCGCGCCGAGCACGAAGGCGATCTCCGCCTCCACCCGGGGCTGGAGCAGCCGGTCGATCGGCACCTCCACCCCGTCCGGCACGGCCATGACGTCGGTGAGGACACCGAAGTCCGGCTCGTACACCCCCAGGTTCTCCTGGACCGCCCGGGAGGTCAGCCCGATCTTCGCGCCCACCCGGCGCTGCCCTGCGGCCAGCCACTGGCGTACCTGGTGCTGCTGCACCTCGTACGCCGCGGCCACATCCCCCTCGGGCAGCAGCCGCCCACGCAGGGGTGGGCAGGGCTTGCCACTGGTCCGGGCCTCGGTCAGTTCCTCGGCCGCTAGCTGAAGGTCGCTCATGACATGTCCACGCAGACGTTGGTGAGTTCGGAGTAGAAGTCGAGCGAGTGCACCCCGCCCTCCCGGCCGATGCCGGAGGCCTTCACCCCGCCGAAGGGGGTACGCAGGTCCCGCAGGAACCAGGTGTTGACCCAGACGATACCGGCGTCCAGCCGGGCCCCGGCCCGGTGCGCCCGGCCCACGTCCCGGGTCCAGACGGCCGCCGCCAGGCCGTACTCGGTGCCGTTGGCCAGCGCGTACGCCTCCTCCTCGGTGTCGAAGGGCGCCAGGTGCACCACCGGACCGAAAATCTCCTCGGTGTTGGTGCGGGCCTGCGGGCCGAGCCCGGCCAGCACGGTCGGCTGCACGTACGCCCCACCGTCGCGGGCATCACCGAAGTGCGGCACTCCCCCACCGGCCAGCACCTGGGCACCCTCGGTCCGGGCCAGGTCGTAGTGGCCGAGCACCTTGTCGCGGTGCCCGTGCGAGATCAGCGGCATGTTCACGGTCGCCTCGTCGGCCGGCCAGCCGTACGCCAACTCCCCGGCCCGCTTGGCCAACCGGGCGGCGAACTCCTCGAAGACCGGCCGCTGCACGTAGATCCGCTCGGTGCACAGGCACACCTGGCCGCCGTTGGTGAAGCTGGACCGCACCGAACCCTCGACGGCCGCGTCCAGGTCGGCGTCGGCGAAGACCAGCCCGGCGTTCTTGCCACCCAACTCGAAGCTGACCGCCTTCACCCCGTCGGCCGCGGCCCGCATGATCGCCGACCCGGTGGCCGACTCACCGGTGAAGGTGATCGCGTCCACCCCGGGATGGCGGGTGAGGAACTCACCGGCGGAGCCCGGGCCGAAGCCGTGCACCAGGTTGAACACCCCGTCGGGCACCCCGGCGGCGGCCATCACCTCGGCCAGCACGGTAGCCGAGGAGGGCGTCTCCTCGCTGGGCTTGACCACCACCGCGTTGCCGCAGGCCAGGGCCGGGGCAACCTTCCAGGTCAGCAGCAGCAGCGGCAGGTTCCACGGCACGATGATCGCCACCACGCCGACCGGCTTACGGACCGCGTAGTTCAGGGCCCGGCCACCGGTCGGGGTGACCGTGGTGAAGGACTCCGTCGGGGCGGTGGCCACGATCTCGGCGAAGGCCCGGAAGTTGGCCGCACCCCGCGGAATGTCCAGGGTCCGGGCCTGGGAGATGGACTTGCCGGTGTCCGCCACCTCGGCGGCCACCAGGTCGTCGAAGCGTCGCTCCAACTCCTCGGCTACCCGGCGCAGCACCTCGGCGCGTTCCCGCTCCCCCATCCGTCCCCACGGCCCGCGCAGCGCCGCCCGGGCGGCGGCCACCGCATCGTCCACGGTGGAACAGTCGGCCTCGACCACCTCGAAGACCGGCTCACCGGTCACCGGGCTGCGCTTGGTGAACCGGTCACCGGTCGAGACGAACTCGCCGCCGACGAAGTTGCGCAGCAGCCCGGGGCCCTCCGGCGCGTGGCCGGACATCAGCCGGGAATCCCACAGGGTCATCCTCGCCTCCGGCGACCGAGAGCCAGCACCGCACCGGCCAGCACCGCGGCCGCACCGGCGGCGACCGCACCGAGCACCTGGTACTGCCGGCGGACCCGGCGACGCACCTGGGCGTACGGGACGGTGGTGAAGGAGACCAGTTCGTACTGGGAGACGTAACGGCCCGGCAAGGCCCGCTCCAGGGCGTGCTCCACCTTCTTCCGGGTCTGGAACACCGGGGAGGCGACCTTGTCGCGCATCTCCACGAAGTTGGCCAGCGCCATCTGGGCGATCGCCTCGGCGTTGTCCTGCCGACGCTGCTGGTACAGCGGCAGGGCCGCCGCCCAGTCGTCGCCGCACTCGTCGAGGCAGTTGTCCAACTCGACCACGTCCTCGAAGGCGCAGTTCGCCCCCTGGCCGTAGAAGGGCACGATGGCGTGCGCGGCGTCGCCGAGCAGACCCACCCGCCCGTTGAACTGCCACGGGTCGCACCGCACCGTGCCGAGCACCCCTACCGGGTTGTGCTGGTAGTCGTCGACCAGGTTCGGGGCCAGCGGCGGCAGGTCCGGGTAGTGCTGGGCGAAGTACCGCTCGATCGCCGCCTTGCTGCCCAACGAGGAGAAGCTGGCGGTGCCGTGATTGGGCCAGAACAGGGTGCAGGTGAAGGAGCGGTCCGGGTTCGGCAGGGCGATCATCATCGAGGTGCCGCGCGGCCAGATGTGCAGGGCACCCGGGTCCAGGGCGAAGTCCCCACCCACCGCAGGGATGGTGAGTTCCTTGTAGCCGTAGTCGAGGAAGTCGACGCTCTCGGTGAGCAGGCCGTGTTCCAGCAGCTGTCCGCGTACGGCCGAACCGGCGCCGTCGGCGCCGAGCACGACCCGGGCGTTCGCGGTGACCGTGCCCTGCGGGGTTTCGAAGGTCATCTGGGCGGTGTCCGGGTCCAGCCCGACCAGCCGGTGGTCGAAGGCGATCCGCACCTGCGGCAGCTTGGCGGCGGCGTCCAGCAGGGCGTTGTTCAACGCCCCCCGGCTGATCGAGTTGATCGCCCGATCGCCCTCGGCGCTGTACGGCTGGAAGTCCGGCTCACCGACCACCGGGTGCACCATCCGGCCCCGCATCGGCAGGGCGTCGGCCATCACCTGCTCGTCCAGGCCGATGCGGCGCAGCGCGTCCAGGCCCCGCTCGGAGAGAGCCAGGTTGATCGAGCGGCCCCGCTCCGGGGTCCCGACCCGCGGGTCCGGTCGCCGCTCGTACAGGGCAACCGCGTGACCCCGCCGAGCCAGGTAGCAGGCCAGCAGGCAGCCGGCCAGTCCGGCCCCCACCACCGCGATCTCGTCGTGCCGGGTGTTCACGCGTTCACCTCCACCGTCGCGGCCAGGGCCTCGGCGACTCGCCAGCAGTCGTGGTACGTCGAGTAGAGCGGCACCGGGGCGAACCGGACGATGTCCGGCTGCCGGGCGTCCGCGATCACCCCGTGCTCGTACCGCAGCCGCTTGGTCAGTTCGTTCGCGGTGCCTTCGCCGATGCGTACCGACAGCTGGCAGCCGCGCCGGCCGGGGTCGCGGGGGGTGACCACGGTCAACGGCCGGTCGGCGACCACCTCGTCGAGCAGCCGCTCCAGGTAGCCGGTGAGCCGCAGGCTCCGCTCGCGCAGCGCCGGCATCCCGACCGAGTCGAACAACTCCAGGGAGGTACGGACCGGGCCCATCGCGAAGATCGGGGGGTTGGAGATCTGCCAGGCCTCGACCGTGGCCGGGGGCCGACTCACCGGGGTCATCTCGAACCGGGTCTGCGCCGCCGTGCTCCACCAGCCCTCGAACCGGTGCAGGGCGGGATCTCCGTGGTGCCGCTCGTGCACGAACACCCCGCCCAGGGCCCCGGGACCGGAGTTCAGGTACTTGTACGAGCACCAGGCCGCGAAGTCGACCTCCCAGTCGTGCAGCGACAGCGGCACGTTGCCGGCCGCGTGCGCCAGGTCCCAACCGACGACCGCACCGGCGGCCCGGGCGGCGGCGGTGATGGTGGGGATGTCCATCAGCTCGCCGGTGAGGTAGTTGACCCCGCCGAGCAGCACCAGCGCCACCGTGTGGCCCTCCGCCGCCAGGAAGGCGGTCACGTCCTCGGTACGCAGGTTCTCCTCACCGGGACGGGGGGTCAGCCGGACCACTGTGGTGTCCGGGTCCAGCCCGTGGAACCGGGCCTGGCTGCGCACCGCGTAGCTGTCCGAGGGGAAGGCGGTGTCCTCGATGACGATCCGGGTCCGCTCCCCGGAGGGCCGGTAGAAGCTGACCATCAGCAGGTGCAGGTTGACCGTCAGGGAGTTCATCACCACGGTCTCGCTGGGCCGGGCGCCGACCAGGCGGGCCGCCGGGGCGGTCAGCAACTCGTGGTACGGCAGCCAGGGGCGTTCCGCCTCCAGGTGGCCCTCGACCCCCAGCCGGCTCCAGGACTCCAGGTCGGCCAGCAGCTCCGTACGGGTGGCCTTGGGTTGCAGGCCCAGGGAGTTGCCCGCCAGGTAGGCGGTCTCCGGGTAGCGCCCGCCGTCGGCCGGGGGCACATGGAACAGGTGCCGGTGGCCCGGCTCGGCGGCGTCCAGGCGCAGCGCCTCGGCCTCACCGGCACTCATGGTCTCGTTCTGGTTCATCCTCGCCTCACATCGCCGTCCGAGCCGACCACAGCTCGGGGAAGACCACCCGGGCCATGCTGCGTTGCAGCCAGGCCAGCCCCGCCGAACCACCACTGCCGACCTTGGCGCCCATGGTCCGCTGCACCGCCTTGACGTGGTGGTGCCGCCAGTCACCGAACTGCTCGGCAACCTCGGTCAGCGCCTCGCCGAGCATCCGCAGGTGGTTGTCCGGGCCGTTGTCGGCGTAGATGCGGACCCAGGCCGCCTCCACCGCGGCGTGCGGCTGGTGCTCCTCGCGGACCTCCCGCTCCAGCAGCTCGGCGGGGATCTCGTGTCCCTGCCGGGCCAGCAGGGCGACCACCTCGTCCCAGACACTGGGGGCGGCCAGGGTCGCGTTGAGTTCGGCGTACACCTCGGTCTGCCGGCGGAAGGGCCGGATCAGGGTGGTGTCCCGCAGCCCCAGCAGGAACTCCAGGTGCCGATACATGGCCGACTGGAAGCCGGAGCCCTCGCCGAGCAGGTTGCGGAAGCGGTTGAAGTCGGCCGGGGTCATCCACCGCAGCCCGTGCCAGGCGGCGTTGAGGGCCTCCAGGTGCAGGGCGGCCCGGCGCAGCGGGGCCAGGGCCTCCCAGACCCGATCCTCGCGCAGCAGTCGGGAGGTCTCCCGCAGCTCGTGGCAGGTCAACCCGAAGTACAGCTCCATGATCTGGCTGACCATCAGGAAGGACATCTCGCCGGGGTCGTCACTCAGCGGCTGTTGCAGTTTGTGCAGGGTGCTGGCCTGCACATAGGCGTCGTACGGCACCCGCTCGGCGAACTCCAGGGTCGGCTCGCCGCCGTTGCGGGCGGCACGGGCCGCCCGCTGCCTGCCCGTCACCGGACGCACCGCCGTCCGGGTTCCCGGGCGCAGCTCGGTCTGCTCCATCCGTCCACTCCTTCCTGGCTGGCGATTCCAGACATGATCTCTCGGCCTCACCCCCGGATGGAATGCCTCTTCAACGGCGGTACGCCCGGAGGACCTGCCGAACGTGAGGCGATGGCAGTATTTGACTTGTCAGACGTAAGGTGAGTGCGTGGACGAGATGGACTGGGCCCTGCTGCGTGAACTACAGGCCGACGCACGGTTGTCCTTCAGCGAACTCTCCCGCCGGGTGCACCTGTCCCCACCTGCGGTGGCGGAGCGGGTACGCCGGCTGGAGGAGAACGGGGTGATCACCGGCTATCACGCGCATGTAGACCTGACCCGGGCCGGGCGGACGGTGGTCGCGTTGATCCGGATGTCCTGCTACGGGACCCGGTGCATCCTGCACGACCCCGAGGTCGCCACCTGGCCGGAGATCCTGGAGATCCACCGGATCACCGGGGACGCCTGCAGCGTGCTGAAGGTCGCGGCCGGTTCGATCGGGGAGTTCGAGGGGGTCATCGACCGACTGGCCCCGTACGGCCAGCCGTCGAGCACCATGGTGCTCTCCTCCCCCCTCAACTGGCAGCCCCTGACCCGATGCAAGGAAGGACCTTCCGCCAACCCCGCCGGCAGAGGACGGACCCCCGCTTGACACCCCTGCCGGGTTAGTGGGCGGAGCAGGGGGAAAGCACCGCGGGTCAGCCCAGCAGGACCGGTGCGCCGGTGCCGGGAGGGAGGATCATGCGGGGTCTGCGAGCGTACGGAGGCGTGCTGCACGCACCCTCGACCATCGTCCGACTTCTCGGGGCGTTCGCACTGATCGGGGCGTTCGTCCTGTTCGGTGCCGCACCGGCCCGAGCAGGTGAGAACACCTTCATCGAGGTGACCCCGAACAGTGTGCAGGCCGGTTCCCGGGTGCACCTGCGGGCCAGTTGCGACAACGCCAACAACCGGCAGGCCGAGGTCGAGTCGGAGGCCTTCAACCGGGTCTTCCTTCGACCGGACAACGGCTTCCTGACCGGTGAGGTCACCGTGCCGGGCAACAAGGCCGCCGGGGACTATCCGGTGAACCTGCGGTGCGGCAACGGCCAGAACGCCAGCACCAACCTGACCGTGCTGAACATGCAACAACCCACCAAGGGCCCGGCCACCGGAGGTGGTGGCACCGCCGGACCGGGCACCGGCTCGACCCTGCTGCTCGGCGGCGTGGCGGTGGTAGCCGCAGCGGTGGTCTTCGGGCTGGTCAGCAACCGACGCCGGACCGGTTCCTGACCCAGGGCGGACGCCATGATCGGCCACCGCGTACCGGTGCCCGAGCCGCGTCCGGCCCCACGGCCGACCGCCACCCGCCGGAGCACCCGAGTCTGGCGGAGGGCGGTGGCCGTGGCCGGCCGGCTCGGCCGGGTCACCGCGCAGATGGGTACGGCCAGTGTCACCACACCGGACCCCTCGACCGCCCCGGTGCCACCACGGGCCCGTCGGGCCTGGTCGGCGGCGACCCGGAACGGGTTCCGCAGCGGCCCCGGACTGCCCGTGGTCCTGATCGCCAGCCTGATGCTGTTGATCGTCACGATGCTCGGGGTCGAGCGACTGACCGGGCTCAGCCTGCTACCGGACCGCTTCATCGCCGGGCTGGCACCACCGCCCAAGAAGTTCCCGCTGCTGCCGGCGAGCCGACCGGTCGGCATCGAGATCAACAAAATCGACCTGGCCGCGCCGGTGCACGAAGTCGGGGTGGCTCCGGACGGCAGCATCGCCGCACCGACCGCGGAACGCGCCCAGGAGGCCGGCTGGTACGACCAGGGCCCCTCACCGGGCCAGTACGGCCCGGCCGTCATCGTCGGGCATGTCGACACCAACACCGGGCCGGCGGTCTTCCAGGACCTGCGGCAACTGCGGGCCGGTGACCAGGTCGAGGTGGCCCGCACGGACGGCAAGGTCGCGGTCTTCGAGGTCGACCGGGTCGGCCGGTACGACAAGGAGGCCCTGCCGGCCGACGAGGTCTTCGGCGACTTCAGCCGGCCGCAGCTTCGGCTGATCACCTGTGGGGGGCGCTGGGTCGGGGGTTCGACTGGGTACGCGGACAATGTGATCGTCTTCGCTTCGTTGGTGGAGGCTCGGTGATGCTGTTGCGGTTGTGGGGTTTGCGGGGGAGCCCGACCCGCTCCGGGCGGTCAGGCTTGATCCCTGCGCGGGTCGGGCTCCCCCGCAAACCCTCGGGCGACCGGCTTCGCGGTCCGGTGGCGGGTGCGTCTGGTGGGGCCGCGGTAGCCAGCGGGGGTGAGGTGGCAGGGGCGGTGGCTGGCCGGGGACGGCGGCCCGGGCGGTAGCCGGCGGGGTGAGAAAGCTGAGGCGGTAGCCGGGGGGGGTTAGGCGGCTTCGGGTTCGCGGAGGTCTAGCCAGTCGGCCCAGCGGGGGTCGGGGGCTCGGTGACCGAGTACTCGCCAGGCGATGCCCTTGGGTGCGGTGGGCAGGGAGTGCAGTCGCCAGCCCAACTCGGCGGGGGTCTTGTCGCCCTTGGTGTGGTTGCACCTGGCGCAGGCGGCGACCACGTTCTCCCAGGCGTGTGGGCCGCCCCGGCTACGCGGGAAGACATGGTCGATGGTCTCGGCCGGCCCTCGGCAGTAGGCGCAACGCCAGCCGTCCCGGGCGAAGATCGCCCGACGGGACAGACCAACATGGGTACGGTAGGGAACCCGGACGAACCGGGTCAGCCGGACCACCGAGGGCACCGGTAACGCGCTGCGGGCGCTGTGCAGGATGCCCTCACCGTCGGCTACACAGACCGCCTTGGCGGAGAGCACGAGGATCGCGGC
This sequence comes from Micromonospora sp. NPDC048871, assembly GCF_043198155.1. Taxonomy (NCBI): domain Bacteria; kingdom Bacillati; phylum Actinomycetota; class Actinomycetes; order Micromonosporales; family Micromonosporaceae; genus Micromonospora; species Micromonospora sp. NPDC048871. The sequence continues at coordinate 12,511 of NZ_JBICUM010000021.1, read as the reverse complement.
GCGACGCACCGACACGACACACAGCGGCTCATAGGTGGCGTTGAGAACCAGCGCGCCGGAGCCCACCGTGGGTCGTATGTCAGGCATCGCGTCACCCTCCCGGTCAAGCGGCTATCAACTCGCCACCGCCGACCGGTGCAGGACACAGCCATACACCATGTCGACGCCGGCCGAATCACCGACGTCCGTTGCGCCAATCGTCCCTGATCGGACCGGCGAATGCACGCCCTAATCCTGGGTAGCCCGCAGAGCTTTCGCCCGGGATTCGGTGTCGGCGGGGCCCGGGGTCACCCGGCGGTGGGTCGGTCACCGGCCCGCCGGGAGGTTGCGGTACGAAATCAGGGTGACCGTCAGCATGCTCAGCCCCTCCCCCGGCCCCTCCACCCCGGCCGCGGAGGAGACCCCCAGTCCGGAGTGCCTGAACGAGATCGTCTGCAAGTGGGTGTGGACCAACTTTGACTCCGTGTGGTTCGCCGAGGGCAGCTACTGGATCCTGGTCAAGCCCCTGCGGATCCTCCTGATCCTGTTGCTGGCGATCGCCACCCGCTGGCTGGTGCACCGCACGATCCGGCGACTGGTCCGCACCACCACCGATGCGGGCGTACCGACCATGCTCCGGCCGCTGCGTGAGCGCATCCCCAGCGCCGCCACCGAGCCCGGCGAGTTCGTCCCTGAGCGGCGTCGGCAGCGGGCCGAGGCGATCGGCTCCGTGCTGCGCAGCCTGAGTACGGCGTTCATCTTCGGCATCGCCGTACTGATGGTGCTCAAGGAGTTCAGCTTCGACCTGGCGCCGCTGCTGGCCAGCGCCGGCATCGCCGGGGTGGCCCTGGGCTTCGGCGCACAGAGCCTGGTCAAGGATCTGATCGCCGGTCTGTTCATGCTGATCGAGGACCAGTACGGGGTCGGCGACAACGTCGACCTGGGCGAGGCCACCGGGGTGGTCGAGGCGGTCGGCCTGCGGGTCACCACCGTCCGGGACGGGCGGGGGGTGCTCTGGTACATCCGCAACGGGGAGATCGTCCGGGTGGGCAACAAGAGTCAGGGCTGGGCCCTGGTGGTGATCGACCTGCCGATCGGTTTCGCTGGCACCGAGGAGGCCACCGCGGTGCTGCGTACCGCCGCCGCCTCCGTCGCGGTGGACCCGGAGTTGGCGGCCTCGATCGTCGAACCGCCCGAGGTGCTCGGCGTGGAGCAGGTGACGGTGGACGGCACGGTGATCCGCACGGTGGTCAAGACCACCGCCGACGGGCAGGGCGCCGTGGGCCGGGAGTTGCGCCGCCGGCTCGCGGAGGCTCTGGAAAATTCCGGGATCACCGCCCGGATCGCTGCGGTACGGGCCCTGCCCGGGTACCTGCGGGACGACAACGAGACTGGTCAGGGCGGGGCTACCTGAGCAAACGGCGAGGGGGTCGCGGCCGAGCAGCCCCTCGGGTATCGTCCGTTCGTTCAGTCAGAGATGCGACGATCCAACCGTTCGCCCTAGCCAGTTGTCAGACGATCGGGCAGAATCCGGTGCACGCGCTCCCCGAGCGTGGTCACGTCCTCGCTGATTCGTAGATCTGACGATGGCCTCGGGGCGGCCATCATGAGTGGCCTGCCACCGGCCGATGGAGGCGATGGTGTCGGACGAGCGGCCTCCTCCGGAAGGTCCGGCCACTTTCCGTGAGGTCTTCGCCCAGGGGGAGTACCGCGCCGTCTTCCTGGCCAGCACGCTGACCTGGATCGGCGACTATGTCGCCAAGGCGGCGGTCACCCTGCTCGTCTACCGGGAGACCGACTCCGTAGCGCTCTCCGCCGCCGCCTTCGCGGTCAGCTACCTGCCCTGGCTGATCGGCGGGCCGCTGCTGGCCACGATCGCCGAGCGGCACCGTTACCGCCAGATCATGGTGGTCTGTGACCTCATCCGGATGGCCTTGATGCTGCTCATCGCCATCCCGGGGATTCCGGTGCCGCTGATCCTGGCCCTGCTGTTCGCCACCACCCTGGCGAATCCTCCGAGCCAGGCGGCCCGGTCGGCGTTGATGCCCCTGATCCTGCCGGGCGACCGACTCGTCGTCGGAATCTCGGTCAATGCCAGTGTCGGGCAGGCCGCCCAGGTGGTCGGCTACCTGCTCGGTGCCGCGGTGGCTACCGTCAACACCACCGCCGCGCTGGTGATGAACGCCACCGCCTTCGCCATCTCGGCGGCCCTGGTCCGCTTCGGGGTCCGCGACCGGGCACCGGCGATGCCCAGCACCCACCGGCGGCACCTGCTCCGGGAGACCGCCGACGGGTTCCAGCTGGTGTTCCGTACCCCGGTGCTGCGGGCGATCGCGATCCTCGTCTTCGGCGCCATGCTCTGCTCCATCGTGCCCGAGGGGTTGGCTGCCGCCTGGGCCAACGAACGCGCCGACGGCGGGATGCACGCCGGTGTGGCGCAGGCTCTGATCATGGCGTCCAGCCCGGTCGGGTTCATCCTGGGTGGGCTGTTGATGGGCCGGGCGGTGGCGCCGGCCCGGCGGATCGCGCTGCTGCGTCCACTGGCGGTCATCGCCCCCCTGGTGCTGGTGCCCGCCCTGCTGGACCCGCCACCGGCGGTGGTGGCGCTGCTCGCCGCCGCCTGCGGGTTCGCGGTGGCCGGCATCCTGCCGGTGGCGAACAGCCTCTTCGTCCAGGCCCTGCCGCACGGCTACCGGGCGCGGGCCTTCGGGGTGATGGCCACCGGGGTCCAGGTGATCCAGGGCGCCGCGGTCCTGGCGACCGGTCTGCTGGCCGAGCACTACCCGATTCCGATCGTGGTCGGTCTGTGGAGTGCCGCCGGGGTGGTGCTGATGGCCCTGGTCGCCCGCAGCTGGCCCGACGCGCAGACCGTGGCGGCCACCGTCGAGGCAGCTCAGCGGACCCCTGCCGGGGCGGCCACCCCGCCGGAGGACCCGGATCCGGGCAGTGTCGGGCCGGGTCGACCCCGGCACGCGGTGAGCTGAACCACCCCCTCGGCGCCTCCCGGCCCGGTCACCGGCGGACGATGCCTGGCAGGATGGAAGGGTGAATCCCGCAGGTGAGTCCGAGCCCCGCGGCGAGGCGGTGACGCTGTACGAAGCCGTCGGCGGCGAGCCCACGTTCCGCAAGCTGGTCGATGAGTTCTACGCCGGCATCGCCGGCGACCCCTTACTCCGCCCGATGTACCCGGAGGACCTGGAGCCGGCCGCCGACCGGATGCGGCTGTTCCTCATGCAGTACTGGGGCGGCCCGAACACCTACTCCGCCCAACGCGGCCACCCCCGGCTGCGGATGCGGCACGCGCCCTTCCGGATCGGCGCAGCCGAACGGGACGCCTGGCTGCGGCACATGCGCCAGGCGGTCGACAGCCTCGACCTGCCGCTGGCGACCGCCACGGAGCTCTGGAACTACCTGGAGCGGGCGGCCTACTTCATGGTCAACGCCATGGAGGACCCGGCCGGCTAGGCGGCGGCCCCGCAGCGACGCCCCCGGCCGCAGCTCGACCGGGGTGCCGTGCTCGGCCGAGGTCAGGGCCGGGCGGCCCCGTCACGGCCGGGCGACCTCGTCAGAGCAGGGCACCCTCGTCGTGCAGCCAGTCGACGAAACTCGTGGCGACGGCGGCGCCGCAGTCGAGCAACTCGACCAGCAGCGCGTCGTGGGCGCCGGCGGCGAGTGGCACCTGCAACTCGGCGTAGATCGGCAACTGCCCCCGCTCGGTGGCGTCGCCGACGTACGCCTTGCAGAAGCGTCGGGTGTGGTTCCACTCGTTGACCACCCGGTAGGCCCGGTCGGCCCAGTCCGGCGGCACGGTCGCGTGCGGGCGGGCCCGGAGCACCAGGATCTCGTCCTCGGGGCCTTCCAGGGCGACCAGCACCGCATGGCGCTCCCACATGGCCAGCAGGTTGCCGTCCCCGTCAGCGAGATAGCGCACGTCGAGCAGGTCCAGGGCGTCGCAGATGCGGCCCAGGGTGACCGGTTCGACAGTAGCTGACATGTCGGCGATCAAGGGATGCTCCCCGGCCGGGCAGTCATCCTCGGGTTTACGGGGCGTCGGCGGCCCGACTCTGACGGCCTCCTCCACTGTGACCCTGCTTCGAGTTTCCGGGTCGCCGCCACTGGCGGGACCGGGGCGCCATGACCACCACGGCATCGCTCGCGCACCTCACTCCCCAGCGGATCCAGTTGCATACGGTGGGTTGGATCCGAGGATGGACGGTACCCGGACAGTCGAACCGAAGCATCCCCCCAACGCCCGCCCCAAACCAGAAGGTTGAGGGGTGATCATACTTTCGGAGGAGCAGAGAGCGGTTGCAGGGCAAGATCCATAGCCTTCTGCGACCAGACGGCTCCATACGGTCCCACCAGGGCGACCCAACGGCCAGCCACGCGTACCCGAACATCGTCAGTGCTCGACGAATCGTGGGCGGACCCCAGGAATCCCATCCGGATCAACCCCTGCACCAGTCGCTGAGTGACCTCCACCGGACGGTCAGGCGCGTCGTCCGGCGTCACCACTACGGCGACATGATCCAGCAGAGCGTCGCGCAGGGTCCGCTGCCCCACCGCCCGACCTCCGACGCCGTGGGTCGTGGCCGTACGCAGGGTGCCGGCGGCGGCCTCGGCCAGCCGGCGCAACTCACCGCCCGGCAGGACCTCCACCGGTCGGCTGGCCGCCGGCGGCAGCGCCCAGCGCCACTGGGAGTCACGCGAGGTGGGCAGCCCGGTCCGGCCGGCCGCCAACTCGGCCAGCAACTGCCCGGCGGCCACGGTGACGTCCCCGGCACCGGGGCCGGAGACCGTCCGCACGGCCAGCACCCCCCAGGGCAGCCGAGCCCACAGGGCCGTACGCCCCGGCGTACCGGCCGGACGCAGCCGCACCAGGGCGGCCGGCTCCAGGCGGACCAGGCGAGCCAGGAAGGCCCCGGCGTCGGCGACCCCCTCGATCCCGTGCCGGGTCTGCGCGGCACCGGACTCCGGTGCCGCGCCGCCCTCGCTCATGCCACCTCGTCCGGGGCGTATTCGAGCAGGAGGGCGCGTTCCTGCTCGGTGAGTCGCCGGGGCACCTGCCGGACCAGGTCGAACGGCACCAGCACCGAGCGCGCCTGGCTGACCAGCAGTTCTCCGTCGTACATCTCGTAGCCGAGGATGAAGGAGGCGGCGCGGACGCGTTCCACCCACATCTCGATGCGTACCGTGGGGGCCGCCTCCGCGCTGGCCCGAGCCAGGGAGTAGTCGACCGGGCGCAGGTAGTCGACCTCGTGCCGACGGATGACCACCCCGTCGGCGAACGAGTCGATCCCCCGCGCCCGGGCGCCGACGAACATCAACGCCACCCGGGCCTCCTCGTAGAGGGTCAGGAACCGGGCGTTGTTGACATGGCCGTACGCGTCCAGGTCGGACCAGCGCAGGGTGCAGTGATAGATGAACCGATCAGCCAAGACGGTCGCTCGCCGGTCAGTCGCGGGTCAGCTTGCGGTAGGTCACCCGGTGCGGTCGGGCCGCCTCCGCGCCGAGTCGGTCGACCTTGTTCTTCTCGTACGCCTCGAAGTTGCCCTCGAACCAGAACCACTTGGCCGGGTTCTCCTCGTCGCCCTCCCAGGCCAGGATGTGGGTGGCCACCCGGTCCAGGAACATCCGGTCGTGGGAGATCACCACGGCACAGCCGGGGAACTCCAACAGGGCGTTCTCCAGGCTGGACAGGGTCTCCACGTCCAGGTCGTTGGTCGGCTCGTCGAGCAGGATCACGTTCCCGCCGATCTTGAGGGTGAGCGCCAGGTTGAGCCGGTTCCGCTCGCCGCCGGAGAGCACCTTGGTCGGCTTCTGCTGATCGGGCCCCTTGAACCCGAAGGCCGCGATGTAGGCCCGGGAGGGCATCTCGACCTTGCCCACCATGAGGTAGTCCAGCCCGTCGGAGACGACCTCCCAGACGGTCTTGTCGCCGTCCAGGCCCTGCCGGTTCTGGTCGACGTAGGACAGCGAGACCGTCTCGCCGACCCGGACCGAGCCGCTGGTCGGCTGCTCCAACCCGACGATGGTCTTGAACAGGGTGGTCTTACCGACGCCGTTCGGGCCGATGATGCCGACGATGCCGTTACGCGGCAGCGAGAACGACAGGTTGTCGATCAGCACCCGGTCGCCGAAGGCCTTGGTCAGGTTCTGCGCCTCGATGACGGTGTTGCCCAGGCGCGGGCCCGGCGGGATCTGGATCTCCTCGAAGTCCAGCTTGCGGGTCTTCTCCGCCTCGGCGGCCATCTCGTCGTACCGGTCCAGACGGGCCTTGGACTTGGTCTGCCGGGCCTTGGCGTTGGAGCGGACCCACTCCAACTCCTCGGAGAGGCGCTTCTTCATCTTGGCGTCGCGGCGCCCCTCGACGGAGAGCCGGGCGGCCTTCTTCTCCAGGTAGGTGGAGTAGTTGCCCTCGTAGCCGATGGCCCGGCCCCGGTCCAGCTCCAGGATCCAGCCGGCCACGTTGTCCAGGAAGTACCGGTCGTGGGTGATCGCCAGCACGGTGCCGGGGTACTTGGCCAGGTGCTGCTCCAGCCACTGCACGCTCTCCGCGTCCAGGTGGTTGGTGGGCTCGTCGAGCAGCAGCAGGTCCGGCGCCTCCAGCAGCAGCTTGCACAGCGCCACCCGGCGGCGCTCGCCACCGGAGAGCTGGGTCACCTCGGCGTCCGGCGGCGGGCAGCGCAGCGCGTCCATGGCCAGTTCGAGCTTGGAGTCGATGTCCCAGGCGTCGGCGTTGTCCAACTCCTCCTGGAGCCGGCCCATCTCCTCCATCAGCTCGTCGGAGTAGTCCGTGGCCATCTGCTCGGCGATGGCGTTGAACCGCTCCAGCTTGGCCTTGGTCTCCGCAACCGCCTCCTCGACATTGCCGAGGACGGTCTTGGCCTCGTTGAGGGGCGGCTCCTGGGCCAACATGCCGACGGTGTAGCCGGGCATCAGCCGGGCCTCACCGTTGCTCGGCTGGTCCCAACCGGCCATGATCTTGAGAAGGCTGGACTTACCGGCACCGTTCGGGCCGACCACACCGATCTTGGCCCCCGGCAGGAAGTTCAGCGTCACGTTGTCGAGCACGACCTTGTCGCCGTGCGCCTTGCGCGCCTTATCCAGGACGTAGATGAACTGGGCCACGGTGCGGGCTACCTCCGTCGGTACTTGATCGCTGATGTGCGTGACACGCGCCAACGTGCGGGGCGCGGAACGCGCCGTGGCCCCCCACCTTGAGCGGGAGTCGGCCGCGCACACGCCATCGTCAATCCTGACAGGTCCGCCGGGCCCCGCCCACATCGCCCCGCCCGCCTGAGCAGAGGTCGTCACGGTGACCTGTCAACATGATCACGTACAAGGTTCGGCCGGGCTGGGACGGGTACCTCACTCCGGCACTGAGCACCAGACGCCGCAGATACGCTCAGTACGCTCATCGCGGTGGACCCGTCAGCAACCCGGAGGTGGCCGATCGTGACCGTCCGTAGCTCCTTTGTCGTTGTGGCGAACCGCCTACCGGTCGACGAGGTGAGCACACCCGAGGGACGGCAGTGGCGACGCAGCCCTGGCGGGCTGGTCACCGCCCTGCACCCCGTCCTCGCCGAGCATCAGGGCACCTGGGTCGGGTGGGCCGGTGGCACCGGCGCCGCCCCCGAGCCGTTCGACCTGGAGGGCATCCGGCTGCACCCGGTGCCGTTGAGTGCCGAGGAACTTGAGCGCTACTACGAGGGCCAGTCCAACGCCACGATCTGGCCCCTGTACCACGACGCCGTCGAGACACCGGCCTACAAGCGTCGCTGGCGTGAGGCGTACCGGCTGGTCAACGCCCGGTTCGCGGAGGCTGCGGCGGAGGTGGCGGCCGAGGGGGCCACCGTGTGGGTGCAGGACTACCAGCTCCAACTGGTGCCCGCCATGCTCCGGGAGCTGCGCCCCGACCTGCGGATCGGCTTCTTCCTGCACATCCCCTTCCCGCCGATCGAGCTGTTCATGCAGATGCCGTTCCGCGCCGAGATCCTGCGCGGGCTGCTCGGCGCCGACCTGGTCGGGTTCCAGCAGCGGCTGGCCGCCCAGAACTTCGTCCGGCTCGCGCGTCACCTGCTAGGTCTGCGCTACGAGGGGCAGATGATCCAGGTGGACGGGCGCCAGGTGAAGGCCGGGGCCTTCCCCATCTCGATCGACACCAAGGAGATGGAGCGACTGGCCGCGGACCCGGCCATCCAGGCCCGGGCCAAGGAGATCCGCGAGGAGTTGGGCAACCCGCGCACCATCATCCTGGGGGTGGACCGCCTCGACTACACCAAGGGCATCGAGTTGCGACTCAAGGCCTTCCGCGAGTTGTTGGCTGACGGAAAGTTGACAGTCCCAGACGCTGTTATGGTGCAGGTAGCCACACCGAGCCGCGAGCGCGTCGAGCACTACCAGGCACTTCGCGTCAAGGTTGAGCGCGAGGTCGGTCGGATTAATGGCGAATTCGGCCGGGTCGGTGTGCCTGCCGTGCATTATCTGCATCAGTCGTACAGTCGGACCGAACTTGCTGCGATGTACGCCGCCGCCGACGTGATGATGGTTACCCCGCTGCGAGACGGTATGAACCTGGTGGCCAAGGAGTACGTCGCATCAAGGGCGGACCACGGGGGCGCACTCGTACTCAGTGAGTTCGCCGGCGCGGCCACCGAGCTGCGTCAGGCGTTCCTGTGCAACCCGCACGACCCGGACGCTGTCAAGGACGCCCTGCTCCGGGCCGTGCATGTGGAGAAGCCGGAGGCTCGTCGCCGTATGCGGACTATGCAACGCCACTTGCGCACCCATGACGTGGGGCACTGGGCTAAGTCTTTCCTCACCGAACTCGGTGTACCCGACATGGAGGCGGCGTGAGCGCCCCCTCCAACGAGATCATCGTGCCCACGGCGGGCACCCTGGACCGGGAGATGATCTCCGCCATCGGGCGGATCGCCCGAGTCCCCCAACTGCTGATCGCCTGCGACTACGACGGGACCCTGGCCCCGATCGTCGAGGACCCCAGCAAGGCCGTACCCCTGCCGGAGGCGGTCGCCGCGGTACGCGCCCTGGCCGCGCTGCCGCAGACCACCGTCGCGGTGGTCTCCGGCCGGGCGCTCCGTGACCTGGCCGCGCTCTCCCGGCTGCCCAGCGAGGTCCACCTGGTCGGCAGCCACGGCTCCGAGTTCGACATCGGCTTCGTCGAGCGGCTCTCCCCCGAGCTGATCGAGGTGCGGACCCGACTGCGCAACGCACTGCGCGAGATCGCCGCGGCCCACCCGGGGGTACGGCTGGAGCGCAAGCCGGCCAGTGTCGCCGTACACACCCGGGGGGTCGAACCCCAGATCGCCGCCGCCGCCATCGAGGCGGTCCGCAGTGGTCCCGCCACCTGGCCGGACGTCACCGTCACCCAGGGCAAGGAAGTCATCGAGCTGTCCGTGGTGGCCACCCACAAGGGCACCGCGGTCGACCAGTTGCGCACCCAACTGTCGGCCAGCGCGGTGCTCTTCATCGGTGACGACGTCACCGACGAGAACGCCTTCGGCAACCTGAGCGGCCCGGACGTCGGCATCAAGATCGGCCCCGGCGAGACCAAGGCCGGCTACCGGGTGGCCGAGCCGATCGAGGCCGCCCGGGTACTCGGGCTGCTGCTGGAGACCCGCCGGCACTGGCTGTTCGGCGAGCGCGCGGTGCCGATCGAGCGGCACTCGATGCTGGCCAACGGGCGTACGGTCGCACTGCTCACCCCCGACGCGAAGGTGACCTGGCTGTGCAACCCCAAGCCCGACTCGGCGGCCATCTTCGCCGACCTGGTCGGGGGTAGCCCGGCCGGGCACTTCAGCGTCGCCCCGGAACGCGGCGGCATCCCCCTGGGTCAGCGCTACCGCTCCGGCACCATGACGGTGGAGACCCGCTGGTCGGGGCTGACCGTCACCGACTGGCTGGACAAGCCCGACCCGAGGACCACCCCGGACGGGCCGGCGATCATCTCCGGTGACTCCACCCTGATCCGGGTGCTCACCGGCACCGGGCGGGTCCGGGTGGAGTTCGCCCCCCGACCGGAGTTCGCGCAGGTCGCCGTCCAGCTCCAGCCGCTCGACGACGGCCTGCTGGTGCTCGGCTCCAACGAGCCGATCGCCCTCTACTCCCCCGGGGTGCAGTGGGAGGTCGGCAACGACGGCGGCTACGAGAGCGCCAAGGCGGTGGTGGACCTGTCCGCCCTCGGCGGGCAGGTGGTGCTGGAGCTGCGCTTCGGTACCCACAGCCTGGAACACCACCGGCTGTCCATCCATGAGCGGCAGGCGGCGGCGGAACGACCCTGGAAGGAGTGGGTGGCCTCGCTGCGGCTGCCCACCACCGCCCGGGACCTGGTCGCCCGCAGCGCGTTGACCCTGCGCGGCCTCTGCCACGAGGCCACCGGCTCGATCCTGGCCGCCGCCACCACCTCCCTGCCGGAGGAACTGGGCGGGGTCCGCAACTGGGACTACCGCTACTGCTGGCTGCGCGACGCCGCGATGACCGCCCGTGCCCTGGTCGACCTGGGTTCCATCGCCGAGGCCGAGGCGTTCCTGCGCTGGGTCGACGGCTGTGTGGAACGCACCGGCGGGCACCCCGAGCGGCTGCACCCCCTCTACACGGTGGACGGTTACGAGCTGGGTGCCGAGGCGGTCATCGACACCCTGCCCGGCTACGCCGGCTCCCGCCCGGTCCGGGTCGGCAACCTCGCCAACCACCAGCTCCAGCTGGACGTCTTCGGCCCGATCGCCGACCTGATCGCGGCCACCGCCGACGTACGCGGCTCGGTGCGCGCCGAGGAGTGGCGGGTGCTGGAGAACATGGTCGAGGCCGTACGCCGCCGCTGGCACGAGCCCGACCACGGCATCTGGGAGGCCCGCCTGCCACCCCGGCACCACATCTTCTCCAAGGTGATGTGCTGGATGACGGTCGACCGGGCGTTGCACGTGGTCCGTCAGCACGGCGGCGAGGACCGCCCCGAGTGGGTGGAACTGCGCGACCGGATCGGCGCCAACGTGCTGGAGTACGGCTGGCACGAGCACGCCGAGGCGTACAGCGTCGCGTACGGCGACGAGGACATGGACGCCTCCTCGCTGTGGATCGGCCTGTCCGGTCTGCTGCCCGGAGACGACCCACGATTCCTGTCCACCGTGCTGAAGATCGAGGCGGATCTGCGTAGCGGACCGGTCGTCTACCGCTACCACTGGGACGACGGACTGCCCGGTCGGGAAGGCGGCTTCCACATCTGCACGGCGTGGCTGATCGAGGCGTACCTGCGCACCGGTCGGCGTACCGATGCCGAGGAGCTGTTCCGCCAGATGATCGACACCGCCGGCCCGACCGGTCTGCTGCCCGAGCAGTACGACCCGCTGGCCGAACGCGGCCTGGGCAACCACCCGCAGGCGTACAGCCACCTCGGGGTGATCCGCTGCGCCCTGCTGCTGGACAACATGCTCAAGCATTAGCTCACCCTCCTTCAGGCGGCCGGAGACAGTCTTCTGTCTCCGGCCGCTCGCGCGTCCGGGTGCGCGCGGTGTGGGCGGGGCGTCCTCGCCGTTACGGCGAAACGGCGGGACCCACGCGAGCCGGAAACCGCCATAACGGCGCAACGGAGTCGATCACCTTCCAAGCAGCCCACCTGGTTGGATCGGGGAGCCGGTGGCCGAGAAGATGGCCCAGCGGCCACGAACGGACTTGCGTCCCACGGACGGACTTGCGTCGTGGAGCCGACCCGTTCGCCGGGTTTACCAAGGAACGCTGGCGGCCTGCGGGGCGTTGTACTCGCCTGGACGACCGAGGAAGGCGCCGGGCTTGAGCCGGGCGGGTGCGGGCCGGAATGTGGCTCCGCCGGATGGCGTTGTATCGGGTGGCTGACCGAGCAGGGCGCCGTGACCGCCAATGGTCAGGTGTGATCCGCCCCCGGGAATCACCGCCCCCGGTCACCGGTTGTAGTTGCTTCCGACGACGCGCAGCCGCTCCCCCGGTACGTCGCGGACTTCCCCCACTCTTCTTTGAGCGCCGGACGGTGCTTGCGTACCCCGTGCCGATCCCCCTCGGCGGGTGCGCCAACCCCCGAATGGAGCTTCATCATGAACTCGATCTTCCGTAACAGCGTGCTCGGTATTGCCGGTGTGGCCCTGGCCGGTGGTGTGTTCGCCGGTCCCGTTGCCGGGCACACGGACGCCACTGCGGTGAAGTCGAACCCGGTGGCCGCCGTGCAGGCCGACAAGCCGAAGGCCGACAAGCCCGACGCCGGCAAGCTGATCCCCCACGGTGTGCAGGGCGCCCAGTCCCGCATCGACCTGAACGACGAGCAGATCGCCAACACCAAGGCGATCATCGCCGCCACCAAGAAGAACGGCATGGACGAACGCGCCGCCGTCGTCTCCATCGCCACCGCCCTGCAGGAATCCAAGCTGGAGAACCTGGGCCACCTCGGCGACCGCAACGACCACGACTCCCAGGGCCTGTTCCAGCAGCGCCCCTCCAGCGGCTGGGGCACGGTCGAGCAGATCACCGACCCCGAGTACTCCAC
>NZ_JBICUM010000020.1:0-65700 GCF_043198155.1 Micromonospora sp. NPDC048871 | reverse complement strand
CGCCGAACACGAGGCCCTACACGCGATGACCCACCCGGTCACCGCACCCCTGAAAACCAGCTAACCAACTGTCCATCAAACCCGGGGCTTGACAGTCCGAAGGTCCGGCACGGAGATCGACTGGAATCACCCCTTCCCACCTATGTCGCCTACATCCACCGCCCTGCACGCTCTATGGACGTAAACCTCAGGGCAACTCGGGCACGCTCCGCATCAGGGTCAGGGCGGAGCGGTCGGAGCTGAGCGCGGCCGCTGGCCAGCCAGTTCTAGCGGCAGAGGCCGGGTGAGGTGGGTTGCCTACGTGGGCGGAGCAGGCTTGCCGGTGCGGCACGCCGCCGCGAGCAATTGGATCGTTCCATGGACCCTCGCACCGTAACTACGTGCGACTTTGGTGGCCTGCCGATCGTCGGTGATGGCGATGCCCTGCCGCATCTCGGCAGCGGCCAGGACGGACGCCTCGCCCCAGGTTGCGCTCATCGCCACCATGCCTCCCGGCCCAGGTCGCGAAGCACCTGATCTCGGAAAGAGCGGCCAACTGGGCTTTGTCGAGTCAGGTCGCCTCGTGTCGGCGTACGAGTTGCAGTGCAGGGCCGCGTACGCCGCCGAGTAAGCAGCGGCCATCGGCAAGTTCAGCGGCGAGCTGATGGTCGAGCCACCCGCGCACAGAAATCATGAACTACACACAGTGACGTTCGCCGAGCACCGGTGGTGTCCGACTTTGCCGATGTGCGTGTGTTCACGGTGAGGGCTGTCTCGTCCTGCGTTATGGTTCGTCCGGGTACCGAAACGTGGTCGTGCCGTCCCATGGAGAGCGCCATCATTGCTTGGTGACCAGCTTTCCTGCGCAGGCGCGCCGCGTCCGCGACAGCACGCTCCCTCCGCAGCGCAGGCTTTACGCATTGCGGGAGTGCGCTCTGCACTGCGCCCCGTACGGATTCCGCGCCACCTGGCACCACCTGGTCGTCGCCGCCCGTATCCCACGCAGTCTCACCGACGATCTCGACGCGCTCGTGCGTGCCGCTGACGAACTGCAGCGCACACGCGACGTGGTCGTGCCGCGTGCGCAGGAGTACGCCGCCCTGCGGCGTCGAGAGAAAGCCACTGGCAGGCGACTCCCACGGACGCCGACACCCTGGAACTCGTGGGGCTGGTCCCAGATCGCCTACTGCCCCGACCCTGAGCATCACCCGACGGGACCTCTCGCCACGGTCGTCCAAGCGGTCCTCGATCGCCACGACGCCGGAATCAGCATCGACAGGCACTGCCTGGCATGCGGCGCCGAAAGGCGCCGCCCGGGCCGCGCATGCCCGACCTGTGGCGTCCATCCGGACGGCCCCGCCGCACGCTGGCGTGCCTCCGCCACTGAGGAACGCTGGCAAGGAATCTGGCACCGTGAGCTGGACGACCAGCCGACGCCGCTCGTCCCCTGAGTTCGAGGTGCCCGGATCTGGCTCCCCTCTGTGTCAAGACACCGCCGAGAGGAGAGTTCTATGCTGGGTTTCGGCGGGTCTGGGAAGTGACTTCTCCGAAGAGCTGGCTTGGGGATGAGAGTCGGTCACGCTGGAGTCGGTAGTCGTTCCCCGTTGTCCTCCCGGGCCCGCCGCCGTGGCTACCGCGTCGCTGATCATGGTTCGGTAGACGATGTCGGACAGGCGTCGTTTCAGGGCGCGCATGGCTTCCATCGAGGTCTTGCCGGCGGCTTTCTTCCGGTCGAAGTAGGCGCGGCCTTCGGTGGGGTTGCGCAGCTGGACGGTGGCCATGATGTGCAGCACCCGGTTGATCTGCCGGTTCCCGGCACGGGACAGCCGGTGGCGTACCTGCTCGCCGGAGGAGGCGTCGATGGGGGCGGTGCCGTTCCAGGAGGCGAAGTGAGCCCGGTCGGGGAACCGGGTGATGTCGGCGACCTCGACCAGCAGCCGGGCGGCGCCGGAGGGTCCGATGCCGTGCAGGTCCATCAACGTGGTGCCGGTGGAAGCGACCAGCTCCTTCAGTTCCTTGTCGGCTTCCTTGGAGCGTCGGTAGATCCGTTCGAGGTCGGCGATCAGCTCCGCGGCGACCCGCCGTCGGGCCTTGCCGACCGCGTCGCGGGGCCGGACCGTGGCCAGCAGTGTCTTGGCCTGGGCGGCGGACAGACTCTTCTTCGCCCCACCCGGGATCAGCTCCAGCAGCAGTTGGTGCAGCTGGGACACCATCCGGGTGTGGTCGACACCGAGGCAACGGCGCCGGTCGACCAGGATCCGCAGCAAGGCAAGCTGCTCGTCGTTGACCACCGGGCGTAGTCCGGTCATGCGGGTGCCGACCAGCGCGATGGAGTGGGCGTCGGTGGCGTCGGTCTTGCGGCCCTGCCCGGTGGCGAACACCCGCGCCCTGGCGGACAGCTTCGGTGGAACGTCGACGACCTGCTCGCCGTCGGCCAGCAGCCGGTTGGCGATGTGCCGGCCGATGCCCTGACAGCCCTCGATCGCCCACACCCGGTGCGGCCACCGACCGGCGTACTTTCGCATCGCCGTGTAGCCGTCGCGGTCGGTGTCGAACCGGCCGCCGCCGACGACGGTCTCGTCGCCAGCCATGACCTCGATCGTTGCCGAACGCTTGTGCGGGTCCATCCCGATGACCACACGATTCGGTGTGACAGTCAACGTGTCCTCCGATGCTCGATCCACCTGGGTTGTCGAGCCGGGAGGGCAACGCTACTTCGAGCCGAGCAAACCCCTCTTGAGCCTCTCCCCGCCCTGGGGCGACGCCCGGGCCGCGCAGGCCAAACGAGAGCCACACGACCAGCGTGGGCAGCCGCAATGAGAGCGGCAACCCGGGCGCCTCGACCGAAGCCTGGCCGGGCAACGGTCGCAGGTCAATGAAACAAGTAAGCCGCGATCCGGGCGCTAGCCCACGTCCACCGATTACTCATCGTGAGTCGCGGACCTGGGTCGTCGGGCCGGCCGCCATCGCAGCGTCTCGATGCTTCGCGCCCCAACCTCTGCACATCTGGCGTACCCGACTTTGCACCGGAATCCGTACGCCGACACCTCGCACGTCGCGAGCAGCTCTGGAGGAACGGCTGCACCCTCCCGCAGCTCTTCCATGACCACCTGCGTTGTCCAGCAGTCCGCGCCTATCAACAGGTCTTGCAGGACGTCCAACCGGTCAGCAAGGGTGAATCGTGTCGAGGACGAAGACGGGCTGTGGTGAACCGCTCACGGGGGAAGCTCCGTGTCGTTCTCCTCCGGTAGGTCCGCGTCGGTGATCTGGCCGTACATCATTTCGACGGCCCTGGCCCGGGTGATCCGGTTGCCCCGCCACGCCTTGATGACGGCATGTGCGTAGCCTGGCGGCACCCGCACGGCCATCAGGTCGGGTTCGGGTGCCCAGCCAAGCGCCTCCATGAATTCCGCGCGGATAGGTCGCGGAGAACTCCACGCACTGCGCGTCGCGGCATCGATGATCTGGGCCTGCTCCGCCTGCCGCAACGCCAGCATCCAGGAGGTGCGGTATCGCGCGGCGTAGCTGATCAGCATCTCTCGGGTCACCGGCCCGGCGGCTTGGGCACGAGCTATCGCGTCGATCGGCAGCAGTAGTTCGCCGGCGAAGGCGTCGATCACCAATTCGACTTAGGGCCAACACGATGCGAAGTTGGCACGTCACGGCAGCTCGGGCACTCGGTCCGCGGGCGGGGTGTGCTGGCCTGGTACGACCGCACGCGGGTGGGAAAGCCTCTGCCAGAAGAACTCCAGCGCCAGCGCCTTGATGAAGGCGCGCTGCTCGTTGTTGGCTGCCGCGCCGTGCCCGCCCTCGATGTTCTCGTAGTAGGTGACATCGTGGCCGTACTCGCGAAGCAGGGCGGTCATCTTGCGAGCGTGGCCGGGGTGCACCCGGTCGTCGCGGGTGGAGGTGACGAACAGGACCGGCGGGTAGCGGACCCCTTCGCGAACATTGTGGTACGGCGAGTATTCCCGCAGGTAGGCCCAGTCCTCGGGGGCATCTGGGTCGCCGTACTCGGCCATCCAGGAGGCACCGGCCAGCAGCCGGTGGTAGCGCCGCATGTCCAGCAGTGGGACGTGCGCGACGACGGCGCCGACCAGCGCCGGATACCGGGTCAGCATCGCCCCCATCAGAAGGCCGCCGTTGCTGCCGCCCTCGATGCCCAACTGTTCCGGCGTGGTGATGCCCCGCTCGGCCAGGTCACCGGCCACCGCCGCGAAGTCCTCGAACGCCCGGGGCCGGTTCTCCCGCAACGCCGCCCGGTGCCACCGCGGTCCGTACTCGCCGCCGCCCCGGATGTTCGCGACCACGTACGTGCCGCCCCGGGCCAGCCAGCCCCGGCCGATGAGCCCGGAGTAGCCGGGGGTCTTCGAGATCTCGAAGCCGCCGTACCCGGTCAGCAGCGTCGGTCCGGCGGGCGCGGCCGGATCCCCGACCACGAAGTACGGCACCCGGGTGCCGTCGGCGGAGGTGGCGAAGAACTGTCGTACGGTCAGGCCCTCGGTGTCGAAGAACGCCGGTGCCCGTTTGAGGGTTTCTACGGTGCCGCCGATCCGCCCGAGCCGCAGCGTCGCCGGCTGGAGGAAGCCCTCCGAGGCGACCAGGTAGGCGTCCCCGAGGTCCGGGTCGGTCTCGACGAGGTAGCCCTCTTCGTCGGCCGGTACTCCCGGCAGTGGTGCCCGCCGCCACTCACCCTCACCTGGGGTGAGCACCCCCAGTGTGCTGCGTACGTCGGTGAGGGTGGTCAGGATCAGGTGGTGGCGGGTCCAGGTGTAACCACTCAGCGCCGTACGGTCGTCGGGCTGGAACAGCACCGTCAGGTCCCGGCTGCCAGCGAGGTAGGCGTCGAACCGGGTCGCCAGCAGGGCACCCGCCGAGTAGGTCGACTCGCCCACCTGCCACGGCGTACGCGGCCGAATCACCAACCATTCCCGGTGTACGTCCCAGCCGGCGTCCTCGGGCACCTTGATCCGAACCCGTTCGCCCGCCCCGGTCAGCAGGAAACTCTCCGAGCGGAAGAAGTCCAGGCGGCGACGGACGAAGTCGCGCGCGAAACCGGGCGTGGGGTCGCGCCAGCCGTACGCGCTGACATCCTCGTGGGACACCTCGTACACGACTTCGGCCTCGGCCAGTGGCGTGCCGCGTCGCCACCGCCGCACCTGTCGGGGATAGCCGGATTCGGTCAACGACCCCGGTCCGAGGTCGGTGCCGACGTAGACGTGGTCGGCGTCGATCCAGCCGACATCGGTCTTGGCCTCGGCGACGGTGAAACCGTCGGCCACGAAGGCCCGGTCGACGAGGTCGTACTCGCGCACCACCACCGCGTCCGCGCCCCCGCGGGACAGGCTGATCAGGCAACGCCGGTGCTCGGGCGGCAGCGTCGTCGCGCCGCCCCAGACCCAGTTCTCGCCCTCCCGCCCGGCCAGCTCATCGAGGTCGAGCAGGACATCCCACTCCGGCTCGGCACGGCGGTACTCCTCGAGGGTCGTCCGCCGCCAGAGCCCGCGCGGATGCGCCACGTCCTGCCAGAAGTCGTAGTAGAAGTGGTCTCCGAGCCAGCCCGGATAGGGGATGCGGTCGTCCGAGTCGAGAATCTGCCGGATCTCGGCCTGCCGCGCGGCGAATGCCGGGCCGTCGGTCAGCGCCGCGACAGCCTCCGCGTTGCGTTCCCTCACCCACCGGACGGCCTCCGCGCCATCGATGTCCTCAAGCCAGTGGTATGGGTCTGCGCCCGACGAGTCTTCACCCATCCACCGACTCCTTCACCACTGACGACGACCATCGCCGCAGTACACAAAGTACAGTCCCCACTACCGAAGGCTGAGACCAACCACATGGGCATATCTGGCGGAATTTTGCGTACGCCCGGCTCTTCTCACCCGCAACCGCGCAGATCGCTGGACAGCCATTAGATATCAAGATCACGGCAAGTTGATATCATCGCGTGAGCGCCGCACTGAGCTGGAGGAACTCGTGTCCAGGACGATCCTCGACGTCGATGACGAACTGCTTGCCGAAGCCGCCAAGATCTTCGGCACGACCACGAAGAAGGCGACCGTCAACGCGGCCCTGAAGGCCGCCGTCGATCGGGAGAAAAGGCGTGAGTTCGCCGACTGGCTCAAGAGCGGCGGTCTGCCGGACCTCACCGGCCACCCCGACTCGACGCCGGATGCTGCATGAGTCGAGAGCTGTACCTGCTCGACAAGTCCGCGCTTGCCCGCTGGCCCAAGCCGGCCGTCGCGCCGGTGCTCGATGAGTTGTCCGAGCGCGGACTGTTGGCGGTGTGTGGCGCGATCGAGATCGAGGTGATTCAGAGCGCACGGACGGTCAAGGAAGCTCAGCGGGCGCGCTGGCTGCTCGGTGGCTTCCACTGGCTTGCCACGCCGGACGAGGTCTGGGACCGAGCGGTCGAAGTCCAGCTCCAGGCACTGCACAAGGGCAATCACCGGGCCCTCCCGATGGCTGATCTGGTGATCGGCGCGACCGCAGAGCGGCACGGTGCCACCGTGCTGCACTACGACGGCGACTACGACATGATCACCGCGATCACCGGCCAGCCCACCACCTGGGTCGTCCCGGCCGGGACCGCCGACTGACCATCGGAGCTGGTCGAGCAGCGGAGGCGAAACGCCATCGATCGCTGCGGTGAGCAGGTCGCCCACCCGACGTACGGCATGGGTTTAGCCTCCGGGGGTATCACCCAGGCATGAGGGCGAGTTTCGGGCTCGGTCGGATCGCGGGCGTACCGGTCGGCGTGAACTGGAGTGTCCTGTTCATCTTCGCGCTGATCTGGTGGGGGTTGTCGGCGAACCTGTTCCCGGTGTCGTACCCGGGCCGCTCGGCGCTCGCGTACGTCTTCGCGGGTCTGGCGGCGGCGGTGGTCTTCTTCCTGGGCCTGCTCGCCCACGAGGTGTCCCACGCGGTGGTGGCCAAGCGCAACGGGCTGGACGTGCAGGGGATCACCCTGTGGCTCTTCGGTGGGGTCGCCGAACTACGGGGCGAGGCCCGTACCCCGGGTGCGGAGCTGCGCATCGCCGGAGTCGGACCGCTGGTCAGCCTGATCATCGGGGCGTTCTTCGGGGTGATCGCGATGGTCCTCGGGGTGGCGGGGGTGCACGGGCTGCTGCTGGGCGCGATGGCCTGGCTCGCCGGCATCAACCTGCTGCTGGCGCTGTTCAACATCCTGCCGGCGGCGCCGCTGGACGGCGGGCGGTTGCTGCGCGCGGCGGTGTGGAAGGCCACCGGGGACCGGACCCGCGCCTCGGTGGTGGCGGCCCGGGCGGGTTGGGTGCTCGGCGTACTGCTGATCGGGCTGGGGTTGTTCCGGTTCCTCACCGGCGCCGGTTTCGGTGGGCTCTGGTTGGCGTTGATCGGCTGGTTCCTGATCGGCGCGGCCGGCATGGAGGAACGGCAGGCCCGGGTGGGTGACGCGCTGCGTGGGGTACGGGTGGGCGAGGTGATGACCCCGCAGCCGCAGACCGCCTCGGGTGAACTGACCGTGGCGGACTTCGTCGACAACTACCTGTTCGCGTACCGGCACACCGCGCTGCCGTTGACCGAGGACGGGCGGCCGATCGGCCTGGTCACCCTGGACCGGGTCCGCGGCGTGCCGGGCGACCAGCGCGGCAGCACCACCCTGGCGGCGGTGGCCTGCCGGGCCGATGACTTGGTCCTCGCCTCCCCCGACGAGCAACTCACCGACCTGCTGCCCCGCCTGAGCGAGTGCGCCGACGGCCGAGCCCTGGTGGTCGTCGAGGGCCAACTGGTCGGCATCGTCTCCCCCAGCGACATCAGCCGCGCCGTCCAACGCGGCCACCTCCGCGACCAGGTCACCGCCGGCCACTGACCCCACCCCCTGGCACCGCCCACAGCACCGCACGCCCACCGCACCGCACGCCCACCGCACGCCCACAGCACCGTCGATCTTGCACTTTTTGTCGGTGCAAATGCCATGAAACGGGCGTATCGGCGACCAAAAGTGCAAGATCGACGCGGCGGGGCGGGGCGGGGCGAGGGCGGGGCGGGGGCGGGGGCGGGGGCGGGGAGCGAGGGGCGGGAGGGAGGGGTGAGGGTCAGCGGGGGAAGAGGGGGTTGAGGGCGGAGGTGTGGAACTTGGCGGTGGGGTCGAGGTGGTGCAGCAGGGCGGCGAAGTCGGGCCAGCGGGGGTAGGTGGCGGCGATGTCCTCGGGGGCGGTGGTGAAGACCTTGCCCCAGTGCGGGCGGGGCGCGAAGGGGGCCAGGGCCCGTTCCACCTCGGCGACCACCGGCAGCACCTGTGCGGTGTCCGCGATCCAGGTGAAGTGCACCGCCAGGCTGTCGCGGTCGTACTGCGGGCTTAGCCACAGGGTGTCGGCGGCGATGGTGCGCAGTTCGCTGATCTGCAACACCGGGGCGATCAGGGGTGCCACCTCGTCCAGGGCGGCCAGGGCCTCGGCGGCGCAGGCCCGGGGCAGGTGGTACTCGGATTGCAGCTCCTCGCCGCTGCTGGGGGTGAAGCCGAGCCGGAAGTGCGGCAGCCGCTCGTGCCAGGGCCCGACCGCGCCGAGCTGCTCGGTGCAGTTGGCCGGGGGCATCCCGGGCACCGGATGCCAGGGCCGGTCGGCCGCCGTGGTGCCGAGCCAGCCCGCCGGGGGCGCGGGGGCCTCCGCCAGCTGCTTGCGCCAGACCTGGGTGCCGCGGGTCGAGCGCCAGTCGGTGAAGACACTGACGCTGTACGCGGACCCGAGCGCCTCGTCCAAGGCCGCGCGAGGCAGGTCGAGGTGGACGTACTGGCGCAGGTCGAAGGTGGGCAGCACGTCCAGGGTGACCCGGGTGACGATGCCCAGGGCGCCGAGGGAGACCACCATCGCGGCGAAGTCGTCGCTGCCCCGGTGCACGGTACGCAGTTCGCCGGTGGCGGTGACCAGTTCCAGGGCGGCTACCGCGGTGGCCAGGTTGCCGATGCGCTCGCCGGAGCCGTGGGTGCCGGTGGCCACCGCACCGGCCACCGAGATGTGCGGCAGGGAGGCCAGGTTGGCCAGGGCGTACCCCCGCTCGTGCAGCCAGGTGGCCAGGTCGCCGTAGCGCATCGCGGCCGGGACCTCGACGGTGGCGCGTTCCTCGTCCAGGTGCACGGTCTGCGGCAGTCCGGCCAGGGTGACCAGGTCTCCGGTGGTGTCACCGAGCCGGTTGAAGGAGTGTCCGCTGCCCACCGCCCGGATCCGGTCGCTGCCGGCCACCAGGGCCGCCAGTTCCTCGACCGAGGTGGGCCGGTGGTAGGCCCGGGCGGAGTACTGGATGTTGCCGGCCCAGTTGCGGTGCGTCGGCACTGCGCCCCCCTTCGCCGCGCCGACGGTTACCGCCGGCTTCGTCGGGGAACCCTACGCCGATGAGCAGCTACCGTGATCCCGCCCCCAGGGGCGATGTGTACCCCTCCGAGGAGGAGATCGATCCGGGCGGCAGCGGGGTCGAGCCGGCCAGCGGCCCGACCGGGGCGTACGCCTCGGTGGAGGCTAGCCAGCCGGGCCCGCAGCCGAACCCGACGCCCGCACCGGCGCCGACGCCGGTGCCGACCCCCGGGCCGCCGCCCCGCCTTCCGGGCGGCGGCCGGTCGATCGTCAGTCGACATCTGGACGGCTCCGTGCAGGTCGTCACCGATGTCGACGGCGACGGGGTGGCCGATGTGGTGCAGTTCGACCTCGACGGTGACGGGGTACCGGACGTCACCTACCTGGACAGTGATCGGGACGGTCGGCTGGACACCGTGCTGCGCTCGTCGTCGCGCTGAGTTCAGAGCTGGGGCATCACCTCGGCGGCGACCAGGTCCAGGTGGTCCAGGTCGCCCAGGTCCAGCACCTGGAGGTAGATGCGCTGGCTACCGACGGCGGCGTACTGGCCGATCTTGTCGACGACCTCGGCGGGGGTGCCGGCCAGGCCGTTCTCGCGCAGCTCGTCCGGCTCCCGGCCGATGGCGGCGGCCCGGCGGGCCACCTCGGCCTCGTCCTTGCCGCAGCACAGCACCAGCGCGTTGGACCAGACCAGCTCGGTCGGGTCCCGGTCGATGCCCTGGCAGGCGGCCCGGACCCGCTCGAACTGGGCCTCGGTGTCGGCGATCGAGACGAACGGCAGATTGAACTCGTCGGCGTAGCGGGCGGCCAGTCGGGGGGTACGCTTCGCGCCCTTGCCGCCGAGCAGGATCGGCGGGTGTGGCTGCTGCACCGGCTTGGGCAGCGCGGGTGAGTCGCTGACCTGGTAGTGGCGGCCGGTGTAGTCGAAGGTCTGACCGGAGGGGGTCCGCCACATCCCGGTGATGATCGCCAGCTGCTCCTCCAGCCGGTCGAACCGCTCCCCCAGGGCCGGGAAGGGCATGCCGTACGCGCTGTGTTCGGCGTCGTACCAGCCGGTGCCGATGCCCAGCTCTACCCGTCCCCCGCTCATCTGGTCGACCTGCGCGACCGTGATCGCCAGCGGACCGGGGAACCGGAAGGTCGCCGCGGTCATCAGGGTGCCGAGCCGGATGGACCGGGTGTCGCGGGCCAGCCCGGCCAGGGTCGTCCAGGCGTCCGTGGGGCCGGGATCGCCACTGACCGACCCCATCTTCAGGTAGTGGTCCGAGCGGAAGAAGGCGCCGAAGCCGGTCTCCTCGGCACGCCGGGCCACGGCGAGCAGGTCGTCATAGGTAGCCCCCTGCTGGGGCTCGGTGAAGATCCGCAGTTCCATGAGGTCGAGCATAGAAAGCCCACGGCCCCACCACCCCGACTTGTGCCGGCGGTGTGGGCCCATCTGGGTTCGGGCACGGCGGGTCGCCGCTCCCGGGGTGAGTCTCCGGTTGTTCCGAGCGAAGTGGACGCAAATCTTTGCAGTGATTGCAGCGGTCCGCAAGGGCTTGTTCCCCATACGAACGACTTGTGAATCAGAGGTTCCCAAGCATCGATGGCCCTGTTACGGTCACGCATCACCGCAAGTTCTTGCATAACTTGCAGGAAACCCTGGTCATCACCACCTCTGCCTGACCGTCCCCCGAGGAGGGCCCGTGCGAGTTCCCCGTCCCCGCGCCGCGATACCCGCGGCCCTGGCCGCGACACTTGTCGCGGCCGGTCTAGCCGTCGCCGCCGCCGGCACCGCCCCCGCCAGCGCAGCCGAGGTACGCGCCAACGGCGACGCCATCGTCCACCTGTTCCAGTGGCGGTGGGACTCCGTCGCCGAGGAGTGCGAGTCGAATCTCGGCCCCAACGGTTGGGGTGGCGTGCAGGTCTCCCCGCCCCAGGAACACGTGGTGCTGCCCAGCGCCGAGGGCGCCACCTACCCGTGGTGGCAGGACTACCAGCCGGTGTCGTACCGGCTGGACGCCACCCGGCGCGGCACCAAGGCCCAGTTCGTCGACATGGTCGAGCGCTGCCGCGCCCAGGGCGTGAAGATCTACGTGGACATGGTGCTCAACCACATGAGCGGCACCGGCTCGACCAACAGCGGCCCCGGCAGCGCCGGCACGGTCTACGGCAAGTACAGCTACCCGAACCTGTTCAACGACGGTTCCGGGGACAGCTACGGCTACGCCGACTTCGGGCCCTGCTATCGCAGGATCAACAACTGGGGCAACAAGCAGGAGGTCCAGGACTGCGAGCTGCTCGACCTGGCCGACCTCAACACCGCCGACCCGGAGGTCCGGCGGAAGATCGCCAAGTACATGAACGCGGTGATCGACCTGGGGGTGGCCGGGTTCCGGGTGGACGCGGCCAAGCACGTCCAGGAGTCGCACCTGGCCGACATCATCAACCGGCTGCGTGACGTGCCCGGCTTCGGCGGCCGTCCGGACCTGTTCCACGAGGTGTACGGCGACGGCACGATCCCCTACACCGCGTACGCCCCGTACGGCGGGGTGACCAACTTCGACTACCAGCGGGCGGTCTCGTCGGCCTTCCGGGACGGCAACATCGCGCAGTTGGGCAACCTGCCCGACTACGGTGGTCTGACCGGGCAGCAGGCCGTGGTGTTCATCGACAACCATGACACCCAGCGGGAGAACCCGACCCTCACCTACAAGAACGGCGCCCGCTACTACCTGGCGGACACCTTCATGATGGCCCACCCGTACGGCCGACCCCAGCTGATGTCGAGCTACGCCTTCGGCTCGGTGCACGGGCAGGGCCCGCCGAGCAGTTCCAACGGCACCACCCTGGCCACGGACTGCACCAGCAGCGCCTGGATCTGCGAGCACCGCGACGCCGGGGTGGCCGGCATGCCGGGCTTCCGCAACGCGGTCGCCGGCACCGGCATCGGCTCGGTGGTCACCGACGGCAACGGCCGGCTGGCCTTCGCCCGGGGCAACCGGGGGTACGCCGCCTTCAACGCCACCGGCAGCACCTGGAGCCGCAGCTTCAGCACCTCCCTGCCGGACGGCCGGTACTGCAACGTGGGTAGGGGCGCGTACGACCGGTCCACCGGGGCCTGTCCGGGCGGCGCGGTGACCGTCTCCGGTGGCAGCTTCACCGCCGCCATCCTGGCGGATCAGGCGGTGGCCCTGCACGTCGAGGCCCGCCTGGACGGCCCGACCCCGACGGCCACTCCGACGGTCACTCCCACCACTTCCCCGACCGTTTCCCCGACCCCGACGGCCAGCCCCTCGCAGCCGGCCGGGTCGACCCGGTTCACCGCCACGGTCACCACCAACCCGGGCCAGGAGGTGTACGTCGTCGGGTCGGTCCCGCAGCTGGGTTCCTGGAACCCGGCCAACGGGGTGAAGCTGTCCACCACCTCGGGCAGCTACCCGACCTGGAGCGGGTCGGTCGACCTCCCGGCCGGTACCGCCTTCGAGTGGAAGCTGGTCAAGGTCGGCAACGGTGGCGTGCAGTGGGAGAACGACCCCAACCGCACCGGCACCGGCGGGCAGGCCTTCTCGGTGAGCTGGAACCAACCGGCCGCCAGCCCGCCCAGCCAGGCCACGGTCTCCTTCCAGGCCACCGCCACCACCGTGCTGGGTCAGCACCTCTACGTCGTCGGGGACCTGCCCGCCCTGGGTGGCTGGGATCCGGCCAAGGGGGTCCGGCTCTCGCCCTCGGCGTACCCGGTCTGGACCGGGCAGCTGACCCTGCCGGCGGGTACCGCCTTCTCCTACAAGTACGTCAAGCGCACCGACTCCGGGCAGGTGATCTGGGAGTCGGGTGCCGATCGCACCGCCACCGCGTCCGGCTCGCTCAGCCTGACGGACACCTGGCGCTGACCGCACCCACCGCGCGGCCCCTCCCGAAACCCGATCGGGAGGGGCCGCCCCCGTTGCCCACGGTGAGCCGTCGCGTCCTCCGGTGCACAGCCGGTCGTCGTGTTCAACCGGTCGTGCTGTTAAAAGGGGGCCCCTGCTCTACCGCAGGCGTTAACAAGGGGCCCTTTCTTTCGTCAGGGGGTGGCGCGGCGGATGATCAGGTAGCTGATCACGGCCAGGGGCAGGGTCAGCAGGGCCGGCCAGCCGACCAGGAGGGCGGCACCGGACTGGTCGGCGAACCAGCCGCCGATCGCCGACCACCAGCCCTGCCAGGTGACCAGCACCGCGGCGCCACCGAGACCCACCAGGGTCGCCGCCGACAGGGTGAGCATCCCGTTCATCCCCCAGCGCTTGAAAACCACGGCGATGGCGATGCCGAGGAAACCGAGCAGCAGGAAGGGGATGGCGAAGCCGAGGTACCGCAGGATCGGGTTGTCGACCATCAGGAAGGGAATGCCGAAGAAGCGCAGGTTCACTCCCCAGCCGTCGGTGGCCTCCTCGATCACGGCCAGCAGGTAGAGCACCCCCGCATAGACGACGGCCTGCGCGACGAAGTGGAGCACGTTGCCGAGGTAGAAGCTGCGGCGGGAGACACCCAGCCCCATGGCGAACGGGAAGTCCATGGTGATCGCACTGATGCTGGCCACGAACATCACCACGTAGATGCTCATCGAGCCGCCGGTGATGGGCTCGAAGTCCTCCTTCTCACCGATGGCACTGAACAGGGCCAGGTTGATCAGGAAGCTGAGGGCGAGGATCCCCCACGGCCAGCCGACCACGGTGCGCCAGGCCACGAACTGCATCCGGGCGACGGTCAGGGTGCGGTTCATCCGACGACCTCCTTGTCGGCCGTGACGACACTGCCGGCGTCTGCTGCGGAGTGTGTCGAGGTGGTCAGGCGTACGACGATGTCTTGCAGGGAAGAGGCGGTCAGGTCCACTCCGGCGGCACGGGCCCGGTCGCGCTCGGCCGGCCCGAACTCACCGCGTACGGTGGCCCGCACCGTCGCACCGAGGCGTACCCGGTGCAGTTCGGTGCCGCCGCGGGCGAACTCGTCGACCGCGTCGGCCGGCCCGGAGGCGATGACCACCTGGCCGCGCAGTTCGTCGGTCTCGGCGTCCAGCAGCAGGCGCCCCTGGTCGATCAGCAGGACGTGCTCGATCAGGTCGCTGACCTCGTCGATCAGGTGGGTCGAGAGCACGATGGTGCGCGGGTGCTCGGCGAAGTCGGCCAGCAGCCGGTCGTAGAAGATCTGCCGGGCCACCGCGTCCAGGCCCAGGTAGGGCTCGTCGAAGAAGGTCAAGGGGGCCCGGGCGGCCAGCCCGACGACGATGCCCAGGGAGGAGAGCATTCCCCGCGACAGCTTGCGGACGTTGCGCTGCAGCGGCAGCCGGAAGTCCTCGACCAACTGCTGGGCGTACTCCTCGTCCCAGTTGGGATGGACCAGGGCGGCGGCCCGGAGTACGTGCTTGACGGCCAGGTTCGAGGGGTAGGTCTGGCTCTCCTTGATGAAGGAGATCCGGGAGAGCACCCGCTCGTTCTCGTAGGGGTGCTCCCCGAAGACCGCGATCTTCCCGCTGGTGGCGAAGATCTGGGCGGTGAGGAGCTGCATCAGGGTCGTCTTGCCGGCACCGTTGCGCCCCAGCAGGCCGTAGATGCGGTTCTCCGCCAGCGTGAAGCTGACCCGGTCCAGCGCGACGACCTCGCCGTACCGTTTGGTGAGGTCGGTGACGGTGACCACCGGGTTCATCGGGTCTCCTCCCAGGTATCGATCATGTTCTTGAGTTCGGCCGGATCGATGCCGAGCTTGCGTGCCTCGGTCACCAGCGGTTGCACGTACTGCCGGGCGAACTCGTCACGGCGCCGGGCGCGCAGCTTGGCGCGGGCGCCGGAGGAGACGAACATCCCGATTCCTCGTTTCTTGTAGAGCGTTCCGTCGTCGACCAGCTTGTTGACGCCCTTGGCGGCGGTCGCGGGGTTGATCCGGTGGAAGGCCGCCAACTCGTTCGTCGAGGGCACCTGGCTCTCCTCGGCCAGGGTCCCGTCCAGGATCGAGTTCTCCAGCAGCTCCGCGATCTGCTGGAAGATCGGCCGGCCGTCCTCCATCACTCCCCCGCCACACCATGTTGGTTGGCTGGTTCATTACTCATGTAACTAACCATGCAACCAAGGAGGCTCAATGTCAAGGTCGCCCGCCGGTGCAGAACCGGCGGGCGACCGTGAAGCGGTTGGCCTCCGAGGCCGGCTACCTGCTCAGACGTACGGCGGCTGGGCGTACGCGGCACGCAACGCGGCCAGCCCGGGAGCCTTGGGGCTCAAGGTGCCCCAGCCGGAGTTGAAGTAGTTGGTCCGGGCGAAGAAGGGCCCCCGCTCCGCGTTGAGCCGGGCGATCGCGGCCGGCACGGTGGCTATCCAGGCCGCCTGGTCCGGGATCTCGGCCACCCGGGCCCCCCACTCGGCGACGATCACCCGCCGGGACAGGGCCACCGGCCCCAGATCGGCCACCGCCCAGTCCTTGGTACGGCGGAACCGGGCCAGGGCAGTGTCCGAGGCGCTCGTCGCGTACACGTTCCATTGCAGGTAGTCCAGCCGCGACATCAACGACTCCGGATGGGTCCGGGTGAAGGAGGCCCGGTTGAAGCCCCCGGATCCAACCGAGAAGGTGCTCCCCGAGGGCGGCCCCTTGTCTCGGAACCAGTCGACGATGTACGTCACCGCCCGGGCGTCCGACTGCGCCCAGGTGTACGCCCTGCCGTTTTCGGTGGTGCCGAACTCGTTGTCGGTGTCCAGTTCGGAGGCGAGCTGGATGTTCACCCCGAAGCCCAGGGTCCGGTACTGCGACAGGGCCCGGGCGAACAGTCCGTCGCCCTGCCCGGAGGTTACCCGGGGCATCAGGCCACCGCCCGGAACACGGCCACGGCACCGTTGTCCGACACCCGGGTCCAGGTACGGTCCGAGTCGTCCGTGACGGTCAGGGTCAGGGGGTCGATGACGGCGCTGACCGTGACCGGGGCGCTGCTGTTGCCCTGGTCGTCGGTGACCACCAGGGTGACCGTGAAGGTCTTCGGGTCGGGGTCGCCGTAGGCGACCGTGAGCAGCATCTGGGCACCGGGGGCGTAGGTGGTCGAATGGAGAGAGGCGGTCACCGTGGGAGCGGCCATCAGGCGCTCCTTCCTGGTTCGGGGTCACCACGGCCCAGCGGCGGCGCGCGTCGACGGCCGGGATCGGCTGACACGCGGGGGCGGAACCTGGCGGGCTGAGGGGTGGCGACATCGCTGTCGGGCATGATGCAGGCGATCCGGCGGAGGGCCTGCTGTCCCCGTACGGCCGTGAAGAGTCGGATGTGGGCCCGCCATCCGCAGCCTTCTGACCTGTTACAACAGTGCATCGGGGCAGGCCCTGACATCCTGTCGCCTTGCTGACACTTCGGAGGATTCCCGGTGAAGTACCTGATGTTGATCTATGGCAACGAGCAGATCTGGGGCAGCCTGCCCGGCGGCGACCTGGCCGCGTTGATCGGCGAGGTGAACGCCTTCAACGAGGAACTGCGCGCCCGGGGTGAACTGGTCGACGTGCAGGGGCTGGACTCCCCGGCCCGCTCGGTGCGGATGACCGGGGACACCCCGGTGGTCACCGACGGGCCGTACCTGGAGGCGAAGGAGTACGTCGGGTCGTACTTCGTGGTCGATGTCGACAGTGAGCAACGGGCGCTGGAGATCGCCCGGTCGTACCCGGGTCTGCGGTTCGCCCCCGGCCTCGGCGGCGGCATCGAGATGTGGCCGTTGATGACCCACGAGGGGGCCGACCACTGAGCCTCGACGAGCACGCCGCCGAACTGCTGCGCCGCCTGTCCCCCCAGGTGCTCGGCGTGCTGGTGCGCCGCTACGGCGACTTCACCGCAGCCGAGGACGCCGTGCAGGAGGCGATCGTCGCCGCCGTGGAGAGCTGGCCGCGCGACGGCGTACCGGAGCATCCGGCGGCCTGGCTGCACACCGTGGCCGCCCGCCGCTACGTCGACCAGGTGCGCTCCGAGGCCGCCCGGGCACGCCGCGAGCGTACGGTGCTCGACGCCACCCCGCGTGACGCGCTGGTCGGCCCGCCCTCGGACGCCGACCCGCCCCGCGACGACCTGCTGGAGTTGTTCCTGCTCTGCTGCCATCCGGCGTTGCCGGCCGAGGCGCAGGTGGCCCTGACCCTGCGGGCCCTGGGCGGACTGACCACGGCGGAGGTCGCGGCGGCCTTCCTGGTGCCGGAGAAGACCATGGCCCAGCGGATCTTCCGGGCCAAGCAGCGGCTGCGCCAGGTGGGTGCCCGGTTCGAGTTGCCGCCGGAGGCTGAGCAGAGCGCCCGGCTGGCTGCGGTCCGCCAGGTGCTGTACCTGATCTTCAACGAGGGCTACAGCGCCAGCAGCGGCCCGCAGTTGCACCGGCCCGACCTGACCCGGCGGGCGCTGTGGCTGACCCGCCGACTGCACGACCGGCTGCCCGAGGACGGGGAGACCACCGGCCTGCTCGCGCTGATGATGCTGACCGAGGCCCGGTCCGCCGCCCGGGTGGGCCCGGACGGCGAGTTGGTGCCGCTGACCGAGCAGGACCGCCGCCGGTGGGACCGGAGGGCCATCGCCGAGGGCAGCGCGCTGGTGGAGCAGGCCCTGACCGCCTCGACCCCGGGGCCGTACCAGATCCAGGCCGCGATCGCCGCCGTGCACGCCGAGGCATCGACCACTGAGGAGACCGACTGGCCGCAGGTGCTGGCCCTGTACGAGCTGCTGGAACGCCTGGCACCCAACCCGGTGGCGTCCCTGAGCCGGGCCGTGGCGGTGGGCATGGTGCACGGCCCGGCCGCTGGGCTGGCCCTGTTGGCGCACCTGGAATCGGGCATCCTCGCCGGGCACCACCGGCTGCACGCCGTCCGCGCGCACCTGCTGGAGCTGGCCGGCGACCGGGCCGGCGCGGCAACGGCCTGGCGGCGGGCGGCGGAGCTCGCCGGCAGCGACCCCGAACGCCGGCACCTGCTCCGCCGGGCTGCCGCCGCAACTGACTCTGGTCGCAGTGCAGGGGTCACCAGGGCTCGGGGATGTTCACCGCCAGGCAGCGCTGCGTACCGAGAAGAGGCTTGTAGCAGGCGGACGCCTCCAGGTTGTAGCTGTGGTCGTTGCGGTGGAAGGAGGTGGTGCCACCGTTGAGGCAGGTGCTGCCGCTGACGGTCGTCCCGCCGGTGACCGTCCCGCTGGCGCACGCCCCCTTGGCGACGGCGGTCTTCTCCACCGTGTTCAGCGAGGAACGCAGATCCCCCGCCTGGTGGACGCCGTATCCGATGAGGCTGACGCCGGATCGGGTGACGGTGTACTGGTACGCCGTGGAGGTGTAGTACGACCAGCTGGCCCCGGTCCCGACGGTGCGCAGCCCCGAATCGGTGGCCGAGCCGGGGATGAACATGTAGAAACCCTTGTCGTTGGTGTTCGTTCCGTCGATCATCCGGTAGACGATCACCAACAGCCCCTGGTCGTAGCTGACCGTGTTGTATGTCAGGTAGCTGCCGTTACCGCAGGTGGTGCGGTCGGCGATGTAGCCGACACCGTACGCGTACAGCATCACCCGGGCGCAGCGTCCGTCCGCTGCGGTGTCCTCGATGGTGCCGAGGGTGGCCGAGGTGCCGGCGTTGTCGGTGGCGTAACCGGTCAGGCGTACCCCGGGCAGTGTGCCGGAGTACTGGTAGGCGTTCGGTTGGTAGTAGCTCCACGAGGCCGACCAGCCGGCACCTGAGGGCAGTGCGAGCGCCGGCGTGGCGGGCAGCAGGGCAACAGCGAGCGTGGCGACCAGTGCGGCGGCCAGTGTGGCGGCCGACCGTCGTAGGGACAGTGTCCTCATCGGCTCCTCCGTCTTGAGGCACGAGTCCACGAGCAGCGGATCTCTCACCGAATGATGACGGTCCACCCGGCGGCGCGAACGTCTCTGTCTCCAGGCAGACAGCGGCGTCGCAACGAGGTCCGTGTCGGTGATTCAGATCACAGTCAATCGCGGTAGTTGGCGTCGGTTCGGCTCCGATCCATCGGCGGGCGGGCACCCGTGGCGGGTGTCGCTAGACCGAGAGGAACGAGATGACCAAGGTGACCGCGCAGATGTCGGTGTCGCTGGACGGCTTCTACGCCGGCCCCCGGCATGACGGCGACGGTGACTGGCTGCATTCGGCGGAGAGCCACGGCTTCTTCCGGGTGACCCGCTGGGCCACCGAGGCGATGTCCTGGCGGGAACGGCAGGGCTTCGCCGGTGGCGCGCAGGACGTCAACTCCGACATCCTGGCCGAGTCGTTCGAGGCAGCCGGCGCGTACGTGATGGGTCGCCGGATGGCCGACGGCGGTGAGGTGCCGTGGGGCGACGAGCCGCCGTTCCGGGCACCGGTCTTCGTGGTCACCCACCGACCCCGCCCGACGCTGGTGCGCAAGGGTGGCACCAGTTTCACGTACGTCACCGACGGCGTCGCCAGCGCGGTGGCCCAGGCACGGGCCGCCGCGGGTGGCAGGGACGTGGCGGTTTCCGGGGGCGGCAGCCTGTTCCGGCAGGTCCTGCGCGCCGGTCTGCTCGACGAGTTCGAGCTGCACATCGCGCCGGTGGTGCTGGGCACCGGGATGCGGCTGTTCGACGCCGACCTGGACCTGGCCGACTTCGAGGCCATCGAACTGACCCCGACCCGGGTCGTGTCCGCGCCGCAGATCACCCACATCCGGTACGCGGTGCACGGGCGTGCTCCCCTCACCCTCGACGACCGGGGTCGCAGCTAGGGGTGGAGTCCTCCGGCGTGGTGGCGCGTCCGGCGGGGTTGCGGCGCGGCACATGCTCGGCGACACGGGGCGTCGAGAATGTGCGTCCGCGCCTAGAGTGACGGCAATCGTCGTCCAAGGAGGTGCGGTGTCCGAGCCGCCACCGGTCGAGCCGTCCCCGGATGCCGTCGGGGAGTCCCGCGAGGCCCCTGCTCCGACCGTCGCCGTCCCGGCGGATCCCGCCGGGGCGGCCCCCCGCCTGCTGGTCGTACCGGCCACCGAAGGATTGCCCTCCATCGTGTGGCCCGGTCCGACCGACCAGCCCGCCTGGGCGATCCCGGTGCAGGTGCCACCCGGCACCCGGGGCTACGCGATCTTCCTACCGCTGGTGCAGGAAGGCGAGCCCGCCACCGTAGCCGCGCCGCCCGCGCAGCGGACACCGGCCACCACCACACCCTCCACGACCACACCGGCTGCTGATGCACCACCGGCCGCTGCGCCGACCACGACAACCCCCGCCGGGCAGCCCTCATCCCCCGGTCAGCTTGCGCCCGCGGGGCGGCCGGGGGCGGCGAAGCCGGGTGGGTTCCCGGGTTCGTATCCGCCGCCCGGTCCGGCGTACGCCTTCAAGCCGACGCCCCCGCCGCCGACCTTCTTCGACCGGGTGTGGCCCGGCCCGCAGACGACCGGTCACCTGGCCACCCCGCTGGCCGTGCTGGTCGGGGCGCTGGGGGTGGCGGCCTTCGTGCCGTTGGGTCGTACCGGCATCGGCTGGTTCCTCGGTGGGCTGGTGCTCACGGTCGCGGTCGTTCTGGCGGTCCGGCAGCACACCGCCGAGCTTGCCCCTACCGAACGGTGGGTCCGGGCCGGTTGGGCCGGTGCCGCCGTGGCCCTGCTCGCCGTGCTGACCTTCCGAAACGCCTGGTGGCTGGTGACCTTCTGTGTGCTGGGGGCACTGGGCTGCGCCGCCCTGGCCATCGTGGGTGGGCGACGGGTGCGGTCGATCCTGTTCAGTGTGGTGGCCGCACCGATAGCCGGGCTGCGCGGGCTGCCCTGGGTACGCCGACACCTGCGGGCCCCCGGCAGTCCCGGCAGCGTACGCCGGGTGGTCGGTTCGGTGGTCGCCACCGTGATCGTCCTGGTGGTCTTCGGTCCCCTGCTGTCGTCGGCCGACGCCGCCTTCTCGCAGGCCCTCGGCGCGCTGCTGCCCGAGATCAGTGTCAGTGGTGTGTTCCGGTGGCTGTTCCTGGCGGCCGTGGGCGGCCTGATCGCGGTGGCCGCCGTCTACACGCTCGCCGCGCCACCGGATCTGTCCGGGGTGGACCGGCCCACCAACCGTCGGCTCGGCCTGCTGGAGTGGGCGCCGCCGATCGCCGCGCTGACCGCCCTGTTCGGCGGCTTCGTGGCGGTGCAGTTCACCGTCCTCTTCGGCGGGCAGCGGCATGTGTTGCAGACCACCGGCCTCAGCTACGCCGAGTACGCCCGCAGCGGCTTCTGGCAGTTGGTCGTGGTGACCGTGCTGACCCTGGCGGTGCTCGGCGGGGTGACCCGCTTCGCCCGGCGGGAGCGGCACCTCGACCGGGTGCTGCTGCGGGTCCTGCTCGGCCTGCTCAGCGCCCTGACCGTGGTCATCGTGGTGTCCGCCTTGTCGCGGATGTACACATACCAGAAGGTCTACAGCTTCACCGGCGAACGGATCTTCGTGATGGCCTTCGAGCTGCTGCTCGGGGCGGTCTTCCTGATGATCCTGGTGGCCGGCGTACGCTGGCGCGGCGGTTGGATCCCCCGGCTGGCCACGGCACTCGCGGTG
Organism: Micromonospora sp. NPDC048871; assembly: GCF_043198155.1. Taxonomy (NCBI): domain Bacteria; kingdom Bacillati; phylum Actinomycetota; class Actinomycetes; order Micromonosporales; family Micromonosporaceae; genus Micromonospora; species Micromonospora sp. NPDC048871. The sequence continues at coordinate 43,914 of NZ_JBICUM010000020.1, read as the reverse complement.
GTGCTGCTGCTGGGTCTGGCGGTGCTCAACCCGGAGGACTACGCGGCCCGGCGCAATGTCGCCCGGTACCAGGAGACCGGCCGCATCGACGCCTGGTACCTGCGCGCCCTCTCCGCCGACGCCACGCCCGCCCTGGCCGCCCTGCCCGATCCGGTACGCCGCTGCACGCTGAGCTGGATCGCGAACGACCTGGCCGAACCGGACCCCTGGTACGCCTGGAACCGGGGTCGGGACCGGGCCCGGGCGGTGCTGGACCGGCTGGGGCCGGAGGCTATCGGCAACCAGCGGGACTGCCGCCGCGCCGACCAGTTCGACCTGCCGAAGACCCGCCGCTGACGGGCTGGAGTCAGCGCCGTTGCAGCGGCTCCATCCGGTTCCATCCGGCCCAGCCGCGCTCGCGCAGCAGGTTCCATAGCCGCTGCACCCTGGGGTCGGACTCCACGGCCAGGGCGTCGACGAGGTCATTCGGCAACTCGTCGTACGTCTCGTCGCTGAGGATCTCGCCGGAGCGGTACGCCTGCTCGGCCAGGCCCACCATGATGTCGGCGGCTTCCGCCAGCCGGGGGTCGTCGGTCTCCCCCGGCTCGTCGTCGAAGATCTCCGACAGCACCCGGTACAGCCGGACGACCTGCGGGTCATCGAGTTGGGCCAGCTTGCCGGGCATGAATTCGGCTATCCGTTCGGGCCAGCGGGCGGCGACCAGGATCCAGCCGTCCCGCTCCCCCTCCACCACCCGTTCCGACACCCCCAGCTCGCGGAGCCGGTCGAGGTAGGCGGCGACCTCCGGTGGGAGGGTCAGCCGGTCCCCGCCGACCAGTTGCGCGATCTGCCTGCGGCTGGTCTCCAACCGCTCGATCTGGTCCCGCAACCGCTCGTCGATGGTCCGGATCGCGTCGGCGAAGGCCGCAGGGTCGGCGTCGAGCAACTCACCGATACGGGCCAACGGCACACCGGCGTTGGCCAGGGTACGGATCTTCACTAGCGACACGACCGCCTTGGCGCCGTACCGTCGGTAGCCGGAGGAATCCCGTTCCGGCTCGGGCAACAGCCCTACCTGGTGATAGTGCCGCACCGCGCGCACGGTGACCCCGGCGTACGCCGCCAGTTGCCCGATCGTCAGCATGCTCCGATCCTGCCCCTCTCCACCGCCGACTCAGGCGACCCGACGCCGGTAGGTCAGCACCGCGAGGAGGTAGGCGACGACGAGGAGACCGACGCACCAGGCCAGGGCGGTCCAGATGTCGGCACCCACCGGCTGCCCGGCGAACAGGTCCCGGATCGCGTCGACGATCGCGGTCACCGGCTGATGCTCGGCGAAGCCCCGGACCGGGCCGGGCATCGACCCGGTGGGTACGAAGGCCGAACTGACGAACGGCAGAAACACCAGTGGGTACGCGAACCCGCTCGCGCCGTCCACGGACTTCGCGGTCAGGCCGGGCAACACGGCCAGCCAGGTCAGGGCCAGGGTTAGCAGGACCAGGATGCCGGCGACCGCTAGCCACCCCAGCACCCCCGCCCCGGTACGGAAGCCCACCACCAAGGCCACGCCGACGACCACCGCCAGCGAGATCAGGTTGGCGACCAGCGAGGTCAGGACGTGCGCCCACAGCACGGAGGACCGGGCGATCGGCATGGACTGGAACCGTTCGACGATGCCGCTCTGCATGTCCAGGAAGAGCCGGAAGGCGGTGTAGGAGATACCGGAGGCGATCGTGATGACCAGGATGCCGGGCAGCAGATAGTTCACGTACGACTCGGAGCCGGTCTCGATCGCGCCGCCGAAGACGTAGACGAACAGCAGCAGGAAGGCGATCGGCATGATCGCGGTGGTGATGATGGTGTCCGGGCTGCGGGCGATGTGGCGCAGCGAGCGGCCCAGCAGGACCCCGGTGTCGCCGAGAAGATGCTTGTTCATCGGTCTGCCTTCTTTGTTGCGGTGCCGACGAGAGCGAGGAAGACGTCTTCCAGACTCGGCTGCTTCTCGACGTACTCGACCTCGGGTGCGGGGAGCAGCCGCTTGAGCTCGTCGGGGGTCCCCTCGACGAGGATCCGACCCTGGTGGAGGATCGCGATGCGGTCGGCGAGTTGCTCCGCCTCGTCGAGATGCTGGGTCGTGAGCAGCACCGTCGTACCTCCTCCGGCGAGTTCCCGGACGGCCTGCCAGACCTCGATGCGCGCCTGCGGGTCCAGCCCGGTGGTCGGCTCGTCCAGGAAGATCACCGGCGGGTCCCCGATGAGGCTCATCGCGATGTCCAGGCGGCGGCGCATTCCCCCGGAGTAGGTCGCCACCCGCCGGTCGGCCGCCTCGGTCAGCGAGAAGCGCCGCAGCAGGTCGTCCGCGATCGCACCCGGGGCGGCCAGATGCCGGAGCCGGGCCACCAGGACCAGGTTCTCCCGCCCGGTGAGGATCTCGTCGACCGCCGCGTACTGCCCGGTCAGGCTGATCGACCTGCGTACGTCGTCGGCCTGGGTGCCGACATCGAACCCGTTGACCCGGACGGTCCCCGCGTCGGCCTTGAGCAGGGTGGCCAGGATCTTCACCAGGGTGGTCTTGCCCGCCCCGTTCGAGCCGAGCAGGGCGACGATGCTGCCCCGCGCCACGTCGAGGTCCACGCCGCGCAGCACCGGCAACTGCTTGAACGACTTCGCCAGATTTCGTACCTGGATCGCCAGCCCCTCGGCCCGACCGGCTGGTGGTGGAATGCTCATGACCGGCAGCATGGGGGGTTGACGCTGCGTCAGGGTCAAGCCCCGTCCGCCGCCCCCTGACAAAGGCTTCCGACGCGTACGGTCCCTGCATGGTCTTCTTCGATGGCACCGACGGCACCCGGCTCGCCTACCACCAGGTTGGCGAGGGTGCCCCGCTGATCTGCCTTCCCGGCGGCCCGATGCAGTCCTCGGCCTACCTCGGGGACCTGGGCGGGTTGTCGGCCCATCGCCTGCTCGTACGCCTCGACCTGCGTGGGACCGGTGATTCGGCCATCCCGGCGGACCCGGCGACGTATCGCGTCGACCGGCTCGTCGGGGACGTCGAAGCGCTACGCGCGCATCTCGGCCAGGAGCGGATCGACCTGCTGGGGCACTCGGCCGGCGGCGGTCTCGCCGTGCGATACGCCGCCCGCCACCCCGACCGGATCGGCCGTCTCGTGCTGGTCACCCCCAGCCCGCGCGTGGTCGACCTGGAGGTCACCGACGCCGACCGTCGCCGGGTCGCGGAACTGCGCCACAGCGAACCCTGGTTCCCTGCCGCCTTCGCCGCCTTCGAGCGGATCTGGTCGGGCGACGCCACCGAGGCTGACTGGCAGGCGATCGAACCCTTCATGCACGGCCGATGGGATGCCGACGTCCGGGCTCGACTCGACCGAGAGGCGAGTCAGCGGAACGCGGAGGCGGCCGGCATCTACTACTCGGCCGGGGCCGTTGACCCGCAGGCGACCAGAGCCGGCCTCGCCCACCTCCGGGCACCGGTCCTGCTCGTCGCCGGCGAATACGACGTCGCACTCCCCCCGAGCTGCGCCGCCGCGTACGCTGCCCTGTTTCCGCAGGCTGAGCTGGCCGTGCTGCCGGCCGGCGGACACCAGCCCTGGCACGACGATCCGGCGTGGTTCCGACAGACCCTGACAGCGTTCCTGCGCTGACCGGCTCGCCGGATGCACGGAGACGAGTCAGCGGCGGGTGCCAGACCGGGTCAGGTGTCACACCGCCATCGATCCGCCTCGACGTTGACGGCAAGTCGGCGGCGTCGGGATCTAGCGTGGCATGCCTCGTTGATCTCCCTGGTCAGCGAACAGACAGCCCGGATTACGCCAGGAGCTAGAACCGTAGAACATTTAGTTCTACACTCGTGTCCATGGAACGCATCGGTGTCCGGGAGCTAAACCAGAACACGAGCCAGGTGTTGGCTCGGGTGAGTGGCGGGGAGACCGTCGAGATCACCGATCGTGGACACCCGATCGCTCGACTTGTTCCGGTGGGCGACGACAGGTCGATTCTGGCCAAGCTGGTAGCGGCAGGGCGGGCCGTCGCCCCCACCGGAGGGGGCTCTGTTCCACTTCCACCGAAGCTCGGTGACGAGAGTGTAGACGTGGCCGCCTCGCTCGCTGCGATGCGTGACGAGGAGCGCTGGTGATCTATCTCGATTCCGCCGCCGTCGTCAAGCTGGTGCGGCAGGAAGCATGCAGCGCCGACCTTGTCTCCTGGCTCAACAAGCACGACGACGTGCCGCTGGTCTCCTCCGCGCTCGTCGAGGTGGAAGTGCCCAGAGCGCTGCGCCGATCAGCTCCGCAGGCGTTGATCGGAGTGCCGGCTGCTGTCGGACGGCTGTTCCGACTGGAGATCGACAGCACGATCCGTGCAACCGCAGCCGCGTTCGCCGAGCCGACGCTCCGCAGCCTCGACGCCATCCACCTGGCCACCGCCCAGGTACTGACCAACGAGTCCGGCACGGCACTCACCGCCTTCGTCACCTACGACCGGCGGCTGCTCGATTGCGCCAAGGAAGCAGGACTACCCGTAGCAAGCCCCGGCCAGAACTGACCCGCGAATCCACCACCCTGTACGAAGTCCGGCCGCCGCTTGACGCCCGGCCACGACGACGGCCGTGGCCTGCGTTTGCGGACTTGCACCCCTCCGTTTGGGTATCCGTTTCGAGTGGGGCGGGCGGGACTCGAACCCGCGACCGAGGGATTATGAGTCCCCTGCTCTAACCGGCTGAGCTACCGCCCCGGCACCGGGGCCGGAGTCATCCCGCCCCTGTCGATCACCGGCCGCTCATTACCGGCGTCGCCCTCCGCCTCAGCAGCACGATGGGCAACGCGAGAATACAGCGGGCAGCCGGGAAATCTGATCCCGCCCCGCCCACCGGCCGCACCAGCAGTGTCGATGCAACTGACGCCCTGGTAGCGGACATTCTCGGGCGGCCTCGAAACGGCGAATGCCCACCGGGCCGCCGGTGGGCATGTCGTGCTGGAGAAGCAAGCTCCCCCGTTTGGACTCGAACCAAAAACCTGCCGGTTAACAGCCGGCTGCTCTGCCAATTGAGCTACGGGGGACTGCACCGCCGCCCGGTGCGGATCTCTCCGCGCCGTGCGCCGGGCACAAGAGTACAGGACTCCGGGGGGTCTTGGTCCAGGGGGTTACCCTCACGATCAGCGGGGCGCACCGATCGGATTGTGTGGGGCAAATCGCCATCGCGGCACAAGGAGGTATGAGCAGAGAGCAGGATGGGTAGTTAGCTGCCGACGACAGGACGCAGGCGCGAACTGGTCGGCCCCGCCCCCGGGTTCGGGGGTGGGTCGACGGCGCGTCAGGTACGAGAGGAGCCGCCATGCGCGGAAAGATCATGTTCCTTGGCGGGCTGGCTGCAGGGTTCGTCCTGGGCGCCCGTGCCGGCCGTGAGAAGTACGAGGAGTTGATGGTCCAGGGTCGCAAGGTGCTCGACCACCCGACCGTCCAGGAGGCGGCCGGGGTAGCCCAGGCCCAGGCCAGCCGGCTCTACAACGAGGGCAAGGACAAGCTCGGCCACTCGAAGCTGGGCGAGAAGCTGAGCCCGAACGGCAAGCACGAGTCCAGCTCCGCCGACGATGCCTTCGCCGGCACGCCGGCCACGGCGGGCGCCAAGTCCAGTTCCAGCTCGTCGGGGTCGACCACCAGCTCGTCGACCACCGGGTCGACGACCTCGACCACGGCCCGCAGCAAGCCGTCCGGCACCAACGGCACGAACCTGTAGCAACCCTTTCAGCCGGGCCCGATCGCCACTGCGGCGGTGGGGCCCGGCTGCTGTGTGTGCACCTCAGGCAAAGCGTCCAGCCCTCGCGGGGTAACTTTCGCCCGTATTGAACAAAAGTCCCGGCGATTTCGCGGGAACTTCTGCCTCCAACCTCTTCTCTTTATCGTCTGCCGCAAATATCGTCCTCGTTAGACCTGGCCAGGCTCGTTTGGTAACCCCCCAACCGCCTCGGCACCGCGTGTGCCGGGGCGGAGCTGACCGATCAGAGCGAGGTTCGATGCGCAGACCGTTGGGCCGCAGAGCCCTCACCTATCTGAGTCTCCTCACCCTCGTCGGCGCGACACTCGTCGCGACCGGGACCCGGCACACGGCAGCGGCGCAGGCCGCACCGGTGGCGGACGGAGCAACAACGACCAACAACGGCATCCAGTACAAGGTGCTCGTCTTCACCCGATCGGCCGACGGCACCCACCCGGCCACGGCGGCCGGTGTCGACGCCATCCGGCAGCTCGGCAAGCAACGACGGTTCACCGTGGACGTCACCGATGACGCCCGCAGGTTCCGCGAGCCGCACCTGAAGCAGTTCCGCGCCGTGGTGTTCCTGAACACCTCCGGCGATGTGCTCGACGACGCTCAACGAGCCGCGTTCGAGAAGTACTACCGCGCCGGTGGCGGCTTCGTCGGCGTGCACTCGGCGATCGAGGCGGAGCCGGGCTGGAGCTTCCTCGACGAGGTCCTCGGCACCCGCGCCGTCGGCGCGGCGACGCCGGCCAGCGCCGCCACGGTGACCGTGGCCGACCGGGTGCACCCGGCCTCGGCCGCGCTGCCCGAGCGGTGGACCACGACCGACCGGTGGTACAACTTCGCGGCCAACGTCCGAGGCTTCTCGCACGTCCTGGCGACGGTGGACGAGAAGACGTACGCCGGCGGCAGCATGGGTTTCGACCACCCCATCACCTGGTGCAAGGACTACCAGGGCGGCCGCTCGTTCTACACCGGACTCGGCGCAACCCCGGAAAGCTTCAGCGGCACTGACCTGCGCGCTCATCTGGGCGGCGCGATCCAGTGGGCGGCCGGCGTCACCGACGGCGACTGTGGCGCGACCGTGCTGGCCAACTACCAGATGACGGTGATCGGCGCGCAGCCCAACGTCAACGAGCCGATCGGCTTCGACGTGCTGCCCGACGGGCGGGTCATCCAGACCGACCGACGTGGCGGCGTACGGCTGCACGAGCCGGACGGTAACCGCACCACCCTGCTGGCCCAGATCCCGGTCTACACCCACAGCGAGGACGGGATGTACGGCCCGGCGATCGACAAGGACTTCGCCACCAACAGGTGGGTCTACCTGTTCTACGCCCCACCGGGCGACACTCCCACCGGCGCGGCGCCGACGACCAGCACCAACCCCAACGCCTGGGACAACTGGAAGGGCTACTTCCAGCTGTCGCGGTTCAAGTTCGTCGACGGCGAGAACCCCTCGCTCGACCTGAGCACCGAGCAGAAGATCATGCAGGTGCCGGTGGACCGGGGTGCCTGCTGTCACGTCGGAGGGGACATCGCCTTCGACTCGGAGAACAATCTGTGGCTGGTCACCGGGGACGACACCCCGGCCGGCGGCGGTGGTTCGGGCGGCTTCTCCCCGCACAACGACTCGGTGAGCGCGAGCGGGATCTACCAGGCGCCGTTCGTGGACGCCCGGCGCAGCTCCGCCAACACCAACGACCTGCGGGGCAAGATCCTGCGGATCAAGGTCCAGGCGGACGGCAGCTACACCATCCCCGAGGGGAACCTCTTCCCCGAGGCGCAGGACCCGGGTGACAAGACCCGACCGGAGATCTACGCGATGGGGCTGCGCAACCCGTTCCGGATCACCCTGGACAAGAATGACGTCGCCTACATCACCGACTACTCCCCCGACTCCTCGACCGCCACGGTCGGGCGGGGGCCGGCGGGCACCGGCCGGATGATGGTCGTCGACAAGCCCGCGAACTACGGCTGGCCGATGTGCGTACAGCCGGACCTGCCGTACTTCGAGATGAACTGGACCACGAGCCCGATCTCGCCGATCGCGCCGTTCGACTGCGCGGCGCCGAAGAACACCTCCCGGCACAACACCGGCCTGGTGGACCTGCCGCCGGTGGAGAAGTCGGAGCTCTGGTACTCCTTCCAGGCCCCGACGCCCTGCCCGGAGTCCTACCTGTCCACTCCCACCCAGACCTGTCCGGTGCTCTTCCCGGAGCTCGGCACCGGCGGTGTGGGTCCGCACGGCGCGGCGAAGTACGACTACGACCCGGAGCTGAGGTCGGAGACGAAGTTCCCCGCGTACTACGACGGCGCGATCTTCTTCGGCGAGTTCACCCGGGACTACCTGCGGGAGGTCCGGCTCGACTCGCAGGGCGGCGTCCTGAAGATCAACGATCTGTTGAGCTGCGGCGGAGGCCCGGTCACACCGGCCAAGCCGTTCCTCTGCGACAACCCGATGGACATGATGTGGGGCCCCGACGGCAACTTCTACCTGCTGACGTACGGGGACGGGTTCTTCAACATCAACCCGGACGCGGCGATGGTGAAGTTCAGCTACGTCAAGGGCCTGCGGGCGCCGACGGCCGTGCTGAACGCGACCCCGACCAACGGGCAGGCCCCGTTGACGGTGGCCTTCTCCAGTGACGGGTCACGCGACCCGGACCCGGCGGACTCCATCTCGTACGCCTGGGACTTCGACGGCAACGGCACGACCGACTCCGTCGACCCGAACCCCTCGTTCACGTACACCAGCAACGGCGTCTACACGGCGCGGCTGACGGTGACCGACTCCAGCGGCAAGACCGCAACGGCGAACACCACCATCACGGTCGGCAACACCGCCCCGACGGTCCGGGTGGACGTACCGATCGAGGGTGGGTTCTTCAGCTGGGGTGACGACATCCCCTGGTCGGTGACGGTCACCGACCCGGAAGACGGCCCGATCGACTGCTCGAAGGTGGAGGTGACCTTCGTCCTCGGCCACGACGACCACGGTCATGGGGAGGCGAACCAGCTCGGTTGTTCCGGGGTGCTGCCCACGCTCGCCGACGACGCCTCGCACGGCGGCTACATCTACGGCGTGATCAGCGCGACCTACACCGACAACGGCGCCAACGGTCAGCCGCCGCTGACCACCATCGGTCAGCAGGTCATCCAGGACAAGTTGCAGCAGGTGGAGTTCGCCCGCAACCAGTCCGGCACCACGGTCGGCAACACCGCGGACGCCGGCGGCGGGCAGCAACGCGGCAGCCTCGACAACGGTGACTGGATCGCCGTCAACGGCACGGTCAACCTGCGGAACATCGACTCGGTGACCCTGCGTACCTCCGGTGGTAGCGCGGCCACGGCCGGGCAGCCACGGTTCAACGTCGAGTTCCGCCGGGACTCGCCGACCGGTCCGCTGCTGACCACCGCCACGGTCAACGCGACCACCGGCAACAACGCCTTCACCAGCACCAGCGTGCCGATCACCGACCCCGGTGACACCTTCCGGCTCTACCTGGTGTTCACCCCGGTTCCGGGCGGCCCGGCCGGCGGCTTCGGCAACCTCAACTGGGTGCAGTTCAACGGCCAGGGCATCGGCCTGACCCCGTAGGCACCATCCGGCTGGGGTCGTCACCCGGCGACCCCAGCCATCTCACCGGTAACACCACCGAGAAAGGCAGTACGACATGAGCGACAGTCAGCACGGATTGAGCCGGCGTCGGATCCTCGGCGCCTTCGCCGGGGTCGCCGGCGCGGCGGCCGTCGGCGCCGCCGGCTTCGGCTCCGCCGCCGTGGCCAACGGCAAGGGCAACGGCAACGGGGTGCTCGTCCCGCCGGGCAAGCGGGGCATCATCCTGTACAGCGTCCGGGACCGGATCAGCGCCGCCCCGGACACCAGCGGGGTGCCGTACGGCTTCGAGCGGGTGCTCGGCCGGCTCGCCGAGATCGGCTACAAGGAGGTCGAGTTCGCCGGCTACAACCAGCACACGAGCATCCTGGGCCGGCAGATCACCCCGACGGAGATCCGGAAGATCCTGGACGACAACGGGCTGCGCGCCAACGGCTCACACGCCTCGATCCCCGGCACGGTCACGCCGGACACCATCGCCGCGTTCGAGCGGACCCTCGACACCGCCGAGATCCTCGGCATGCAGCACATCGGCACCGGCAGCGACCCGACGAACAGCAACTACAAGGCCGACTGGGACGCCGCCGCCGACCGGTGGAACCTGTTCGGTGAGATGGCCCGCGCCCGTGGGCTGAAGCTGTACACGCACAACCACGACGCGGCGTACAACTTCCTGCTCGACAGCGGGCCGCTGGACGGGCTGGGCCGACCCACCCGGTCCTCCGGCATCCGCAAGCTGGAGTACTTCTTCGACAGGACCGAGGCCGACAAGGTCTTCTTCGAGATGGACATCTACTGGGCGCACGTGGCCCAGCACCGCTTCCGCGCCTACACCGACCCGGACGGCAACCTGCAGACCGACGTCTTCGACCCGCTGGCCACGGTGGCGACCCGGACCATGCGGTTCCCGCTGTTCCACGCGAAGGACGGCGCGTTCAACCCGAACGTCGCGGCCGGGTACGAGATGGTGCCGCTCGGCCAGGGCGACATCGACTACGGCAACTTCTTCGCCAACATGGGCGCCAAGGGCTACCACAACCCGATGTGGGAGCAGGACAACGCGCCGGGCGGGGCCGCCGACCCGGGCCGTTCGCTGCGCTACGCCGAGGTGAGCTACCAGCACATGTCGGGTCTGCGGGGCTGACGGACCGGACATGCGGGAGACCGTGGACACGGTGCCGGCGGGCGTGCCCGCCGTGCCGGCACCGCCCGCGGTGACACCCCCGGGGCCGCATCCGTCACCGGATGCGGCCCCGGGCGCTACAGGCTGGAAACACCCACATGGGAGACTTCGGACGGGAGGTGTTGGTGATGACGCTCGTCCGACCAGAGAATCCGCAGCAGGCGAGACTGGTCCGACTGTTACGCGACGACGGCCCCCGCTCCCGGGTGGAGTTGGGCGACCTCCTGGGGTTGTCCCGCTCGACCCTCACCACCGAGTTGGATCGGCTCGTCGCCCGCGGGCTGGTAGAGACCGCCGGGCAGGCCGCCTCCCGGGGCGGACGCCGGTCCTCGCTGCTGCGTCTGGCGGCCCGGGTGCGATTCGCCAGCGTCGTCGTGGCGGCCGACCGGATCAGCGTGGCGCTGACCGACGGTGAGCTCAACGTGCTGGCCGAGACCGGTGAACCGGCGGAGGTTCGGGGCGGGCCGGAACCGGTGATCGCCCGCGCCGTCGAACTGGTCGAGAAGCTTCGCGCCGAACTCGGCGTCGCCGAACTCACCGGGGTCGGCATCGCGCTGCCCGGGCCGGTCGACGACGGCAGCTCGGTCGCGCCGGCCGTGCTGCCCGGCTGGCAGCGGTTCCCGGTCCGGGACGCCTTCGCCACCGAGTTGGGCTGTCCGGCGCTGGTCGACAACGACGCGAACGTGCTCGCCCTCGGTGAACAGCACGCCGGCATCGGCCGGACCTTCGACGACTTCCTGTACCTGAAGCTCGGCACCGCGATCGGCTGCGGCCTGGTGCTCAACGGCTCCCTCTACCGGGGGGCGACGAGCAGCGCCGGCGACATCGCCCACCTGCCGCTCGGTGAGGACGGGCCGGTCTGCGCCTGCGGTGAGTTCGGCTGCCTGGAGGCGTACTGCGGTGACGCGGGGCTGATCCGGGCGGCGTCGGCGGCTGCCCGCGGTGGCCGGTCGGAGTTGCTGGCGGCCCGGCTGGCCGAGACGGGCACCCTGACCGTGCCGGACATCGCCTCGGCGGCGACCGCCGGTGATCCCGCCGCCCAGGCGCTGGTCCGTGACGCGGCCCGCCGGGTGGGGCGGGTGCTAGTCGGCCTGGTCAGCTTCTTCAACCCGGGCATCGTGGTGATCGGCGGGGCACCGGACGGGCTCGGGCACATCCTGCTCTCCGAGATCCGCGGGGTGGTCTACCGCCGATCCGCGCCGCTGGCCACCGGGACGATGCCGGTGGTCCTCTCCGACCTGGCCGACCGGGCCGCCCTGGTGGGTGCGGCCCGGCTGGCCAGCGATCACGTCTTCACCTCGGGCTGAGGGCGTCGGCACAGCCGCCGGTGCGGCCCTTCACCGTCCGGCGTGGTCGGCGTACCCCCTGAGGGGCCCGGGTGGTCGCCGGGCCCCTCAGGGATCTGCTCAGTCCTTGCTGCTGAACGCCGCGTCGAAGGCGGCGGCGGGGGCGTCGAAAGCTAGCCGGCGGACGAACTGAAGGGCCTCGGGGGCACCGGCCAGGCGGTCCATGCCGGCGTCCTCCCACTCGATCGAGATCGGGCCGTCGTAGCCGATCGCGTTGAGGGCCCGGAAGCAGTCCTCCCACGGCACGTCACCGTGGCCGGTGGAGACGAAGTCCCAGCCGCGCCGCAGGTCCGCCCAGGGCAGGTGGGAGGCCAGCCGGCCCCGCCGCCCGTCGCCGGTACGCACCTTGGCGTCCTTGCAGTCGACGTGGTAGATCCGGTCGGCGAAGTCGAAGATGAAGTTGACCGGGTCCAGCTCCTGCCAGACGAAGTGCGAGGGGTCCCAGTTCAGGCCGAAGGCGGGCCGGTGGTCGATCGCCTCCAGGGTCCGCTTGGTGGTGTAGTAGTCGTAGGCGATCTCGCTGGGGTGCACCTCGTGGGCGAACCGCACCCCCACCTCGTCGAAGACGTCGAGGATCGGGTTCCACCGGTCGGCGAAGTCCTGGTAGCCGCGTTCGATCATCGCGGGCGGCACCGGGGGGAACATCGCCAGGGTGTGCCAGATCGACGAGCCGGTGAAGCCGACGACCGTGTTGACGCCGAGCTTGGCCGCCGCCCGGGCGGTGTCCTTGATCTCCGCGGCGGCCCGCTGGCGTACCCCTTCGGGCTCACCGTCGCCCCAGATCCGGGCGGGCAGGATGCCCTGGTGCCGCTCGTCGATCGGATGATCGCAGACCGCCTGGCCGACCAGGTGGTTGGAGATCGTGAAGACCTGGAGGTTGTGCTTGGCCAGGGTCTCCCGCTTGCGCTCGATGTACGAGTCGTCCGCGAGGGCCTTGTCGACCTCGAAGTGGTCGCCCCAGCAGGCCAGCTCCAGACCGTCGTAGCCCCACTCGGCGGCGAGCCGGCACACCTCGTCGAACGGAAGGTCGGCCCACTGGCCGGTGAACAGCGTGATCGGTCGCGCCATCAGTCCTTTTCCCCTGTCGTGGTGAGGGGGATTCCGTACCTGCGTGACCGGGGCGAGGGATGCCGGAGACGGCGGCCTGGAGGGGGTGCCGGTGGGCGTGGTCAGCCTGGGGCCGACGGGTTGCGCCTCCCGTCGACTCACCGGCCACCTCGCGGTCGCCGTCTTCACTCTAGGCCCGTCACCCGCGCCACAAAAGGCCCTGTCGTTCGCCCGTGTTAAGAGGGGGCCCCTGTACCACGCCAGGCGTTAACAAGGGGCCCTTCCTTACATCGCTACGGGAGGGCACTTACCCCAACCCGGCGAGCTCCAGCAGCAGCCCCTTCACCTCGGTGGCGGCGATGCGCTCCCGGGCCAGGGCAGGGTCGGAGCAGAGCAGCACCGGGCCGTCGGCCGGGTCGGCCGGCAACCGCCCGTGCGAGCCGCGTACCGCCCGGGCCCCGGCGTCCAGCCCGACCACACTCATCAGGTACCGCAGGCCCAGCTTCTTGCGGGCCAACGCGGCGGCCGCCCGCCGCTTGGCCGCTGCGGGAGCGGCCGGGTCGAAGAACAGTTCCGCCGGGTCGTACCCGGGTTTGCGGTGGATCTCGACCAGCCGGGCGAAGTCCGGGGCAAGCTTGTCCTCCAGCCAGTAGTAGTAGGTGAACCAGGCGTCCGGCTCGGCCACCAGCACCAGCTCACCGGCGCGGGGATGGTCCAGCCCGTGCGCCGCCTTGCCCTCGGCGTCGAGCACCTCGGCCACCCCGGGCAGCCCGGCGCAGAGCTTCGCCACCGCCGCCAGGTCCGCCGGGTCGCGTACGTAGACGTGGGCCACCTGATGGTCGGCTACCGCGAAGGCCCGGGAGGTCCAGGGGTCCAGGTACTCCATGCCGGCCTGGGTGTGCACCCGCAGCAGCCCTTCGGCGCGCAGCAGCCGGTTGACGTCCACCGGGCGGGAGACCTCGGTGATGCCGTACTCGGAGAGCACCACCACGGTGGTGTCCCGGGCCTGGGCGGCGTCCAGCAGGGGGGCCAGCACCCCGTCCAGTTCGGTCGCCGCGGCGGCGGCCTGGGGCGCCGACGGGCCGAAGCGTTGCAGGTCGTAGTCCAGGTGCGGCACGTAGACCAGGGTCAGGTCGGGCGACTTTTCGGTGAGGATCTGCTCGGCGGCCCGGCAGATCCAACTGGACGAGGGCAGACCCGCCCCGGGCCCCCAGTAGGTGAACAGCGGGAAGGTGCCCAGCCGGGCGGTCAGCTCGTCGTGCAGCTGCGGCGGGTCGGTGTAGCAGTCCGGCTCCTTGCGACCGTCCGCGTAGTAGATCGGTCGCGGGGTGACCGTCCAGTCGACGTCCGCGCCCATCGCGTACCACCAGCAGACGTTGGCCACGGTGTAGTCGCCGCGTACCCGCCGGGCGGCCTGCCAGATCTTGTCCCCGCCGACCAGGGCGTTGTGCTGCCGCCAGAGCAGCACCTCACCGAGGTCGCGGAAGTACCAGCCGTTGCCGACGATGCCGTGTTCGGTGGGCAGGGCACCGGTGAGGAAGGTCGACTGCACCGAGCAGGTCACCGCCGGCAGCACCGTACCCAGCTCGGCGCGGAACCCGGTGTCGGCCACCGCGCGCAGCCGGGGCATGTGGGCCAGCAGACGCGGGGTCAGCCCCACCACGTCCAGCACCAGAAGTTTGCGACTCATGCCGATACCGTTTCGGTCGGGGTCAGCCCGAGGGCGACCAGTTCGTCGCGGGCGAAGGCCAGCTCGGCGGCGATCCCGGCGGCCAACTCCGCGTCGGTGTCCGGGCGCCGCGCGGCCGGCAGCACCCCCCAGGTGTACGTCTCGACGTCCAGGTGGTCGCAGCCGGCCTCGGCTGCGGTGAAGAGTGCGGCCAGCGCGGCGCGCAGCACCGGCAGGGTCGCGTTCAGCGGTGGTTCGGGTGGGGCGTGCAACGGTACGTGGTAGTGCACCCGCCACGGGCCGGGCAGCCCGGCGTCGAGGGCCAGGTCCAGGTCGTCGGCGGCCCACCGGGGATCCGCCGGGTCGTCGACCCCGGCGCAGCCGGCGGTACGGGTCTGGTGCAGGAACCGCGGCTCTACCCAGCGGCGCAGCGCCTCCGGGTCGGCGGCCGGGTCGATCGCCTCCAGGGCGGCCGACACCTGCACCTTCACCACCGGCACCCCGGCGGTGGCCAGCCGGTCCAGGGCGGCGGTCGGCTCCTCCCAGGCACAGGCTAGATGGGCCAGATCCAGGCAGACTCCCAGGCGCTCGGGGTCCGTCCCGGACAAGGCCGTCACCGCCTGGGCGCTGCTCTCGATCACGCAGCCGGGCTCCGGCTCGAACCCCACCCGGATGGTGCGGCCGGTGTCCCGTTCGACGGCGGCCAGCCCGGCGGCGAGCTGGTCCAGGCGCCGCCGGGCCTGCTCGGCCCGGTCACCGTCCCAGGGGGTACGCCAGGCCAACGGCAGGGTGGAGATCGAGCCTCGGTCGGCGTCCTCGGGCAGCAGGTCGGCCAGCACCCGGGCCAGGTTAAGGGTGTACTCCAGCCGCTGCCGGGTGGTCCAGTCCGGCTGGTAGACCGCCCCCTTGACCACGGGTGCCTGGAAGGCCGCGTACGGGAAACCGTTGAGGGTGACCACTTCCAGCCCGCGTACGGTCAACTCGGTGCGCAACCGGCGACGGGCCTGCGGGTCGGCGGCCAGTTCGGCGGCGACCGGGGCGGCCAGCCACAGGCCCAGGCCGAGCAGGTCGGCGCCGAGTGCCGTGCGGACCGGCACCGCGTAGCGGTCCAGTTGGGCGAGGATGCCGGCGAACTCCTCGGCGGGATGCACATTGGTGCAGTAGCCCAGGTGGACGGTGCGCCCGCCGGCATGTCGTAGTCGCATCAGCTGCCGCCGCGCATGATCGAGTTGCCGGCGAAGGTCTGCTCCGCGTCATCCTCGTCGCGCAGGTCCAGCCGACCCGACTGCCCGTAGAACTCGACCGGGTTACGCCAGAGCACCCGGTCCACGTCGTCGTCGGTGAACCCGGCGGCCAGCATCGCGTCCCCGGTGGCCCGGGTCAGCAGGGGATCCGAGCGGCCCCAGTCGGCAGCGGAGTTGACCAGCATCCGCTCGGTGCCGTACGCCTTGAGCAGTTCCACCATCCGGGGCGGGGACATCTTGGTGTCCGGATAGATGGAGAAGCCCAGCCAGCAGCCGGTGTCCCGGACCTGCTTCACGGTCACCTCGTTGAGGTGGTCGACCACCACCCGACCCGGGTCGATGCCGGACTCGGCGACCACGGCCAAGGTGCGATCCACCCCCCGGGCCTTGTCCCGGTGCGGGGTGTGCACCAGGGCCGGCAGGTCATGCGCCACGGCCAGGGCCAGTTGGGCGGCGAAGGCCGCGTCCTCCTCCGGGGTCATCGAGTCGTACCCGATCTCACCGACCGCTACCACCCCGTCCTTCTCCAGGTAGCGGGGCAGCACGTCCAGCACCGGCCGGCAGCGCGGGTCGTTGGCCTCCTTGGGGTTGAGCGCGACCGTGGCGTGGTGACGTATCCCGAACTGTCCGGCCCGGAAGGGCTCCCAGCCGACCAGGGAGTCGAAGTAGTCCGTGAAGGACCCGACATTGGTGCGGGGCTGGCCCAGCCAGAAGGCCGGCTCCACCAGTGCCCGTACCCCGGCGGCGGCCATCCGCTCGTAGTCGTCCGTGGTGCGGGACGTCATGTGGATGTGCGGGTCGAAGATGCGCATCACGCCTCCCTGTGGTGCGGTCGACTGGCGGCGGTCAGCCGGTCCAGCAGCGCCGTGGCGTCCTCGGGCATGCTGCGCCCGGCGGCCTGCCGTTCGGCGGCCAGCCCGGCCAGCATCACCGCCAGTTCCCCGTCGGCGCGGGTGTCGAGGTCGGCCACCACGGCCAGGGGTACCCCGGTGAAGACGCACTTGAGCACCGCCTGCCGCCAGGTCGGCGGGTCCAGATGCGTCGCGTACGGGCCCAGGGCGGCGGCGATCAGCCGGGTGTCGTTGGTACGCAGGGCGTCGTGCAGCAGGGGTATCCCGGCCGTACCGATCGGCAGCAGTGGCAGTGCCTTGAGCACGGCCCTTTTCTCGGCGGCGTCCCCGGTGCAGTAGAGCGCCTCGGCGTGGGTGGCGTGCTCGGCCGGCAGGTGGGCCAGCAGCAGGGCCCGAGCGGCCTCGTCGGCGGTCCAGCCGGGCAGGTCGGGCAGCTCGGCCCGGCCGCAACGCCGACCGACCGCCGGGAAGAACCTCGTGATCGCCGAGGGCTGTGCCGCGACACCGTGCAGGGCCGCCGTCAGCCAGTCCGGATCAGGTAGGCCCCGCAGGGCCGCCCGCAGGTCGTCCGATCTCATCGCCGTCCTCACCCCTTTCTCCGTGCCATCCGTCGTCAGGCCTGGCTCGTGTTCCGGCTGTGGTTGTCGCCTGTCGCTGCACCCTCGTCACCGCAGGTCCGTGTCATCCCCGCGCGCCGCGTAGGAAGGTCCTCCGGCGGGTCGGCCCGCTCCGCTGCGCCAGCCGTCGATGCGGCCGTGGCGCGGCGGAGGTGGTCCAGGGATCGGGCGGCCACCGCCGGTGCGGCGTGGGAGTGGCGGGGCAGCTCGACCGCGACCAGGCCCCGGTAGTCGACCTCGCGCAGGGCGGCCAGCACCGGCGGGAAGTCGATCTCGCCCTGGCCGAACTCCAGGTGCTCGTGCACCCCCCGGCGCATGTCGTCGATCTGCACGTTGACCAGGTGCGTACCGACCTCGCGGACGCAGTCGGGCACGGGCAGCGACTCCAGGCAGCGACAGTGTCCGATGTCCAGGGTGATGCCCAGGCAGGCCGGTGCGCCCAGATCCGCGTACAGCCGACGCCAGTCGGCGATGTCCTCGACCAGCATGCCCGGCTCGGGCTCGAACCCCAGCGTCACCCCGGCCCGGTCGGCCGCCTCGACCACCCTGGTGCAGCCGGCCAGCAACCGGTTCCAGGCCAGGGTCGGCGGGACCGCCTCGGGGCGTACCCCGGCCCAGAAGGAGACCGCCTCGGCTCCCAGGTCGGCGCCGATGGTCACCGCCCGGCGCAGGAACTCCACCCGCAGCGCGGCGTCGTCGTGCAGCAGGGTCGGAGCGTGCTTGTGCCACCGGTCCAGCAGGTAGCGCGCCCCGGTCTCGATCACCACGGCGAGGCCGAGTTCGGACAGCCGACGTCGGACGGCATCCACCCGCCGGGCCAGTTCCGGGGCGAAGGGGTCGAGGTGGTCGTGGTCCAGGGTCAGCGCCACCCCTACGTAACCCAGGTCGGCGATGACCGCCAGGGCGTCGTCGAGCCGGTGGTTGGCGAAGCCGTTCGTGCCGTACCCGAAGCGCAGGCCGTCGGAAGCGCCGGAGGCGGGTGCGGTCATGTCGGGGAGACCTTCCGGGCCAGCCGTCGGCCCAGCGGCGCCGCCGCCGCCACGGCCGCCCCGAGCAGACCGGCTCCGGCCCGGGCGGTCAGGGCGCCCTGCAAGGCGGGCAGGCTGGTGATGCCGGCACCGACGGCCCGGCGCACCCGACCGGCGGTGGGTTCGGCGACCACCCGGGCCTGCGCGGCACCGTAGCGGGCGGCGTACCACCCGGCGAGGACGGCCGGCAGCGCCGCAGCGACGACCCCGACCGCACGGCGGCCGGCACCGAAGCGCTCGCCGCAGTGGCCGTCCGCCCGCCGCGCAGCGGGGTCTGCGGAACGCGGGCCGGGCGGTACCGCGGCGCTCGCCGCGACCAGGGCGGTGCCGGCCAGGGTACGCAGCGGCAGAGCCCGGTCAGCGCCGTCGACCTCGCGGCGGGACAGGGCGGTGACCGTCCAGGTGTGTGCGGCCACGGTCACCGCCGCCGGCAGGGCCCGGACCGGACGGCCACCGGCGGCACCCAGCAACACGTCCAGCCCTCGGCAGGCGGCCATCACGGCGGGACCGGCGGCGGTGTTCTTGGCGAGCAGGTCGTACCCCCAGATGGTGGCGGCCAGGGGCACGGCGACCGCGGCGGCGCGGCGTCCCCCGGCGGCGGCGGCCAGCCCGACGCCCGCGGCGGTCAGGCCGGCGGCCAGGCCGACCGCCAGGCCGGGACTGACCCGTCCGCTGGGGATGGGGCGCTCCGGGCGTTCGGTCGCGTCCAACCCCCGGTCGGCCCAGTCGTTGGCGGCCATGCCGGCCCAGTAGAGCAGCACCGAGGCGGTCGCCAGAGCGGGCGTACGCGGCCCCAGTGCACCGGCCGCGGCGGCACCGGCGACCACGTCCCCGGGCACCGAGAGGGCGGCCGGGGCCCGGACCAGTTCCAGCAGGTCAGCCACGCGGGTCATCGGGTGCCTCCGGAGTGCAGTCCTCGGGCGAACTCGCACAGCCGGGTCCACTGGTCGGCCAGGGAGTGGGTGCCCTCGCCGAGGGGGTCCTTGAAGAAGAAGGCCAACTCGGTCAGGGGCCCGGTACGCCCGGCGGCGTGCGCGGCGGCGGTGAGCCGGGCCAGGTCGAGCACGAGGGGGGCGGCCAACGCCGAGTCACAGCCGTGCCAGGTGAACTCCAGTCGCATGCCGGTGCCCAGGAACCCGGCGAAGGTGATCAGATCCCAGGCGGTCTTGAAGTCGCCCAACTCCTCGACGTAGTCGATGCGGGTCTCCCCCTGCGGCAGGTAGCCCAGGGTCTCGCCGAGCACCCGCTGCTTGCTGCGTACCTTGGCGGCGTTGGCGGCCGGGTCGGCCAGGGTGGCCCCGTCTCCCCCGCCCAGCAGGTTGACCCCGGACCAGGAGCGCACCTGCAGGTTGCGCACCGCGAACATCGGGGCCAGTACGGACTTGAGCAGGGTCTCCCCGGTCTTGCCGTCATGCCCGGCGTACGGCACCCGGTGCTGTTCGGCCAACGCGCCCAGCCCGGGCAGCCGCAACCCGGTCGACGGGGTGAAGTCGACATACGGGCAGCCGGCCCTCACGGCCGCGTACCCGTACAGCGAGCTGGGCGGCAGCACCTCCTCGGGGCCGGTCATGGCGGCCCCGAGGGCGGCCGGGTCGGCGTGGGCGGGATGCGACTCGGGGGCCGGTTCGGTGGCGGCCACGTTGATCACCACTACCCGGGCCAGCCGGTGCCGGTCGCGGAACTCGGTGAGGTCGCGGACCATCGCGGCGGCCCGGTCGGCCTGGCTGCCCTCGGTGGGGGCGGGCCGCAACTCCTGCTCGACCGCGGCTAGTTCCTCCGGCAGGGCGGCGACCAGGCGGGCGGGCAGCACCCCGGCCGCGGCCAGGGTCTCGGCCCGCTTGGCCAGCGGGGTGGCGACCACGTCGTGTCCGCCGAAGACCAGGTCGGAGAAGGCCGGCAGGGCGGGGCCGCCCACCGCAGGCAGTTCGGTGACGCACCCGGTCGGGGCGGTCAGCCCGGCCCGCAGCGCGAGCGCCCCCACGATGCTGGTGGTCGCGACCGAGCCGCGCGCACCCACCAGCCAGACACCCGTACGCATGGTGCTCCTTCCCGGTCGTTGCACCGTGTGTTGCGCCCCGTCCGCCGTCCGCTCCGGTGCGTATCACCGGCCGGCGCCGACGTCGGCGGCGTCACCACCGGTCCGGCGACGCGGAGCGGTACGGACGGACGGGGCTGGCAGGCGGCGGCGGTCGGCGTCTCGCCGCTGCCTGCCTGCATCCGGCCGGTACCCATGGCAAGGCGACCAGCCGGACGACGAGGTGAGAAATCCTGGGTGGGAGCCCCGGGGGTTCCTGGGGCTCGTCGGGGATGGATGGTCGGGCGGCGGCCCTCCGGTGCGGCCGGGGAATCCCGGTCCGGCCGCTCCGGAGGAACCGCATTGCTCGTGCCACCGGGCCGGGTGGCCCGTCGGCACGATCTCCGGTACCCGACCCGTTCCGGCCGCGGGGCGCAACCGCGGACGGCCCTCGCCGGTCGGGTACCGAAGGTGGCTCTAGACGGTGGCCGTCGCCAACGTCGGCTCCACGGTGGTCCACGCCGAGCCTGCCTCGGCCGACCGGACCACCGCGTCCAGCACCAGTTGCACCTGCAACGCCTCGACGAAGGACGGACTGGGGTCGGCCCCGGTCGCCACCGCCTCGATGAAGTCGCGCATCTGGTGGGTGAAGGAGTGCTCGTACCCGATGATGTGCCCCGGCGGCCACCAGGCCGACAGGTACGGGTGCTCGCCCTCGGTCACCAGGATCCGGCTGAAGCCCTGCTCGGCGGCGGGTCGCGTCGCGTCGTAGTACTCCAGCTCGTTGAGTCGTTCCAGGTCGAAGGCGACCGTGCCGAGCGACCCGTTGATCTCCACCCGGAGCGCGTTCTTGCGTCCGGTGGCGAACCGGGTCGCCTCGTAGGTGGCCAGCGCCCCGCCGTCGAGGCGGGCTACGAAGATCGCCGCGTCGTCGACGGTGACCGGTCCGGTGGCGGCGCTGCCGCCGTCGGTCTGGGCCGCCAACCCGCTGGACTCGCTCGGCAGCGGCCGTTCCTTGACGAAGGTCTCCGTCACCGCGCTGACCCCGGCGATCTGCTGGCCGGTGACGTACTGGGTGAGGTCGATGATGTGTGCCCCGATGTCACCCAGTGCGCCGGAGCCGGACACCTCCTTACGCAGCCGCCAGACCAGCGGGAACTGCGGGTCCACGATCCAGTCCTGCAGGTAGCTGGCCCGCACGTGCCGGATCTCGCCGAGCCGCCCCTCGGCGACCAGCTGACGCATCAGCGCCACCGCGGGCACCCGCCGGTAGTTGAACCCGCACATCGAGCGTGCCCCGCCGGCCCGGGCGGTGGCCGCCGCAGCGGCCATCTCCTGGGCCTCGGCGACCGTGTTGGCCAGCGGCTTCTCGCACAGTACGTGCTTGCCGGCGGCCAGCGCGGCCAGGGCGATCTCGGCGTGGCTGTCACCCGGTGTGCAGATGTCCACCACGTCGATGTCCGGTCGGGCCACCAGCTCCCGCCAGTCCGTGGTGTGCTCCTCCCAGCCGAGCCGGTCGGCGGCCTCGGCCACCTTCCCGGCGTCCCGGCCGCAGATGAGCGCCATCCGGGCCCGCGCCGGCAGGTCGAACACCCGGTTCACGGTGCGCCACGCCTGTGAGTGGGCGGCGCCCATGAACGCGTAGCCGACCATGCCGACCCGCAGTTCTTTGTCGTTCGTGGACAAGGTTGGGTCTCCCCCCGGTCGTGTCAGAACCCGAGCTTGAGGTAGTTGCTCGCGTTCTCCTTGGTGATCGTTTCGGAGGCGAGGATGATCTCCTTGGGCACCTGGAGCTCCACCAGGTCGGACATGCCCCGGTCCTGGCCGATCAGGCGAGCCAGCGAGATGGCCGAGGAGGCCATCGACGGGCTGTAGGTCACCGTGGCCTTGAGCACGGTGTTGTCGGCCTGGATGTCCTCCATCGCCTTCTTCGAGCCGGCGCCGCCGACCATGAAGAACTCGGTGCGGTTGGCCTGGCTGATCGCCGCCAGGACACCGATGCCCTGGTCGTCGTCGTGGTTCCAGATCGCGTCGATCTTCGGCAGGGCCTGGAGCAGCTGGCTCGCCTCACGCTGCCCGGAGTCCACCGTGAACTCGGCCGCCCGGCGGTTGGCCACCTTGAAACCGTGCTGGGCCAGGGTGTCGTTGAAGCCCTGGGTGCGCTCCTGGGTCAGCTCCAGCGAGTCGATGCCGGCGATCTCGGCGATCACCGGGTTGCTGATGCCCTTGGCCTTGAGCTGCTCGACGATGAAGTTGGCGGCGGAGACGCCCATGCCGTAGTTGTCGCCCTTGATCTGCAACCGGTACGCCTTGGCGTCCGGGAAGGCCCGGTCCAGGTTGACCACGGGAATGCCGGCCTGCATGGCCGCCAGGCCGAACGAGTTGAGTTCCTTGCCGTCGTGCGGCAGCAACACGATCACGTCCGGCTTCTGCGAGATCAACGTGTCCAGCGCCGCCCGCTGGGCCGCTGCGTCCGCGCCCGCCTCGACCGTCTTGAACTCCACATCGGAGTACGCCGCCGCCTGCGACTTGGCGTTGTTGGTGATCGCCGCGATCCAGCCGTGGTCGGCGGCCGGGGCGGAGAAGCCGATGGTCACCTTCTTGCCGGGCTCGGCGTTGCCGCCGCCCTCGGCCGCCTTGGTCTGGGCCTCGGTCGGGGTGGCCTGCTCGTTGCTGGTGCAGCCGGCCAGCAGTACGCCGGCTCCGACGGCCGCCCCGCCGAATAGCAGCCGGCGGCGACTGTGCTGGGTCATCACGACCTCCTGGTTATCTGTGGTGGAGAGGGATTTGGGGTGTGCGGGGCCCGGCCACCGTCGATGCGCCGGCGGCCTGGGGGGTATGTGGTGATCAGCCGGTGGTCAGCCGGTTGTTGCGACGGAAGAACTGGGACAGGCTGCCGAACTGGATCTGCTGGATCAGGACGGCGGCCACGATGATGCCGCCCTTGACCATGTTCTGGGCCTCGGTGGAAAGCCCGTTGATGGCGAACAGGTTGGTGATGGTGGCGAAGATGATCACACCGAGCAGGGAACCGACGATGGTGCCCCGCCCGCCGCTGAGCAGCGTGCCACCGATGATCACGGCGGCGATCGCGTCCAGCTCGTAGAGGTTGGCCATCGCCGCCTGGGCCGAGGTGGCCTGGGCGGTGAGCATGATGGCGGCGATGCCGCAGCACAGTCCGGACAGCACGTACAGCAGCAGGGTGTGCCGCTTGACGTCGATGCCGGCCAGTCGGGCGGCCTCCGGGTTGCCGCCCACGGCGACCGTACGCCGACCGAAGGTGGTGCGGTTGAGCAGCACCCAGCCCGCGATGACCACCCCGGCCAGGATGTAGACCAGCAGCGGGATGCCGAGCAGGCTGTTGCTGGCGATGCCGTTGATGGTGCTGTTCTGCGAGATCTGGGTCTGCTTGTCGGAGATCTCGGCGGCCAGTCCCCGGGCCGCCACCAGCATGGCCAGGGTGGCGATGAAGGGCACCAGTCGCCCGTACGCGATGAGGACCCCGTTGACCAGGCCGACCCCCATCCCCACGACGA
Organism: Micromonospora sp. NPDC048871; assembly: GCF_043198155.1. NCBI lineage: Bacteria > Bacillati > Actinomycetota > Actinomycetes > Micromonosporales > Micromonosporaceae > Micromonospora > Micromonospora sp. NPDC048871. The sequence continues at coordinate 20,011 of NZ_JBICUM010000020.1, read as the reverse complement.
CCGCAGTGAAGATCATGCCGCCGGCGCCGAAGTTCTGGGTGGCGACCGTGGTGCACCAGACCCCGGCCAGCGCGACGATCGCGCCGACGGAGAGGTCGATGCCGCCGCCGATGATGACGAAGGTCATCCCGACGGTGACCACCCCGACCACCGAGGCCAGCTTGAGGATGCTGAGCATGTTCGCCCAGACCCAGTCCGGGTTGGAGTACAGGTCGGAGCGGGTCGCCGCGCCGATCACGAACAGGATCAGCAGCACCCCGATCAGGGCCAGGTTGCGCCGTGCCCCGTCACCGCCGTCGCCGTGCCACCAGGAGATCCGGCCGGTCGATGCCTTGCGCCCGGCCACCTCCGTCTCGGCCCGGTCCACCGGCGGCGACTGCGCCGGCAACTTGGTCGTGGGCGGACTGTCACTCATGCCAGCGCTCCGCTTCGCTCCGCGCCGCCATGAGGCATGTGCACGCTGTATCGATGATTCGCTCGCTGACGCTCGCTCATGCCGCTGCGCCTTCCATCAGGGACCCCGACATCACGAGGTCGAGGACGGTGGATTCGTCGAGTTCGGCGGCGGGTGCGGTACGCACGACCCGCCCCTCCCGCATCACCAGCACCCGGTCGGCCAGGCCGAGCACCTCGGGTACCTCGCTGGAGACCAGCAGCACCCCGACGCCCTGCGCGGCGAGTTCCCGGATCACCTGGTACAGCTCGGCTCGGGCGCCCACGTCCACGCCCCGGGTGGGTTCGTCCAGCAGCAACAGCCGGGTGCCGCCGAGCAGCCAGCGCCCGACCACCACCTTCTGCTGGTTGCCACCGGACAGGGTCCGTACCGGCCTACCCACGTCCCGCGGCCGCATCTCCAGGCTCTCGGCGATCCGGTCGGCCTCAGCCCGCTCCTTGCCGACGTCGGTGAAGCCGAGCCGGGCGTAGCGGGCGAAGGTGGCCAGGGTGACGTTGCGGTAGATCGGTTCGCCGAGCAGCAGGGCCTGGCTCTTGCGCTCCTCCGGGGCCATGCCCAGACCGGCCCGTACGGCGGCACCGACACTGCCGGGCCGCAGGGTCTTGCCGGACATCCGGACGGTGCCCGACTCGGCGCGACGGGCCCCGTAGATGGTCTCCAGCACCTCGGAGCGACCGGAACCGACCAGCCCGGCGATGCCGACGATCTCGCCGGCCGCGACCGTCAGGGAGACGTCGGCGAACTCGCCGGAGCGGGTCAGCCCCTGCACCTCCAGCAGGGTCTGGCCGACCCTGGTGCCGGCGGCGCGCTCCGGGAAGACGTACTCGATGGTGCGGCCGGTCATCCGGGAGACCAGGTCACGGGTGGGGGTGTCGCGGGCGGGCAGGTTCGCCGCGGTGGTCCGGCCGTCCTTGAGGACGGTGACCCGGTCCCCGATCTCGCGGATCTCCTCCAGCCGGTGGGAGATGTAGATGACCGCGATGCCCTGGGCGGTCAACTCGCGGATGATCCGGAACAGGTTGTCCACCTCGTCGTGGGCGAGCACCGCGCTCGGCTCGTCCATGATGATCAGTCGGGCCTCGTGGGAGAGGGCGCGGGCCATGCTGACCACCTGCTTACCGGCCGCCGGCAACGCCCGGACCATCCGCCCGGGCGGGATCTCGGCGTGCCCGAGCCGACCGAGGATCTGTCGGGTACGGCGGGCCATGTGACCCCGGCGGATGAAGCCGAAGCTGCGCGGCTCGTGGCCGAGGAAGGCGTTCTCGGCGACCGAGAGGTCCTCGACCAGGTCGAGTTCCTGGTAGATGGTCGCGATGCCGGCGCGCATGGCGGCCTGGGGGTTGGCGAAGCCGACCGGCCGGCCACGCCATTCGACCAGCCCCGAGTCGGGCCGGTGCACCCCGGCCAGCACCTTGATCAGGGTGGACTTGCCGGCACCGTTCTGCCCCAGCAGGCAGTGCACCTCGCCCGCGCGGACCTCCAACTGCACCCCGTCCAGGGCGCGTACCCCGGGGAAGGTCTTCACCACGTCGGACAGTCGCAGCACCACCTCACCGGCGACGGTGTCGGCGGGCGCCTCGACCAGGGGATGTCCGGTTTCACTCATGCCGGTGCTCCACTCCACGTTGACTGTCGGCGGTTCACGTCGCCTCCCCGAAGGCCAGGTCACTGGCGAGTACGGCGGCACCGGCGACCCCGGCCCGCGGACCCAGTTCGGAGAGCACCACCGGGAGGTTGCCGGTGGCCAGCGGCAGCGAGCGGCGGTAGACCACGCTGCGGATCTCGGCAAGCAGCACATGCCCGAGGTGGGCCAGACCGCCACCGATCACGATCATCGAGGGGTTGGTGAAGCTGACCAGCCCGGCCAGCACCCCACCCACCCGCCGGCCGCCCTCGCGGATGAGCTGGATGCAGGTGACGTCCCCCTCGACCGCACCGGCGGCGACGTCCAGGGCAGTGACCGTGCCGTTGGCGCTGAGCCGTTCGGCCAGGGCGGGCGAGGCACCGGTACGCGCCGCGGCGGTGGCGTCCTTGGCCAACGCCGCCCCGCTGAACAGCGCCTCCAGGCAACCGGCGTTGCCGCACGAGCAGATCGGCCCGTGCGGGTCCACCTGGATGTGGCCGATGTCCCCGGCGCAACCGTCCGTGCCCCGGTAGACCTCGCCGCTGAGGTAGATCCCACAGCCGATGCCGGTGCCGATCTTGACGAACAGGAAGTCGTCGACGGAGTGGGCGACCCCGCCGTGCCGCTCCCCGATCGCCATGATGTTGACGTCGTTGTCGACCACGGCGGGGCAGCCGTGCTCGCGGGTGAGCAGCTCACGGACGGGGAAGCGGTCCCAGCCGGGCATGATCGGCGGGGACACCGGCACCCCGTCGCGGAAGCTGACCGGGCCGGGTACCCCGATGCCGACCGCGTCGAGCCGGTCATAGGCGCCGTCCACCCGGGCCTTGTGCAGCAGTTCGTTGACCCGCTGGAGGGTGACCTTGGGCCCGGTCCGGATGTCGGCCGCCTCCGCGTACGCGGCCACCGGTTCGAGGCGGCCGTTGACGACCTCGACGTCGATGGAGCTGGCCCCCAGGTCCACCGCGGCGAAACGCAGGTGGGGACTGAGTTCGACCAGGGTGGAGCGGCGTCCGCCTCGGGAGGCGGCCTTGCCGGCCTCCGCGACGAAACCCAGGGCGACCAGTCGTTCCAGCTCGGCGAGGAGCCGGGGGCGGGGCATCTGCAGCCGGTCGGCGAGCTCGGCGCGCGACAGCGCTCCCTCGTTACGGAGCAGCCGCAGCAGCCGTACGTGCAGGGGGTCGGCGGTATGCACGGCTCACCTCTCCACCGGACTAGTTCACGTCGATGAAATATCGATGCGTGGTGCCCGACACAGTAGGAGCCGTCGATGCGCGGTGTCCAGACCTTAGAGCGAATCTGGACCAACTTTTGTTGGATCTAGCAAAAGCTGGCGCCGCCGCCCGCCCATCCCCTTACCGCAGGTCAGAACAACTTCGGAGGGTGATCCTTCGAACGCAGTTTGCGATCATCACGCAGCTCGACGTACGGCTCCCGATCGACCGGCCGCAGACCCCCGGCGATCGCCCGACTCCGGGCCAACTCGGCGTCGAACTCCGCACCGAGCAGAATCGCCACGTTGCTCAACCACAACCAGACCAGGAAGATGATCACTCCGGCCAGGGCGCCGTAGGTCTTGTTGTACGAGCCGAAGTTCGCCACATAGACCGCGAAGGCCCCGGAGACCAGCAGCCAGAGCAGCACCGCCAGCACGCCACCCGGGCTGACCCACCGGAACCCGCCCTGCCGGGCGTTCGGCGTAGCCCAGTAAAGAATGGCGAACATCAGGCTGACCAGCACCAACAGCACCGGCCACTTGACCAGATCCCAGACCGTCACGGCGGTACGCCCCACCCCGAGCGCCGACCCGACATGCTCGGCGATCCGGCCGGTGAAGACCACGATCACCGCGCTGGTCAGCAGCAGCGCACCGATCACCGCGGTCACCGCCACCCGGATCGGCAGGGTCTTCCAGATCGGCCGCCCCTCCGGCACGTCGTAGATCGCGTTGGCGGCCCGCATGAACGCGGCGACGTAACCGGAGGCCGACCAGAAGGCCGCCAGCAGACCGACGATCGCCGCCAGCCCAGCCAGTCCGCCGCTGCTCTGCGCCTGGTCGATGGCCGCGTCGATGATCTGGCGGATGTTCTGCTCCGGCACCGCCTCGTCCACGGTGTCCCGCACCCCCTCGGTGGCCGAGGGGCCGAGCAGGCCGAGCAACGAGACCAGCACCAACAGGCCGGGGAAGATCGACAACACCCCGTAGTAGGTGAGGGCCGCCGCCCAGTCGCCCAGCCGGTCGTCGCTGAACTCCCGCACCGTCCGACGCAGCGCCGCCACCCACTCCCGCCACGACAGGTGCGTCGGCTTGCGCGGCTCATCCCGCCCCACCCCAGCATCCCCGCCGTACGCCCGACTCCCGCCGTTGCCGTCGGACCGGGCGTCCTGGTCGCGCGGCCGGGTCTCGGTGTTGCCGTCGGACCGGGCGGCCTGGTCGTCGTCGGGCCGGGCAGGCTCGGGGTTGGCCGGCTGCGCGGAGCCGCGCCCGTCCCGGCTGGATGAATTCTCGGAGGCCATCGCCCCTCCCTCGACTCGGTCGCCGACGACGACATGCCCGGCCACCGCCCCCACCTAACCTCCCATCGACACCCCCAACCCCCCACCCACAATCCACATCGACCAGCGACAATCTCTCGGCGATCCCCCGTGAATCTTGGACAGTTGGCGCTCGGCGCTATCGAAAACTGTCCAAGATTCAGTTGTCGGGTCGCCATCCGGCGGCCAGCAGGGCACGGCGTACGGTGTCGGCCACCTGGTCCGGGTGGGCCCGGACCTGCCAGGCGGGAAATCGGAGGATCCGATCCCCGGTGGTCCAGATATCGTTCTGGCGCTGCATGTCCGCAGCCCAATGGCGGACGTCCAGATGATGCGCACCGTCGATTTCCACATGCACCCGCCACTGCCGCCAGTACGCATCCAACCAGCGGATCCGACCGGCCGCGTCGGTACGCCGCTGCTGGAGTTCGGGCTCAGGCAACCCGGCCCGTCGGCAGAGCCGAACAAAATCGATCTCACTGAGGGCCTGGGCGCCACCGGCGATATCGTCGATGGTCTGCCGGATCAACAGCCGTCGGGGCGCCCGGGGCAGCACATCGAGTACGGCCGCCAACTCCCCGGGCAGCACTCGCCGCTGCTGACAGCCGGCCGCGATGATCTCCTGCGCCTGCCGGGTGGACGAGGCCCATCCGGCCGCATCGACCAACGCCCGCGCCGTGGTGGTCCGGGGCGGACGACCGACCTGAAGGTGCTCGGCGGGCAACACCGCCGTCCGATGTACCACCACGGCGGCCATGTCGATCGGCATCCGGCGCAGGGTCGTACGCGCCGCCCGACGGGCCGCCGGCACCAGCACATGCACGGGTTCCAGCCGCAGCCCACGTACCCCGGCTTCGATGGCCGCCGTGGCTCCCGCGAGGACCGCACCCCGTCCGGCGGCCAGGACGGCCACCCACAGTTGCTGGTCCCGGGTCAACCGCCCGTTACCGGCCAACAGCAGCCCTCGGCTGATCGCACGCCACCGCCCGGAGCGCACCAGCCCTCGTACCGTGCCCTCGGAGAGCACCGTGCGGGCCTGCGCGAAGGTGAGCACCCCGGCCTGCTCGAAAGCCAGCCACTCCAGCGCCCCAGCGCGCTCGTCGGGAACAATCATCCGCCCACAGTGGCCCCCAGCACCCCACCTAGCCACCAGATCTTGGACACTTGCCGTTTTCCCGTAACGACAACTGTCCAAGATTCACGAGGGATCGGCCCAATCCGACAGCGAGGCGAGGCGAGTTGGGCTACGAGGGCTCGGAGATTTGTGCGACGAACGTCTGCCAGGACTTCGGCGTGAACGCCAGCGTCGGCCCGGTCGGGTCCTTGGAGTCGCGTACGGCCACCACGCCGGGCAGGTTGTCAGCCACCTCCACGCAGGCGCCGCCGCCGCCGTTGCTGCGGGTGCTCTTGCGCCACCGGGCGCCGGTCAGTTCCATGTCTCCGCCACTTCCGCTATCAGGTCGAGGGACTGCTGCTGCGATAGTGCCTCACCCCGGATCGACTCCCAAATCTCGACCATCTGCCGCACGAACTCGGAACGGTCGAGGACTTGCGCATGACGCTGCCCCTCCAGGTAGACCACATCATCGCCTTGTGGGTAGGTAGCGATCACGAAGGGTCCGTCGAGCCCCGGGTAGGCTCCGGCCGACAGCGGCACCACCTGAATTCGGAGCCGAGGCATCGTCGATCCGAGCTTCACCAGGTGCCGCAACTGCTCGCGCATCACCTCCGGCTCGCCGATCCGACGACGCAGAACGTACTCGTCGATGACCGCCGTGAGCAGGGGCGGACGGTCTCGGGTAAGCACCGTCTGACGGTCCAGCCGGGTCGTCAACTGCTGCTCGATCTCATCCGACGCGAACAACCCGGCACCGTCCAAGATGGCACGGGCGTAGCCCTCGGTCTGCAACAAGCCGGGCACGTACAACGGCTCGAACCAGCGTAGGGCGGTGGCTTCGGCCTCGATGCCGGGCCAGTCGCGGAACCAGGGGACCACGGTTTCGCGGCTGATGCGGCGCTGGATGCGCTCGTACCGGCCGTCCGCGCCGAACACGGTGTCGCAGCGGCGGGCGAAGTCGAGGCTGGGTCGCCGCTCACCCGTCTCCACCTTGGCGACCAGGGCGGGCGAATAGCTCAGCGCCTCGGCAAGGGCGCTCTGCGACATGCCGGTGACCGTGCGAGCCAGCCGAAGTTCCTCCGCGAAGTGCTCCAACATGGACGAGCGTTCCACGGACAGCCTCCGTACACCTTCGTACCGCCTGGAAACCGGCTTGGACGCCCTGGTCGTCACCGTGCCGGGCCTCCCACCGTAGTCGCATCCTCACCAGACTGTCACGCAGCGGGACCGCTCACGGGATCGGACGGCGGGCGGAACCAGGCCGGGGCGCCGGCACCGACCATCGGCCCGGCGCCCCTTCACACCTCGACGGAGGCTCCATGCGACTCAAGTTCTGGCAATGCCGACCCTTGACGGCGTCCACGCTTCCCCGACGCATCCGCAACAGCCGCCCCCTACCGCCCGCGCCATGGCCCACACCGCCCCACCGGCCTCCGCTGGCCGGGCCGGACACCCCCGCCGGCCGGCCACCGCCACCGGGTACACCGCCCGAAACCGTCGAGCGACCGGCGTGGGCGACCGCGCCGACGGAGGTGTTCCCCCTCAACGGACCGGGACGGCCGGGGTGGCTCACCCGGGCGTGTACGACGCGACCGACGACCTGCACGGCCAACTTCCGCCGCAGGTCCTGGCCGACCGCTTCCTCACCTGGGCCCGCCCCCGCTGAGCGCCCTCGCCCGACAAGCGGCCTACTCAGAGGTCCTGAGGGGTGGTCGCGGCGCGGGCCGCGGCGACCAGTTGGTCGGTCTCCGCGATCACCGCCTCGTCGTCGTGGGGGGTGCCGGGGTCGTAGTGGACCATCCAGGTCAGACCATCCACCCCGGGCACTCGCCGACCGACGATCCGGCCGGCACCGCCGGGCAGGGCGTAGTGCTGGGTGTACACCACCGACTTGGTGACCCGGGTGCGTACCTGGTGGGGCAGCTCGCCCGGGTCTAGCAGCAGGTAGCGTTCCGCCGGACGGTCGGCGATCACCAGGTAACCCTCCCGCTCGGCGACCTGCTCACCGCAGGTGACGGTGAGTTCCCGGCCCGACCAGGCCGCCTTGACGATGTCGTGCCAGCCGATCCGGTGCCCGCGTCCGGGCAGCCACAGCCCCAGGTTGCTGGCCACGACCACCCCGTCGCCTTCGCCGTTGCCGACGGAGGCCCAGGCCAGCACCCGCTCGTCACGCTCCAGGGGTGGCCGGGCGGTGGACGGCAACTTGGGCCGACGCCGGAACAGTCTGATCATCACAATCCTCCCGCCGCCTGCTCACGCAGGGCCCGGGCGTGCTGCTCCAGTGAGAGCAGCTCACCGAAGGTGGCGAAGTACTCGTCCTTGTTGCTGACCGGGTTGATCCGCTGGATCCGGGACTTCAACTCCCGGATCCGGGCGGTGACCGAGCCCCACTGCAGGCGGGCCATGGTGATCGAAACGTACCTCGGGTCGGGCTCGCCGTCGATCCGCAGCGGCTCCACGGCCAACTCACCGACCAGGGCCTGGGCCGCGAGGTCCTCGCAGGCGTCGCGGACCGCCTCCACCCACACCGCGCCGCCGGTCCCGGAGGCGGCACCACCGGCCTGGGCGATGGCCGTACGCACCGCCACGTGCACCGGGTGCCGATAGTCGGTCGCCTCGATCGCGTCGAACATCGGCCCGGCCAGCACCGGCTCCTGGAGGGCCAGCTTCAGCGCCTCCCGCTCCACCATCGACTGCGGACTGTCCACGCTCGGCTCGCTGCGCGTCGGACGCGTCGGGCCGTCCACCGGTCGACCGGCAGCCGCGGCCATGACGGCCCGCTGCACCGGCTCGATCTCCATGCCGAGGTCACCGGCGAGCTTGCGGACGTACTCCGGGCGTTTTTCCTGGTCTTTGAGCTTGGCTACCAGCGGCGCGGCCCGGCGCATGGCTTCGACCCGACCGTCGACGGTGTTCAGGTCGTACCGGCTGATCACGTGGCGCAGCGCGAAGTCGACCAGCGGCTCGCGGCGCGCGACCAGGTCGCGTACGGCCAGGTCGCCCTTTGCCAGGCGTAGGTCGCAGGGGTCCATGTTGTCGGGGCTGACCGCGATGAAGGTACGCCCGACGAAGCGCTGGTCGTCCTCGAAGGCGCGCAGGGCGGCCTTCTGCCCGGCGGCGTCCCCGTCGAAGGTGAAGATGATCTCCCCGGCCACGGCGTCGGTGTCCAGCAGCAGCCGACGCAGTACGCCGATGTGGTCGCCGCCGAAGGCGGTGCCGCAGGTCGCCACCGCGGTCGGTACCCCGGCCAGGTGGCAGGCCATCACGTCGGTGTACCCCTCGACCACCACCACCCGACCCTGCTTGGCGATCTCCCGCTTGGCCTGGTCGATGCCGTAGAGCACCTGGGACTTCTTGTAGATCGGGGTCTCGGGGGTGTTGAGGTACTTCGGTCCGTCGTCATCGTCGAACAGCTTGCGGGCGCCGAAGCCGATCACATCGCCGGTCAGGTCGCGGATCGGCCAGAGCAGCCGACGCCGGAACCGGTCGATCAGGCTGCCCGAGCGGGCCGGTCGGGACAGCCCGGCGGCTACCAGTTCGTCGTGGCTGAACCCCCGCTGACGCAGATGCCGGGTGAGGGGGTCCCAGCCCTCGGGGGCGAATCCGCAGCCGTACCGTTCGGCGGCGGCCCGGTCGAAGCCCCGCTGGGCGAGGAACTCCCGGGCGGTACGCGCACCGGCCGTGGTGAGTTGGGCGGTGTAGAACTCCACTGCGGCGGCGTGCGCGGCGACCAGCCGCTGCCGCTGTCCCTGCTGGGGTCGCTCCCGGCGGGGGGCGGACCGGTCGTCCTCCACGTACCGCAGTTGCAGCCCGACCCGGGCGGCGAGCCGCTCCACCGCCTCCACGAAGCTCAGATGCTCGGCGTCCATCAGGAACTTGATGGCGTCGCCACCGGCACCGCAGCCGAAGCAGTACCAGACGTTGCGTGCGGGCGAGACGTTGAACGACGGACTCTTCTCGTCGTGGAACGGGCACAACCCCTTCAGGTTGCCCGCCCCCGCCGACTTCAGGGTCACCGTGTCGGAGATCACCTCAGCGATGGAGGCCCGCTCCCGAACCAGCGCGATGTCCTCATCCCGAATCCGCCCCGCCACACCCCCACCCCCTTCTGCCTATCTCCCCCCATCCTCCCCCGCCCACCCCACCCCCACCCACCACCCCCACCCACTCTCCCCCTCACCCACTCTCGCCCCGTCGATCATGAGGTTGACAGCGGACTTGATCTACAAAAGTGCCGCCAACCTCATGATCAACGGGGTGGGTGGGTGGGGGTGGGGGTGGGGGTGGGGGTGGGGGTGGGGTGTTCGTCTAGTTCTACTTGGCGGTTCCAGTCGGGTTTGGTGGCGCGCCAGCCTTCGTCGTCGAAGCCTTGGCGCCAGTAGCCGGAGATGGAGAGGGCCTCGCGGGGGATGGCTCGGTCGACCCGCAGGTAGCGGCGGAGGTCGCGGACGAAGCCTGCCTCGCCGTGGACGAAGGCGTGCACCGTGCCGGGCGGGAACTCCAGTTCCCGGACGGCGGAGACCAGGGCCGCGCCGACCTTGCCTCCGTTGCGGTGCAGCCAGGTCAGGTGGACGTTGCCGGGGCTGGGCAGGGGCTGCTCGTCGGACGGGTTGTCCACCTCGACGAAGACGTGCGCGGGGGCGCCCACCGGCAGCCGGGTCAGGGAGGCGGCGATCGCCGGCAGGGCGCTCTCGTCGCCGACCATCAGGTGCCAGTCGGCCTCCGGGCTGGGGGCGTACGCCCCACCGGGGCCGGTGAACAGCACCTCGTCGCCGGGTCGCAGGGCGGCGGCCCAGGGCCCGGCCAGACCGGTCTCGCCGTGGTGCACCACGTCGACCGTCATCTGCCCGGTCTCGGCATCCCAGGCCCGCACGGTGTACGCCCGCAGCCGGGGCCAGTGCTCACGCGGCAGTTCACGCTTGATCGCGGCGAGTTCCATAGGGCGCGGATAGTCGACCCCCGGCACCGGGAAGACGATCTTGATGTAGTGGTCGGTGAACTCGCCCACCGGCAGGCCGATCAGCTCAGGTCCCCCGAACACCACTCGGACCACATGCGCGGTGGGTCGTTCGGTGCGTACCACGCGGGCGGCGGTGACTGTCTTCGGGCGCTCGGTCATCTGGTTAGGCTAGCCTCACCCGCCAGAGCCCGACCGGCCGGCGTCAGCCCAGCAGGCGGGCGTGCCAGGCCGACGTCAGCTAGCCAGGCCGGCGCCAGGACCGCAAGCAGCAGGGTCAGGCGACCAGGCGGGTGTGCCAGGCCAGGGCGGCGGGGTCGGTCAGGGAGGCCACCTGGTCGACCACCACCCGCAGCCGGGCTACATCGTCCGGGGCGGCGCGCCACAGGGGGGCGAAGACCGGGTCCAGGGCCTCGGGTGCCCGGTCGGTCAGCATCCGGACCAGGTCGGTGAGGATCTCCCGTTGTCGCTGGTAGCGCCCCTGCGCCCCGGGACGACGCATCACGTAGCGCAGGGCCATGCCCTTGAGCAGGGCGCACTGGGCCCGCAGCGACCGGGGCACCACCAGGTCGGCCGCGTAGCGGCGGTGCGGCCCGGGGCCGAACCGGGCCGTGGTGGCTGCGACGGCGGTGGCCACGAATCGGCCGGTCAGCATGCTTGTCGTGGCCTTGAGGGCGGCCTGGGCCCGGTGGCTGCCGTCGTATCCGGCCAGCGGGGCCAGCAGCGGATCGGCTAGCAACTCCGTCAGCACCTGGCCGAGGTAGTCCGAGGGCTCGGCGGAGTAGGTGGCGGCCACGTCGGCGCAGAGGGCGGCCCGCTCCTCGGGGTCGGCCAGCAGCAGGTCCAGGGTCAGGTATCCACCGTGGATGCCGTCCTCCACGTCATGCACCGAGTACGCGACATCGTCGGCCCAGTCCATCACCTGCGCCTCCAGGCAGCGCCGCTCCCCGGTCGGCGCCCCCTGCCGCAGCCAGTCGAAGACCGGCCGGTCGTCGGCGTACACCCCGAATTTGCGCTGACCCGGCCGACGCGGCCAGGGGTACTTGCTGACCGCGTCCAGGCAGGCGCGGGTGAGGTTGAGCCCGACGGAGGTGCCGTCGGCGGCGTACACCTTGGCTTCCAGGCGGGTCAGCACCCGCAGGGTCTGCGCGTTGCCCTCGAAGCCGCCGCAGGCGGCGGCGACCGCGTCCAGGGCGGTTTCGCCGTTGTGTCCGAACGGCGGGTGCCCCAGGTCGTGGGCCAACCCGGCGGTGTCGACGACGTCCGGATCGCAGCCCAGTCGCGCCCCCATCTCCCGGGCGATCTGGGCCACCTCCAGCGAGTGGGTCAGTCGGGTACGCAGGAAGTCGTCCGTGCCGGCCGTGTGCACCTGGGTCTTCGCGGCGAGCCGGCGGAAGGCCGCCGAGTGCAGCACCCGGGCCCGGTCCCGCTCGTACGGTGACCGGTCTCCCCCGGCGTCCTTGACCGGCTCGGACACCCGCCGCTGCGCGTCAGTCCCCACGTGGTGCGAGTACGCAGAACTCGTTGCCCTCCGGGTCGGCGAGCACCGTCCAGTCGCTGCCGTTCTGGCCCACGTCGACATGCCGGGCACCCATGTCGACGAGTCGTTCCACCTCGGCCTCCCGGTCGGCCGGTCGCAGGTCCAGGTGCAGCCGGTTCTTGTTCTCCTTGGCATCGGTCACCGGCACGAAGACGATGCCGGGCAACCGGTCGGCGGCCTGCCGGATCTCCACCTCGTCGGGCTGCTCGGTGACCACCTGGTAGCCGAGCACCTCGGCCCACCAGCGGGCCAACCGGGCCGGATCACGGGCATCGACGGTCAGACTGGTCCAGACACTGGTCATGCCGACACCTCCGACCGGTGACCGGCAAGCCCCGACAGCCCGGTACGCACACTCATCCGGCACCCCTTTGCGACGACGGTCCTCCGGCGAGCCTCAGGTTACGCCCGGCCGCGCCGGACGGCGCGACGACGAACTGCGGCCGAAGGGTTCACATCCTCCGATCAGACTAGAGTTGTCGTCCGATTGCCGACGGTCACGGGATCGCGTTAATCGACATCCACGGGTAGCGTCGCCATCGCGGAACGTCACCTGTTGAGCGGCGACACAACCGGTGGGAGAGAAACGCTCGTGAACGCGGAAACGATGATGGGCACCGAGTTGCAGGGGCTGCGCCGACGTAGGCCCGAAGTGACCGGCACGGTGCTCGCCGGCACGGACGGCCTGTTGATCTCCAGCGACCTGCCGCTTCAGGAGGCCACCTACCTGGCCGCCCTGGCGGCGGCGAGTTACGGCGTCGGCAACCGGATGGCGGCGACCGTCCGGCAGGGCCCCTTCCACGAGTCCGTGGTGCACACCGGGGCGGGTTGTGTGATCACCTATCCGGCCGGTGGGGACGCCCTGTTGACCCTGGTGGCCGCCCCCGGCGCCGACCTGGTCGCGCTGCGCGAGGAGGCGCTGGCGATGGTTGATCGGGCCGGGCCGACCCTGGCCGCCTGCCGCCGATCGACCCCCCTGACGCCGCTGCAGACCGATCCACACACCCCACTGGCCGTGCGTACCCCGATGTCCACCCTGCCAAGCCAGCGTCCCCGCCGGGACCCGCACATCACCTGGCGCCGCCCGCCGATCTGAGCCCGACCGGGTCGGCCGCCGAGCTGGGTCGGCGGACCAGCGCCCGCCGACCCGAGTCGTTCAGCGGCTGTCCGAGCCCGCCGTGACCACGGCCGCCCGGCCCGCCTCCAGCCGGGCCACCGGCACCCGGAACGGCGAGCAGGAGACATAGTCCAGTCCTACGGCGTGGAAGAAGTGCACCGAGTCCGGGTCGCCCCCGTGCTCGCCGCACACCCCCAGCTTGAGTCCGGGGCGAGCCGCCCGGCCCTCCTCGGCCGCGATCCGCACCAGTCGACCGATGCCGTCGGCGTCGATCGACTCGAACGGCGAGATGCCGAAGATGCCCAGTTCCAGGTAGCGCCAGAAGAAGGCACCCTCCACGTCGTCGCGGGAGAAGCCCCAGCCCATCTGGGTCAGGTCGTTGGTGCCGAAGGAGAAGAACTCGGCCGCCTCGGCGATCTGCCCGGCGGTCAGGGCCGCCCGGGGCACCTCGATCATCGTGCCGATCAGCACCTCGACATCGCTGCCACCGGCCACCTCGGCGATGATCTTCTCGGCCTCGGCGCGTACGGTCTCCAGTTCCTGAACCGCGCCGACCAGCGGGACCATGATCTCCGGGCAGGCGCGTACCCCCTGGCGGGTGCACTCCACGGCGGCCTCGGTGATCGCCCGGACCTGCATCGCGAACAGGCCGGGGATGACCAGGCCCAGGCGGACCCCGCGCAGCCCCAGCATGGGGTTCTCCTCGTGCATCCGGCGTACCGCGGCCAGCAGGGCCTCCTCCTTGGCCACGTCCTCGCCGCGTTCCTGGGCCACCGCCACGTCGACCGCGAGCTGTTCCAGGGGCGGGAGGAACTCGTGCAGCGGGGGGTCGATCAGCCGGACGGTGACCGGCTGCCCGTCCATCGCCCGGAAGATCTCCACGAAGTCGGCCCGCTGCAGGGGCAGCAGGGCAGCGAGGGCGGCTTCCCGCTCCGGGGCCTCCCGGGCCAGGATCAACCGCTCGACCAGTTCCCGTCGGTCACCGAGGAACATGTGCTCGGTGCGGCACAGCCCGATGCCCTCGGCCCCGAACCGCCGCGCCCGCGCCGCGTCGGCACCGGTGTCGGCGTTGGTGCGTACCGCCAGCCGCCGCCGGGTGTCCGCATGCGACATGATCCGGTGTACGGCCTGGACCAGCGCGTCGTCCGTGGCCTCCGGGTCGAGCTCACCCTCGAAGTACTGCACCACCTCCGAGGGGGTGGCGGGCACCTGACCCAGGTACACCTTGCCGGTGGTGCCGTCGATGGAGACCACCTCCCCCTCGGTGACCGTCCGACCGGCCACCGTGATCCGCCGCTTCGGCACGTCGATGTCCAACTCGTCGGCGCCGGAGACGCAGGTCTTGCCCATCCCCCGGGCCACCACGGCGGCATGGCTGGTCTTGCCGCCCCGGGAGGTGAGGATGCCCTTGGCGGCGATCATGCCGTTCAGGTCGTCCGGGTTGGTCTCCCGGCGGACCAGGATGACGTCCTCACCCTGACCGGCCAACTCGACCGCGCGGGCCGAGGTGAAGACCACCTTGCCGACCGCCGCCCCCGGCGAGGCGCCGATGCCGGTGGCCACCGGCTCGAAGCCGTGGTCGAGCTGGAAACGCGGGAACATCAGCTGGGCCAGTTGGGCCCCGTTGACCCGGTGCAGCGCCTCGTCCAGGTCGATCAGGCCCTCGTCGACCAGTTGACCGGCGATGACGAAGGCGGCGGCGGCCGTACGCTTGCCGACCCGGGTCTGCAGCATCCACAGCTTGCCGCGTTCGATGGTGAACTCGATGTCGCAGAGGTCCTGGTAGTGCCGCTCCAGCCGGGCCATGTAGTCCAGCAGTTTGTCGTAGGCGGGTTTGTTGATCCGCTCCAACTCCTGCAGGGGCACGGTGTTGCGGATGCCGGCGACCACGTCCTCCCCCTGGGCGTTGGCCAGGTAGTCGCCGTAGATGCCCTGGGCCCCGCTGGCCGGGTCACGGGTGAAGGCCACCCCGGTGCCGGAGTCCGGGCCCAGGTTGCCGAAGACCATCGCCACCACGTTGACCGCGGTGCCCAGGTCGGCCGGGATCCGTTCCTGCCGGCGGTAGATCACCGCCCGCTCGGCGTTCCACGAGTCGAAGACCGCCCGGATGGCCAGGTCGAGCTGCTCGCGAGGGTCCTGCGGGAACTCCCGCCCGGTGTGCTTGCTGAAGATCTTCTTGTACGTGTCGACCAGGGCCCGCAGGTCCTCGGCGTCCAGGTCCAGGTCGTCCGTGCTGCCCTTGGCCCGCTTGGCCTCGTCGATGGCGTGCTCGAACTCCTCGCCGGGCACCTCGCAGACGGTCTTGCCGAACATCTGGATCAGTCGCCGGTAGGAGTCCCAGGCGAACCGCTGGTTGCCGTTGGCCTGGGCGGCCAACCCGACGACGCTGCGGTCGTTGAGTCCCACGTTGAGGACGGTCTCCATCATGCCCGGCATGGAGAACTTCGCCCCGGACCGCACCGAGACCAGCAGTGGGTCCTCCGGGTCACCGAGGCGTCGGCCCATGCCCTGCTCCAGGGCGGCCAGGTGGGCGGCGATCTGGTCGGCCAGCCCGGCGGGCTGCTCCCCGCTGGCCAGGTACGCCTTGCACGCCTCGGTGGTGATCGTGAAGCCGGGCGGAACCGGCAGGCCGAGGTGGGTCATCTCGGCCAGGTTGGCACCCTTGCCACCGAGCAGGTCCTTGAGATCCCTGTTGCCCTCGGCGAAGTCGTAGACGTACTTGTGCTCGACCGTTTCCTGCACTGTCACCAGAGCCTCCCACGCGCCCGGACTGACACTTAACGAAGGTTCAGTTTTTTTGTACCCCGAAAGCCCTCACTGGCAATCCGGGTGCTGTGCCGATCGGTGGGCGAAGGCTAAGCGAACAAGGCGCAGCCTGGGGCCATTCGGTGACAATGGGCACAGCAATCACCACTTTCCGCGTTCGTCGGAGTTTCTGGGAACGCTTCCATAAACACGAACAAGCAATTGCGCGCTGCGCCGTACTCTTGACGACACGTACCGTCACCACACCTCGCACCATTGCCATACCCGCCGCGAATACACCCCCTCGGAGCTCTTCGTGTCCCCCCTGCCCGACACCACCCCGAAGCCCCTGGACCCGACCGGGTACGCCGGCCCGCGTACCGCCGGGGAGTTGGCGGGCGCGGCGGAGCGGGCGGCGGCGGCGCTGCTCGCCCCGGCGCCGATCCGGCTGGGCCAGGTGGTGCCCGCCCCCGAGCGGGTAGAGCCCGACCCCGGCGCCGACTACCTGCTGCCCACCGAGGCGGTGATCCGGGTCAGCGCCGACCCGGCCGCCCTGGCCGTCGGTGAGCAACTGGCCGCCCTGCTCCGCCCGGCCACCGGCTACCCCCTGCCGGTCACCGAGATCACCGGGCAACCCCCGGCCGACGGCATCGTCCTGCACCTCACCGGCGAGGCCGACCTGGGCCCCGAGGGCTACCGGCTGGATGTCACCCCCGAGGGGGTACGCCTGCGGGCCGGCACCCCCGCCGGCCTGCATTGCGGGGTGCAGACCCTGCGGCAACTGCTACCCGCCGCCGTGGAGAGCGCCACCCCGGTCACCGACCGGTGGGTGCTGCCCGGCGGGTCGATCCTCGACCGCCCCCGGTACCCCCACCGGGGCGCCATGCTCGATGTGGCCCGGCACTTCTTCGGGGTCCCCGACGTGCTGCGGGTCATCGACCACCTGGCCCGGTACAAGCTCAACCGGTTGCACCTGCACCTCACCGACGACCAGGGTTGGCGGATCGCGATCGACTCCTGGCCCCGGCTGGCCGACCTCGGTGGGGCCACCCAGGTCGGCGGAGGCCCCGGCGGGTACTTCACCCAGGCCGACTACCGGAGGATCGTGGCGTACGCCGCCGCCCGGCACATCACCGTCATCCCCGAGATCGACCTGCCCGGCCACACCAACGCCGCCCTGGTCGCCTACCCGGAACTGGCCCCGGACCGGATCGCACCGCCGCCGTACACCGGCACGGAGGTCGGGTTCAGCTACCTCGACCCGACCAGCGAGCGGACGTACGCCTTCGTCGCCGAGGTCCTCGGCGAAGTCGCCGCCCTCACCCCCGGCCGGTGGCTGCACATCGGCGGCGACGAGGCCTTCAAGGTGCCCGCCGAGGTGTACGCCCGCTTCGTAGAGCGGGTCCAGCGGACCGTGGCCGGGCTGGGCAAGACGGTGATCGGCTGGCACCAGATCGCCCCCGCCGCCCACCTCGACGGGCGGATCCTGCAATGGTGGGGCACCCGCCCCGACGACCCGGTCACCGCCGAGGCGGTACGCCAGGGGGCCCGGGTGATCCTCTCCCCCGCCGACCGCACCTACCTGGACATGAAGTACGCCCCGGACACCCCGATCGGACACGACTGGGCCGCCCTGATCGACGCCCACCGGGCGTACGACTGGGACCCGGCCACCCACCTGACCGGGGTACCGCCCGAGGCCGTGCTGGGGGTGGAAGCTCCCCTGTGGACGGAGTCGGTGACCACCCGTACCGAGGTCGAGTTCATGCTCTTCCCCCGGCTACCCGCGATCGCCGAACTGGCCTGGTCGCCCCGATCCGCGCACGACTGGGCCGACTTCCGGCAGCGCCTGGCCGGGCACGGCCCGCGCTGGACGGCGGCCGGGATCGCGTACCACCCCTCACCCGAGGTGCCCTGGCCGACCCAGCCACCCGTCCCCGCGCCCCGATCCGCGCCGTCGGCCCAAGGCGCGATCCGCTCCGCTCAGGGCTGATCGGTCAGTCGCGCGACGTCCCTCACCATTACGCCGAAACGGCGGGGTCCAGGCCGGCGAGAGACCGCCACTCCGGCGCAACGGAGTCGATCATCGCCCCAACCCGGGCGGCGCTTTGGGCGGTTTGTCCCACTAAGTGGTGACCTGGGTCACCGCAGCGGCGGAATGATGCCCCCCAGCCCCGTCGTTGTACAGGGGGTAACCACGACGCCTCCTACACGGCGCCCCCGGGATGCCGGGCCGGAATGACCGAGGCCCACCCGGCGTTACACATCTCCCGGACATCGTGAGCGGCCCAGCGGGTCCCCCGATGCCGGAGCAGGGGCCAGAGCCCCGCACCACGATCTTCCCCCTTACTGCGCGGCCGCCGCGACCCCCTTCGCTCGCCGCGTACACCCCCGAACGGAAGGCGGAACCCATCATGGCTACCACCATCCTGCGTAAGACCGCCCTGACCATCGCCGCTGCCGCCGCCACCGCCGGTGGCATCGCCGCCCCCGCCATCGCCGCCCAGACCACCCCCGGCGTCGCCGCCGCCCGCGACCACCAGAGCGAACGGCAGCTCGACGTGCGCTACGAAGCCCAGGACACCTTCTACTACTGCGGCCCCGCCGCCACCCGCAACGCCCTGTCCGTCCAGGGCAAGGACATCGACCAGCACGACATGGCCAAGCGCATGGGCACCACCGAGGACGGCACCAACTCCATCAACGACATCACCCCCGTGCTGAACAAGGAGACCGGCAAGAACGTCTACAAGTCGGTGGAGATCCCCGACGCCAAGGCCGCCGACAAGCACGCCGACAAGCTGCGCGACGACATCAAGCGCACCGTCGACGACGGCCGCGCCGTAGTCGCCAACATCGCCGGCACCACCACCGACACCACCGGCACCACCCACAGCTACGAAGGCGGCCACTACATCAGCGTCACCGGCTACCGCGACAACGGCGAGCAGGTCAAGATCGCCGACTCGGCCAACCCCGACACCGCCGAATACTGGCTCACCACCGACAACCTCGCCGACTGGATCGCCACCCGCGGCTACAGCGCCACCAGCTGACGATCCACCAGCACGAACGGCAAGGGCCGGCCCCGCACGGGGTCGGCCCTTGCCGTCGTTCAGCTGCGGGCGTCAACTCCGGCAGGCGGCCTCGATGGCGAGGCTGTCCTCGTAAACGTGGTGCCGGACGATCCGGCCATCGGCGACCGTGAGGTGCAGGGCGAAACGAGCGGTGAACCGTTTGCCGGTACGGCGTAACGTCTGGGCGACCTGGCCGAACACCACGGCGTCCGGCCCGTCGACGAGGATGCCGGTGACGGTCGCCTCGGCCTGGCCGGGCACGGTGGCCGCGGCCAGCGTGCGGTGGTGGTCGGCGACGTCGGCACGGGTTGATCGCGGACGGATCCACGGCACGTCGAGGTGCTCGGTGCTCGGCCAGTTGACCCGCCAGTCGACCTGGTCGGCGTACAGCTCGGCGATTCGCTCGGGTGCCGCACCGGCGACGATGTGGGACAGCAGCGTGTCTACGGTCTGCCGGGTAGCGGACACTTCACGACCTCCAAGGGCAGGGGGCACGGTCACCGTCGGCTGCGTTCGCGCAGCACTGCCGCCGTACGCTCGTCCGCCGGATAGAAGGACTCGATGGACAGTTCGGCCAACGTGACGTCCAGTGGCGTACCGAACGTCGCGATGGTGCTGATGAAGGCCAACTCCCCACCGTCGTACCGCAGTCGCAGTGGCACCACGATGTCGCCTGGGCCGGGCAGTTCGACGTCCGGTTCCGGGCCGTCGCTCGGAGAGCCACGTAACTCGCCGTCCAAGGCGGCCAGCCCGGAACCTGTCAAGTCAAGTGAGACGTTTTCGTGGTCAGGTGTTCTGTAGATCTGCGGGTTGAGCTGCTGGTTTGTTGATCCACACGGTGGTCG
>NZ_JBICUM010000019.1:69633-72133 GCF_043198155.1 Micromonospora sp. NPDC048871 | reverse complement strand
CGTGATTGGGGTGGGGTTTTGGTTGCCAGGCATGGCCTGGTCTCACATACCGCCGGCGGTGGTCGGGTTTGGTGTGGGGCTTGGGGTTGTGGGTTGGTTGTTTGTTGAGAATTGCACAGTGGACGCGAGCATCTTTGTGGTCAAGTTGTCAAGGGCGAACGGTGGATGCCTTGGCACCAGGAGCCGATGAAGGACGTGGGAGGCCGCGATAGGCCTGGGGGAGCTGTCAACCAAGCTGTGATCCCAGGGTGTCCGAATGGGGTAACCCGGCATCAGTCATGTGATGTCACCTGCACCTGAACTCATAGGGTGTATGGAGGGAACGCGGGGAAGTGAAACATCTCAGTACCCGTAGGAAGAGAAAACAATTTAGTGATTCCGTGAGTAGTGGCGAGCGAAAGCGGATCGAGGCTAAACCGGTTGCGTGTGATACCTGTCAGGGGTTGCGTGGTCGGGGTTGTGGGACCCTGCTGAACATGCTGACACGTGTTCGAGGAGTTATAAAACCAGTTGTTAGCTGAATGGTCTGGAAAGGCCGACCGTAGACGGTGATAGTCCGGTAGGTGAAAGCAGCTGGTCTTCTGTGGGTGTTCCCGAGTAGCGGCGGACTCCTGAAATCTGCCGTGAATCTGCCAGGACCACCTGGTAAGCCTAAATACTTCCTGGTGACCGATAGCGGACGAGTACCGTGAGGGAATGGTGAAAAGTACCCCGGGAGGGGAGTGAAATAGTACCTGAAACCGTTCGCCTACAATCCGTCGGAGCCTTGAGGGGTGACGGCGTGCCTTTTGAAGAATGAGCCTGCGAGTTAGTGGCATGTGGCGAGGTTAACCCGTGTGGGGGAGCCGTAGCGAAAGCGAGTCTGAAGAGGGCGTTTGAGTCGCATGTTCTAGACCCGAAGCGGAGTGATCTAGCCATGGGCAGGCTGAAGCGTGGGTAAGACCGCGTGGAGGGCCGAACCCACCAACGTTGAAAAGTTGGGGGATGACCTGTGGTTAGGGGTGAAAGGCCAATCAAACTCCGTGATAGCTGGTTCTCCCCGAAATGCATTTAGGTGCAGCGTCGCGTGTTTCTTGCCGGAGGTAGAGCACTGGATGGTCTAGGGGGCCCACAAGCTTACCGAAATCAGCCAAACTCCGAATGCCGGTAAGTGAGAGCGCGGCAGTGAGACTGCGGGGGATAAGCTTCGTAGTCGAGAGGGAAACAGCCCAGATCACCAGCTAAGGCCCCTAAGCGTGTGCTAAGTGGAAAAGGATGTGGGATCGCATAGACAACCAGGAGGTTGGCTTAGAAGCAGCCACCCTTTAAAGAGTGCGTAATAGCTCACTGGTCAAGTGGTTCCGCGCCGACAATGTAGCGGGGCTCAAGCACACCGCCGAAGCTGTGGCATTCACATTTTAACCCCGCTGGCGCCTTCGGGTGTCGGTGCAGGTGTGTGGATGGGTAGGGGAGCGTCGTGCCGGGGGTGAAGCAGCGGGGTGACCCAGTTGTGGACGCGGCACGAGTGAGAATGCAGGCATGAGTAGCGAAAGAAGGGTGAGAAACCCTTCCGCCGGATGACCAAGGGTTCCAGGGCCAGGTTAATCCGCCCTGGGTGAGTCGGGACCTAAGGCGAGGCCGAGAGGCGTAGTCGATGGACAACGGGTTGATATTCCCGTACCCGCGAAAGAGCGTCCCTGATGAACCTCGTTGTGCTAACCACCCGAGCCGGCTGATGTCTTCGGACTGATGTTGGGGAGCGTGGGAACCTGGCGGGTAGTAGTCAAGCGATGGGGTGACGCAGGAAGGTAGCTGAGCCCGGCCGGTGGTTGTGCCGGGGTAAGCGTGTAGGCCGTGCTGTAGGCAAATCCGCAGCACATGAGGCTGAGACGTGATGCCGAGCCGATTCAGGTGAAGTCAGTGATCCTATGCTGCCGAGAAAAGCCTCTAGCGAGTTCTGAGCGGCCCGTACCCCAAACCGACACAGGTGGTCAGGTAGAGAATACCGAGGCGATCGGGCGAACTGTGGTTAAGGAACTCGGCAAATTGCCCCCGTAACTTAGGGAGAAGGGGGGCCGGAGACGTGAAGCCCCGCGCGGGTGGAGCGTTGTATGGCCGCAGAGAGCAGGGGGAAGCGACTGTTTACTAAAAACACAGGTCCATGCGAAGAAGTAATTCGATGTATATGGACTGACGCCTGCCCGGTGCTGGAACGTTAAGGGGACCTGTTAGCTCTTCGGGGCGAAGCGGAGAACTTAAGCGCCAGTAAACGGCGGTGGTAACTATAACCATCCTAAGGTAGCGAAATTCCTTGTCGGGTAAGTTCCGACCTGCACGAATGGCGTAACGACTTCCCCACTGTCTCAACCACAGGCCCGGCGAAATTGCAGTACGAGTAAAGATGCTCGTTACGCGCGGCAGGACGGAAAGACCCCGGGACCTTTACTATAGCTTGACATTGGTATCTGAGTTAGCTTGTGTAGGATAGGTGGGAGCCGGTGAAGCGCATACGCCAGTATGT
>NZ_JBICUM010000019.1:0-69535 GCF_043198155.1 Micromonospora sp. NPDC048871 | reverse complement strand
GGAAAGACCCCGGGACCTTTACTATAGCTTGACATTGGTATCTGAGTTAGCTTGTGTAGGATAGGTGGGAGCCGGTGAAGCGCATACGCCAGTATGCGTGGAGGCAATCTTGAAATACCACTCTGGTTGATTCGGGTATCTAACTTCGGACCGTTATCCGGTTCAGGGACAGTGTCTGGTGGGTAGTTTAACTGGGGCGGTTGCCTCCTAAAAGGTAACGGAGGCGCCCAAAGGTTCCCTCAGCCTGGTTGGCAATCAGGTGTTGAGTGCAAGTACACAAGGGAGCTTGACTGTGAGACTGACGGGTCGAGCAGGGACGAAAGTCGGGACTAGTGATCCGGCACTTGCGAGTGGAAGCGGTGTCGCTCAACGGATAAAAGGTACCCCGGGGATAACAGGCTGATCTTCCCCAAGAGTCCATATCGACGGGATGGTTTGGCACCTCGATGTCGGCTCGTCGCATCCTGGGGCTGTAGCAGGTCCCAAGGGTTGGGCTGTTCGCCCATTAAAGCGGTACGCGAGCTGGGTTTAGAACGTCGTGAGACAGTTCGGTCCCTATCCGCCGTGCGCGTAGGATACTTGAGAAGGGCTGTCCCTAGTACGAGAGGACCGGGACGGACGAACCTCTGGTGTGCCAGTTGTCCCGCCAGGGGCACGGCTGGTTAGCTACGTTCGGAAGGGATAACCGCTGAAAGCATCTAAGCGGGAAGCCTGCTTCAAGATGAGGTATCCCACCACCCTTCGGGGTGGGTAAGGCCCCCAGCTAGACGACTGGGTTGATAGGCCGGAAATGTAAGCCCGGTAACGGGTTCAGTTGACCGGTACTAATAGGCCGAGGACTTGCTCACAAAGATTCTGCTCGCGTCCACTGTGCAACTCACGACAAACAAACAAACACCCCGACACACTGTTGGTGTGGTGTTGTTTGATATGTTGATAAGGTTACGGCGGTCATGGCGGAGGGGAAACGCCCGGTTACATTCCGAACCCGGAAGCTAAGCCCTCCAGCGCCGATGGTACTGCACTCGGGAGGGTGTGGGAGAGTAGGACACCGCCGGACACACTTCGATATGAGGGCCACCCCCTAGGGGGTGGCCCTCATACGTTTCCCCACCCAGCTGCCTCCTGGTGCCAGTCCGGGGACAGCTCTGCCGCCCCCGGCAATGCCTTCCCATGCGCGGCATGTCCGCGGCCGCCGCTGCGCAGTGACACTGGCAAACTCGGCGTCCATGAAGGACGGCAAGGACTGGTACGCCTGGCATGGCCCGTACACCGATCCCGGCTCGCCCCTGGCACGCCGGCTGAGGCTGGTCCAGCAGCACATCGCCGCCTGGCTCGATGAGCGACCCGGCGGACCGGTCTCCGTGGTCAGCATGTGCGCCGGCCAAGGCCACGACATCCTGGCCGTGCTGGCGTCACGCCCCGATGCGAGGCGAGTCAGCGCCACCCTGATCGAGTACGAACCGCGCAACGTCGTCGCAGCCCGGGCAATGGCCGAGGGCCACGATACGGTGACCGTTGCACAGGCCGACGCCGGTGACCTCGCCTCATACCGGCAGGCGGTGCCTGCGGACCTGGTCATCATGGCTGGCGTTCTGGGCAACATCAGCGACGCCGATGTACACACCACCATTCAGGCATTGCCGCAGCTCTGCGCGGCCGACGCCACGGTTATCTGGACCAGGACACGACGAGCACCCGACCTGACACCGGCTGTCCGAGGATGGCTGGCCGAAGCAGGGTTCGCCGAAGAGGCGTTCACCGCTCCCGACGACGTGCTGTTCTCCGTCGGCGTCCATCGCTTCACCGGCACCCACAGCAGCTGGGGAGCGGCAAGATCTTCCAGTTCATCGCATGACCGACGGCGAACCGACGATTTGACGGTTCGGGGGACCGGAGACCTCTGACCTCGGAGGCAGACTCGACGACCAGTGGTGAGGTTCGAGCCATGACGAACCTATAGGGACACCCTCCTTCGCTCTGCTTCAACCCGCGCAACAACCGGCAAGGAAAACCGGTGCGCGGGTTGAAGCAGAGCAAAGGGCCTGACCCGCAGGCGCTTGTCGGCATACGACTTCGGGTGCCCTGGTGTAGGTGAGGCTGAACTCACCCGGCCGCTGACCCGGCTGTGGTCGGTGTCGGTGACGTTGCGTAGCCTTCCAGGCGGAGTGGGGCCGTATTCGATGAAAGGGTGAGCGGTGGCGCGTACCTGGCTGTCCATCCGGGTTGAGCTGATCTCCGGTCGTGGCCTCGACCTGTGGCCTCGACCTGGCAGGGTCTTCGCCGCAGGCCGGTCCCACACCTTCGCTCAGCTGGCTGAGGCGATCGACCTGGCGTTCGCCCGTTGGGACCTGGCCCACATGCACATGTTCACGCTGGCCGACCAGACCCAGGTCACACCGCTTGAGTTGTGGGATGGCGAAGCGCCCGAGGGCAGCATCGACAGCGACCGGACCAAGATGAGTCGGCTGGGCGGCGGCGAGCAGTTCGCGTACCTGTTCGACTTCGGTGACGACTGGGCGCACCTGTGCACGGTCGCCGAGTCCCGCATCGACCCGCTCGAGACGCTCGGCGGTCTGCCTGCCGAGCCGATGCCGTACTTCGGCTGGGGTGACTTGCCCGACCAGTATGGCCGGCGCTGGGACGGCGACGACGGCGGGTCGCAGCCGCCGAAACCTCCCCGCCGACCGCTTGCCGACCTTCCCCCGCTGCTGCCGTGGTGGGGACCCCGCCAACGCGGACAGTGACGAGTACGGCAAGGCCGAGGAGACGTATGGTGAAAGCCGCCGATTCGGGCCCTCACCGTCCCGCAAGGGGCCTGGTCAGGCGGGTTCCCTGGCGCAGATGAAGCGGGGTTCCGCGTCGTAGGTCCAGGTGAACTTCTCCCGCTTGACGACCTTGCCGTCCTTCTTGATGACCCGGAAGGCGTCCTGAGTGAAGCCCTGGCTGCCATTGGCCGGGATGCAGGTGGGCCCCGGATCCAGGTAGACGGTCCGCGGTGAGGTGATGTTGCGTCGGGGGCCGTACTCCGTCTTGACGCTGTCCCAGATCTTCGTGCTCCAGATCGACACGGTGACCGAGTTGCCGGTGTACGAGGTGTCGATCAGTACCCCGTACTCGGTGTTGTTGCGGAACTTGAAGTCGAGGTTGGGCCAGAAGATCGTGGACTCGATGACGGCCGGGTAGCGGCTGAAGTAGTACGAGTGCGGTTTGTGCTCGACGTCCTCGAGGCCGGCGTAGTACGTCGCGTTGAACAGCGTGGTGGTGAACTGGGAGGTGCCGCCGCCGACCCCGGGCACCAGTTTGCCGTCGAGGATCACCGGGGCGTCCCGGTAGCCCTGGGCGTAGCCCCGCTCCCCGGTGTGGCCGTTGAGCGAGAAGGTTTCGCCGGGCAGGACCACTGTGCCGTCGACGTGCTTGGCGATCGTCACGATGTTCTGGCTACGCGGCGAGGACAGCCCACCGGTGAAGTAGGTGGTGAAGGAGGAGACCTTCTCCTTGATCCCCAGGCCGGCGATCTTCTCCGCGGTGACCTTCGGGGTGACCGGCTTGAGCTCGGCGGGGAGCGTACGACCATCGGTGCGGGGTAGGACGGCCAGCAGGTCCTCGCGGAGGGCGCCCAGGTCCACCTGCTTGCCGGAGCGCCCGTCGACCACCTTCGGCTTGCCCCCGGAGATGGTCATGGTGGCGTTCTTCGGTGCCACCTCGACCTTGTCGAGCCGGTCGCCGAGGGCGGACCGCAGCTTCTTGGCGTCCACGCTGGGGGTCAGCTTGCCGGCCTTGTCGGCCTTGAACCGGAGACTCTTGGCGATCGCCTGCGGCGGGATGGTCACCGTGCCCCGATCGGTGGTCACCTTGACCGGCGCCGAGACCGCCGGCTTGGCCAACTCCTCGACCAGGCGGTCCACCTCCTCGGCGGAGGTGATCGGGTGGTTCTCCACCAGCGGCACGTTCACCGGCTGCCCGTTGAGCCAGCCCTCCTTGACCACCTGCGCCGAGTGCTCGGGGTCGATGGTCAGGCTGGGCTTCGGGTGCCGTGCCTTCGGGGTGGTGCCGGTGAAGGTGATCGCCGGCATGGTCATCTTCCGGCCCTGCTTACCGACGAGCTTCTGCAGCTCGGTCTCCAGCTTCGGCACGTCGACGGAGACCACCGGCTCGATCTCGCGGGACCCGACCAGGCGGTCCACGGCGTGCGCCTGGGCCGCCGCCGCGGCGGCCACGGTGGCTTCCACGTCGACCGTCAGGCCTACCTCGGCCGGGTTGATCTGCGCCGTGCGTTCGCCCACTCGTACCTCGATCGGGGCGGCCAGTTCGGCGGCCCGCCGGTCCAGGTGGGCCTGTAGGTCCCGGGCCGCGTCCGCGCGGCTGCGCCCGCCGAGTTCGGTGCCGAGCACGGTGGTGCCGCGCGGGACCTCACCGACGTACGCCCAGGCGGCCACGACGCCGACCGAGGCCAGCACGGTGGTGGCGATCCCGGTGGCGAGCAGGATCCGGAACCGACGGGAACGCTTCACGCCGCCGCCCTGCGGTGCCACCGGGGCGGGACGCTCCGGTTCCTCGACAGGCCAACTGACCGCTGTCACCTGGACCGTGGGCCGGTCGTCGTCAGCGGGCGGACGGTTCTCGCCGTACAGGGTCACAGCTACCTCTTCGGAAATGGCCGTGGGTGGAACCTTCACCCCGGAGGCAACTACGGTAGCCAACCCGACGGGGTGCCGGGGGTCTCAGCGCGCTGGGAGTCGCCATCGACACGGGTTTACCGCCTACCGGCAGCAGGGCGCTCACGCTGCGTAGTCTCCGGGCGGCCTGCTTCGCCTGTCCTGACGGAGGACCGGCTGCCGGTGGTCGAGTCGGTCACCCGGCTGGGCCGGAAGACCTGCCAGGCCATCGCCGTGGCGGTGACGGCGGCGGCGGCCAGCGCGCAGGACAGGACTCCGGTGAGGGTACGGGGCGCGATGAGGGCGGCCGCGGCGGCCAGGCCCAGGGTGGCCACCCACAGGGGTGCGGCCGGCCACCGGGCGCCGGTCGCCACCCTCTCGTTGACCAGCATGAACACCACCGCGTACAGGGCCCCGGTGGCGGCGAAGAACGGTGCCGTGTCGGCCAGGTGCAGGTAGTCGGCGCCGCCGGCCAGCCGGAAGGCCAACTCGCCGCCGATGGTGGCGGCGGCGACGAGGGCCACCCCACAAGCCATGATCAGACCCAGCGCGGCCAGGCGGGCACGGCGGTCGCCCCGGGCCAGTCGGGGCAGCACCAGCAGGGTGACCACCTGAGGCGCCCACAGCGCACCCTTGGTGAGTACCGAACCGACCGCGTACGCGCCGGATTCGGCGGCGGGCAGCAGTTGGCGGGCGAGGATCAGGTCGGCGTACGAGATGGTGAGCATCGCCAGAGTGGCGGTGCAAGCGGTGGCCACCTGCCGGGCCCCCAGCCCACGCGGCGCGAGGTCCGTCGTGCGCCGCGTCTCGGCGGCTCGCAACAGGGCGGCGGCGGGTTCGTCGGCTCGCGGCGGGGGTGGCACCGTGGGTGGTACGGCGGTGGTGGCGCTCGGTGGGGTGGCCAGGCGGGCCAGGATCGGCAGGGCCAGCAGCCCGGTGACCGCCGCCAACAGCAGGCAGGTGACCGGCCCGGCGCCGAGCAGGAGACCGAGGACCAGGCCGCCGTACCGGCCGGTGGCCACCACGGCCATGGCTACGGCGAGCCGGAGGAAACGCTGATCACCCTGCAACTCACCCAGCCACCGACCGGCCAGCACGGTGGTGAAGGTGGTGGCGGCCAGCAGCAGGGTCAACGGGACCGGCAGCCGGAGGAGGACGGTCAACAGGGGTACCGCGGCCAGGGTGACCGCCCCGGTCAGCGCGGCGGTACGCAGCCCGAGTGGTCCGGCACCGCCGCCACCTGAGCGGGCCCGGTGCGCGGCGACCGCGATCTGGAGCCCGAAGCCGGGTACCGCCGCGATGGCACCCAGCGCCAGGACGGTGGCCAGGGCCCCCAGATCGGCGGCGCTGAGCCGGCGGGCGCCCAGCACCGGGACGACATAGGCCAGGGCGTTGGTCACCAGGGTGGCGAGGGTGACGGCGGCACCGGCCGCACCCAGCCGGAACCGGCTGGTGTCGCTGCCCGTCGTCTGCGTCATGCCACTCCGCGTCTGCCGCCCACCCGACCGGTCGGCTGATCGTCGCCGGGCGAGGGGCCCGACCGGCAAGACGGTACCGGCCGGTAGCCTCCGCGGACAGCCCCTTACCGGCACCCTCTGCCCAGGGCGGCCGCGAAGGTCTAGTGTGCTGCTCCATGGCGTCGACGAAGCTGGCCCCCGCAGCGACCTCCGGCCTGGCGGCCATGCTCCCCGAGCGGCTGCTCGGGGCGGCGATCCGTCGGGTCTATCCACGGGTGGAGCCGGAACTGGCCCGGTTGGCCGAGTTCGTTCCTGTCGGCGGCACGGCGGTGGACGTCGGCGCCTGGTACGGCCCGTGGACCGCCCGGTTGCTGCGGCGGGCGGCGCGGGTGGTCGCGGTGGAACCGACGACCGCACTGGCCGGCCAGTTGCGTACGGCCTTCCCCCGGGTGGAGGTGGTCGAGGCGGCGGTCTCCGACCACGAGGGCACGGCCACCCTGTACCTGCCCGAAGGGGGCGCTATCGTCGGCACCTCCTCGCTGGAGGATCCGACCCAGGGCGCCCCGGTGCCGGTCCGCCGGATCACCCTGGACTCGCTGGGCCTGACCGAGGTGCGGTTCATCAAGATTGACATCGAGGGTCACGAGCTGCCCGCCCTGCGCGGCGCGGCGGAGACCGTCAAGCGGGACCGTCCGGTGCTGCTGATCGAGGTGGAGGAACGGATCCAGCCGGTCGAGCCGCTGCTGGAGCTGCTGACCGGCTGGGGCTACCGCGGCTACGTGCTGCCGGGCCGCGAGTGGGTGCCGCTGGCCGACTTCGACCTCGGCGGGCACCAGCGAGAGGCGATCGTACGGGTCGGGCAGAGCTTCGCCCGCCGGGTCCTCTGGCCCCGGCCCCGGTACGTCAACTCGGTGCTGTTCCGCCCGGAGTGACCCGGCCGGTGACCCTCACTCGGGGCGGGGAGCCGGGTCGCCGATGGCGATCTCGTTGGTGCAGAGCGACACCTCGCCGCTGGTCACGGTCAGTTCCACCGTGTCGCCACCGCCGGTGATGCGGAAGAAGCGCTGGTTCAGGCCCTT
Source organism: Micromonospora sp. NPDC048871 (assembly GCF_043198155.1). Taxonomy (NCBI): domain Bacteria; kingdom Bacillati; phylum Actinomycetota; class Actinomycetes; order Micromonosporales; family Micromonosporaceae; genus Micromonospora; species Micromonospora sp. NPDC048871. The sequence goes on along the minus strand of NZ_JBICUM010000019.1, from coordinate 62,341 downwards.
GCGGACCGGGAACTGGGCTTCCCCGTCACCGAGCCGCAGGGTGGCGGTGCCGTCCGCCGAGCTGAGGTAGCCGATGCGGACCACCCAGTGCCAGTGGAAACGCGGCTCGTTCAGCGGCATCCGTACGGTCTTGCCGGTGCTGACCAGGTAGCCGCATCCCTCCTGAGGGCCGGGCTGGATGGTGCTGCCCACGATCGTGGCCACCTGGATGCGGCCCAGGGCGTCGAGGACCGAGGCGTTGTCGGTCTCGTCCACGAAGGTGGGCCGGGTGCCGAAGGCCCGGAAGAACCGGGACTGGAGGTTGTACGGCGAGGAGAGGCGGGGAACGACGTTGTCCGGCACCGGGGCGTCGAAGAAGACCGTGTCCGGCGGTGCGCTGGCCATCTCGATCCGCACGGTGTCGATGTACGACCGGCCGGACTTCGCCTCCCACTCGTCGCCGTACCGGGCGGTGGTCCAGACCGTGCCCAGGCCGACCGCGACCAGGACGAGCACGAGGGCGACCGTCACCGACTCCCGGTAACGCTCCGGTACCGGGCCGAGTAGTCCCGGCTCGGGCGGGTCGGCCGGTGCCGGGGGCACGGTGGTGCTGGTGGTTCGGGCCAGCCCGACCACGGCCACCCCCAGGCAGATCGCCGCCACCACTACGACGTCGCTGACGTACCGGGGCACCCCACCGGCCACCCCGCTGAAGGCCGAGCCGAGCCGGGTCGCGGCCAGCATGCCCGCCACCATGGCCAGGTAGGCCGCGAGCAGCAGCCAGGCCCGCCCGGCCCGGCGGCGCTGGCGTACGGTCGCCGCGACCACGGCGGCGACGATGGTCCAACCCACCCAGGTCCCCAGTTGGGGCGGTGCGGCGACGGGGGCGCCGTCACCGGCTCCCAGCCACTGCCACGGGCCGCCGACCAGGCCGGGAATCACCGTGGACCCGAACATCTGGGTCAGGAAGGAGAACACCTCCCCGACCGATTCCGGGCGACGCAGCGAGGACTCCGAGCGGGTCAGGTAGGCCGCCGCGAAGCCCAGGGACAGCACGGTCAGCACCAGCCAGGAGGGCCACCACCGGCGGATGGTGGTCCAGACGGCGCGTACCGGGCCGCCGTCGGCGTAGCAGGCGACCGTCAGCAGGAAGACCAACGGCACGATCAGGATCGACTTCTCGAAGAAGAAGAGGCCGAGCAGTACGGACAGGGCCAGGGTCACCAGGTGCCGTCGGCGTCCGGTCTGCACGTAGCCGACCTGTGCGCCGACCGCCAGCACCATGGCGATCTGCATCGGCAGCATGTTGACCCCGACGGCCCACCAGGTGCTCGCCTCCAGGGTCAGCGGGCTGAACAGCAGCAGGCCGAGCGGCAGGAGTAGCAGGGCGGAGGGCCGCAGCATCCGGCGCAGCAGCCGGAAGAAGGTGATCCCCAGAATCGCCTGGCCGATCGACATGAGCAGCACGTACGGCCAGTAGGCCAGGCCCACGTACTCGGTGACCAGCCAGATGAGCAGCCGTCCGCCGGGCATGAGGTGGTTGTTGTAGAGCTCCAGCAGATGGGTGACCGTCAGCCGGGACTCCGCCGCCTGGGTGATCAGCACGTAGTCGTCGGCGGCCAGGAAGCCACGGGCGGCCACCTGGGCGCGCCACAACACACTGATCGCGATCATGACCAGTGCCGCCGTGCCGATCCGGTCGCTGCGCAGCCAGCCGCCCGTCCTACTCGGTGCCGTTGTCACGCTGTCCCCCGCCGATGCCATGGCGGGAAGACTGCCATACCGCTCACCGGGTCCCCTATCAGGTCAACGGCTGGTGCAACCGGCGGCGCCGGGTGCCTGGCGGGGCGGTTACAGTGGCCGCCACCGACGCGGCCACCTCGCCGCGTACCGGCTAGGTGAGGTCGACGGATGCGGGAACGGAGCGGCTCGGTGCCCGAGGGCGGCGCCGATGCGGCGGTCGGCCGTCGGTCCTGGCTGCCGCATCTGGTGGCCGCCGCGGTGACGGCCGTCGTGCTGGCACCGTTGGCCCTGCCCGGCTACCTGCTGCGGTACGACATGGTCTTCGTGCCCAGGCAGACCCTGAGCTGGGAGCTGATCGCCCCGGCCACCGCCCTGCCCCGGGCGGTTCCGCAGGACGCCGTGGTGGCCTTGGCCAACCAACTGGTTCCGGGGTGGCTGCTGCAACGCCTGGTGCTGGTGGCGATCGTCTACTTCGCCGCCCTGGGGGCCGCCCGGCTGGTGCCGACCGGACGGACCGCCGTGCGGGTGGTGGCCGCCCTCGGGTACGCCTGGACGCCGTACCTGGCCGAGCGGCTGCTGATCGGTCAGTGGGGACTGCTGGTCGCGTACGCCGCCCTGCCGTGGCTGGTGCGCGCGGCCTTCGGGGTGCGGGCCGGTGAGCGGGGGGCGCTGAGCCGGCTGCTGCTGGCGGTGGCGGTCTCCGCCATCACCCCTACCGGTGGCCTGCTGGCCCTGGTGGTCGTCGTCGTCCTGACTCTCGGGCGGTACCCGGGTGCGGCCCGCGCGGTGTCGGTCGGGGTGGGGGTGAGCCTGCTGCTGAACGCGCCCTGGCTGGTGGCCGGGTTCACCAGCGCCGGTGACGGCCGCTCCGACCCGGCCGGGGTGGCCGCCTTCGCCGCCCGGGCGGAGAACTGGGCCGGTCCACTGGTGGCGCTGGCCGGCACCGGTGGCATCTGGAACGCCCAGGCCACCCCTGCCTCGCGGGCCGGGCTGCTGGTGCCGTTGGCGACCGGGCTGCTGCTGGTGGTGGCCGCTGTCGGGGTACCGCTGCTGCGGCGTCGCTGGGCGGGGCGGGGGGTCGGTCGGCTGGGCCTGCTGGCGGTCGGGTCGTGGCTGGCGGCCGCGCTCGGGGTGCTGCCCGGTGCGGCGGCGCTGCTCGGCTGGTCGGTGGCTCATCTGCCGGGGGCGGGGTTGCTGCGCGACGGGCAGAAGCTGCTCATGCCGTACGCCCTGCTGTTGGCGATCGCGGTGGCGTTGGGGGCGGAGCGGCTGGCGGACCTGCTGACTGCCCGGTTCGACCTGGCGACCGGGCGGGTGTTGCTGGTCGGGGCGGCGTTGCTGCCGGTGGCGGTCCTGCCCGATCTGGCCTTCGGTGGGGCGGGTCGGCTGCGTCCGGTGGCCTGGCCGGCGGACTGGGCGACCGTCGCCCGGCTGGTGGAGCAGCGGCCGGGTGAGGTGGTGTCGCTGCCGTTCCAGGAGTATCAGAGCTACCCCTGGAACCGGGGGCAGGTGGTGATCGATCCGGCGCCCCGGTATCTGGGGGTGCCGGTGGCGATCGACGACACCTTGCGGGTGGACGGCACGGCGGTGGCCGGTGAGGACCCCCGCGCCGCCGGGATTCGGCAGCTGCTGGACGCGAACCAGCCGGTGGCGGCGGCCGGCTCCCGGTGGGTGCTGGTGCAACGGGCGGCCGGCCCGCCGGTGGACCCGGCGACCCTGGCCGGGCTGCACCGGGTGTACGCGGGCGAGGACCTGACCCTGTACGAGAACCCGCAGTGGCGACCCCCGCCCACCCCCGCCCGCCCGGGACCGGTAGGCCTGGCGCACCTGTTGGCCGGAACGGCGGTGCTGGCCATCGGTTTTTCGGCCGCTGCGCGACGGTGCTACCGCGTGGTAGCGTCCCGGCACGCGAGTCCCGCGGAAGGAGAAGGTGGATGAGGAACCTGCCCGCGTTCGTGGCCGTCGGGGTACTCGGTGTGGTGCTCGGCATGCTGGGCAGCGTCGGTCTGGCGAACGTGCTCAGCCCGTCCGCCAAGGAGGCCGCGAACTCCAAGGTGAGTGAGCAGACCGAGGCCCCGCTGTACGGCACGCGCTGACCTCGAACGAGGCGAAGGCGCCTGCATGATGCGGGCGTCTTCTTCGCGTGTCTACGTCCGGCCGCCGGACGGTCCTGATCGGCGGGTCAGCTTCCGGCGGTGACCCGGGCGGTCGTCTTCCGGTCGTGGCCCGCGCGGTCGTCTCCGGCGGTGGCCTGGGCGACCAGTTGGGCGAAGCGGGTGCCGGTGGCGGTCCAGGTGAACTGGGCCGCGTGGGTCAGCGCGGCCTCACCCATCGCCTTGCGGCGTACGTCGTCGGCCAGCAGTTCCCGGACCACGGCGGTGAACTCCTGCTCGCTGTCGACGAGCAGTCCGGTCTCCGTGTCGACCATCGCCTCGGCCACCCCACCGGCGTAGCGGAAGGCCACTGTAGGGGTGCTGCACGCGGCGGCCTCCACGATGGTCAGTCCCCAGCCCTCCTTGAGTGAGGGGGTCAGGGCCAGCCAGGCCGAGCAGAGCAGGGCGTGCTTCTCCTCCTCGCTGACGAAGCCGGTGAACCGGACCCGGTCGGTGATGCCCAGGGACTCGGACAACTCGCGCAGGGGTCCCTCCCACCAGCCCTGCCCGGCCACCACCAGTTCCAGGCCGGGCAGTTCGTCGACCAGTTCGGCGACCGCCCGCAGGGCGATCTCCACCCGCTTGTGCGGCACCAGTCGGCCCAGCACCAGCAGCGAGGGGTGCGGGGTACGCGGCAGGGCAGGGCCGGTCACCGCGGGGGTGCCGTTGGGCACCACGTCGATCCGGTCGGCGTCCACCCCCAGGTCGGTCAGCTCGGCCCGGCTGGCCTCGGAGACGGTGACGTACCGGCAACGGCGGTAGAGGCGGACCGCCAGCCACGATTCGATCCACCAGCCCAGCCGACTCATCCAGGGGCCGAACACCACCGGCCACTGTTCCCGGTGCACGTGGTGCACCAGGGCGATGACCGGCCGACCGGCATAGAGGGGGGCGAAGAAGGGCACCCCGTTGCAGACGTCCACGACCAGATCCGGTCGACCGAGACCACGGCGGCCCAGCGGGCCGAAGCCGAACCGGCCGACCAGACAGATCAGCGCCGCCCGCAGGTAGACCGTCATCCGGGAGCCGCGGCGCAGCACCCGTACCCCGGTGTCGGTGGTCTCGGCCGGTCCCGCCTGGTCGTGCGCGGCACAGAGCAGAGTCACCCGGTGACCGGCGGTGACCAGTTCGGCGGCGATGCGTTCGATGTAGACCTCGGAGCCGCCGCCTTCGGGGTTGGTGGTGTCGCGCCAGTTGAGGAACAGAACGTGGCGGGAGGGGGTGTCGGAGTGGTCCACGCTGCTCCTACCGACGAGTAAGTGAGCACGATCGCGCCACCCTAGGGCGGTGCGGCCCGGGTGCGCAATGGGCAGATCCGGCAGGGTGGGGTCCGATGTCGGTTCGTCGATCAGGGGTTTGCCGAGGCGGACAAACCTTGGCAAGGTTTGCAGCGCAACAGCGTGCGATGCTCGCCTGCCCGGTGCGGTGAACCCGTCGCGACGCCTGTGACCTGCGATGGCGTGTCGTCCGCAGGGGTGACGAGGAGGTGAGGCGGCGGTGGAGGCCGACCGTCGCGCGCCCACGCGCGCCCTGTCCCACCGCTCCCCGGTGGTGCTGCTCAGTGCCGCCCTGGCGGTGCTGCTGGCCGGCTGGGCGGCGGTGGCGTACGTGCGCGCCGACCGGGGCACGCCGACCTGCGTCGAACAGGTACGGCTGCGGGTGGCCGCCGCCCCGGTGATCGCGCCCGCGCTGGACCGGGTGGCCCGGGCCAACACCGGCAACCAGCCGTGCGTCTCCGTCGAGGTGCAGGTGCGGCCCTCGGCGGAGGTGATCCGGGAACTAGCCGAGGGTGGCGAGGTGGCCGACGCCTGGCTGCCGGAGTCGACCTTCTGGCTGCGGCGGGCCCGGGCCGCCGGTGCCTTCGAGGTTCCCGCCGCAGGCACCTCGGTGGCCAGCACCCCGGTGGTGCTGGCGGTGACCGACCGGGTGGCCGGTCGTTCCGGCTGGCCGGCCAAGCCGCTGACCTGGAAATCCCTGCTCGGTGCCGAGCGTACGGTCGGGCTGCCCGACCCGGCGGCCGACCCCGCCGGGGTCGGCGCCCTGCTGGGGGTACGGATGCTGGCCGACGAGAACGGCGACTCGGCGGCGACTTGGACGGCCACCCTGCGGCGCCTGGCCACCGACACCTTCAGCCCCGCCGAGCAGACCAGTTTCCTGAATCCCGGCCGGGACCTGCCGGGCGGGGTGGACATGGTCGCCGCCACTGAGCAGGCGGTGCTCGAACACAACGCGTTGACCACCTCCGGCAAGAAGCTGGTCGCCGCGTACCCGGAGATCGCCGTTCCCTGGCTCGACCTGCCGTACGTGGTGCTGCCCTCCGCCGAGGGGCGGGCGCGGGACGCCGCGGCCGGGTTCCTGGCCGAACTGCTCAACAGCACCGCCCGGGAGATGCTCCTCGGGCACGGCTTCCGGACCGCCTCGGGTTTCCCGCCGGCCCTGCCGAGCGACGACCGGCTGGCCGCGGAGGAACGTCGACCGGTGCCGCTGCCGGACGAGGAGACCGTCACCGAGGTGCTGACCGGTTGGAGCGGGGTGCAGCGCAGTGCCCGGATCCTCACCCTGCTGGACGTCTCCGGCTCGATGGCGGCCCAGGTGCCCGGCGGGGGCACCCGGCTCGAGGCGACCGTCCGTGCCGCCGAGGCGGGTGCGGCCCTGTTGCTGGACAACACCGAACTGGGTGTCTGGGCCTTCGCCACCAGGCTCGACGGTGAACGGGACCATCGGGAGATCCTGCCGGTGGCGCCGCTGGGCGCCCAGCGCGAACGGTTGGCCGAGGCCCTGGACACCGTCCGGGCCAAGCCCCAGGGCGGCACCGGGCTGTACGACAGCACCCTGGCCGCGTACCGCGAGGCCCGGCGGCACTGGACTCCCGGGCGGATCAACCTGGTGCTGGTGATGACGGACGGCCGCAACGAGGACGACGACAGCATCGGCCGGGCCGCCCTCCTGGCCGAACTGAAGCGGATGCAGGAACCCCGCCGCCCACTGCCGATCATCTTCATCGGGCTGGGCGAAGAGATCGATCCCGAGGAGTTGAAGGCGATCGCGAAGGTCACCGGCGGGCGGGTCTTCGTCACCGCCCAGCCCAGCGGCATGCGCCGCATCTTCTTCTCCGCCCTGGCCGACCTGAGCTGCCTGCCGCCGGAGTGCCGCCGATGAGCCGGCTGCCGGCACCCTCGGTGAGCAGGCTGGTGGCTCGGCTACGCCGCTCGCCCGGCACGGTGTTGTCGCTGCTGCTGCTCACCGCGATCGCCTTCGCGCAGCGGCCCGGTCAGGTCACCTTCGACACCAAGATCGACCTGGCCGCGAACCCGATCCACTTCATGGCCCGGGCCCTGCACCTGTGGAACCCGGAGGCCACCGCCGGGGAACTGCAGAACCAGGCGTACGGCTACCTGTTCCCGATGGGGCCGTTCTTCGCCGTCGGTCAGCTGCTGGGGGTGCCACCCTGGATCACCCAGCGACTGTGGACGGCGTTGCTGCTCGCCGCCGCCTTCTACGGGCTGCTGCGCCTGGCCCGGGTGATGAACATCGGCACCGAACCGACCCGGTACGCGGCGGCCCTCGGCTACGCCCTGGCTCCCCGTATTCTCACCGAGATCGGCGCGCTCTCCTCGGAGAGCCTCTCCGCCGCGATGCTGCCCTGGGTGCTGCTGCCGCTGGTGGCCGTACGCCGGATCGGTTCACCCCGCCGGGCCGCCGCGCTGTCCGCGCTGGCCGTGCTCGGCATGGGTGGGATCAACGCGGCCGTGGTGCTGATGGCCCTGGTGCTGCCCGGTATCTGGCTGCTCACCCGACGCTGGGACGCCGCACACCGGCGGCTGGTCGCCTGGTGGTGCGTCTGCGTGCTCGGAGTGTGCCTGTGGTGGATCGTGCCGCTGCTGCTGCTCGGCCAGTACAGCCTGCCCTTCCTGGACTTCATCGAGTCCTCTACCACCACCACGGCGGTGGCCTCGCTGTTCCAGGCGGTACGCGGCACCAACCAGTGGGTCGCGTACATCGTGCAGGGCGAGCCGTGGTGGCCGGCCGGGTGGCTGCTGATCGACCACCCGGTGTTGATGGCCCTCACCGCGGTGGTCGCGTTGATCGGGCTGGCCGGGCTGGCCGGCAACCTGCTGCCGCAGCGCCGGTTCCTGGTGGCCGGTTTCCTCACCGGGCTGACCCTGCTCACCATCGGTTACGTCGGTGCCCTGGACAGCCCGGTCTCCGAGGTGGTCCGAGGGCTGCTGGACGGGCCGCTGGCCCCGCTGCGCAACGTGCACAAGCTGGACCCGGTGCTGCGGCTGCCGCTGATGCTCGGGTTCGCCCACGGCGTCGACGCGGTGGTCACCCGGATGCATCACTCGCCGGCCCGACGCCGGCCCGGTCTGCGGCTGCGCCCGCTGATGTTCGTACCGGTGCTGCTGCTCGTGCTGGGGGCCGCCGCACCGGCCTGGCTGGGGCAGCTGCGTCCCGGCCCGGGTTGGGCGGACCTGCCCCCGCACTGGCGGTCCGCGGCCACCTGGCTGGCCGATCGGGACGCGCTGGCCCGCACCCTGATGGTGCCCGGCGCCGGGTTCGGCCAGTACGAGTGGGGGCGTACGGTCGACGAACCCCTGCAGGCCCTGGCCGGTGCGCCGTGGGCGGTCCGGCACCAGATCCCGCTCGGCTCGGCCGGTAACACCCGGATGATGGACACCGTCGAGGAGGTGCTGGCCAGCGGCCGTGGCTCCGCCGGGCTGGCCGACCTGCTGGCCCGCTCCGGATTCCGGCATCTGCTGCTGCGCAACGACCTGGACCGGACCCAGGTGGACGCCCCGCCGGTGGCGGTGCTGCGTCGGGCCCTGGCCGAGTCGCCCGGCATCACCCGGGTAGCCACCTTCGGCAGCACCGAGGTCCTGTCCCGGATGATCAACAGCCCGGTCGACGAGGGCACCCCGGTCCTACCGGCGATCGAGGTGTACGAGGTCGACCCGCCGGTGCCGGTGGCCTCGGCGGTGCTCACCGCCGACGTGCCCACCGTCAGCGGGGGCCCGGAGTCCCTGCTGCCCCTGCTGGAGCAGGGGGTGGTGGAACGGGACCGGCCGGTGGTGCTGGCCGGTGACCGGGAGCAGACACCGGAGGCGACCGGTGACACCTGGATCGTCACCGACGGCCTGCGCCGCCGGGAACGCGACATCGGCCGGGTAGGGAACAACCTCTCCCAGACCTTGACCGCTAACGAGGAGGGACGACAGGGCCGGGTCGCCCTGGACCTGCTGCCCTTCGCCGGTGAGCAGCATCAGACCACGGCGACCTACCAGGGGGTACGCGAGGTGTCCGCCTCCTCGGCGGTGAGTTTCGTGGACACCCTGGGCCCCGCCGACCCCTCCCGCCTGCCCTTCGCGGCCATCGACGGCCAGTCGCACACCGCCTGGCACTCGGCGCCGCTGAGCGGGCCGATCGGGCAGTGGCTCCAGGTCGACCTGGACACCCCCCGCCAGGTGGAGAACGTACGCCTGGAGTTCGTCACCGACCTGGCCGTGGGCTGGCCGGTGACCAAGTTCCGGCTCACCACCGACCGGGGTTCGGTGGATCACGAGGTGGCCCCGGTGCTGGGCGGTCACACGTACTACACCCTGCCCGGCCCGACCAGCCGGGTGCGGGTCACCGTGCTGGCGGTGGCCGAGGGACGCCTGGACGGTGCCGTGGGCATCCGGGAGCTGACCATCGCAGACACCGAGCCGCGGCGGGTGCTGCGCACCCCCACGGACCTGCCGCAGAATCCGGCCGCGCCTCTGAGCTGGGTGTTCAGCCGGGGCCCGGCCGACCGCCCGGCGTGCCACCTGACCGAGGCGGCGGAGGCGGACCGGATCGTCCCGGTCGGGTCGGTGAGCAGGCCACCGGTGCGGGCCGCCGACACGGTGATCCGCTGCGACCGGTTCCTGGCCCGGGTCGGTGAGGAACCGCTGGGAGTGGACCGGATCTTCCGCAACCCGGCCGCCGGCACGTACCGGATGGCGTTGCAGGCGATGCCCCGTCCGGGCGGCGAGCTGAAGCTCTCCGGGGTGGGCGTGACGGCCGGCGCCTCCTCCCGGTTGGCCGGCGACCCCGCCGTGACGCCGTACGCGGCTATCGACGGCGACCCCGGTACTGCCTGGCTGGCCGACACCGGTGACCTGCGCCCGACCCTGCGGCTGAGCTGGTCGGGCCCGCGCCGGATCGACGAACTGCGGCTACGGGCCGCGCAACTGCCGATCGGCTCCCTGCCCGACGAGGTGGAAATCCACACCCCCGGGCGGGAGGTGGTGGTGCCGGTCAGCCCCGACGGGACGGTGACCTTCCCGGCGGTACGCACCGACCGGATCGAGATCGTGGTGCGCTCGACCGAACTGCGGATCGCCGACCAACGGGGCAACGGCTGGCCCGCCACGGCCGGGATCGCCGAGGTGGAGATCCCCGCCCTGGCGAAGCTGCTGAAGCCGATCGACGCCGAGACCCGGGTGGTAGAACGGTGTGGTGACGGACCGACCGTCGAGCTGGACGGCCAGCGCTACGCCACCTCGGTCAGCGCCCGGTTCGGCGACGTGCTGGCGGGTCGACCGGTGCCGCTGCGGATCTGCGGGGCGGGCGGCGCGGTGCTGGACCTGCCGGCCGGTGGGCACCGGCTGGCGACCTCCCCCTCGAAGGGGTTCCTGGTCCAGTCCGCGAGCCTGCAACCGGTGCTCGACCCGACCTCGCCTGCCGGCGACGACTCGGGTTCGCCGGAAGTCGACGGGCCCCGGCATCGGGCCGTGACCGTGCTGGACTGGGCGCCGACGGATCGTCGGATCCGGGTCGCCGGTGGGGAGTCGGCGCTGCTGGTGGTGCCGGAGAACGCCAACCCGGGCTGGCAGGCCACCCTCGACGGTGCGCCGCTGACCGCCACCCGGGTCGACGGGTGGCAGCAGGCCTGGGTCCTGCCGGCCGGTGCCGGAGGTGAGGTCAGGCTGATCTTCGCCCCGGACCGGGCGTACCGGGGAGCCCTGCTGATCGGTGCCCTGACGGCCGTGGGGGTGCTGCTGCTGGCCGCCTGGCCGGTGCGCCGCCGGCTGGCGGTCGGCACCGAGGCGCGGGCTGCGGTGGACGGTGGCCCGGCGGGGGTGATCCCCCCGGAGGCACCCGCCTGGCTGATCGGTGGCCTGCTGGTGGTGCTGCTCGCCGCCCTGGGCGGGGTGTTGCCGGTGGCGATCGTGCTGGCCGCGATGGTGCTGCGGCAACTGGCCGTACGGGCCCTGCCGGTGGTGGTGCTGGGCGGGCTGACGGCGGCCACGGTGATCTCGGTGACCGGCCGGGTGCAGGGTCACGGACAGGCGTGGGCCTACAGCTCCTGGGTGCAGGCGGCGATGCTGGTGGCGATCGGTGCGGTGGTCGCGGCGGTGATGCCCGCACCCGGCGTACCGGCCGACCTGCCAGTCCCACATGATGTGACGCCGGGCACATCCGGCGAGCTGACGACGGCCCCCGAGGCCAGGACTGATGGTGAGGCCGGGACTGACGGTGCGGTCAGGGCCGATGGTGAGGACGGGACGGTGACGCGGTGACGGCTACTGACGATCGGGCGCGGCGGGCGGCGCGGCGTCGCTTCGCCACCCTGCGCCGGTCGGTGACCCTGTTCCGGGCCTTCCTGGTCGAGCAGACCGACCCGGACCACTTCTACGGCCTGCTCGCCGACGACTCGGTGCGCCAGGTGGAGGGCTACACGGAGCTGGCCGGCCGGACCGTGCTGGACGTGGGCGGTGGGCCGGGATACTTCGCGGCGGCCTTCCGCGCGGCCGGGGCCTACTACGTCGGGCTGGACCCGGACGTGGGGGACTTCTCCGCGGCCGGGGAGTCTGTGGCCGGGATGCTGCGGGGCAGCGGGACGGCTCTGCCGGTACGCACCGGCAGCGTGGACGTGGCCTTCTCCTCCAACGTGGTGGAACATGTCGCCGAACCGCCCCGGATGCTCGACGAGATGGTCCGGGTCACCCGGCCCGGCGGGTTGATCTTCGTGTCGTACACCCCGTGGTTTTCGCCGTGGGGCGGGCATGAGACCGCCCCCTGGCACTACCTCGGCGGCGACCGGGCCCGGCGTCGGTACGAACGCCGCACCGGACGGCCGCCGAAGAACCGGTTCCGGGAGACCCTGTTCCCGGTGTCGATCGCGGAAACCCTGGGCTGGGCGCGGGGCAACGGCGAGATCGAGATGGTCGATGCGTTACCTCGCTATCACCCCTGGTGGGCGCGCTGGGTGATCCGGGTGCCCGGTGTCCGGGAGGTGGTGGCCTGGAATTTCGTCCTGGTGTTGCGCCGCCGCACCGAGCATCAGCCCGACACGGTGCAGAAATCAGAGCTGACCGGGGGTCGCGTTGCTATGTGACCAAGTAGTAACCTCGCGGCCATCCCACTGATTGACACCGACGAAATTCGCTCCTCTGGGGAGGAAACATGAAGCACCGCGCCGTGGGTGCCGTGCTGTTCGGCGGGGGCGTTCTGCTCCTGGCGTTGGCCGCCGGACTGGTGTTCGTCGTCAAACCGGCGATGACCAAACTGCCCTACGACCTGGAGCCCTCCACCTCGGTCGCCGAGGCCAAGGGGGCGACCTTCCTCCAGATCACCAATGGCGCGGTCGCCATCAACCAGGCCGACCTGAAGTCCACCATCCTGGTCACCCCGGACCGCGACAAGACCGCCGCGCTCAGCGGTGACCTCGCCGGTGACACCGTGGTGTGGCGGGTCGGGCAGACCGTCGACCGGACCGACACCAAGGAACTGATCAGCGCGTACGGCGCGGAGCTGGCCCTGGACCGGGTCTCCGGTGCGGCCGTGGAGTGGAACGACCAGTTCCTCGACGACAGCGGCGCCCCGGAGAAGGTCTCCTTCGCCGGGCAGGTCTACAAGTTCCCGTTCAACGCGGAGCAGGAGAACCACGAGGTCTTCGACCGCGACCTGCGGCAGACCCGGATGGCCGAGTTCAAGGGCACCGAGGAGATCGAGGGCCTGGAGACCTACCGGTACGAGCAGGTCATCAGCGACGAGAAGCTGCCCCTGCCCGCCGAGCGGATCGCCCTGCTGCTGGGCGCCCTGGCCCCGGGTGCCACCTCCGGCGACATCGTCTACAGCAACACCCGTACGGTCTGGGTCGACCCGGTGACCGGCTCCTACATCAAGGTGCGGGAGCAGCAGAAGAAGACCCTGATGCCGAACGCGGGCAGCCCGGTGACCCTGCTGGACGCGGACTTCCTCTACAACGAGGAGACCGTCACGGCCTCGGCCGACCGGGCCAAGTCCAGCCGGGGTCAGCTGACGATCCTGGGGGTCTGGGCCCCGCTCGGCCTGGTCGTGCTGGGTCTGGCGCTGATCGTGGCCGCCCTGCTGCTCTCCCGGCGGCCCGCCCCGGCGGCCGTGACCACCCGGCGCCACCGGGCGGACTCGCCCCCGACCCGGGTGGACCAGCCGCCGGTACGCGAGGGGGGTCCGCTGACCGACGAGATCCCGCCGGCCTCGACCAACTGGCGTTCCGACGACCCCACCGTGCCGATTCAGCGCGGCAACCAGGGCGAGTCGGAGCGGCACTGACCCGCCGGGCACGGCAACGGTGAAGGGGTGGACCCGCCCGGGTCCACCCCTTCACCGTGTCTGGACTCAGAACCGGGCCAACGCCCGGCGCAGCGGGTCCAGCCCGAGGGCACCCAGGTCGAGGGCCTGCCGGTGGAACTCACGCAGGTCGAAGTCCGCGCCCTTGCGGGTCTTGGCCTCGTCGCGGGCCTGCAGCCAGATCCGCTCACCCACCTTGTACGAGGGGGCCTGCCCCGGCCAGCCCAGGTAGCGGTTCAACTCGAAGCGCAGCTGCTCGTCCGGCACCCGGCAGTGCGCCCGCAGGAACTCCCAGCCCAGCTCGGGGGTCCAGCGTTCCCCGGGGTGGAAGTCGAAGGGGTTGTCCTTCGGGATCTCCAACTCCAGATGCATTCCGATGTCGACGATCACCCGGGCCGCCCGGAAGGCCTGCCCGTCCAACATGCCGAGCTTGTCACCCGGATCCTCCAGGTAGCCAAGCTCGTCCATCAGCCGCTCGGCGTACAGGGCCCAGCCCTCACCGTGCCCGGAGACCCAGCAGAGCAGTCGCTGCCAGCGGTTGAGCAGCCCGGCCCGCACGGCGGTCTGGCCGACCTGGAGATGGTGACCGGGTACCCCCTCGTGGTAGACCGTGGTCACCTCACGCCAGGTGGAGAAGTCCGTGACACCCGGCGGCACCGCCCACCACATCTGGCCCGGCCGGCTGAAATCCTCGCTGGGACCGGTGTAGTAGATGGCCCCGTCACTGGTCGGCGCGATCATGCATTCGATGCGGCGTACCTGCTCGGGGATGTCGAAGTGGGTGCCGTTGAGATCGCTGATCGCCTGGTCGGCGAGCTGCTGCATCCAGTCCCGGAAGGCCTCCTTGCCCACGATGGTCCGGGCCGGATCGGCGTCCAACGCCCGGACCGCCTCCTCGATGGTGGCGCCGGGGGTGAGGATCTGCCCGGCCACCGTCCGCATGTCGGCCTCCAGGCGGGCCAGCTCGGAGAACCCCCAGGCGTACGTCTCGTCGAGGTCGATCCGGGCACCGAGGAAGTACTGCGAGGCCAGCTCGTACCGCTCCCGCCCGGCGGCCTGCTTCTCCCGCCCTCGCGGAGCCAGCTCGGTACGCAGGAACTGCCCGAACTCCGCCGTGGCCGCAGTGGCCGCCGCCGCACCCCGACGCAGGTCGGCGTCGAGGGTGCCCTCGGCGCCCAGGCGCTCGACCAGCCCGTGGAAGACGTTGTCCCCCTCCGGATCCACCCAGGCGTCGCACTGCTTGGCCACCTCGATCAACTGGGCCTGCGAGCTGATTTTGCCGGCCGCCGCCGCCTCACGCAGAGTCGTCTTGTAGCCCTCCAGCGCACCGGCGAAGTGGTTCAACCGGGCGGCGATGTTGGCCTGCGCCTGCGTACCCGCGGTGGGCATCAGGTCGAAGACCATTCGGGTGTGGTGCAGCCCGCTGGTGATGACGTTGACCTCGCTGGTCGTCTCGCCGGCCTGGTAACGGGCCAGGTCCAGACCCAGCCGCTCCTGCATCGCCTCCCGGGCGATGCGCTCGCCCTCGGTGTCCGGCTCGGTGGCGTCCAGGTCGGCCAGGGTGCGGCGGGTCAAGTCGGCCTGAGCGGCGTACCCGTCCGGCGACAGGTCATCCAACCGGTCGTCGTAGCCGGAGATGCCGACGTAGGTGGCGCCGGTCGGGCTCAGCGCGGCCCACTCGGCAACATAACGGTTGGCGATATCGTCGATTCGTCCCACGCCCGCGACCCTACGCGAGACGGCCGGGCGGAGGCTGCCGCCTTTCGCGGACCTTGCCCACCGGGCGTGGCGGCCGAGGGTCAGGGCAGCAGGTCGGCCGGATCGAAGTCGATCGGGAACGGCTCGTCGGCACGCAGCCGGTCGCCGCTGACCGCCTTGGCCACTGTGTCGTAACCGCCGAACTTGCCGAGGGTGAACAACTCCACCGCAGCGTGCCGCAGTCGGCGGGAGATCTCCACCCGCATGAAGTACGGCACCCGCCCCTGAGCGCAGCGCATCGGTTTGTCGACGAAGTCCTGCCGACGGCTGCCGGGCGAGACGAACTCGACCGCCATGGTGCACAGGTGAACCGGAATCCAGCGATCCTCCTCGTCGGTCTTGGGCAGCGCATGCAGGACGGTGACGTCCGGCTGGATCCACCGTTGCGGCGAGAAGGTCAGGTTCACCTGACCGAACACGTAGAAGCCGTGGGCGTTGGCAGCAGGCTTGAGAAGATGGGCGAGCTCGATCTCGCCGTAGCTGTTCGTGCCGACCTCGGCGGGCGTCATGACCAACCTCCCGTCGATGCACTCGTAGCGTGCATCGGGTAGCTCAGGCAGGGGGAGGTAGCGCTCGGCGAGCTGGGTCGTCCACATTCCGTCGAGGTCGACGAGTGGGTCGAAGCGCATCGGCATCGCCATCGGGGAAACACCTCCTCGGCAGGTCAACGCAGTACCAATGTAGGTGGTTTCTGTGGCGCGCGACACGGCAGCCGAAAAGCCCAGGACAACGCCGTGTTTCCGGGGCAGAGTGTCAGGGGTGACCATGGACTTCACCCCTGACAAGCCGGCCTTGCGGAGCTGGCTGCCCGGATTCGTCGCCCTCGCCGCCATCTGGGGTTCCAGCTTTCTGTTCATCAAGGTCGGCGTGGCGGAACTGCACCCCCTGCACCTCACCCTCTACCGGGTCGGGGCCGGTGCGCTGACCCTGCTGGTGGTGCTCGCCCTGCTGCGGGACCGACTGCCCCGGGATCCGCGGGTGTGGGGCCACCTCTCCGTGATCGGCGCCCTCGGGGTGGCTGTGCCGTTCACCCTGTTCGGCTACGGCGAGCAGCGGATCGAGTCGTTGCTCGCCGGCATCTGGAACGCCACCACTCCGCTCGTGGTGCTGCCGATGGCGGTGCTGGTGTTCCGTACCGAGCGGTTGACCGTCCGCAATGCCGTCGGGTTGGCGCTCGGCTTCGCCGGTGTGCTCGTGGTGCTCGGCGTCTGGCAGGGCGTCGGGGGCGCCCACCTGGTCGGTCAGCTGATGTGTTTCGGGGCGGCGGCCTGCTACGGCCTGGCTATTCCGTACCAGAAGAAGTTCGTCGCGGGCAGCAAGCTGTCCGGGTTGTCGCTGTCGGCCGCGCAGTTGGTGCTCGCCACGGCCCAACTCGCCATCGTGGCGCCGCTGGTGGCCGGCGCACCGCCCGCACCGACCAGTCTGTCGCCGAGTGTGGTCGTCGCCGTGCTGGTGCTGGGCGCGATCGGTACCGGCCTGGCCTTCGTCATCAACCTGCGCAACATCCGGATCGTGGGTGCCACCACGGCCGCCATGGTGACCTACCTGATTCCGGTCTTCGCCATCGTGATCGGTGTGCTTGTGCTCAGCGAGCGGCTCACCTGGCATCAGCCGGTCGGTGCGCTGATCGTGTTGCTAGGGGTGGCTGTGTCGCAGGGGCTGATCGGCCGCCGCCGACCCGTCGCGCGCCCTTCCGACGCAGTGGCCGCCGGGACGACCCCGGCCGCGGAGCTGGCGACCCGCTGACCACCAGCGACTGGTGCCGGCGCCGTTTCGGCGTAATGGCGGTGACGCGGCGCTGCGGATACCGCCATTACGGCGATACGGAGTGGATCAATGGGTCCAGGTGATCAGGTTGTCGGCGGTCCAGGTGTTGATGACTCGGTCGGTGGGGACTCCGCAGAGGGCTGCCCGTTCACAGCCGAAGCGTTGCCAGTCGAGTTGGCCCGGGGCGTGTGCGTCGGTGTCGATGGCGAACAGGCAGCCGGCTTCCAGGGCGCGGCGGATCAGCCGCTTCGGCGGATCCTGTCGCTCCGGGCGGGAGTTGATTTCCACGGCGGTGCGGTGTTCGACGCAGGCGGCGAAGACCGCGTCGGCGTCGAAGTCGCTCTCCGGGCGGGTACGGGCCCGGTGCCCTCGATCCCCGGGGCCGGTCACCCCGGCCGGGCGGGAGGAGACCATCCGGCCGGTGCAGTGTCCGAGGATGTCCAGGTGGGGGTTGGCGATCGCGGTCAGCATCCGACGGGTCATCTTCGCCCGGTCGTCGCTGAGGCCACTGTGTACGGAGCCGACCACCACATCCAGCCGGGCCAGCAGTTCCTCCTCCTGATCCAGGGAGCCGTCGGCCAGGATGTCCACCTCGATGCCGGTGAGGATCCGGAATCCCTCCGGCAACGCCTCGTTGAGTTGCGCCACATGGTCGAGCTGTCGACGTAGCCGATCCGCAGTCAGGCCCCGGGCCACCTTGAGTCGGGGGGAGTGGTCGGTCAGCACCAGGTACTCGTGGCCCAGTTCGACCGCGGCCAGGGCCATCTCCTCGATCGGGGAGCCACCGTCGGACCAGTCGGAGTGGGTGTGGCAGTCGCCGCGCAGCGCGGCCCGCAGCCGGGTGGCCTCGGCGTCCAGGTCGGTGCCCTCGGTGGCTAGCAGCCGCCGCAGGTAGACCGGTTCCTCGCCGGCCAGGGACTCGGCCACACAGCGGGCGGTGACGTCTCCCACCCCGGCCAGCTCGGTGAGCTTGCCGGTGCGGGCCCGCTGGGCCACCTCCTGCGTGGGCAGGGCGGCCAGGGCATTCGCCGCCGACCGGAAGGCCCGGACCCGGTAGGTGGCCTCGTTCGCCCGCTCCAGCAGAAAGGCGATCCGACGCAGGTCGGCGATGGGATCACGGGTCATGTTCTGCAACCTACGCGCCCGCGCCGCCGGTCGGGAGACGACCGGCGGCGCGGAGTAGGTGGGACCGGGGCCACCGGGATCAGCTGTACGGCAGCCGGATCAGCGAGCGGTTGCCGATCCCCAGGGTGGTGGGGTTGGTGCCGATGGCGGACCAGACCTCCACCCGTACGGTGCCGCCGCGCAGGTTGCCCAGCGAACCGGTGCTGGAATGCAGCCCGGCGGCCTGGGTGTAGTTCTCCCAACCGGAGACCGGGTCGGTGGCGAAGTAGCGGTAGGTCTCCACCCGGTCCCAACTTCCGTCGCCGGTCAGGTCGTACGAGATGCGGGTCTGCACCCCGTTGCCGACCGCCGCACCGGCGTCCAGGAGGAGGTCGAACCCGGTCTGCCCGCCGTTGTGGTTGAGGTTGAGCCCGGTCGCGGTGAACACCAGCGGGTTGCGCGGGGTGCCGTCGTAGTTGGCGCCGCCGGCACTGATAACGGTGGTCGTGCCGGCGTTACCCGCCGCGCCCAGGCCGCCGCCGGACAGCAGGTACCGCACCGGCGAGCTGGAGGGACCGGTGGGGGTCGGGGTAGGCGTCGGAGTCGGAGTGCGCGTCGGGGTTGGGGTCGGGGTCGGTGGGGGTGTGCCGCCACCTGCGCTGCCGCCGCTCCAGGTGTGTGCGCCGCTGGTGGCGGTCCGCCCCGGTGCCACGGTCAGTTGGGTCCCGTCGGAGAACCGTACGGTCAGTTCAGTGTTGGAGATGTTGCTGGCCACGTAGGTCCGGGCGCCGTTGCGGTTGAAGACGGCGGCCAGGGGATGGCTGGCGGTGACTCCGGTGTCCACCCGGCCCAGGGCGGCCAGGTTGCGTATCCAGTGGAAGGTGTGCGCCCGGCTCTCCCCCTCCTCCGGGGGGTAGCCGGGGTTGGCCCGCAGCTTGGCCAGGGCGGCGTCCGGGTCGCCCAGGGCCAGGTGCTGCCAGTGCAGGTCCTGCCAGATGGTCGGCTCACCGCCGTTGTTGCGGACCAGTTCGGCGTACTTCTGGGCGTTGTCGTCGGGGTGGTAGCCCAGGTAGAGATGCCCGCCGGTGATCGGCAGCAGGTTGATGCCCTGGATCATCTCCGGTTCGGCGCTGAACCAGGTGGCGTACGCCCCGCCGTCTCCCCAGACCATGCCGACGTTGTTGTGGCCGAAGGCGGCGGGGAAGTTCTCGCCGCTGACGTCGAACCAGTACTCGTGGATGGCCGCCGCCTGGGTGGTGTAGATGAAAATCCCGGCATCGCGTACGGCGGTGTTGCCGGTGGCCTGTCCCCACTGGATCAGGGCGTTGGCGAAGTTCATCCCCTCCGAGGAGGACTCCTGGTTGTTGCCGCTGGCGAACGCCCCGTGCCCGGAGGCCCAGTCGTGCCCGGCGTAGATGTCGAAGTCCCGCAGGTACGGGAAGCGGCTGTCGGTGCGGTCGTAGTTGTTGGCGTCCCGGATCAGCAGGTCGATCATGCCGCCGTACTGGTCCTGGCGGGCCCAGGTCGGGTCGAACTTGGCCAGCGTGGCGGCGGCGGCGATGTAGTAGCCGTAGTGGAAGTGGTGGTCGTTGAGTTCCTGGTCGGAGCCGTACGAGCCGGGGTAGCCGATCAGGGTGCCCCAGCGCTGGTCGTAGTAGAACAGCCGCTCGGTCTCGCCGGGCGAGGCGGTGAGCCAGTCGGTCAGGGTGGCCCGGATGGCGTTCAGCGCGGCCGTACGGGTCTCGGTGTCGCCGACCTGGTCGGCGATCTCGGCGATCCGGGCCGCCCGGCCCAGTCCCTTGCCGGTCCAGTAGGTGTCCCCACCCCGCTGGTCCATCGGGTTGCTCCGTACGGCCGCCAGGTGTTGCCGCAGGGTGGTCAGGTCGGCCCCGGCCCCGGTGGCGACGGCGGGCACCTCCGGCAGTACCCCGTGGAAGCGCATCGAGGTGCGGAACTCGGAGACCCCGGTCAGCACCTTCATCCGGCCCCGGGCCGAGGGGTAGGTCTGGGTGATCGGGGTGGCCCCGGTCAGCGCCTTCCACTGGTGCGGGTAGAGGCTGACGACCGTACGGGTCTCGGTGCCCTCCCGGGGGGTGGTGGTGAAGGCGTACCGGGTCTCCACCTGGCTGCTGGACTGCTGGTAGCTGTAGGACACCCGGGTGCCGGTGACGTGCGCGTGCGCGTACCGGCCGTAGGTGGTGGCCAGTTGGGTCCGGGTGGTGGCGTCCGTGCCGGCCGGCAGCAGGGCCAGGGAGAAGTAGCCCCGACCGGCCAGGTTGGAGCTGATCCGGCCGCCGCTGACCGTCCAGGTGGCCCCGGTCGGCGCGTACCCGACGTAGTCGTGGCCGCGCACGGTGAAGCCGATGGTGGCGCCGCTGTTGGACCAGACCGTCGGGCTGCCGCCGGTCACGTTGATCACCGCGTCTCCGCCGGTGCTGCGGAAGTAGGTGAAGGGCAGGCCGTGGCCGATGGTGGCCCGCAGGGTGCGTGACCCGTCGCTCCAGTACGGGGTGACCGTCCAGTCCGTCCAGTCGTCGACCAGCACGTTCGGGGCGCCCAACCCGGCCACCCCGACCCGGAGGTCCTCGACGTAGGGGTACTTGAACTCGCCGACCCCGGTGGCGGTGCCGGTGATGGTGGGGGTGGAGGTCGCGGAGAAGCCGAGCCCGTCGGTGACCGGTTGGTAGGCCAGCGGGTGGGCGTGCAGGGGCTCACTGAAGGTGCAGTTGAGGCGCTTCCACAGCAGGGAGGACCACCAGTCGTTGGTCGGCACCGGCCCGGCTGGTGCGGAGCTGGTGGCGTACTGCCGGGGGTTGGTGGTGAGGTTTCCGCAGCCGCTGGGGAGCGGTCCGACCGGGGTGGTGGTGTAGCTGCCGGCGCCGACCGGCGCGGCCTGGGCGGCGGGGGCGGCGATGACGGCCAGCCCGCCGAGGACGAGGGCCGCGGCGGCACCGGCGGCCAGGAGTCGATGGTGGGTACGGCGTGGGACGGGAGGTCGCATCTTTCCTCCAGCGCGCCCCTCCGACCGATGTCGGCGGCGCGTTTCGTCGTCATTGTGAGTTAAGTGCTGTCAGAGAGCGCTCTCTGAGTCATTAGCGGGACGGTAGTTCACGAATGAGACATCCGTCAATGTTGCGAGGTGATGACGTGCGAATGACGCGGGACGGGACCTGCGGCCTCCGCCCGGGCCTCAGCGCCCCGGTGGTTTCGCCGGACAGCCGTTGCGGCGGTGCCAGGCGGCCACCTCGGCCGCCGGTGCGCGGTTGCCGCCCTTGCGCCACGAGTCGAGGTACGGCGCCGGCCAGATCACCCCTCGACGGATCCACCAGCCGTCCTCACCCAGGCATGGCGGCGAGATGCCGAAGTGCAGATGGCAGACGTTGTTGGCGTTGCCGGTCCGACCCACCGTGCCGAGTTGCTGACCGGCCCGCACCCGTACGCCCGGCTCGATGCCCTCGGCGATCTCGGTCAGGTGCGAACCGTAGTACCGCACCCCGTCGTCGCCGAGCACGGACACCGAAAGGCCCCCGTTGTACGGGCCCTGGGGGCCCCGTCTGTCGTACCGGTCTCGGCGGCTGACCTCGCCGATGGTGCCGTCGGTGACCGCCACGACCGGCTCCCCGCAGTCGGCGAAGATGTCCGTCCCCGGGTACCCGGAGTGGGTCGGGTGGTAGTCCGCCTTCCGGGCGCGTACCGGAAAGACGTGCGGCAGCCGGTCCCGGCCCGGCGTGGGGGTGACAGCAGCCGTCGGGGTGGCCACGGCCGTCGGGTCCTCGCTCGGGGCGGACCAGGTGGGCGCGGGGCCGGTCGCGCAGCCGGCGGCCAGCATCGGCACGAGCAGCAGCGCCGCGTACGGCAGACGTCGTCCGGTCAGCGCAACCACCCGGCCATCCTGACAGACCATCTGCCCCTGGGCCCGACCGCGTACGCCCGCCAGGGGCGTCGGCGGCGACCGGGCCGGTACGGTGGCAGTACCACCGACCCAGCGTGGCAGGAGTGGCCAGCCATGATGCCGTACAGCCCGTCGGGCCTCTTCCCCGCCGGGCGCCGCCCGCGTCCCACCTACCGCGAACCGCACCCGGTCAGCGGAGCCGCCGTCGCCGCCGGCGCCACCGGCACGGCCGCCTGGTTGGTCATCTTCGGGCTGCTCGGCCGCGACCTGGCCGGGTACGCCTGGTGGACCCTGCTGGCCGGAGCCCTGGCCTGGCTGGCGGCCCTGGTGCTGGTCCGGTACGGCGACCGGGGGGTGGCCACCGGCATCGCCATCGTCACCGCCGGAGGGTGGAGCATCGCCGCAGCCGCGGTGGCCGCCCGATGGTGGATCGGTGGTGATTGGCCCCTCTGGTGATTCCTGTCGACATCGACTGCGTTGCGTCGTCGTGCAGGCACTGAAACCCATCTTGACTGGGCCGCCGGGACTCGGCACTCTCCCGGTATGGCCTGGACCACTCCGCGGCTCGATCCGGATCGCAGCCGCCGCCGGATGCAACTGCTCGCGCAGTTGGCGGACGCCCGCGCGTTACGCGAACGCGAACGGCCACAGCGGGTGCGGACCGAGCGGCTGCGCGAACTGATCGCCACCCGCCGTCGGCTGGCCGGCTGAGCGGGGCAGATACTTCCCCAGGAATGCCGACCCTTCGGGGCGTTGACCGCTCTCCTGCCGATCCGACCGGCTAACGTGCACGCGTAACGGCTGGCGTGAGCTGTGCCAAGGGCTACTTGGGGGGAACGTGTCGTACTTCGCTGCGGCCGTGGTGCGCGAGAAGGGTGGCTGGACGGCCGCCGAGTTGAGTCTGCGGGGTGCCACCGACGTCGACGAGGTCGCCGAGCGACTGCGCGATGTCGGTCCGGACGCCGACCTGTCGCTGCTGTTCGTCGAGGCGGACGACACCTACCTGGTCATCCTGCGCCTGGACGAGGGCGAGGACCTGCGCATCTTCGGCTCGGACTCGGCCTTCGCCGAGGAGTCCCGGCTGGGTGCCCTGCTGATCGGTGACCTCAACGCCTCGGTCACCGGTCTGGAGGAGGCCGAGGAAGCACCTGCGCCGACGACCACGGACGACGACAACGAGCAGCCCGCCCTGGACCCGGAGGCGGACCCGGTGGGTGAGGCCGACCTGTTGGCCGACCTGGGCATTCCCGCGCAGCAGTTGCTGGCCCTCTGCGCCCACGAGGGGATGATGCCGGCCGACGTCACCGCCGAGGTCTGCCAGGTGCTGGGCTGCGTCGACGACGTAGAGGAACTGCGTGAGGTCTGATCCAGTCGGCGGAGCGCTGCCGGGTGGTGTGGGATCTGCCGGCGGGTCGTCGCTGGGTAGCGCCGGATCCGCTGGCGCGCCGATGGGCGGTGGGGAACCGGCGGACGCGACCGATCCGGCGTTGGAGACGGTCCGGGCCGGGCAGCCCACCCCCGGTGCGGTCGGCCGGGTGGGGCCGGGCGCGCACGAGGGCCTGGCCGATCCGGGCGGCATCGGCCGCCGGCAGCGCCACGAACTCTGGATGCGCCGGGCCCTGGAGATCGCGGTGACCGGTCCGGAGGTCTCCGACCCCTCCCGGCAGGCCGACGACGTGCCGGTGGGTGCGGTGCTCTACGGCCCGGACGGGGACGAGCTGGCGATCGGCCGCAACGAGCGGGAACTGACCGGAGACCCGACCGCCCACGCCGAGGTGCTGGCGCTGCGGCGGGGGGCCGAACGGCTGGGCCGCTGGCGGCTGGAGGGCTGCACCCTGGTGGTCACCCTGGAACCCTGCACCATGTGCGCGGGGGCCCTGGTGCTGTCCCGGGTGTCCACCGTGGTCTTCGGGGCCTGGGAACCGAAGACCGGCGCCGCCGGCTCCCTCTGGGACGTCCTGCGCGACCGCCGCCTCAACCACCGCCCGGAGGTGTACGGCGGGGTCCTGGCCACCGAGACCGGCACCCTGATGCGCGCCTTCTTCCGCTGAGGCTGCTGCCGTTGGTGCTTCTGTCAGGCGGGGCGGAGCAGGGCGCCGGCGATGCCTCGGGCGTGATCCGTCCAGGGGGCCGGGCGCAGGGTGGCCGGGTCCAGCCGGACGACAGCCCGCCGCCCCTCGGCGTACTCCGTCGTGCCGTCGAGGGAGTGGAACCGGAAGCCGTAGACGGCGCTGCTGGTGCCGAGGTCTTCCACCCAGAAGTGCACCCCGACCGGGCCGGTGCCGGTGATCGGGGCCCGGTAGCTGATCGCGAACTCGCGGACCGCGTGGAACACGTCCGGGGTGGTGGCCTTCCCGTTGCGCAAGGCCACCCCGTTGGCGGACCAGTACGCCGTCAGCGCCCGCTCCAGCAGCAGCGCGTACCGGGCGTTGTGCAGGATGCCCATGGCGTCCAGGTCGTCGAAGTGCACCATGGCGTGCTCGACATGGCCGTACTCGACGGCGGTGGGCTCGGCGACGACGTTGCTCATGGGGTGCCTTCCGGTAGCAGGGTGGGATCGGGGCACAGGCCCCGCAGCCGGTCCAGCACACTTCGGCGGGCGTGCCGGTAGGTGCTGTCCGGGTCGAAGAGTCGGGAGCGCATCGCGGCGGCGATCCCGAAGGAGTCGATCTCGTACGCCAGCAGGGCCACATCCACCTCGGCCGGGAGTTCGCCCAGCTCGACCGCCTCGCGGACGAGTCGCTCCAGGAAGGCGGTCCAGTCGGCGAGGACCGTGGCCAGCCGGTCGTGGACCGCACCCGGCCGGGCGTTGAACTCGAACTCGGCCGTGCCGAAGAAGCAGCCTCCGGGCAGCACCCGGGTGGCGTAGAAGTCGATCCGGGCCTCGTGCAGGGCGTGGAGGCGGCGTACCCCTCCGGGGGCGCGCAGGGCCGGGCCGATGATCAGCTCCTGCCACTGGGCCACCGCCCGGTCGATGGTGGCCAGCTGGAGGGCCTCCTTGGAGCGCCAGTGCGCGAAGATCCCGGACTTGCTAACCCCGAGGGAGTCGGCGAGATGCCCGAGCGACAGCCCGTCCAGGCCGTTCTCACTGGCCAGCACGACGGCGGCGTCCAGCACTGCGCTGCGGGTGCGCTCACCCCGGGCCAGCCGGCCGTCAACGGTCATACCGTGACCCTACACAATCCGACCGACCGGTCGTACTTATTTTTTCGTCGAGTGCTTCGCCGTTTCGGCGTAGTGACGGTGACGCGGCAGCACGGATACCGCCATTACGGCGATATGGAGTGGATCAAGCTGGTGCGCGAAGCGTCCCGCCACCGACTAGCGGTGACGGGACGCCGACGGGTGCCGCCAGGTCAGGCGACGATGGTGTCCAGGGCAATCTCGACCATCTGGCTGAAGGTCTGCTCCCGCTCCTGGGAGGTGGTCTTCTCGCCGGTCTTGATGTGGTCGCTGACGGTCAGCAGGGTCAACGAACGAGCCTTGAACCGGGCCGCGATCGTGTAGAGCGCGGCGGACTCCATCTCCACCGCCAGCACCCCGTAGTCGGCCAGCCGGTCGTAGAGGTCCGGCCGGTCCGTGTAGAAGGCGTCCGCCGCCAGGATCGGCCCGACCCGCATCGCGATGCCGCGCCGCTCGGCCACCTCCACCGAGGTACGCAGCAGCCCGAAATCGGCCACCGGGGCGTAGTCGATCAGCCCGTCGAACCGCACCCGGTTCATGTTCGAATCCGTCGAGGACCCGATCGCCGCGATCACGTCCCGCAGCTGAAGATCCTCGGACAGGGCGCCACAGGAGCCGACCCGGATCAGGGACTTCACGCCGTACTCGTTGACCAGCTCGTGGGCGTAGATCGAGGCCGAGGGCATCCCCATCCCGGACCCCTGCACGGAGACCTCGACCCCGTTCCAACGGCCGGTGAAGCCCAGCATCCCCCGGACCGTCGAGTAGCAGTTCGCCCCTTCGAGGTAGGTCTCCGCGATCCACTTGGCCCGCAGGGGGTCACCCGGCATCAGGACCCGCTCGGCGATCTCGCCCGGCTTCGCGCCGATGTGCGTACTCATGCCAGTGATCCTGCCAGGCCGGGCGGCCGGGGACCGGTTCGGCGTCCGAACCGGGAGTCCTGTAGCCTACTCGGCGGTGGCGTGTCCGAGTGGCCTAAGGAGCACGCCTCGAAAGCGTGTGAGGGTTTACGCCCTCCGCGGGTTCAAATCCCGCCGCCACCGCTCGTGAAGTGCGAGAACGCCCGGTCGATCCGCGAGGATCGTACCGGGCGTTCTGCTGTCTGCCCCGGTTCTGGCGGTGTAGGCCCCGATGTCTGGCCGTACAGACATGGCTTCCGATCTACGTGTCCCTATGCTGTGAGAGCTACTTACGGGATGCGGGGGTTTCGATGCGACGCAGGCTTGCCGGGCTGACGGTTCTGACGATGGTGGCGGCCGGGTTGGCGGTGAGTGCTCCCGCCCAGGCGGCCGACGAGTTCCGGACCATCACCCGGGATGGTCTGACCATGCAGTTCCACCGGGTGGCGAAGGCGGTCACGCCGGTGAAGGGGACCGGGGCGACCCGTTCCGACTTCGACGGCGACGGGGTCGACGACATCGCGGCCTCGGCCAGCTGGCTCACCCACAGCCTGCCGCGCTATCCGACCGGCGTGGTGGTGGTGCGCTACTCGTCCGCGCCGCACGTCGACTACTTCATCGGCACCGGGGTGGACAACATCTCCAGCTTCGGCATCGCGCTGGTGGCCGGCGACTTCAACGGTGACGGCTACGACGACCTGGCGATCGGTGACGCCGACGAGGCCGACACCAGGAAGAACAATGCGCATGGTGGCGGTGTCTGGATCATTCCCGGCAGTCGCACGGGCCTGGTGCTGGACTCGACCAAGCACTTCAACCAGAGTTCCCCCGGGGTGCCCGGCGAGTCGGAGAACCGGGATGCGTTCGGCGCCTCGCTGGCGGCCGGTGACATCAACGGCGACGGCCGGGACGACCTGGCGATCGGGGCCTTCAAGGAGGCGATCGGCAGCGTCCAGGAGGCCGGTGCGGTCACCATCCTGTACGGCGGTAGTGGCGGCCTGACCGGCACCGGGGCCCAGCAACTGCACCAGAACCAGGCGGCGGTGCCCGGTTCGGCGGAGCGCCGCGACCATTTTGGCATGTCGCTGGCCATCGGCAAGGTCAACAACAACAAGTACGCCGACCTGGTCATCGGCGCGCCGCATGAGAACGACGGCAGCGGTGCCAATGGCAGCGGCATGGTCACCCTGATGTGGGGTTCGGCCAGCGGGGTGAAGCTCAGTGGGGCCACCTCGGTCACCGGCGCGGGGGTGTACAAGGCGACCGGACGCAAGGACACCATCGCCTGGTATCTGGGCATGTCGCTGGCGATCGGTGACGTGAACGGTGACGGGCTGGGCGAGGTGATCGCCGGGGCACCGAACGCGCAGACCCCGCACCTCGACGGTGGTCTGATCGCCGTCTTCACCGGTCGTACCGGCGGGGCGGGGCTGTCCGGCAAGGCCGTGAAGATCATTACCCAGCGTACGGCCGGGGTGCCGGGTTCACCGGAGAGCGGTGACCGGTTCGGCGCGACCCTGGCGGCCGGTGACGTGACCGGCGACGGCCGGGCGGACGTGCTGGTCGGCGCCCACACCGAGGCGATCGGTACGAAGGACGAGGCGGGCATGATCACCCTGCTCAAGGGTTCCTCGTCCGGGCTGACCGGCACCGGCGCGCAGGGGTTCGACCAGAACCACTCCGTCGTTCCGGGTGGGGCCGAGCGCGGCGACCGGTTCGGCGGATCGCTGGCGCTGCTGAACCTCAACGGCAAGGGCCCGCTGGACGCTCTCGTGGGGTCGACCAGGGAGGAGGTCGCCGGGGACATTCCCGGCTATCCCTCCGCGACGTTGTCCCGGTTCCACGGTTCCTCCAGCGGGATCGTCGCGCAGTCCGGTTCGTGGAGCGGGCGCGCCCTGAACACCGATCGTCTGGAACTGCTGGAGTACGGCCAGCGGATCGCCGGGCCGCAGAGCAGCGGACCGTGGTACTGAACAGAGGGACGCGGATGCGGCGCAGGCTTGCCGGAGTGTCGGTGTTGATGGTTGCGGCGAGCCTGCTGGTGAGCCCTCCCGCACGGGCGGCGGCAGAGGAGTTCCGGACCATCACCCGGGAGGGTGTGATCCTCCAGTACCACCGGGTGCCGAAGCAGGTCACGCCGGTGAAGGGGACCGGGCCGACCCGGTCCGACTTCGACGGCGACGGGGTCGATGACGTCGCGGTGGCCAGCGACTTGTCGCAGACCGGACTGCCGCATTACACGACCGGGGTCGTGGTGGTGCGCTACTCGTCCGCACCGCACGTCGACTACTTCGCGGGTGTACTTCCGCCGAGCGGTGGCTGTGGCTGCTTCGGCATGGCGGTGGTGGCCGGTGACTTCAACAGTGACGGCTACGACGACCTGGTCATCGGCGACTCCGAGGAGGTGGATCCGGGGAACAAGGCCCGCGCCGGTGGGGTGTGGGTGATCCCGGGCAGCCGCAATGGCCTGGTGGTCGACTCGGTGCGGCATTTCAACCAGAGCAGCCCCGGGGTGCCCGGTGCGGCCGAGAACCATGACTCGTTCGGTGCCGCCCTGGCGGCCGGTGACATCAACGGCGACGGCCGGGACGACCTGGCGATCGGGGCGTACGGCGAGTCGATCGGCAAGGTCAAGGAGGCTGGTGCGGTCACCATCCTGTACGGCGGGGCGGGTGGCCTGCGGACCACCGGCGCTCAGCAACTGCACCAGAACCTCGCCGCGGTGCCGGGTTCCGCGGAGCGCGAAGACCGCTTCGGCTGGACCCTGGCGATCGGCAAGGTGAACAACAACAAGTACGCCGACCTGGTCATCGGCGCTCCGCTGGAGAACGACCGCCAGACCTGGACCGGCACCGGCATGGTGACCCTGATGTGGGGCTCGGCCAACGGGGTGAAGCTCAGCGGCGCCACCTCGGTCACCGGCGCGGGGGTCTACAAGGCGACCGGCCGCGAGGACACCATCGCCTGGTACCTGGGCATGTCGCTGGCGATCGGCGACGTCAACGGCGACGGGTTGGGCGAGGTCATCGCCGGAGCATCCGGTGCCCAGACCCCGCACCTCAACGGCGGACTGATCGCGGTCTTCACCGGCCGTACCGGCGGCGCAGGGCTGTCCGGCAAAGCCGTGAAGATCATTACCCAGCGTACGGCCGGGGTCCCCGGCAGCCCCGAGCAGGAGGACCGGTTCGGTGCGACCCTGGCGGTCGGCGATGTGACCGGCGACGGTCGGGCCGACGTGCTGGTCGGCGTACCGGGGGAGTCCATCGGTAAGAAGAAGCAGGCGGGCACGGTCGCTCTGCTGAAGGGTTCCGCGTCCGGGCTGACCGGCAAGGGCGCCCAGGGGTTCGACCAGGATCATTCCGTGGTGCCGGGCGGCGCCGAGCGTGGCGACCTGTTCGGCGGCGAGGTGGCCATTCTCAACCTCGACGGCAAGGGTCCGCTGGATGCCCTGGTGGCTTCGCCGGGTGAGGAAGTCGCCGGTGATCAAGTGGGATACCCTTCCGGCACGTTGTCGCGGTTCCACGGTGCCTCGGGCGGTCTCGTGCCGCAGGCGGGCTCCTGGAGCGGCATGTCCCTGCGCACCGACCAGCTCTGGCCGGAAAGGTTCGGCGCGCGGATCGCCGGCCCGGTCAGTGGTGGCCCGCGATACTTCTGATCACCTGAAAACGGGGGTTCTTGATGCGGCGAAGTGTCGCAGGACTGTCCATGTTGGCGGTAGCCACCGGCCTGGCGGTGAGTGTGCCCGCCCCGGCGGCGGCGAACGACTACCGGACGGCCACCCGGGACGGGATCGTCCTTCAGCACTACCGAGTGGCGAAGGCGACCACCCCGGTCAAGGGGACCGGGCCTACCCGGTCCGACTTCGACGGTGACGGCATCGACGACATCGCCGCCTCCGCCGACCCCTCCGAGCACCGCTTCCCGCAGACCCCGATGGGTCTGGTGGTGGTGCGTTACTCCTCGGCACCGTACGTCGACTACTTCGCTCCCGCGGTCACGCCGGGCGGCGGTGAGCCCGCCTTCGGCGAGGTACTCGCCGCCGGGGACTTCAACGGTGACGGCTACGACGACCTGGCCGTCGGCGACTACGGCGAGTACGACCTGAGCGCGAAGGCGAACGCCGGCGGGGTCTGGGTGATCCCGGGCAGCGGCACCGGCCTGCGGCTCGACGGGGCGAAGCACTTCACCCAGAGCACGCCGGGAGTGCCGGGCGCCTCGGAGGAGGGCGACTGGTTCGGTTCGGCGCTGGCGGCCGGTGACATCAACGGCGACGGCCGGGACGACCTGGCGGTCGGGGCGTACGGCGAGGCGATCGGCAAGCTCACCTACGCCGGGGCGGTGACCGTCCTGTACGGCGGGGCCAGCGGGCTGACCGGCACCGGTGCGCAGCAGTTGCACCAGAACCAGGCCGCCGTTCCGGGTTCCGCCGAGCGCAACGACCACTTCGGCTGGACCCTGGCCATCGGAAAGGTCAACAACAACAAGTACGCCGACCTGGTCATCGGCGCACCGGGCGAGAACGAGGACAGCTCTCCTACCGGCAGCGGGATGCTCACGCTGATGTGGGGCTCCGCGAACGGGGTGAAGCTCAGCGGCGCCACCTCGGTCACCGGGGCGGCACTGCGCAAGGCGACCGGTCGTGACGACAGCTACGTGCGGAGCCTCGGCATGGCGCTGGCCATCGGTGACGTCAACGGCGACAAACTGGGCGAGGTGATCGCCGGGGCGCCGTACACGCAGTCCCCGAAGGGCAACGAGGGCATGGTCGCGGTCTTCACCGGTCGTACCGGTGGCGCCGGCCTGTCCAGCGGCGCGGTGAAGATGTTCAGCCAGCGTACGCCCGGGGTGCCCGGTTCGGCGGAGGTCGGTGACCTGTTCGGTGCCACCCTGGCGGTCGGTGACGTGACCGGCGACGGTCGGGCCGACGTGCTGGTGGGCGCGCCCGGTGAGGCGATCGGTACGAAGAAGCGGGCGGGCACGGTCGCCCTGCTCAAGGGTTCCGCATCCGGGTTGACCGGCACCGGTGCCCAGGGCTTCGACCAGGACCACCCGGTCGTACCGGGTGGGGCCGAGAGCAACGACCTGTTCGGCGGCGAGGTGGCCATCCTCAATCTGGACGGCAAGGGACCCCTGGACGCTATCGTGGCCTCGCCCGGGGAACTGGTCAGCGCGGACCCGGAGCGGCCCGCCTCCGGGTCGGTCGCCCTGTTCCACGGTGGTTCCGGGGGGTTGGTTCCGCAGTCCGCCTCGTGGAGTGGGGCGAGTATGCGTACGGACTTCGTCTGGCCCAAGTGGTACGGACGTCGCCTGGCCACCGCCCAGTCCGGCGCCCTGATGTACCACTGATCTGCACCCCTGACCTGATCTGACCTGGCTGGGCCGGCTCGCGTGCGAGCCGGCCCAGCCTGCTCAGCAGGGGCCGTGGCCTTCCAGGAAGAGGCGGTGGGCCCAGTGGGCGTACCCGGCGATGATCTTCTGGACGGTCCGGCCGTCGTGCAGGAAGAGGTAGGCGCGGTCGCCGTCGCGGGCCAGCAGACCGTCGAAGCGGTACGTCCCCTGTGGAGCGCGCAGCTCGCGTACGGTCGGGTAGCTGGCCCGGACCTCGGCGATCGGGGTGCCGGCGGTGATTCCCTCCGGGGTGCGGGCCGGGTCACCGGCCCAGAGCAGCACCAGCCGATCGTCGATGAAGATCGGGCTGACCATGGCGTGCCCGGCCAGGGTCGGGCCGCAGGCGTCGACGTCGGTACGCAGGATCCCGCGCCGGGTCAGCTCGTCCTCGGTGTCGCCGAAGTCCACATCGGCCAGCCCGTCCAGATCGACCACGGTGACCGAGGCGACCGGTTCGGGCATGGCCAGGTCCGCCGGTGGCATGGGTCCGCTGCCCGATACCGAGGCAGCCAGAAGCAGTGCGGCGATGAAGCCGAATTGTCGCAATTTCATCAGAATCCCCCAAGTCCCCAACGGGACGGGAGGGCTGAGGTTATTGCCGGGCTTCCCATTCCTCGGCCAACTCGTCCCAGTAGTCGGCGCTGAGCCCACGCCGCCCGTGCGTCAGCCACCCTTCGGTGCTCCGCTCGACGTGTAACCCCAGCTCGGCGAAGGGGTCGATCCATGCGCCGGGCTCCGCGCCCAACTCGATCAGGGCTGCGTTGATCGGCCACTGCGGGCGCGGCAGGTCGAAGGTCGAGTCGAAACGCGGCCCCCAGGCCAGCACCCCGTCCAACCAGACCGCCGCCGCCTGGCGTCCGACACCACCGGCGAACTCCGCCTCGAGGTACGCCACCGGCCCTCGCAGCGACCAGCGGGCCAGTACCTCGGTCAGGGCGGGGGAGAAGGTCAGCGTGAAGGGCTGCTCCGGGCCGGGCTCGTCGGTCGCGTAGTCCGGCGCGTTGCCGGTCAACTCCTGCACCAACTGCGGAGTCACCGGCAGTAGGGCGAAGTCCTGCCGCAGCTCGCCGAGGACGGCATGATCCAGCTCGCGGGTCTCCTCGCGGAGCAGTTCGGCGTCCGCGACAATCGCGCTGAGCTGGTAACTCACCCGGCGTCCACAGCCTGTGGATAGCACATGTGTACGACGGGGGTCAGTTGATCTCAGCGAGGAAGGCCCGCCAGGCGGTCGGGGTGAAGACCAGCGCCGGCCCGGTCGGATCCTTCGAGTCGCGTACCCCGACCAGGCCCGGCAGGTTGTCCGCGACCTCGACGCAGGCGCCGCCGTTGCCGCTGCTGCGGCTGCTCTTGCGCCACCGGGCGCCGGTCAGCCCGGCATCGTTGTGCTCCACGACTCCGCTACCTCCCTGATCAGGTCGACCGACTGCCAGCGCGACAGGGTCTCGCCGCGCACGTTCTCCCACACGGCCAGTATCGCCGCGATGTCGTCCTGTTCGCTAACCACCTGGCCCTGCAACTGGTTGTCCAGGTAGCCCGCGATGCGGTGATCTTCCGCAGTGGCGAGGATGAAGGGCCCATTGAGCCCGGCATATTCCCCCACAGTGGACGGCACCACGTACACCCGGATGTGTGGCTGGCCGGCGGATTCGGCCAGGGCCAGCAACTGCTCACGCATGACGGCCGGCCCGCCCACCGGGCGGCGCAGCACCGCCTCGTCCAGCACCACGGTGATTCGCGGTGGCTCCTCCCGTTGCAGAATCAGTTGGCGGGACATTCGGTGGGCCACCACCCGCTCCACCTCGCTGCGGGGGATCAGACCGCCGCCGGTGAGCACCGCGCGGGCGTACGCCTCGGTCTGGAGCAGGCCGGGTAGGACGTTCGGCTCGAACCAGCGCAGGGTGGTCGCCTCGCGTTCGATCTCCTGCCAGGGGCGGAACCAGACCAACGCCCGACGCCGCGAAATGTCCGGCCAAATGTCCGAGACATTCTTCTGGAGGGCATCTGCCGCCGTGAGCCGGTGCCGGGGGTGTGGGATCCGATCTTCCAGCAGCCAACGGCTGACCGTCTTGGGGTCGACCCCGACGCGTTCCGCTAGGGACTCGATGGTGTGCCCGGTGTCCCGCAAGGCGACTCGCAACGCGTCATTCATGGTGCCTCCCGAGTGGATGTCCGGAATATCTGGGCACCATATAGCTACGCCATGTAGTTGTCCCGTCACCTGCGCCAAATTGGGGTATCGACGGCGTGGCCGGTGGAGGTTCATCCCCCTTGACCCGGCGGCCACGGCGTCCGGGGGCCGCCGTCGGCGACCAACGGCGGCGGCTCCCATCCACTCATCAGGCCCTGTCGAGCTGATAGCGCAGGCGGATCACCAGAGACGGCCCGCCCACGACCGATGAGCCCGCACCACCGCGACCGGTGCGTCCGCGCCGGTCGCGAACGGTGCTCCTGCCCGTCGCGAGTGGCACGGCCGTCCACATTGTGGCCGTGCACATCGCGACCGGTGCGTCCGCGCCCGTCGCGACCGCTGCGGCCGTGCCCGTCGTGACCGGGTGCGTCCGCGCCTGTCGTGACCGGTGCGCCCGTGCCGGTCGGCTCGGCCGACGAGCAGATCGGGGTGAAGTCGTGTCGAATCAGGTTGGACGCTCTCGGCGGGAGCAGAGCACCGGGGACGAGGGCCGATGAGCCGTCGCCGGTCGTACCCGTCCCGGCGGCAGGAGCACCTGCCGTCCCGGCCGACGTGGCGGTGCCGGGCCTGCGGCTGCGCGTGGCCGTGCAGCGCGGCCAAGCTGCGGCTGCTGGGGCGGTACCGGGAGGATCGGGCCGGACTGTTGATCCACCTGACGGCGCTGCACGAGGAGGCCGCCGCCGAACTCGGTGACGTCATCTCAGCCGTCGTACTGCTCGACCGCTTCGTGTCCTGGGCGCGTGTCCGAGGGTGAGGAGACTGTCCGCGTACCTCCTGGGGTGTTGGATCCGGCGACGACCGGAAGCCGCGCGGCGTCGCCGGCGGCCCCCGTTGGCGTCGCGCTCAGCCCGCCGCGACCGCGGATTGTGGTGGTTGCTCCCCGGGCTGGGCCACGAGCACCGCCACCACGACGGCCAGCAGCCCGGCGATGCTCAGCCCGAGGATCAGCCAGGCCGGGCCCGCCGGGTAGTAGTAGTCGCCCGGGGTGAAGGCACTGTGCACGGTCAACAGCCCGCCCTCGTCCGCACTCCTGCCCAACACCCGCACCAGGTTGCCGTAGAGCGCGACCGCCGGCAGCGCCAGCGCCAACAACGCCAACCCCCAGGCCCCGGCACCGGTCACCCGCCGTCCGGGGGCAGCCCCTGCTATCCGGTACGCGACGGCCGCCGCGATCAGCCAGCCGACGACCAGCCCCAGCAGGGCGCCGACCAGGACCAAGGGCACAAACGCGGCGGTACGCGTCTGCCGGGCATCGACCGAGACGACGCCCCGATTCTCGGCCAGGTACCCGCGAACCTGGATGATCAGGCCGTTGGATTCGGCGGTGAACCGATCCCCGCTCAACGGGGTCTCGACCACGGTCCCGTTCTCCCCGGTCGTGACAGTCCTGCCGGAGAGTGGAGTCAGCCCGGAGACCGCCCACCCCTCATCGGCGAACCGCTGCCGCACCTGCTCCGCATCCCAGCCCGAGGCGGAACCGGTGGCGTCGACCCGATCGGCGTGCCAGTTCGTGCTCTGCCGGTGCGCCTGCACCTCACCGGTCGCGCCGGCCTGCTGGGTGAGCCGGGTCATCGCGGCGTCGTCCGGCAGGCTCGTGAAGGTCTGGGCACCCAGCCACGAACCGGCGGCGGCACCGAAACCACCCAGGGTCAGCGCGGTGAGCAGCGCCGCGACCACCATGATCGGACGACCGGCGGGCAACCGGAACCGCAGCCGCAGACCGCTGCCGACCAGGTGCAGGGCATCGCCGAGACCGGGACGGCGCTGCCCGGGTGCCGCCATCTCCAACAGGGTGGTCACCAACTCCGTGCCATGCCGGTGCCGGTGCCGACCCGGATAGGCCAGCAACAATCGCCGGTACCCGCGCTCCAGCCGCTCGTCCGCCGCCGGCCAGCCGACCGCGTCGACCCCTGCCTGCTGCCCGGCGGCGGTGTCGGGCGGCCAGGCGGCACTGTGGTCGGCCGGCGGCCAGGCGGCGGTCATGCGGTCACCGTGCCGAAGCTCAGGGCGTTGCCCAGGCGCTTGCCGAGCTGGGTCTCAGCGGCGGCGGCGTGCCGGCGCAACCGCTCGATCTGTGCCTTGAGGGCGGCGGCCCCCGGATCACTGAGCCGGTAGTAGCGGCGCAGTCGGCCCTCGACGGCCTCCTCCCGGTCCACGGCGACCAGGCCCTGCTCCGTCAACCGGTCGAGGGCGCCGTAGAGGGTGCCCGGTCGCAGCTTGACCTCGCCCCCCGACAGTTCATCGACCGCTCGGATGACCCCGTAGCCGTGCAGTGGCTGCGCGGCGAGTGCAGTGAGGATCAGAAAAGTGGGTTCCTGCATGTCATCGACAGTACGCCCACCGTTATATACCGTCAACCGAGTGTCGATGACGACTGTGGTTGCTGCTCTGCCCTCTGCCGTAGGGGGCCTGCCGTGAGCGCGAACACCGCCAACTCATCGACCAGCGGGCGCTAGCATTGATAGCGGGATGGTTGTCTGCACCGCGAAGGAGGCAAGGCGATGGCTGCCCTCAGCATCCGAGACTTGGATGACTCGGTGAAGGACAAGCTCCGTCTCCGCGCTGCTCGGCATGGTCGGTCGATGGAGGCCGAAATCCGAGCCATCCTGACCACCGCAGTTGCCGAGGACACTCAGCGCGCTGATCTGTTCGGCGCCCTCACCGAGCGGTTCCAGCAACTCGGCGGCGTGGATCTCGACATCCCGGAGCGGACCACGCCGCCCCGGGCGGCTGATCTGGTCGAATGATCGTCCTCGACACGAACGTCGTCTCTGAACTCATGCGCGCGGAGCCGGCCCCAAGAGTGCTTGCCTGGGTGCGGGCGAACTCGGACAACGGTCTCTACACCACAGCGGTCACCGTCGCGGAGATCCGCTATGGCATCGCTCGCCTGCCCGAGGGCCGACGTCGGGAGTCGCTACATCAGGCGGCCAACGAGATATTCTCCGCCTTCCCGCGGCAGGTCCTTCCCTTCGGTCTCGGCGCAGCCAATGCCTACGCCGAAATCGTCGCTGACCGGGAGACCACCGGCCATCCGATCGATGGCTTTGACGCGCAGATCGCAGCGATCTGCCGCTCCCAGGTGGCCACTCTTGCCACCCGCAACCTGAAAGATTTCGCCAACACCGGCATCGTCACGGTGGATCCCTGGGACGAGCCGTTCGACTGAAGGCGTCTGCTGTCCTGGCGATCAGGACGACTCGGAGTCAGTCGCCATGGCTGACTCTGAGACAGAGCGACCGTAGAGACGACTCAGGGCCGGTCCCGTTGGGGGCCGGCCCTGTCGTTCGTGCAGCTCTTGCGAGCGGAGGATACGAGATTCGAACTCGTGAGGGTGTTAACCCAACACGCTTTCCAAGCGTGCGCCCTAGGCCTCTAGGCGAATCCTCCGCGAGCCAGGATACAGGTCCCCGAGACGTTGCCCACCCCACCACCCCCTGAAGATCGACGAGGGGTCGGGTAGGCTGGGGCTACCTCCCGTGCGGCGGTACCTCGTGAACCTCCCCAGGGCCGGAAGGCAGCAAGGATAAGCGAGCTCTGCCGGGTGCACGGGAGGCCTTTCTGTCTCAAGGCCCCATGATCGACCTCAAGGCCCCATGATCGACGCCGTTACGGCGGTATGGGGGTGTCCCTGGCCCGTCGATGCCCCCACAACGGCGTAACGGAGTCGATCTCAGCTCAGGCCCGGCGGGGTGGGTGGTCAGTCGGGCGCGGGCAGCGGAGAATGGCGCGGTCGAGAGGAGGCGGGACGCCGTGGCACTGGCGCTCTACCGCAAGTACCGGCCGCGTACCTTCGCCGAGGTCATCGGGCAGGAGCACGTCACCGAGCCGCTGTCGCAGGCACTTCGCAGCGGGCGGCTCAACCATGCGTACCTCTTCTCCGGGCCGCGTGGGTGTGGCAAGACCTCCAGCGCCCGGATCCTGGCCCGCTCCCTCAACTGTGAGCAGGGTCCCACCCCGGAGCCCTGCGGGGTCTGCGCGTCGTGCCGCTCGCTGGGCAGCGACGGGGCCGGCTCGATCGACGTCATCGAGATCGACGCGGCCAGCCACGGTGGTGTGGACGACGCCCGCGAGCTGCGGGAGAAGGCCTTCTTCGCGCCGGCCAGCAGCCGCTTCAAGATCTATGTCATCGACGAGGCGCACATGGTCTCGTCGGCCGGCTTCAACGCCCTGCTCAAGCTGGTGGAGGAGCCCCCGGAGTACGTCAAGTTCATCTTCGCCACCACCGAGCCGGAGAAGGTCCTCGGCACGATCAAGTCGCGGACCCACCACTACCCCTTCCGGCTGATCCCGCCGAAGGTGCTGCGGCCCTACCTGGAGCAGTTGTGCCAGGCCGAGGGGGTTCAGGTCGAGCCGGCGGTGTTTCCGCTGGTCGTACGGGCCGGTGGGGGCAGCGCCCGGGACAGTCTCTCCGTACTCGATCAGCTCATCGCCGGTGCCGGTCCGGACGGTGTCACCTACGCGCGGGCCGCCGCGCTGCTCGGTGTCACCGACTCGGCGCTGATCGACGAGATGTGCGACGCCCTGGCCGCCGGGGACGGCGCCGCCGCGTACGCCACGGTCGACCGGGTCGCAGAGGCCGGGCACGATCCGCGTCGGTTCGCCTCGGATCTGCTGGAGCGGCTGCGTGACCTGATCGTGCTGCAGCAGGTGCCGGACGCCGCCGCCAAGGGCCTGATCGACGGCCCGGACGACCAGATCGAGCGGATGACCGCCCAGGCCCAGCGGCTGGGTCCGGGCACCCTGTCCCGGTGCGCCGACATCGTGCACGACGGCCTGGTGCAGATGCGCGGCACGACCGCCCCCCGGCTGCTGCTGGAGCTGATCTGCGCCCGGATGCTGCTGCCCGGGGTGGACGACTCCACCGGCGGCCTGCTCCACCGCCTGGAACGCATGGAACGTCGGCTGACCCTCGCCGGCACGGAAACCCCGTCGGCCGCCGCCGACTCCGCGCCGGCCACAACCCCCCCGACGGTACGCACCCAGCCTCCCGCCCCGCCCGCGGCTGCCGCCGCGACCCGGGCCGCCACCGCCGCTGCCGCGTCGGCTACCGCCAACGGCGCCGGGGCGACCCGGGCTGCCTCGCCGGCTCCCGAGACCCAGGCCGGAAGTGACGCCCTCCACGACGGCGGAGCGCCCCAGGCCGGGACTGCGGCCGACAACGGCTCGGTCCCGGCGGGCGAGGCAGCACCTGCCCCACGTCGGCAGGTTCCGCCCTCGGCCGTGATGCCCGATCCGGTCACCCCCGAGCCGCCCCGACCGGGTGCGGTGACTCCCGGGGTGCTCGACGCGGTCGCGGTACGGCGGGTCTGGCCGGAGGTGGTCGGCAAGGTCAACCGGAGCAACAAGAAGATCGCGGCGCTGATGCGTGACGCGGTCGTACGCGACCTCGACGGCGACACCCTCGTACTGACCGTGAAGTCGGCCGTACTGGCCCGGATGATGTCCGACCACGCGCAGGTGCTCACGGACGCGCTCTACGAGGAGTTGGGCGGACGCTGGCAGATCCGGTTCGAGGTGGCCGGCGAGCGGAGCGGAATGTCACCCGGCAACCCGCGCGCCACCGCCCCGTCGCGTCCCCAGTCTCCAGCACCCTCGAACGGCACGACCCCCGCCGCACCACCGGTGGCTTCGACCCCGTCGGCCGGGGCCCAGGGCGGAGGTCACCCCGCAGCGCCCGGAGGATCGGCGGATCCTTCAGCGGCCGACGGACTGGCGGGTCGTCCCGCAATGGCCGGGGGACCGGCGGGTTCCGCAGCGGCCGGGGGATCGGCCGAGGAGGACGAGGGGTGGCCCGAACCGGCCCGCCCCGGCGGCGCTGCCGCCACCGGCACTGCCGAGGCGAGCGAGGCGGACAACGACTGGCCGGAGGCGGCGCGCCCCGGTGGCGCCAGTGGTGTCGGCTCCGGTACCTCCACGAACGGTGCTTCCGGCGAAGCCCGGTCGACTGCAGTGGACCCGGGCCAAGCAGGTCGGTCCGGCGCAACCGGGTTGGGCAGATCCGCTACTAGCGGGATGCAGCCGGGTGGTCCGGCCCCCGGCGGAGCGCAGTCCGGCGGGCTGGCTACCGGCGGGGCACAGTTCGGTGGGCCCGCTGACGGCGGGGCACAGTCGGCCGGATCGGCCACCGCCAGGGCCCAGGCGAGCGGGGCAGGACCGGTCGGGTCGGCTGCCGGCGGGGCACCGAGCGCGCGGGCGGGTACCGGGACTGCGGTCGCAGCAGGAGCGAGGACGACCCGGTCGGAGGTACCGGCCCCCGGAGGCGGCAGAAGCGCCCCGGCAAGCAGTGCGATCGCGGCAGCCCGTGCGGCAGCGGCCGGACGGGGTACCCGTACCAGCCAGGCGGCCCGGCAGACCGCGGACGCCGAGTTCGCCGGCGAGCCGCCGTACGATCCGGATTTCGACGGCCCGTTGCGCGGCGGCGGCGTCAGTGCTGCCCCCACGGCCGCCTACGAGGGATTCGAC
Organism: Micromonospora sp. NPDC048871; assembly: GCF_043198155.1. Classification (NCBI taxonomy): domain Bacteria; kingdom Bacillati; phylum Actinomycetota; class Actinomycetes; order Micromonosporales; family Micromonosporaceae; genus Micromonospora; species Micromonospora sp. NPDC048871. The sequence continues at coordinate 22,246 of NZ_JBICUM010000019.1, read as the reverse complement.
CCGGGCGACGAGCCCCTGGACGAGATCATCGACGAGAAGACCGCCCGCCAGTCGAGCGAGGAACAGGCGCTACGCCTGCTCCGCGAAGCCTTCGCCGGCACCGAAAAGATCAGCGAATCCGACACCCGCTGACCCACCCCACCCTCACCCCACCCCCACTCTCCGGCGATCTTGCACTTTTGGTCGGGGCAAATGCCGTGTTCGGGGGCAATAAGGCGACCGAAAGTGCAAGATCGGCGGGGGAGGGTGGTGGGGGTGCGCGGTGGTGGGGTGGGGTCGGTGGGGGCGGTTAGGGTGGGCGTGAATTACGTAGCCGAGTCATAGGGAGCCGTCGTGCGGCCTGGTGGACAGCCGAACATGCAGCAGATGCTGAAGCAGGCGCAGAAGATGCAGCAGCAGATCGCCAAGGCGCAGGCCGAGTTGGCCGAGGCCGAGGTGTCCGGCACCGCCGGTGGTGGTCTGGTCACCGCGACGGTCTCCGGTGCTGGCGAGATCAAGAGCATCAAGATCGATCCGAAGGCGGTCGACCCGGAGGATGTGGAGACCCTGGAGGACCTGGTCGTCGCGGCGCTGAACAACGCCAGCGAGGCGGCCCGCCAGTTGACCGAGCAGAAGATGGGCCCGGTGGCGGGCGGGATGGGCGGCCTCGGCCTGCCCGGGTTCTGAGCCCGCAGATGTACGAGGGTGCCATCCAGGACCTGATCGACGAGTTGGGTCGGCTGCCGGGGGTCGGTCCCAAGAGTGCCCAGCGGATCGCCTTCTACGTGCTGTCCGCGGACCCGGCCGACGTCAATCGGCTGGCGGGGGCGTTGCGGAAGGTCAAGGAGTTGGTGCGGTTCTGCACCAACTGTTACAACGTCGCCGAGTCGGACCAGTGCCGGATCTGCCGCGACCCGCGCCGCAGCGACGAGGTGGTCTGCGTGGTCGAGGAGCCGAAGGACGTCGTGGCGATCGAGCGGACCGGTGAGTTCCGCGGGCGCTACCACGTGCTCGGTGGAGCGATCAATCCGCTGGAGGGCATCGGTCCGGACAACCTGCGGATCCGGGAGCTGATGACCCGGCTCGGTAGCGGGGTGGTCCGTGAGCTGATTCTGGCCACCGATCCGAACACCGAGGGTGAGGCGACCGCTACCTACCTGGCGTTGCTGGTCAAGCCGATGGGGATCTCGGTGACCCGGCTCGCCAGTGGCCTGCCGGTCGGCGGCGACCTGGAGTACGCCGACGAGATCACCCTGGGGCGTGCCTTCGAGGGGCGTCGGGCCGTCTGAATCGGTCACCGAACCGTCTAAAGAGGCGCCCGTGTGGGAGTCCACGGGAGACCTTGCGGGCCGTGTCCGCGTGCTGCGGGCACGGCCCGACGGGGCCGCCGGGGTGTGACAGCGCCTTGATCCGGCGGTCGATCGATGTAACAGAATGATATCGATTGGCGTGGGCTTATTGGGTTGTTTGTCCGATAGTCCGAGGGGTCGTATTACAGCGGCTGGTCACTAAGGACACGATCCGGTACCAAGAGCTTCCCGTGCCGTTTCCGGCCAGTCCGAACGGGAGCTATGGTCACCGCCAGCGGTGACCCTGTCACCACGTTGTCCGTACCCCCTAGGACGAGGTGAAAGCACCATGCGTGCATCCAGGCCGAAGGTCGCTATCGCGGCCATCGCGGCCGCGGCCCTCGCGGTAGCAGGCTGCGCCGAAAGCGACCGCGAAGAAGGTTCCGGCGGTAGTAAGAAGGACACCCTCGTCTTCGGCGTTGCCGGAGACCCGAAGGTGCTGGACCCCAGCCTCGCCAGCGACGGTGAATCGCTGCGCGTGGCCCGTCAGGTGTTCGAGACTCTGGTCCGCCCGGAGGAGGGCGGCACCAAGGTCAGTCCCGGTCTCGCCGAGTCCTGGGAGCCGGACGCCGCCGGCACGACCTGGACGTTCAAGCTGCGTACCGGCGTGAAGTTCCACGACGGCGAGGAGTTCAACGCCGAGGCCGTCTGCTACAACTTCAACCGTTGGTACAACGCCAAGGGTCTGATGCAGAGCCCGGACGTGACGGCGTACTGGCAGGACATCATGGGTGGCTACGCCGCCAACGAGGACCCCACTCTCGGTGAGAGCCTCTTCAAGTCCTGCACCGCCACCGACCCCACCACGGTCAGCCTGGCCTTCACCCGGGTCTCCAGCAAGATCCCGGCCGCCCTGATGCTGCCGTCCTTCTCCATCCACAGTCCGAAGGCGCTGGAGCAGTACGACGCCAGCAACATCTCGGGTAGCGCGGATGACATCAAGTACCCGGCGTACGCGACCGCGCACCCGACCGGTACCGGCCCGTTCAAGTTCAAGTCCTGGGACGTCCCGAACAAGACGCTGACCCTGGAGCGCAACGAGGACTACTGGGGCGAGAAGGCCAAGCTCAAGAGCCTGATCTTCAAGACCATCTCGGACGAGAACGCCCGTAAGCAGGAGCTGCGTTCCGGCGGCATCCAGGGCTACGACCTGGTTGGTCCGGCCGATGTGGAGCCGCTGAAGGGCGAGGGCTTCAACGTCCTGACCCGTCCGGCCTTCAACATCCTCTACCTGGCGATCAACCAGAAGGGGAACCCGAAGCTGGCCGACCTCAAGGTCCGGCAGGCGCTCGCGCACGCGATCAACCGCCAGGCCCTGGTCGACTCGAAGCTGCCCCCGGGCGCTCAGGTCGCGGTGAACTTCTTCCCCGACACCGTCGAGGGCTGGAACGGCGACGTCACCAAGTACGACTACGACGTCGAGAAGGCCAAGGCCCTGTTGGCCGAGGCCGGTGCCTCCGACCTGACCCTGCGGTTCCACTACCCGACCGAGGTCACCCGGCCGTACATGCCGAACCCGAAGGACCTGTTCGAGCTGATCTCGGCGGACCTCCAGGCGGTCGGCATCAAGATCGAGGCGATCCCGCTCAAGTGGAGCCCGGACTACCTCAACGCCACCACCTCCGGTGACAAGCACGACATCCACTTCCTCGGATGGACCGGCGACTACGGCGACGGCTACAACTTCATCGGTACCTTCTTCGACCGGCAGAAGGACGAGTGGGGCTTCAACAACCCGGCCCTGTTCGAGAAGTTCAAGAAGGCTGACAGCACTGCCGACATGGCGGAGCGGATCGCGCTCTACAAGGAGCTGAACGCCGACATCATGAACTTCCTGCCCGGTGTGCCGATCTCGCACTCGCCGCCGGCCATCGTGTTCGGCAAGGACGTGACCGGGGTCAAGGCGAGCCCGCTCACCGACGAGCGGTTCTCCACCGCCGAGTTCAAGTCCTGACCTGAAGCACCGACCGCGGGCGGGCGCTGTTACCCACAGCGTCCGCCCGCGATCCTCAGCACACCCACGAGGCGGCCGTGTTCCGGTTCATCGTCAGACGCCTACTACAGCTGATACCCACGCTGTTCGGGCTCTCCATCCTGTTGTTCATCTGGCTCCGGCGGTTGCCCGGTGGCCCCGAGACCGCCATCCTCGGCGAGCGGGGTACGCCCGAGATGCGGGCCGCCATCCGCCGTAACCTCGGCCTCGACGAGCCGATCCTGATCCAGTACGGCCGGTTCGTGAAGCGGATGGTCCGCCTCGACCTCGGCACCTCCATCTCCACCAAGCGCGAGGTGACCACGGAGTTCCTCCAGCGCTTCCCCGGCACGATCGAGCTGACCATCACCGCCATGGTGATCGCGATCGGCATCGGCATCCCGCTGGGCTACCTGGCCGCCCGCAAGCGCGGCCGGTTCCTCGACTACGCGTCCGTCGGCGGGTCGCTGATCGGCATCTGCATCCCGGTCTTCTTCCTGGCGTACGTGCTCAAGGCGATCTTCTCGGAGAACCTCGGCTGGTTCCCCTCCAGCGGTCGCCAGGACCCGATCCTCGGGGCCACCCGGATCACCAACTTCTTCGTTCTGGACGGGCTGATGACCCGGGAGTGGGACGCCGCCGCCGATGCGCTCTGGCATCTGATCCTGCCGGGCATGGCCCTGGCCAGCATCCCGTTGGCGATCATCGTCCGGATCACCCGGGCCAGTGTGCTGGAGGTGCTGGGCGAGGACTTCGTCCGCACCGCCGAGGCCAAGGGCCTGACCGAGAACGTCGTACGCCGTCGGCATGTGCTGCGCAACGCGATGCTGCCGGTGGCCACCTCGATCGGTCTGCTCACCGGCGGCCTGCTCTCCGGGGCGGTGCTCACCGAGACTGTCTTCGCCTTCAGCGGGATCGGAGCCTTCCTCGCCGAGTCCATCAGTAACCGTGACTATCCCGTTCTGATGGGCTTCATCATGATCATCGCAGTGGTCTACGTACTGGTGAACCTGATCGTGGACCTCTCGTACAGCCTGATCGACCCGAGGGTGAGGGTCCGATGACGATCATCAGCGGGAAGAAGCGCGAGAAGATCGACCGCCTCGCCGAACTGGCCGCCCGGGAGGACGAGCGCGGGGTAAGCCTGTGGCAGGACGCGTTCCGCCGGCTGCGGAGTAACCCCGCCGCCATCGTCGGCGCGGTCATCCTGGCCATCTTCGTCCTGGTAGCCATCGTCGGACCGTTCTTCGTGCCGTACGGCCCGAAGGACACCATGGGCATCCGCGAGGGTGTGGTCAAGGTGGGGCAGGGCCTGATCCCCGGCCCCTCCTCGGAACACTGGCTCGGCTACGACCACCAGGGTCGGGACGTCTTCAGCCGGATGATCATCGGAGCCCGGCAGACCCTGCTGGTCGGCGTGGTCGCCACTCTGATCGGTTTGGCGATCGGTGCGCTGATCGGTGGGGTGGCGGGTGCCGCCGCCGGGCTCGGCGGCCGCTGGGGCCGCATGGTGGACACCACCCTGATGCGCTTCATCGACATGCTGCTGGCCCTGCCCAGCCTGCTGCTCGCGGTGAGCATCGCGGCGCTGCTCGGGCCCAGCCTGATCACCGTCATGATCGCCGTGGGTATGGTCTCGGTGCCGGTCTTCGCCCGGCTGCTGCGCGGTTCGATGATCGTCCAGTCGAACAAGGAATACGTGCTGGCGGCCACCTCCCTCGGCGTCAGCAAGCCGAAGATCGCGCTGGCGCACGTGCTGCCGAACTCACTGGCCCCGGTCATCGTGCAGGCCACCCTGACCCTGGCCACCGCGATCATCGAGGCCGCCGCCCTGTCCTACCTGGGCCTCGGTAACCCGGACTCCTCCGTACCCGAGTGGGGCGTGATGCTGGCCGACGCGCAGCCGTGGCTCGGCATCCGGCCCGCTCTGGCTATCTATCCGGCGGTTGCCATCATCATCACCGCGCTGGGCTTCACCCTGCTCGGTGAGGCGATGCGTGAAGCCCTCGACCCGAAGCTGCGGAAGTAGAACAATGGCCCTCCTTGAAGTGGAAGACCTCTCGGTCAGCTTCGCCCGGCGCGGTCAGCGCACCGTACGCGCCGTCGACGGGGTTTCCTTCACGGTCGACGCCGGTGAGGTGGTCGGCCTGGTCGGCGAGTCCGGCTGCGGTAAGTCGGTGACCTCGCTGGCCATCATGGGGTTGCTGCCCAAGCAGCCCGGGTTGTCGGTGGGCGGCAAGGCCGTCTTCGACGGCACCGACCTGCTCCAGCTCGACGACCGATCCCGGCGCGACATCCGGGGCCGGGACATCGCGATGATCTTCCAGGATCCGCTCTCCTCGCTGAACCCGGTCATCCCGATCGGCCTCCAGGTCACCGAGGTGCTGACCCGGCACCGCGGGATGAAGGGTGACGCGGCGGCGAAGGAAGCCGCTCAACTGCTGGACCGGGTGGGCATCCCGGACCCGAAGCGGCGGCTGAAGGAATATCCCCACCAGCTCTCCGGTGGGATGCGGCAGCGGGCCCTGATCGCCATGGCGGTGGCCTGCCAGCCCCGCCTGCTGATCGCCGACGAGCCGACGACCGCCCTGGACGTCACCATCCAGGCGCAGATCCTGGAACTGCTCAAGGACCTGGTCCGTGACTCCGGCACCGCCCTGGTGATGATCACCCACGATCTCGGTGTGGTGGCCGGCATGTGCGACACGATCAACGTCCTGTACGGCGGCCGGGTGGTCGAGACCGCCCGACGGCGTCCGCTGTTCCGCGAGCCCCGGCACCCGTACACCGTGGGGTTGCTCGGGTCGGTGCCGCGGCTGGACGCCGGACGTGGCGAGCGGCTCACCCCCATCCCGGGCTCGGTACGGGATCTGCTGCCCTGGGTGGAGGGTTGTGCCTTCGCGCCGCGCTGCACCCGGCGGGTGGATGCCTGTGTGGGGCAGCCGCCGGAGCTGGTGACGGCGCACGACGGTCACAGCTACCGTTGCGTCAACCCGGCCCCGCCGGCGGGCGCCACCCCGGCAGCGGCACCCGTCGACCCGGCAGCACCCGTCGACCCGGTCGACCCGGCGGCTACCGGCGAGGCGACCTCGGCCGGTGGCCAGGTGCCGGCGCCGCGCGAGGAGGAGAAGCCATGACCGACAGCGACATCCTCGTCGAGGTACGGGACCTGAAGGTGCACTTCCCGATCAAGCGGGGAGTGCTGTTCGACCGGACGGTCGGCCACGTCAAGGCGGTCGACGGGGTGGACCTGCGCATCCCGAGGGGCAAGACCTACGGGCTGGTCGGCGAGTCGGGTTGCGGCAAGTCCACCCTCGGGCGGGCGCTGCTCCAGCTCAACCCGCCGACCGCCGGGCAGGTCAGCTTCGACGGTGTCGAGCTGACCACCCTCGCCCCGAACAAGCTGCGCGCCATGCGCAAGCGGATGCAGATGATCTTCCAGGACCCGATGTCCAGCCTGGACCCCCGGCAGAACATCGAGTCGATCCTGACCGAGGGCCTGCAGACCCACGGCATCGGGGGCAGCCGGGAGGAACGCCGGAAGATCATCTCGGAGACCCTGGACAAGGTCGGGCTGCCGCGGTGGGCCCTGTCCCGCTACCCGCACGAGTTCTCCGGCGGCCAGCGGCAGCGCATCGGCATCGCCCGTGCCCTGGTGCTGGGGCCGGAGCTGATCGTCGCCGACGAGCCGGTCTCCGCGCTGGACGTGTCGATCCAGGCCCAGGTGGTCAACCTGCTGGACGAGCTCCAGGACAGCCTGGGTCTGACCTACCTGGTGATCGCGCACGACCTGGCGGTGGTCCGGCACATCTCCGACACCGTCGGAGTGATGTATCTGGGTGCCCTGGTCGAGGAGGCCCCGGGGGACCGGCTCTACACCGAGCCGCTGCACCCGTACACCCGGGCCTTGATGTCGGCGGTGCCGGTGCCGGACCCCGACGTCGAGGACCGTCGGGAGCGCATCCTGCTCGCCGGTGACCTGCCCTCACCGGCCAACCCGCCGGCGGGCTGCCGCTTCCACACCCGGTGCCCGTGGGCCCAGCCGACCCGCTGCGCGGACGAGCGTCCGGTGCTGCGGGAGATCGGCGAGAGTCGGGTCGCCTGCCACTTCGCCGAGCGGATCGCCAGCGGCGAGCTGCGTCCGCACAAGGTGAGCGTGGAGATCGTCCGGCCGGCCGGCGAGGGCGAGGAACCCGAGGTGGTCTCCGCCCCCAGCGAGCCCGGCTCCTTCGTGTAGAGCAGCAGCCCCTTCCGGTACGCGCACCGGAAGGGGCTGCTGTCCACGTCTGCGGGGTTCAGCCCTCGGGGCGGTTCAGCAGGCCGACCGCGATGTTGTGCACCGCGTCCAGCCCGGAAGCGGCCTCCAGCGCGGCCTTGCCGCCGCTGACCACGTACCACTCGTCCGCGTCCTTGTACTGGACATGCAGGGTGACCTGCCCGTCCGCGAACTCCGTGCGCAGGGTCAGCTCGCCGGTGACCACCCCGACCTCGTCGGTCATCACCCCGCCCGGGCCGGGCACGATGTCAGTGGTGCGGCTCTGCGGACCGGCCGGGCCTGCGGCGTCGGCCGTCATTCCCGCGCCCGGCACCTCGACCTCACTGGCGGCCGTGCCGTCCGCGGTCATCCCCGCGGTGGTCGGTCCCGGGCTGCCGGTCGCCTCCGCTGCGCCGGAATCCGGCGCCTGCTCGGGCGTCGAGCCGCCGTCGGCCCCGGCTACGGCTTGCTCTCCCATGTGCAGCCCTCCAACATGTCGGCCAGCGCGGCTTTCTCGGCACTGGTCACCGTCAGCTTCCAGTGGTGCTTGACCGCCACCCAGTCCCCGGCGTATTGGCACCAGTACGACTGGCTTGGCGGTTTCCACTGGGACGGATCCTGGTCACCCTTTGCCCGGTTGGAAGAGGCGGAAACCGCGAAAAGCTGCGGCCGGTCCAGGTCGTTGGCGAAATCACCCCGTTTGGTGTCATCCCACTCGTCCGCACCGGATCGCCAGGCGTTCGCCAGCGGCACCATGTGGTCGATGTCCACCTGCGACGGATCGGTGAAGCTGCGGCCGTCGTACACACTCTCCCACTGGCCGCCCACGACGTTGCAGCCGGAATGCTCGATGCCCTTGCCGTCCCGTTCCAACACGGTGTCGCGGACGTCGCAGTTCTGGCCGGTCTTGCGCCAGTGCGGGAAGCGCTTGCGACTGTAGCCGCGCATCGAGCCCGCCTCGGCGACGGTGAGCTGGGAGAGCATCTGGTCGGCGGTGCCACCACCGCCGCCGCTGCTGGGTCGCGCGCCCGGCTCCTCTTCGAGCGGGACACACCCGGCTGCGCCGAAGGTCAGCGCCGCGACCAGCGCGAGCGCCCCCAGGGCGCGGGGTCCTGATCTGGTACGCACAGACGACACCTCTCCAGCTTGCGGGCATCCGCCGATCCCGCACAGTACCCGTACGGTGTTTTGGCGTTTCGTGGTGTCTGGCAGATGGTGCACGGCAGATTGGTAGACATGGCTGAACCCGTACGCGTGCTCCGGATGAACACGGCAGCCGGCCGGGGCACCCTGGCGGCCGCCGTACTCGCCTCCGGCATGGTCTTCCTGGACAGCACCGTGGTCAACGTGGCGCTGCCCAGGCTCGGCGCCGATCTGGGCGCCTCCGTGGCCGGCCTACAGTGGACGGTCAGCGGGTACCTGCTCACCCTGGCCGCCTTCGTACTGCTCGGGGGTGCCCTGGGGGACCGGTTCGGCCGGCGGCGGATCTTCCTGCTCGGGGTCATCTGGTTCACCGGCGCCTCGGTGCTCTGTGGCCTGGCCCTGCGGACCGACTGGCTGGTGGCCGCCCGGCTGCTCCAGGGGGTCGGCGGCGCCCTGCTGGCCCCGGGCTCCCTGTCGCTGCTGCAAGCCAGCTTCCACCCCGACGACCGGGCGAAGGCGATCGGTGCCTGGTCCGGCCTGTCCGGGGTCTCCACCGCCCTGGGGCCCTTCATCGGCGGCTGGCTGATCGACGCCCTCTCCTGGCGGTGGATCTTCTTCCTGAACGTGCCGCTGGCCGTGCTCGTGGTGCTGGCCGCCCTGCGGTGGGTACCGGAGAGCCGGGACGAGAGCACCTCACGGACCCGGGGGGCGGGCCGGCGGTTCGACGTGGCCGGGGCGTTGTGGGGGGCGCTGGCCCTGGCCGGGATCACCTACGCCCTGGTCGACGCCCCGGAGCGGGGAGCAAGTGCCCCCTCGGTGGTCGGGGCGGCCCTGGTGGCGGTGCTGGCCGCGGTGGTGTTCGTCCTGGTGGAGCGGCGGCGGGGGGAGACCGCGATGCTGCCCACCGGGCTGTTCGGCAGCCGACTCTTCTCCGTTCTGAACATCTTCACCGTGCTGGTCTACGCCGCCCTCGGCGGGTTCACCTTCTTCATCGCGGTCTACCTGCAGAACGTGGTCGGCTGGTCGGCGCTGGGGACCGGTCTGGCGTTGCTGCCCATGACCCTGTTGCTGCTGGTCGGCTCACCGGCGGCCGGAGCGCTCTCCACCAAGATCGGGCCACGGCTGCTGCTGACCGTCGGGCCGACCCTGGCCGCGGTCGGTCTGCTGCTGCTGCGCGAGGTCGGCCCGGGCGCGTCGTACTGGCGGCAGGTGCTGCCCGGGGTGGTGGTGTTCGGGGTAGGCCTGACCATGGTGGTGGCACCCCTGACGGCCTCCGTGCTGGCCGCGGTCGCCGACCGGTTCGCCGGGGTGGCCAGCGGCTTCAACAACGCCGCCTCCCGGGTGGGCGGGCTGCTGGCGGTAGCCGCCCTGCCGCTGCTGGTCGGGCTTTCCGGCACCGGGTACGAGCAGCGCGCCGAACTGACCGCCGCCTACCGGGGTGCCCTGCTCTGGTGCGCCGGGCTGCTGCTGATCGGGGCGGTCATCGCCGCCCTGCTCGTCCACCGCCCACCCCGCAAGGAGTGAGGACCGAGCTATGACGTTAATAAGGGCCCCTTGCTATGCAGAATGCGTTAACAAGGGACCCTTCCTTGCACCTCAGTGGTGAGCGCGGTTGACGGCGCTGGTGACCGCCTTGATGGAGGCGGTGACGATGTTGGCGTCCATGCCGACCCCCCAGACCGTACGACCGTCGACCTCGCACTCGACGTAGGCGGCGGCCTGGGCGTCCCCGCCGGAGGAGAGGGCGTGCTCGTGGTAGTCGAGCACCCGTACCGCCACCCCGGTCGAGCCGAGGGCGTTGACGTACGCGTCGATCGGACCGTTGCCGATCGCGCTCAGGGTCTGCGGCTCCCCGGCGAGGGCTACCTGCGCGGTGACCTCGACCTTGCCGTCGGTGGTGCCGATGGCGTACTCGGTCAGGGTCACCTTCGGGTCGCTCTGGTGGTCGAGCAGGTACTGCCCGGCGAAGATCTGCCACATGGTGTCCGGGCCGACCTCACCACCGTCGTGGTCGGTGACCTGCTGCACCACCCCGGAGAACTCGATCTGGAGCCGGCGGGGCAGGTCCAGCTGGTGCTCGGTCTTCATGATGTACGCGACCCCGCCCTTGCCGGACTGGGAGTTGACCCGGATGACCGCCTCGTAGCTGCGGCCCAGGTCCTTCGGGTCGATCGGCAGGTAGGGCACCGCCCAGGTGAAGTCGTCGACCGGTACCCCGGCCGCCGCCGCGTCGGCGTTCAGCGCGGCGAAGCCCTTGTTGATGGCGTCCTGGTGGGAGCCGGAGAAGGCGGTGTAGACCAGGTCACCGGCGTACGGGTGCCGCTCGTGCACCGGCAGTTGGTTGCAGTACTCGACCGCCCGCTTGATCTCGTCGATGTTCGAGAAGTCGATCATCGGGTCGATGCCCTGGGAGAACAGGTTCAGCCCCAGGGTCACCAGGTCGACATTGCCGGTGCGCTCGCCGTTGCCGAACAGGCAGCCCTCGATCCGGTCCGCCCCGGCCAGCAGGCCCAGCTCGGCGGCGGCCACCCCGGTGCCCCGGTCGTTGTGCGGGTGCAGGCTGAGCACCAGGCTGTCCCGGCGGGGCAGGTGCCGGTGCATCCACTCGATCGAGTCGGCGTACACGTTCGGCATGGCCATCTCGACCGTGGCCGGCAGGTTGATGATCAGCTTGTGGTCCGGGGTCGGGTCGATCACCTCGATGACCTTCGCGCAGACCTCCAGGGCGTACTCCAGTTCGGTGCCGGTGTACGACTCCGGGGAGTACTCGTAGTGGATGTCGGTGTCCGGGGTGTGGATCTCGGCGTACTTCTGGCAGAGCCGGGCGCCCGTGGTGGCGATGTCGGCGATGCCGTCGCGGTCCAGCCCGAACACCACCCGACGCTGCAGGGTCGAGGTGGAGTTGTAGAAGTGCACGATCGCCCGGCGGGCGCCCCGCAGGGACTCGAAGGTCCGGTCGATCAGGTGCTCCCGGCACTGGGTGAGCACCTGGATCGTCACGTCCTCGGGGATCAGATCCTGCTCGATCAGCTGCCGGACGAAGTCGTAGTCGGTCTGGCTGGCCGACGGGAAGCCGACCTCGATCTCCTTGTAGCCCATCTGCACCAGCAGTTGGAACATCCGGCGCTTGCGCTCCGGGGACATCGGGTCGATCAGGGCCTGGTTACCGTCGCGCAGGTCGACCGCGCACCAGCGGGGGGCGGCCTCGACGTGCCGGGTGGGCCAGGTGCGGTTCGGCAGGTCGATGCGGAACTGCTGCTGGTACGGCTGGTACCGGCGAAACGGCATCCGGCTGGGCTGCTGCCGGGCGATCTGATCGGAATCGATGTCGGTGGTGCTGGCTTGGTGGGCCATGGCGAAGTTCTCCTGGGTCATGTGACGTCAGCAGTGGCTGTCGGCGGCGATGTGCCGAGCGGAGGGATCCGGGGACGTGCTGGCGGCGCGGTTCGACTCCGCGACGAGGTGCCGGCCTTCAGGCCTCGTCGCGGCGACCAAGAAGAAGGCTCGCCTGCCACATGACAGAGTCACCCTACGTGATGGGACGGAAGGTGGGAAGGTGGGTCCGCACTATGAGACGCAATTCGCATCCGCCCGTTCAGGGTGCCGTGTTTCCGCAGCTCAGGACCAGTTCGGCGAGGGGTTGCCGGTGTCGCAGGCCGGTCTCCTCGGCCACCAGGTCGGCCGGCAGGCTCAATGGATCACCCAGTTGGCCCACCGCCACCACCACGTACGGTCGCAGGTCGGCGGTCAGGTCGAGGTCTGCCGCCAGGCTAGCGCGGTCCAGCTCGGTCACCTGGCGTACGTGCAGCCCCAGTGCGGTGGCCTGCACGGTGAGATGGGCCACCGCCTGACCCAGGTCGTACGCGGCCGTCGGGTGGCCGGCGCGGGTGTGCGCGACCAGCACCAGCAGGCTGGCCCGCCCGGCCCAGCGCTGCTCGTCCGGGGACAGGTTGACCAGGATCCGTTTGAAGGTGTCGTCGTCGCGGTGTCCGACCGCGAACCGCCACGGCTGCCCGTTGCCGATCGAGGGGGCCCAGCGGGCGGCCTCCAGCAGGGTCGCCGCCTCGGCCGGGGAGAGTTCGGCGTACGGGTCGAAGGCCCGGGGGCTCCACCGGAAGGCCAGCAGCGGGGTGAGGTTGGTCATGCGAACAGTGTCCCCTATGGGGCATTTGATCGCTTTGCTGCGGGTAGCTGAATGTGGGGTAAAGCACCCGTAACGGATGGCCGATCAGGGCGTTCCGGTGGCCTCCTGATCAGGGGATTCACCGGTACCGGTCGGGGGTGCCTCGGTGACCGGGGCCGCCAGGCCCAGGGGGTCCCCCTCCACCACCGGGCCGGCCAACTGCACCGAGGCCGGGGCCGGCTCCGGGGTACCGGTCAGCATCAGGGTGCCGAAGGCCGCGCGTACCGCCGTCAGGGTGCCGTCGGCGTCGAAGCAGTAGATCCCCACATCCAGCGGCGGATTGATCGAGGCTGCGGTGGTCTCCACGGAGTAGCAGGAGCCGCCGGCCCCCTCCGGTGCCATGGCCGGCGAGACGGACAGCGGGGCCCGGCGGTCGGTCAGCACGTCCAGCCAGTCCGTGAAGGGGTGCTGCACCCGGGGGTCCAGCCGCCGGGGCAGGGTGTCGTCCCGCTCGCCGAGGCGTACGCAACTCGGGGGTTCCGGCCGGGTCGGGGTGGGCAGGGCGCACTGGAACAGCCCGTCGGTCGTGGCCGCCAGGGCGATGTCCGCCTGGCCACCCAGGGCCCCGCCGGGCACATCCACCCGCCAGCTGCCGTCGTTCGCGCTGGTCACCTGGATCAACCGGTCGGCGGCCCCGTCGACCCGCAGGGTGTAGCGGGCGACCAGGTGCCGATCCTGGGCGGCGGCGGCCAGGGCGGCCAACTCGTCGCGGGCGGCGTCCATCCCCACCGGGCGGGGAGCCGAGGTCGGCGGCGTCGGGTCGGCGGGCGGATCTGCCGAGCAGGCGGCGAGCAGCGCGGACAGGGTCAGCACGGGCAGGGCAGGCACGAGCGGGGCGACCCGACGGCGAGCCGGACGGTGGGCGTACACCCGGTCATTCTCGGCGTTGTGGGCGTCGCGCGGACACCCCCGGGCGGGCACCCGTTTCCGGCGTGTCGTGCGCCACCTCACCCCAGTACCTGGGCCGGATCGTGGGATCACCTGACCCGGCGGTCAGAGGGGACCGATACGCTGACTTGGTCCGACCCGCGCCGCCGGCCCCGGTGCCGGCGGCGTCGGCACGCCAAGCCTCTGTGCCGGCGGCGTCGGCACGCTCAGCCCCTGTGCCGGCCGCCAAAGCCTGCCGGCACGCTCCGAGCAACCGGGAGGGAGTGCACCGTCGTGGCACTCGTGGTGCAGAAGTACGGCGGGTCCTCCGTCGCCAACGCCGAGCGGATCAAGCGGGTGGCCGAGCGGATCGTGGCCGCCCGTAAAGCCGGCGACGACGTGGTGGTCGTGGTCTCCGCGATGGGTGACACCACGGACGAACTGCTCGATCTGGCCAACCAGGTGAGTCCGCTGCCGCCCGGTCGCGAGCTGGACATGCTGCTCACCGCCGGGGAGCGGATCTCCATGGCCCTGCTGGCCATGGCCATCCACAACCTGGGGTACGAGGCCCGCTCCTTCACCGGTTCCCAGGCGGGCGTGATCACCACCTCGGTGCACGGCCGGGCGCGGATCATCGACGTCACCCCGGGGCGGCTCAAGGGCGCCCTGGACGAAGGTGCGGTGGTGATCGTCGCGGGGTTCCAGGGGGTCTCCCAGGACACCAAGGACGTCACCACCCTGGGGCGGGGTGGTTCGGACACCACGGCGGTGGCGCTGGCCGCTGCGCTGAACGCCGATGTCTGCGAGATCTACACCGACGTGGACGGCATCTTCACCGCCGATCCGCGAATCGTGCCGAACGCCCGGCACATCAAGCAGATCACCTACGAGGAGACGCTGGAGCTGGCCGCCTGCGGTGCGAAGGTCCTGCACCTGCGCAGCGTGGAGTACGCCCGCCGGGCGGGGCTGCCGATCCACGTCCGTTCGTCATACTCGACAAACACCGGCACGATGGTCACCGGATCGATGGAGGAGCTTCCCGTGGAGCAGGCGCTGATCACCGGAGTGGCCCACGACCGCAGCGAAGCCAAGATCACGATCGTCGGGGTGCCCGACGAGCCGGGCGCGGCGGCGCGGATCTTCGACACGGTAGCGGGTGCCGAGATCAACATCGACATGATCGTGCAGAACGTCTCCACCGAGGGCACCGGGCGTACGGACATCTCCTTCACCCTGCCCAAGGCCGACGGGCCCACCGCGATGGCGGCCCTCAGCAAGATCAAGGAGGCGGTCAACTTCAAGGGCCTGCTCTACG
The DNA here is from genome assembly GCF_043198155.1 of Micromonospora sp. NPDC048871. NCBI lineage: Bacteria > Bacillati > Actinomycetota > Actinomycetes > Micromonosporales > Micromonosporaceae > Micromonospora > Micromonospora sp. NPDC048871. Next base: position 7,183 of record NZ_JBICUM010000019.1, on the reverse strand, counting down.
ACGACCACGTCGGCAAGGTCTCCCTGATCGGGGCCGGGATGCGCTCGCACCCCGGGGTCGCCGCCGGCTTCTTCGCCGCCCTGGGCCAGGCCGGGGTCAACATCGAGATGATCTCCACCTCGGAGATCCGGGTCTCCGTGGTCTGCCGGGACACCGACCTGGACGCCGCCGTACGCGCCATCCACGAGGCATTCGACCTCGGGGGCGACACTGAGGCTGTGGTGTACGCGGGGACAGGACGGTAGCGCGGGTGGCCGGGCTGCCCACCCTGGCTGTGGTCGGGGCGACGGGAGCCGTCGGCACGGTGGTGTGCGAGCTGCTCTCCGGGCGGCGCAACGTCTGGGGTGAGATCCGCCTGCTGGCCTCCGAACGGTCGGCCGGGCGGACGATCCGCTGCCGGGGCGAGGACCTGACCGTCCGGGCCCTGACCGAGCAGGCGTTCGACGGCGTCGACGTGGCGATGTTCGACGTACCGGACGAGGTAGCCGCGCACTGGGCACCGATCGCCGCCCGCCAGGGCGCGGTCGTGGTGGACAACTCCGGCGCCTTCCGGATGGACCCGGACGTCCCCCTGGTGGTTCCGGAGATCAACCCCGAACAGTTGCGTCACCGGCCGCGCGGCATCGTGGCCAACGGCAACTGCACCACCCTGGCGATGATCGTCGCGGTGGCTCCCCTGCACCGCGAGTACGGGCTGCGTGAGCTGGTGCTCGCCTCGTACCAGTCGGTCTCCGGGGTGGGCCGGGCCGGTGCGGACGCCCTGCACGACCAGTTGACGAAGGTGGCCGGCGACCGGTCCCTAGGCTCCCGGGCCGGCGACGTACGGCAGGCCGTCGGCGACGACCTCGGTCCCTTCCCGGCCCCCCTGGCGCTCAACGTGGTGCCCTGGACGGGCTCGCTGGCCGACGAGGGCTGGTCGTCCGAGGAGATGAAGCTACGCGACGAGTCGCGCAAGATCCTCGGGTTGCCGGACCTCAAGGTCTCCGCCACCTGCGTCCGGGTACCGGTGGTGACCGGTCACTCGGTGGCGGTACACGCCGTCTTCGCCACCGAGATCGACGCCGACGGGGCCCGTGAGGTGCTGCGCAACGCCCCCGGGGTGATCGTGGTCGACGACCCGGCCACGGACGAGTTCCCCATGCCGATCGACGCCGTAGGCACCGACCCCTCCTGGGTGGGCCGGATCCGCCGCGCCCTGGACGACCCCCGGGCCCTCGACTTCTTCGTCACCGGCGACAACCTCCGCAAGGGCGCCGCCCTGAACACCACCCAAATAGCCGAACTCCTAGCCAAACACCTAACAACCCACCCCTAACCCTCCCCCCCCGGCCCCCCGCCTTTGCGGCGTTGATCATGAGGTTGGCGGCAGTGTGGAGATCGACAACTGCCGCTAACCTCATGATCAACGCGGAGAGGGGCGGGAGGGGGCCCGGGTGGGGAGGGGTTAGGCGGCGGAGAGGCGGACGCCGTCGCGGCCTTGGCGTTTGACGGCGTAGAGGGCCTGGTCGGCGCGGCGTAGCGTCAGTTCGGGGGACTCACCGGGGCGGGGGAGGGCGACTCCGACGCTGATCGTACGGCCGATGCCGCGGGCGGCTGCGGTTAGTCGTTCGGCGACCCGGACGGCTTCCTCGGGGCGGCTGACCTCGATCACGGCGACGAACTCGTCCCCGCCGATGCGGTACAGCTCGTCGCCTTGGCGCAGCGCGCCTTCCAGGGCCCGGGCCAGGCCGACCAGCACCCGGTCACCGGCCTGGTGGCCGTACGTGTCGTTGACGGTCTTGAAGCCGTCGACATCGATCGCCAGCAGGGCGGTACGCCCCGGGGTGACGGTGGCGATCCGCTGCCCGAACGGGCCGGTGTGCCGTAGCCCGGTGAGGGGGTCGGAGCTGGCCTGCTCCCGTAACCGCTCCAGGGTGCGCAACCGGTCCAGGCAGCTCCAGGCCTGGCCGGCCAGCAGCTCCAGCAGGTTGACCGTCTGGGAGTCCGGGCGCAGCAGCCGTTCGTCGGCTACCAGCAGCACCCCACCGCCCTCGGGCGGCCCCACCGGCACCGCCACCAGGGTGCGTACCCCGGCCCGGACCAGTGGCTCATGTTCCTCGACGGGTGGGTGACCGGCCTCGCCGAGGGTGTGACCGGCGCCGTACCGATGGGCTCGGGCGATGATGGCACGCATCGCCTGCGGACCGGCCTCCGTCAGCTCGGCGCGCATCCGGGTCTCCAACTCGCCCGGGGTGGCGGTCGGTTCGCTGAGCCGGGGCCCGCTGCGGCCGGCGAGCACCAGGATGGCCGTGTCGAGGGCGGACACGTCCCGGGCGGCCCGGATGGCGGTGGCCAGCAGGTCATACTCGGTGGTGGCGGAGGTCATCGCGGTGGCGTGCCGCAGCAGCTTCTCACCGCGGCTCTCCGCCGGCCCGCCGAGCGCCATGATCCGGGCGCCCAGCCGGCCGGCTACCCGCTCGGCGGTCGCCCGCCACGCGGCCAGGTCGGCCGGGCCGGTCCACTGCAAATCGAGTACGCCGATGCGGCGGCCCGCCGGATCACATATCGGAACGCAGACCTCGGCGGTGACGTCGGGGCGTACCGGGATGTGGTCGGTGTCGGCGGTGACGTCCGGGACGATGGCCGGGTTGCCGCCGGTGAAGACCCGGCCGACGATCCCGGCGTCCGGGGCCACGGTGGCGAAGACCTGCCAGGACCCGGTGGCGGCGACGCAGCGGAGTCGGCCGTTGACGTGCAGCAGGACGGCGATGGTCGCGGGGGTGTAGCGGGCCAGCGCGTCGACGCTCGCCTGGCAGACCTCGGCGACGGTCGGCGCCAGAGAGAGACGGACCGTGACGTCACGGATGACTTGCGGGTGATCCACTTGTGCGTCGTTCCAGGTAGGTAGGGGTCCCGGCCGGGTACCGGGGCGCTGATCAAGCGTACTCATGGTGTGCGGAAGCAGGCTGATGCTCGTACACATGTGCTATCCACAGGCTGTGGACGAGGCCTGTGGACCGGCCCCCGGGGAGGCTGCCGCAGCGATAGCGTGAGGGTTCCGGTCGAGTGGAGGCTCTCCATGCTCATCGCCCACCTCAGCGATCCGCACCTCACCGCAGGGGCGCTCGGCGCCGAGCCGGTGGCCGGGCTGCATCACGCCCTGGGTAGGGTCCTGGCGCTCAATTCCCGGCCCGACTGTGTGGTGATCACCGGGGACCTGGCCGACCATGGTCGAGCGGACGAGTACGCCGCCCTGCGGGAGGTGATCGGACGCTTCCCGCTGCCGCTGTATCTGACCACCGGCAACCATGACGACCGGGAGTCACTGCTGGACGCCTTCGGTGGCACCCCCTGCCTGGGGGGCGGCTTCTCGGCCTACTACCAGGTCGAGCGGCCCGGGCTGACCCTGGTGATGCTCGACTCGCTGGTTCCCGGCTCGGATGCCGGTCGGCTCGGCGCGGAGCAACTCGACTGGCTCAACGGGGTGCTCACCGCCCGCCCCGACGTGCCGGCGATCGTCTGCCTGCACCATCCGCCGGTAGAGGTGGGGATTCCGGCGGCCGACGAGATCCGTCTCACCGACGGGGACGCCCTGGCCGAGGTGCTGCTGCGCCACCCCCAGGTCGTACGGGTAGCCGCGGGCCACCTGCACCGGCCGGTGACGACCGCCTTCGCCGGCACGGTGCTGACGGTCGCGCCGAGCACCTGGCGGCAGGCCACTCTGACGATGACGGAGGAGGAGCAGATCGGCTGGGTGGCCGAGCCGACCGCCCTGCTGCTGCACCAGGTCAGCGACCGGGGATGTGTCACCCACACCGTGCAGGTGAGTCACACCGCCGGCATGACCTGCGGGTACTGACCAGCGTTCTGGTCGACCGCAGTCGGTTCGGTCGGCTGCGGTCGCCCTTTGGCGGATGGGGATCTGGACCTCGGTCGATCGCGACCGTCCATATTGGCCGATTGAGGCGAGCCGGGCGGAGGCCCGGTTCCGCCGCTCGGATCGTATTCCTCGGCGCGACCCTCGTGGATGTTCACGTCGCCGGGCTTCGTCGCTAACCTCGCTGCGGTCACGCGCGTCGGCGTAATCAAACCGCGCCGTTCACGGCGCTCTCAGTGGGGGTAGACGCATGACGAGAAGGCTTCTCGGACTCATCACCGCGGTTGCCATGACGGTGGGTGGCTCGCTGGTCGCGGCCACCCCGGCGCAGGCCGCCACCCCGGCGGTCGAGATCACCAAGGTGTACTACGACTCGCCGGGTACGGACAACCGCTCGAACGCCAGCCGCAACGCCGAGTACGTGAAGCTGACCAACCGCCGATCCAGCACGATCAACCTGAAGAACTGGACCCTGCGGGACAAGGCCAACCACGTCTACAAGTTCAGCGGCGACTTCAAGCTCGGCAAGGGCAAGAGCGTCATCATCCGTACCGGCAAGGGCAAGAACACCGCCAGCACCCGGTACTGGGGCTCGGGCAACTACATCTGGAACAACACCGGCGACACCGCGTACCTGCGAAACGCCAGCGGCAAGCAGATCGACAAGTGCTCGTGGAGCAAGAAGGGCAAGGGCTACACCAACTGCTGAGCCCGTACGCGGTGCCGGCCCCGTCCGAGGGCCGGCACCGGGGCCTCTCGCGTGGATTCAGCCCTCGATCGGCGGCCGGTCGATGTTGAGGTGGAAGGCACGCTCCTCGGCCTCCTGCCGAGCGGCGACGAAGTCGCGCTGCCAGTCCTGCGCGTTGTCCGGTATACGTGCGACCACATGCTCACCACGGATCCGGCCCTCGGAGTCGGTCAGCGCCACCCCTACGACGGTGTGCCCGCGACCCGGGATGGCGTAGTGACGTACCGCCCACCGGGCGGAGGCCTCCAGGGCACGGCTTCGTCGTCGGGCGTTGGCCGTCACGATCATGGAGACCAGCACGACGGCGGTCGTCACGACAACGAGGCCGAACACAATCGCGATGATCCGCACCCGGGTCAGGCTACCCGGCATCCCGCCCGCCTGCCCGTCCAAGCCCTGGCCCGCCGCCGGGGTACGCCTTAAGCAATCAGGGCTGGCTCTCCGTGACGGAAAGCCAGCCCTGATGGCTGTTACCTCTGGTCGGGGTGGCCGGATTCGAACCGACGACCTCTTCGTCCCGAACGAAGCGCGCTACCAAGCTGCGCCACACCCCGAGGCGTGCCGACAAATAGTAGCCCACCCGCTCCGACGGTCAAACTCGGTACCCCGGCCAGCGGTGATCCACTCCGTTACGCCGGAATGGCGGGGTCAGCCGGGGCTGGTTACCGCCGTATCGCCGTAACGGAGTGGATCAGGCTCAGCGCGGAATCAGGGTCAGCAGACTGGCCTCGGGGGGGCAGGCGAACCGGACCGGGGCGGTCGGGTGGGTGCCGAGGCCGGCGGAGACGTGCAGCCAGGAGTCGGAGCCGGGCCAGCGGTGCAGGCCCTTCGCCATCGAGCGGGGCAGGCCGCAGTTGGTCACCAGGGCGCCCACCCCGGGGACACAGACCTGACCCCCGTGGGTGTGGCCCGCGAGCAGCAGGGCGAACCCGTCGGCGGCCATCTCGTCGAGCAGGGCCGGCTCGGGGGAGTGGGTAAGGGCGATGGAGAGATCCGCCGAGGGGGAGACCGCGCCGGCCACCGCGCCCCAGTCGTCGCGTTCGACGTGGGGGTCGTCCACGCCGGCCATGTCGATGGCCCGGCCACCCGCCTTGACTGTGGTCCGCCGGTTGTTCAGGTCCGCCCAACCGGCCCCGACGAGGACGTCCCGCAGCTCCTCGGAGGGCAGCTCGACCCCCTCGGTGTACTCCCGCTCGGGCAGGAAGTAGCTGAACGGGTTCTTCCAGACCGGGCCGGTGTAGTCGTTGGAGCCGAAGACGAAGGCCCCGGGGTAGTCGAGCAGGGGTTGCAGGGCCCGCAGGACCCCGGGTACCGCCTCCGGGTGGGCCATGTTGTCGCCGGTCACCACGACCAGGTCGGGGTCCAGGGCGGCCAGCGAGGCCACCCAGTGCTGTTTGCGTACCTGGTTGGGGGTCATGTGTAGGTCGGACAGGTGCAGGACGCGCAGCGGCTCGGTGCCGGCCGGCAACACCGGGACGTCGAAGCGCCGGAGGGTGAACATGTTGCGTTCGACCAGGGAGGCGTACGCCAGGGCGGCGGCGCCCGTCGCGACGGTGGCGGTCGCGAGCCGGAATATTGTGCGCTTTCGCATGGCGATCAGGGTAGTTTGGGCGTCCATGAGCACGCTGAAGGACCGCCTGACCACCGACATGCGCGCCGCCCTCAAGGCCCGCGACGAGTTGACCACCTCCACCCTGCGGATGGCCCTGGCCGCCGTCGGCACGGCTGAGGTCGCCGGTAAGGCCAAGCGTGAGCTCAGCGACGACGAGGTGCTGGCCGTACTGACCAAGGAGGCCAAGAAGCGCCGCGAGGCCGCCACCGCCTTCGCCGAGGCGGGCCGCACCGAGCAGGCCGCCAAGGAGACCGCCGAGGGCGAGGTGCTGGAGCGCTACCTGCCGCAGCAGCTCTCCGAGGCGGAGCTGACCGACCTGGTCGCGGGGGCGCTCGCCGCGGGCGGCTTCACCGGCAAGGCCCAGATGGGCCCGGCGATGAAGGCGGCCCAGGCCGCGGTGGCCGGCCGGGCCGAGGGTGGCCGGGTGGCCGGCGAGGTACGCCGCCAGCTGGGCCTCTGACCCGCCGGCGGTACAGCAAAAAGCGATCGGGCGGGCACTCCGTGAGGAGTGCCCGCCCGATCCTCGTGTTTTGACCATCGGGGGGATTCGTGGTGGTCGAGGTCTAGCGGAATGGGGAGGACCCTGTCCATGATCTGAGTTCTCACACAAAGATCATCAATGGGCAGGGTCCTCGATGAGCAGAGTAACGGCTACCGGTACCGGTGACAGGGGGCTGGGCCGGATCTTGTTGGATTCGTGGCGGCGGGAGTTGTACGAGGGCGTCCTCGTGTCCCGGTCGAGGACGTTGTTCTCGCTGGTCGACGAGTTGGCCGCCGATCAGGGACGGTGTGGCTGCCCGGCGCATCTGTCGCTGGGCACCGTGACCGGGCACGCCGCGGCGTACCGGGCGTTACGCGACGGTGAGATCGACACCGGCCGGGCGTTGCGGGCGGCGTGCCGGATCGCTCAGCGTGCCGGCCTGCCGCGGGTGTACGCCGTCGACACCACCGCCTGGCCCCGGCCGAA
>NZ_JBICUM010000018.1:0-75537 GCF_043198155.1 Micromonospora sp. NPDC048871 | reverse complement strand
ATGTTGTGTCCACAACGCACAGACGATCACGCGGTGGCCGCCTCGCGTTCACCCCGGTTCACCAGCAAGATCTCAAACGGCGGCTGCCGTACTAGACGTTCGTTGCGCCGCCGCAACCGCTCGATCTCCGCCGCCTCGGCGCTGCGGCGCCGACTCTCGGACACCGGGCTCTTTCGGGTGCCCAGAGCGGTCAACGCGCCCGCGTCACGGGCGGCCCGCCACTCCAGGATGTGCGAGTGGTACAGGCCCTCCCGGCGCAGGATCGCCGCGCCTTCACCCGAGGCCTTCGCCGCCTCGTACTCCGCCACGATGCGGAGTTTGTACTCCGCTGTGAACGTTCGCCGTTTCGGCCGTCCGCCCTGCTCACCAGGCGTGCTGGGTAGCGTCACGATGATCCTCTTCCTGTCTCCCGGCAAGCCTAACGCTCCCGGAACTACTGCCTCATATCAGCCTGACAGACAGGGGTTCGTGCAGCCAAAGCCAAAAACCACGGCGCCCATGCAACGCGCAGGCCAACACGCTGTCGTAGATCGGGATGAGTCTCGGACGCTTCCGGGCAAGCACCTTGCCTGCGATGGTCTTGCTCACGCCCGGCTGACCCGTCAGCAGGTGCCAGGCGCGGTCCGCCGGCCCACCAACCTGGATGTACTTTCGCGCCCCCTCATCGGCCAAGTCAACCGAGATCGGGATCTCGCGCAACTCGTCACTGATTCGCTGGCCCAAATCGCCTTGCAGGAGGTTGAGGGCGACCGAAGGCGGAACGCGCACCTCCAACAACTGGACAGCGATCAGGTCCTCTGCGGTCACAACATCACGGTGCAGGGCGATCGGCCCACCGCCCAACGCCTCGAACTGACTCCCGGTAAAGGGCTTCGGTTGATTCGCAAAGTAGCGCCGAAGGTGAGGGACGGCGCACTCTTCGTCGAGCACAGCCATGATGTCACCTAACGGCAGCCATCCGTCCGGCATTCACGCCTCCTCTGCGGGGTGGCGAAGGCCGCTGCCCGGGAGCGGGGTCAGGGTGGAGATGTAGTTCTCACGATCGACGAGTGGATTAGCCAGGCTAAGGCCAGCGGTGGCCATCCGGTCGTACTCGGCGAGGACCAGATCCTTGGTGCGGTAGGTGCCATACTTGGCGATCTCGTTGTGCTTCAGGCCCCCGTTCTCGGTCTGGAACGTCTCCAGGATGTAGTCCACGTCGGGCCGGTCGATGCCGTAAAGGTGGAAGAAGTACGCATCCAGCTCCGCACGGATCCCAGCACGGCGCTCCTCGTCCCAGCGGAACGGAGCACCGGAATCGCCGAGGTCACGCGCGAGCCCAGCCATGTCGTGGGCCGTGTAGACGAGTTCCAGGACGCGGGGCGTGAGGAAGGGGGTATGCGGGGCCAGTGCGCCCGGGGTCGGCACGGGTAACTGCTTCCAGGTCATCAGGGCCATATGGGCGCCGCTCACCTTCTGACGGCTCACGAAGTCGAAGGCCAGGGAACTCTGAGCCGCGATGAGAGCCGCTGTCAGAATGGGCGAGACGCCCGGCAGCATCAACGGATACGTGTGCCCGACCGCCGTACGCGGCAGGAATGCCGGAATGGCGGTGCGCTCATTGGTCGATGCAGTGACATCGCACCAGCCGCAAAGCCATTCCCGCTCCCACCGAACGTCCTCAAGGCGTCGGTTGACGCCCGGGACCTCGACCTCTTTTCCATTTCGACGTGTCGGGATCAGTCCGTCCTCAGCAATCCAGTGCAACGGAATCGCTAACCTGTCCGGGACCTCAAGTTCCCCAGAGGTCAGGTAACGTGGCTGGTTCTGCCGGTTGACTGCTGTCTCGCTTTTAATCACGTCGGCCGCACGATGATTGAAGAAATTCACCATCTTTGCCTCGTACAGGGGCAGCATCCGCTTGCCCGCGCGGGTGAAGACGTTTCCGCGCAGCTCCCAGCCTTCGGCCTCCAACTGCTCACGAGTCCGAAATAGGTCGGAGTCGTCGGTCATATGGAAGAATGTCGCTTTGAAGGTGATGTCCCAGGGGTTTCCGTCCGGCCGGGACTCGTTCCAGAGGACCGGGAGACGATGGTAAATCGCTGCGGTCAGGTCTGCATCGCGGCGTGAGCGGAAGATGGGGAGCGTGCCGGTGTTGGGGTTGATCAGGGCGACTTCCTCCGGGCTGAGCGTGAACACCCGCTCGACATCATCGAGATCTGTCGCGTCGAGCAGGAAGAATGCGAACTTCGCCGCCGGCTCGCGCAAGTCACGGCCAGCCAGCGAGAGCAGGCAGAACTTGTAGCGGGAGTCGACGCCGACGAACAGCGGCTTACGGTTCTCAAAGTCATACAGAGCGGCGATCCCACCGCGCCGGGTGAGGTCGCTGAAGAGATGCTGTGCCCCCGCTCCCGTCGCGATGGCGGTCGGAATGATGCAGCCGACCCGGCCAGTGGCCGCAACGATTGACGCGAACCGCTCGGCGAAAAGCTGATCCATCTGGAGCATGGTTACGCCTCTGACCGTTAGACCCTTGGCGCACAGCGGATACGCTCCGGAACTGCTCGCGAAGAGGAACGTCGACTTCACCCGGCGGCGGGCGGCGCGATAGCGCTCGCCGGCCTCCGGGTTTTCCTCGGCCCAGCGGGCGATGCGGGTGCGCCGGGCCGTGCCGGAAATCTCTGCGATGGAGGGGTCGACGACGCTGAAGTACTTCTTGTCCTCGAAGTCGACCTTGTCCCAGGGCGGGTTTGCCAGCACGCAGGAGAACCCACCCGCCCAGCCGGTAACCGGGTCCAGGCCCGGCGCATCGCTGTCTTCCGGGACGGGGAAGATGTCAGGGAACTCCAGGTGCCAGTGGAAGAAGTTGTACTGTTCGCGGAGCCGAGCTATCTCCTGATGGGTCGCCTGCGGTGCGGCCTTGCCCTCCGGGTTCTGCAGGGCGCGGAAGACGTCATCAGTGATGACGGGCGGGGCGTCCTTGGTCTTGTGCCACACGAACGTCGCGCACCAGGCATCCGCCACATGTTTAGCGTGGACGTAACCGGCAGTGGCTTGCCAATCCCGATAGGCGGCCGCTTGGCGGCGGACGTCGATGAGGTTCTCCACCGGGTCATCGATGATGCTACGCAGGCTCGATGCGAACGCGGCGTTGGCCACCGACGGTTCGACGGCGAGGGAGAACAGCCCGCCCTGCCCGCTGCGCTCTTTGTCGTTCTGGTTCATGAGGAACCTGGCGTACGCCTCGTCATCGCCCTCGACCGATTTGAACGCCTTGTTGGGAATGCCGTTGCGGATCAACGCGGGCGTGGCCCCGAGCAAGCCGTCGCCATGCTTGATGTGCGCGTCGAGGAAGCTGAGCGGCTTCCCCGGCTCCAGGGCCTCCAGCCACAGCGACACCTTGGCCAGTTCGACAGCCATCGGGTTGAGATCGACGCCGTAGATGCAGCGGGCAACCACCTCGTGCAGGGCCTGCCGTACGGCATCGACGGTGGGCTCCGGGTTGCGTTCGCGGACCGCCGCGACCCGCTTGGCGATCCGGCGGGCCGCAGCGACGAGGAAGTGCCCAGAGCCGCAGGCGGGATCGCAGACGGTGAGGGACAGCAGTTCCTTGACCATCGCCTCGCTCGGGTCGGGCTCGCCAGCCGCTGAGGCTTTCAGTTCGCCACGCTTCTGTGCGTCATCAAGGACCGGATCGAGGGTGGAGTTGAGCAGAGTCTCGATGAGGGAACTTGGCGTGTAATAGGAGCCGGTCTTTTTGCGGTTGTTGCCGAGACGTTCCACCAACTCGAAAGCGCCGTCCACCTCGCTGTGCTTGGGCACCAACTCCAGCAGCGACTCGTAGATGGAACCAAGTTCCTCCGCGCCCATGTTGCGGTAGTCCACGGAACGCCATCGGCCGGATGCGTCGTCCCGAACCCGGGCGAGGTGCCGTACCGCTTCCAGCAGGTGTGCGTTGGTGAGCGAAAGGCCACGGAGGGGCGAATCAGCGTCAGTATCGTCGAAGATGCCACCGAGGCCGGGCAGGGCGAGTTCGGGACGGCCGTGCTCGTCGCCGAGCGCGTCGAGGACCAGCCGCAGAGCCTGGTGAAGATCGCTGTGGGTGGTGCCTCGGCGGCGGAGCGCCTGGTGGCGCAGCCGCGCAGAGGAGAAGTATTTTGCGTACCGCTCGCGAGTCTGCTCACTCGTTTCGGACGGATGGAGCGCGCCACGGTCCTCGGCGACGAAGAGAAAAATCAAGCGGTAAACGAGGCGTAGCAAAGCAGCGTGGAAGGTGTCCGCGTCGAGGTCCCGTCGCAACTCGCCGTTGGCGGGATGCCGAAGGAATCCGGTGCCGAGCGCGATGATGGCCTTCTTGACCGCTTCGCGGTGATGGTCCAAGGCGCGTACGCCCGAAGAGATCGCCTCGGTGCGCCACTTCTCCAGCCAGCAGGTTGACGGGGCGCTGCCCTCCGCGACCTCGAAGCGAGAGACGTGGAGTAAGCGGTAGAGCAGGACGAATTCGCTGAAGAGTTCGCCGTCGAAGATGGCTTCCAGGTCGAATTCGACGTAGGCGGCGGTGGCCAGGGCGCTGGAGTCGCGCAGCAGGCGCAATTGGCGGCCGTTGGTGAGCACCCCCCACAGGTGGGCCTCGGAGCGGTTCAGCAGCTCCTGCACCAGCGACTGCGGGGGCACGCCGCCCGCACCGCCCGGACGCTTGTCGAGGGCGGCGTTCCACGGCACCAGGTGGATCGGGACGTGGTTCCAGCGGTGGCTGATCGGGAAGGTCTTGTTGCCGTCGTCGGAGCTGATGCCGGTGTCGCCCAGCGCGGTCAGCGGGCCGAAACCGAGTCCTTCGCCGAAGAGCGGTAGCAGCCACTCGGCGACAGCCAGGCCGGTCGGGTCCGCCGGGGCCTCGGCGTCCGGGGCGACGGGTAGCCGGTTGCGCAGTTCCTTCCACACCGACTTGAGGTAGTCCCAGTGCCGTTCGGCGTCGTCGCGTACCGAGCGGGAGCCGACCACCTTGTAGTCGGCGGGCTTGGCGCCGCTGACGTCGCGGCCCTCGGAGATGCGGACCAGCATGTCGGCGGGGATCAGGCCGCCGATGGTGTGCACAGCGGAGAAGACCTGGTTGCGGGCGGTGGCGGACATCAGGCGTTGCCTCCGGCGGCGGGGGTGGACGCGGGCAGGTAGACGTAGGCGCCGAGGACGTCGGGGCGGTCCTGCGCGGTGACGGTGAGGCCGCGGACGATCTCACCGGCGACGCTGCGCACCCGGCGGTGCGAGGCGAGCAGTTCGGCGGCCAGCTCCTCGCCGTACCCGTTCAGGTGGTCGGTGACCTCGGGCAGGCCGTCGAGGATGCGGCCCATGGTGCGTTCGGCGAAGTCCCGGTCGGTGTTCTCGTCGGCGCCTGCGTCGAGTAGCCGCAGCGCCTCGGCGGTCGGCAGCCAGGTGGCGTTGGCGGGTGCCCCGGAGAAGGCCAACAGTCGGGCGTCCTCGGCGACGAGCTGCCGGGTGCCGGAGCGCGACGGCAGGGTGAGGTGGAAGCGGTAGCGGACCAGCAGCAGGGTGGTGCGGGTGGTCACCGCGCGGGTGCGGATGACGCCGCAGCGGCGGGCCGGGCGGGCGCCGGTGACCTGGGTGTCCAGGGCGGCGTTGAGGACGTACCCGGCCAGGGCCACCACCGCCGGGTCGGTGCGGACCAGGGCCGCCTCGCCGCGTGCCACGGCGGCGGTGCTCCGGAACAGCACCGGTTTGCCCGTCTCGACGGCGTCGCCGCCGAGCACCGGGGCGAGGGTGTCGCGTAGGCCGGCGGGGGTGCCGCTGACGTCGGCGGTGAAGTCACCGGAGGTGTCCGGCGCGTCCCGCAGCACCCCGTCGAGGGCGCGCAGCGACAGGCGTACGAAGTCTCGGATCTCGGCGGCCCGACCGAGGGTGTCGCGGATCGCGGCGACCTCGCGGGCCACCTCGTCGGGGCGGATGGTCTGCTGGGCGAAGCGGGACCGGGACGCCTTCTCCTTCTCGGCGGCGGACTGCCACTCGCTTTCCAGGGTGGCGGCCTTCTTGTCGATGGCGCGGTACTCCTCGGCGTCGAAGAGGCTGCCCTGCCCCTCCTCCCGACCGCGCAGCAGCAGCCACTCCACGATCGCGTCGGTCACCCCCTGCGAGGCGGCATCGGGCACGGAGACGGAGATGCCGAGGTCCTTGCGGATCTGCCGGTGCTTGCGGATCAGCACGTCGAGGACCTTGCCGTCGATGCCGTTGTCGCTGCCCCACAGGGTGATCACGCGTACCTTGTCGCGTTGCTGGCCGTACCGGTCGACCCGGCCCTCCCGCTGGTCGTGGCGGGTGGGGTTCCAGGCCAGGTCGTAGTGGACGACGGCGTCGAAGTGGTGTTGCAGGTTCACACCCTCGGAGAGACAGTCCGTGGCGACCAGCACCCGGCGGGCGGCCGGGTCGTCACCGGCCTCCCGGGCCAGGTCCTCGATGCGTTGGAGGCGCTGCTGCGGCGACAGGGTGCCGGTGACCGCGCGGACCACGGTCTTCTTGCCCAGCGCGTCGGCCAGGTGCTCGGCGACGTACTCGGCGGTGGGGATGTAGCGGCAGAAGACAATCGGGTGGTAGCCCTCCTTGAGCAGGGCCTTTAGGTGCTTGGTCAGGGCGGCGAGCTTGGTGTCGCCGGTCGGTCCCTCCAGCTCGGCGGCACGGTCGGCCAGTTCGGCGAGGCGACGACCGGCGTCGGTCTCCACGCCGCCGGTCTCCGCGCCGGGGGCCACGTCCAGCCCTTCCAGCGCGTCGGAGTCGACGGAGTCGCTGGTCAGCGGGGCACCGAGCCGGTCGGCTTCCTCGGCGGTGTCGGCGGTCGCGGTGGCCGAGCGGGTCCGCAGGGTCTGCGCGGCGGCGCGGGGTGAGGAGACCAGGGAACGCAGCAGGGCGATCGCCGACCACCAGGCGATCCGGGCCTCCCGTCGGCCCCGGCTGTCCGCGGCGGTCACCCGTTCACTGGCGTACGCGATGGCGTCGTCCAGCAGCGCCCGGTAGCCCGCCGACAGCTTGTAGGTCTCGTCCTTGAACTCCCGGTCGGTGGGGAAGCTGGTCTTCTCGGCGAGGCTGTCGTCGGCCAGGCCGTCGCTGCGGGTGAGGTACTGCCGCACGTCGGCGCGCTTTCGGTGCACGAAATGCTGGGCGAGCAGGCGACGGCCCGCCTCCGAACCCAGGTCGACCGTGGCCAGTTCCGGCCGGACCAGGCCGAGCAGGTTACGGAAGGCGCTCTCCTTGCCGCTGTGCGGGGTAGCGGTCACCAGCAGCAGGTGCCGTTCCGGGTCGGCGGCGACCCGGTGCAGCAGCTCGTAGCGGAGCTGGTTCTGGGTGTTGCTGCCCTCGTCGGCGGCCACACAGGTGTGCGCCTCGTCGACGATGACCAGGTCCGGGCAGTGTCGGACGAAGTCGTCGCGGTGCCGGGTGGACTTGATGAAGTCGGTGGAGACGATGACGTGCGGGTGCCGGTCGAACAGCGACTGCCCCAGGTCCAGGCCGCGTTCCAGCCGGGACACCGTGGAGGCCAGCACCAGTTCGGCGTCCAGGCCGAACTTGGTCCGCAGTTCGGCCTGCCACTGCTCGGCCAGGGCCGGTGAGCAGAGCACCGCGAGCCGGGTGGCACTGCCCTGCGCCAGCAGCTCGGTGGCGATCAGGCCCGCCTCGACGGTCTTGCCGATCCCCACATCGTCGGAGATCAACATCCGGACGGTCTTCTGCCGCAACGCCATCAGCAACGGCACCAACTGGTAGGCGCGGGGTTCGACGGCGATGCCGGCCAGCGACCGGAACGGTCCCGCGCCGGAACGGAACCCGATCCGCAGCGCCGAACGCAGCAGGCCCGCCGCCTGGGCGTCCCCCAGGTCGGTGGGGGACGGCGGGGCGAACTGGGCGTCGGTAACCGCCTCGATGTCCGGGAAGACGGCCGCGACGTCGTCGTCGGCCCCGCCGAGCGGGCGCAGGACCAGCATGTCGGGGGCGCTCTCGGGCAGCACCACCCACTCACGGCCGCGCGCGGAGACGAGGGAACCAGGGGTGTACGAGGGAGGCATGGCGTCTTCCGGAAGTCGAGGGATGGCCGGGTTTCAGGGGTTGGCGCAGGTCAGGCGCCGAAGTAGCGCTTGTGTTCGTCGACGATGGCGGCCCAGTCGGCGTCGTGCGGGAAACGGACCACCTCCCAGGCGCTGTCGTAGAGCCGCTCCTCGGCGTCCCGGTCCCGTTGGGCGACGAACTCGTGTTCGTGCACCGGGCCGTCGATGAAGACGGCCACGTTGACCCCGGGCAGCCGGTAGACGAAGTCGGGACGGGCCAACGCCTCGGGGATGAGGGTCTGCGCCTCATCGGGCAGCCGCAGCCCGCGCTCCTTCAGCCAGGTGACGAACTTGCTCTCCAGGGCGGTGTCGGAGTTGTCGGCCAGCCGCTGGAGCTGCTCCGTGCGGGACTCCCCCTGCCCGGTCGAGGTGGCCGTGGCGGCGGCGAAGCGCAGCAGCAGATCCCGCACGCTGTGCCGGTCGATGAACCGGTGGTTGAGCTGGTTGCCGTAGGTGAGCAGGCATTCGTAGCAGCCCAGTGCGCAGGGCCGCTTTTCGTCCGGGCCGCCCAGGTCGGTGCCGTCGGGGGCGAAGTGGCAGATGGCCAGGGCTTCGGCGGCGGCCCGGGCCAGGGCCTGCTGGTCGGACTGCATCAGCCGCAGCACCCCGGCGCCGCCTTCGGCGGCCTCGGTGAAGAGAATCCGCTCGCGGGGGCCTTCGTCGGGCGGGAGGAGTTCGGTGGTCAGCTCCGAATCCTCCAGCTCGAAGGCGGCCTCGATGCCGCGTTCCAGGGCGTACATCAGGGACAGGGCCACCGGCGGGTCCAGCGGTTCGTCGAGCTTGAGCACCAGGATGTTGCGCCGGTCCTCCACGTACGGGATGACGCGCTTCTTGCGGCGCTGCTCGTTGCCATCGGCGTCCACCACCGGCATCTCCCGGGAGTCACCGGAGGCCTCCGCGGCGTCGCGTTCGTTCATCCAGCGCCCGTCGGCCGGGTCCAGCCAGAAACCGTCCGGCTCGTCGGGCTTGGCCCGCACCCGGCCCACATTGGTGATCCGGACCGTCGCCGAATCCCCGTACGACAGGGTCGCCAACCCGCCGACCTGGTCGGCGACGAGAGCGTCGCGGCGGCCCGGCCGGGCCCCATGGTCGTGGAAGCGGTACGAGGTGACCAGCCGGTACCCGGCGCGGCGACGCTCCTCCTCGTCGGAGGAGATCCGCTCCCGGCGCTTGGTGAAGACGGTGTGCAGGTGCAGCAGGCCGACGGTCTTCTCCCCCAGCGCCACCCCGCACATCTGGCAGCGGTCGGCGTTGCCCTGCACGTCGTGGTGGTAACCGCACTGCCCGCACCGACGGGCCTCCCCGGTGACCACATCCCCGGCCGCGTCCGGCGGCAGCTGGATCCGGGTCACCTGGTAGCGCGCCCCCTCGTGGTAAATCAGCGCGCCCGGCCCGAACTCCCGGATGGCCAGGAACCGCGGCCGTTGCAGGTAGTCCCCCTCCCCGGAGCGTCGCCCGGTGGTTGGCACGTACGCGGCCAGCGGCAGCCGGGGGAAGGAGTAGCCGGGCAGGAAACCCTCACTGGCCAGATAGCGGTACGGGTTGAAGTCCGACAGCACCGACTTGCTGTCCACACTCTCGTTCTTGAGCAGGGTCAGCTGCGTCTCGGCCTCCTTGCGGCGACCCACCGCGATACGGCGATCCCGCTCGGAGAGGGTGTGGTCCAACACCCGCCGGTTCTGTTCGGCCTGGTCGACCAGGGCCGCCTTGAACAGGCCGCGCCACCGGTCAAAGGCCCGGTCGAACCGCTCCGGGGTGGTGCGTACGGTGTCCTCGATCCACCGCTCGTCCCACCAGCTCGACTGCGCGTACTCGGGCAGCAGCCCGGCGAAGACGCGGCGGGCGGCGCGGGCGGCCCGCTCCTGAGAGGCGGCGTCGCGCAACGCGGCGGCCAGGTGGTCGTGCAGCGGCAAGGCCGGATTCGGCAGCCGGGAGTCCTCCGGGTAGCTGATGTCGATGCTCTCCGGAATGGTGCGGCCCAGCTTGATGCCGGCCTCCGCCAGCCAGATCGCCTGCACGTGGGAGCGCACCAGGTCCTCGTTGGCCAGGTCGAGGCGGGGTGCGGCGACGGCACCGGCGACCATCCGGTCCGAGCGGCGGAAGTAGTACTGGTCGTGGCTGTTGCCGGTGGCGCAGTAGGTCGTCACCAGGGCCGGTTGGCCGGAGCGGCCGGCCCGGCCGCTGCGCTGGGCGTAGTTGGCCGGGGTGGGCGGGACGTTGCGCATCATGACGGCGTTGAGTTCGGAGATGTCGACACCCAACTCCATGGTCGGCGAGCAGTAGAGCAGCTTCAGCTCGGCCTTACGGAAGGCTTCCTCCCGCTTCTCCCGCTCCACCGGGTCGACCTGGGCGGTGTGTTCCCGGGCGGCCAGGCCGGCCAGGGCCCCGGCCGCGCTGCGGTAGAGGTCCCGGAAGAAGGTGTTCACCCGGGGGCCGTCGCCGCTGGCGTAGGTGCGGGTCAGCGGGTCGTGGCTGCCCGTCTCGCCCCGACCGGCCCGCCACACCAGCGCGGCTGCGGAGACCCGGTAACCGGACAGTGGCGTCTCCGCGCGGCGGTAGCGGCCGGGGCGCTGGGGTGCCTCGGCAACCTCGGTGACCTGACCGCCGTCGCTGAGCACCTTGAGAAGATCCACGATCATCTGCTGGGCGTCGTCGAAGGACAGGCCGGTGCCGAAGTGCGCCCGGCGCAGATACTTGCCGAACTTGCCCCGCCCGGACAGGAACAGCCCCGAGCGGTCCAGGCCCGGCTTCGACCCCTGGGGATAGGCGGTGCCGACCTTCGGCAGGTCGCTGGCCGCGAGCACCCACGGGTCGACCAGCAACTCCTCGCTGGCCCGCTGGAGAGAGTCGAAGTCACCCCGGAAGTACTGCACATCGATGGCCAGGGCCCGGCGCATCTCGTTGAGCAGCGCCCGGACGATCTCGGCGCGCTGGTCCGCCTCCGCGTCCTGAAGTCGGCGGTCGGTGCCGGCCCAGCGTTCCTGCGACGTGGCGAGCCATTCGGCGTCCGGATAGTCGATCACCAACAACCCGGTCTGCTCCAGGTTGGGCATGGTGATCCGCCAACCCCGCTCAAGATCGAGGTACAGGCGGTAGGCGACCACATCTCGCAGCGCCTTGGCGGCCCGCTTCATCATCATCGGCGGCAGGTCCTCGCCCCGGGCGTAGTCACCCGGTCGCAGCCCCAGGGCCTCGGTCACAGTGGCGGCCAGGTCCTCGTGCACCAGGCCCTCGTCCGGCTCGGCGAGCACCGCCTGGTAGAGGGCGCCACGCAGTTGGGTGATCTGCACGAAGTCGTTGAAGTGACCGGCTTGCAGCGAGGCGTCCTGCCGGTTGTCGACGAAGGTCAGCAGCTTGCGGGCCTTGGCGTCCAGTGCCTCGGCGGGCGCGCTGAGCAGCGACCGCACGATCGAGGCCGAGACCAGCGAGGTGGCCGAGGAGCGTCCCTCCTGGTCGAGGGTGGCCAGCTTGGCGAAATCCTTACCCCGGGTCTGCTCGTAGCTGACCCCGCAGTGCAGGCAGAACAGGAACGGCGAGGGTACGAAGGCGGCCCGCAGTTCGCCGCGCCCCTCGAAGCCCTGTGGGTCCACGGTCACGGCCTTCGGCACCCGGTCGCGGTAGGTGGCCCGGACGGTCTCCTGGCCGCTGGGGTCGGCCTCCAGCCACGACTCGGGCAGCCGGCGTTCCTCGATCGCCCGCTGCACACTGGTCGGCCAGGGCCGGTCGGAGTCGATGTAGAGGTACCCGTCGTCGGTACGACCCCCGGTGGCGGCGGTGTCCCGGCGCGGCTCGTAGAAGGCGTACCCGTCCCGTTCGACTCGGAAGACCGTCAGGTATTCCTGGCCGCACTCGCGGCAGAAGGCCAGCGGCAGCAGGATCTTGCGGTCCGAGCCGGGCAGGACGAGCTGGTACTCCCGGGTCAGGTGGCGGGTCAGCTCGTCCTCGAGGGTCACGTAGACGGTGTCGCCCTTGGCCAGGAACTGATGCAGTCGGAACGCGAACAACGGCCGCTCGGTGACCGGATGCCGTGCTTCCGAACCGGCCTTGAGCACGTCCCGAATGGCCTTGCCGCATTCGGCGGCGGTCAGGCCGCTGTGCTGCGCCAACTCCACGGCGGCCTGCTCGATCTTCGCCGGACGCTGCCGGACCAGTCGCCCGGCGTCCTCGACCAGGCCGAACCGGGTCTCGATCCACCTGGCCAGCGGGTCGTTGACCAGATCGCCGTACGCCCGGGGTGCGCCGGGTGCGCGCAGCCGCTCGGCGGAGACGGCGTCCGGCGCGGGGCCGGTGGCGCGGACCAGGGTCTCCCCGATCACGTTGTCCGGGGTGACCTCGGTGCCGAACAGGGTGGTGGCCACCCGGGCCACCGCGGCCCGCTGGTCGTCCAGGCTGCCCTCGCTGGAGATGGTGGCGGAGGTGCCCACGCACTGCAGCCGGTCGGCGCGGCACGCCTCGCGTACCCGGCGGATGAGCAGGGCGACATCGGCGCCCTGCCGACCCCGGTAGGTGTGCAGCTCGTCGAAGACGAGGAACTCCAACCCCTCCGCCATCTTGATCAACGACCGCCGGTCGTCCGGGCGGGTGAGCATCAACTCCAGCATCACGTAGTTGGTGAGCAGGATGTCCGGCTTGCTCTCCCGGATCTCCCGACGCCGCTCGTCGCTCTCCTGACCGGTGTACCGGGCGTAGGTGACCGGCTCACGCCCCGGCCCGTACCCGTCCTGGAGATACTTGTCGAGTTCCTTGAGCTGGCTGTTGGCCAGCGCGTTCATCGGATAGACGATGATCGCCCGTACTCGCCTCTGGGGTTTGGGCCCTTCCTGCTGACGTGAGCGCAGCACCCGGTCCACGATCGGCACGATGTACGACAGCGACTTGCCGGAACCGGTGCCGGTGGTCAACACGTACGAGGCACCCGACTGCGCCTTCTCGATGGCCTCCCGCTGGTGCTGGTGCAGCGTCAGCGGGCGACCGTCACACTCCGTACCGCCCTCGGTCTTACGGGCCTGGAAGATCCGGGCGCACTCCTCGTGCAGGATGCCCTGGCTTACCAACTCCAGAATGGAGCCGCCGGAGGCGAAGAACGGGTTGAGCGACACCCACGGGTCGGGCCACTGCGACTTGTTGTTCAGGTCGTCCTCGACGAAGGCCGCGATCCGGTCGTTGCGGATGACGGTGCCGCCCTCGGTGAAGGCCCGGTAGTCCTTGATGAGCTGCCGGTGCACACCGAAGACATCCATCCCCGCCGGGCCGGCGGTGGCCAGCACCCCATCGGTGGAGGCCGCCGGCGGCACCGCAGGGGTGCTCTCCACCGCCTCCGTGGCCAGGGATCGCACGGGATCGAACTCATCCCAGCCCGGCACGGTGTCCGCGCCCTTAGCGTGCGGACGCAACGCCTCGCGCACACTCACCGCGTCGGCCGGGCGGTCGGCGGGATCCTTGGCCAGCAGTTGCGTGAGCAGTCGGGCCATTCCGGCCGGCACGTCGGAGCGCATCAGGCCGATCGCGGGTACGGGTTCCTCACGGTGCTTCTGACTGAGCTCGTACGCGGACTCGCTGAGGAAGGGCGGGACTCCGGTCAGCAGCTCGAACAGCACACAGCCCAGCGCGTACAGGTCGGCGGCCTGGGTGACGGCGGCGGCCTGGAACTGCTCCGGCGCCATGTAGCGGGCAGTGCCGACGGTCACTCCGGTGCTGGTCACCCGGCCGGTGGCCTCGTCGTCGAGGATCCGGCCCATGCCGAAGTCGAGGACCTTGACCACGCCGCCGCGCAGCAGCATGACGTTGGACGGCTTGAGATCCCGGTGCACGACGCCGACCCCGTGTGCGGCCGCCAACCCGTCGGCGATCTGCGCACCGATGCCGGCCACCCAGGAGATCGGCAGCTGCGGGTGCTCGGCGACGAGGTCCCGCAGGGTCTCTCCGTCGAGCAGTTCCATCGCGATGAAGGGCAGCTCGTCGGCCTGGGCCGCACCGGCGATGATCCGGGGCAGGTTGGGGTGGTCGAGCTTGCGCATGATGCGCACCTCACGCTCGAAGCGCTGCCGCGCCTTGCCGTCGCTCGCCGTGTCGATCATCGCGCCGGACCGGCTACGCAGGATCAGCTTCAGCGCCAGGATCCGATCAGGGGATCCCTCCGCAGCCGACATGTCCTCGGCCCGATGGACCTCGCCCATGTTGCCCTTGCCGATCGCGGCCAGGATGCGGAACCTGCCCGCCACCCAGTCGTTCGCCCCAGTCAATGCTCAACGCTCCCAGCTCGTCGTGCATCGCGAGCGTGGGGCGTTTCAGTTCTGCAGAACCAAGCACTCCGTCAGGCCGACGCCCCCTGCCGAAGGCCGTACTCCGACCCTTCAGCAGTTGAAGGCTGCTCGCGATAACGTCCGTGGAGTATGGATGGTTCGGCATGGCGCGCGGTACTCGTCCGGATAACGAAAATGCCCAGCCGAACGTCGATCTCTTGACAGAGTTCGACCCATGCCTTGGCCGATGACGGTCGCCAATGCCCACAGATGCCCTAAGGAGCGCCGCACCGCGCACATCCGCAGACCACGCGGGACCTGCGAGTATTCCTCACATCGAGGTGGGGCCACCCGTCCGAGAAGTCGACACATCTCCATACCTCTGCCTAGCTGTCGGCACAGGATGTGGGCCTAGGAAGCGGGATCGCGAAGCCATGGAGCCAGCTGTCGGATTGCCGACTCAGGTGCCGCACCTCGGGCGAAAGCACGCACGGTCAACGCCGCCGGCTCGGTTGTCGCTCCCGCGCAATGCTGTGGTCGGCGACCTGTCGCCCCGCTCCCCTGTCGCAGGTCGGGCATCCATAGCCAACCGTCGGTAGGCCACGCCGTCCCACCTCGAACCGCACCAACGTGCGCTCACACCGCCCACACTCGTCGCCAAGCTGGCCGCTGCCGGGGGCGGTGCCGGGGCGACGGCGTTGTGCCCGCCGCACCGCGTCCGTGAACGCCGGATGGCGAGTCCGCAGCACCACACCCGGGTCGGGACCGAGCAGTGAGCCGGTAGCCGTCCAGACCACATCGCCGATCACGGCGCTGGATTCGAGAATCGGCAGGCAGGGTCGGATGTTCAACCCTCTCCGTTTGGCCTCCAGCGCCTCGGCCGACAGGTAGCCATCCGGATCCGGCTCGACCCAGATGGTCACCGGCTCGGTCTGTACGTCCTGTTCGGCGATCAGCTTCAGCGACGCGATCAACGGATGTAGGCCCACCAGCGGCGCCCGGGGAAGCCACATCTCGACGGACCCGGCCTCGGCCAGGTCATCGCGCATCAGGGTGATGACGTCACCTGTCACCCGCTGGGTGACCTCGTTGTCGAGAGCCTCCTCCCACGGCACGACCCGACCTCGTTCCAGCAACGTCGCAAAGAACCGCCACACCGCGTCCCTGCTGGTGCGCTGCCGGTGCATCCGATCCAGCGCTGCGATGACCATCAGGTGGTCGCGGGCGCGGCTGGCAGCCACGTTCAGCAATCGAGCGCCGTCGCCGCCCGATTCGCCCTCGGTGAACCACCGGTGCAGGGGCCGCACCCCGATACCGCTGTCGACCGTGTCGTAGACGACGATGTCCCGCTCTCCACCTTGAAAGCGGTGCACCGTGGACGCCGCCCATGCCTCCTGCTCCGAGTCGGGAAGGAGTGACTCCAGCAGTCGGGCCTGTGCGGCGAAGGGCGAGATGATGCCCAGGCTGGTCAACTCACTGCCCGCCTGCGCGAGGAGCCCGGCGACAAGTTGTGCGTGCATCAGGTTGTACCGGGACGACATGCCCTGCTTGCGGGCAGTACGGGCACCGATGCGGGACGTGTCCAGCAACAGGAGTTCGCCATCGGCCCACGCTGCGCTGCTGCTCCGCGGCCTGGCAGAGATCGTCTCGGCGGAGATCAGCGGGTTTTCCGGATAGAACGCCGCGCTCACGACGGCGTTGATGTCCTGGCGCATACGGTGCTGCTTCGTCAGCGCGGTGAGCCGACCCGGCGCTACGCCCCTGCCCACTGCGGCATCGACGGCAGACTTCTCGAACGGGCTGTTTCGCAGCCACTGCCGTGCTTGCGCAGTCTCGGCAACCACGACCGGCGGCAGTTGCCGAAAGTCACCCGCGACGATGGTGTGCCCACTGCCCGCACCGGCGACCAACAGCGCCAGCGCCGTCGTGGTCATGCTCGCCTCATCGAGAATCACCACGTCGAAGGTGAGTTCACGCAGGGTCCCCAGCACAACCTGATGAGAGGTGGCAGCCACCACCTCCGCATCGCGGCACACCTGTCGGCGTACCAGTTGAAGAGATTCGTCGAGCTCTCGGAGCAGAGCGGTGGAGTCGGCCAGATCCCGCTCCCAGGCCAGCCGCAGTACCTGCTCCTCCTCGGTGAGGCTCGCGTGGCGCCGCCCCAAATCCTTGAGCCGATCCCGCAGGTCACGGTTCCGCCGGCCTTCGTCAACGCGCTTGCGGGCCAGGACCTCACCACGTTTCGCTGCGATCTCGTCGATCAGCACATGCCCCTCGCTGCGCCCGATGAGCGCAGTGTCCGAAGGCTGCCCGAGGCGCACCAGGCCACCCCCGGCAAGCTCAGGTATCACCTCCAGGACGGCACGGACCGCGACATCGACTGCGGCATTGGTGGGCGCGGTGAGCAAAACACGTGATCCACGTACGCAGAGCTGCGCGACGAGGGTGCCGATGGTGGTGGTCTTGCCGGTTCCGGGTGGGCCCCAGAGCCATGTGACACCGGGGGTGAGCCCAAGTTGGATGGCGTGCCGCTGGCCCTGATTGAGCCGATCAACAGCTATGTCCGGCAGCTCCTGCGGCGCGGGCTCATGTCCGGAGTCCAAGATGGCCACCGCTGCCTCGGCGTTGAAACCCGGGCCGCCCTGGACCAACTCGCGCAGACGCTTACTCTGCGCGGAAAGCAGCCACGACAGGTCGCAGCGCAGCAATGCCTCCGCCGGCACCGTCGCCGACGGAGGTATTGCCAGCGTGACGACGTTGCCGAAGACCGACACCACCTCGACGTCCAGCGGCACCCCGTCCACCACGAGCGTCGCCTGCGCGCCCTCCGCCACGCCAAGGTCACCTTCGGCCTCGAAGCGCATCAGCTTCCGGGTCGTCGTGTCGGCAACCACGAGGCCGCTGTTGAGCGGCACATCCTGAAGGGTGCGCTTGTCGGTGACGGCCCGAAGCTCCTCATGTAGCGCTCGGGCGGCCTGCTCGGCGATTCGCGGCCACGAGTCCGGCACTGGTCCGATCGGCGGAACCGGTTCCTCCATGGAGATGCCGATCGAGGCGGCGAGCCGATGCACCTCCGCGAGGGCCTTGCGGGTTGCCGCCGACTCGGCCGGGCGTTGCGCCGGCGGTGCGAGCGCCGTCTCGACCGCCGGGGCAGCCCAGTCACGGGGTATCCAGGTGTCGCCCTGAAGATCGGCGAGGCCGTGAGTGGCGCAGGCGATGTAGATGGCGCTGCTGTCGGTCCGTACGCCCGCTTGGGCCAGTGCCACAAGCAGGGCCTCCTGCGAAATCGGCCCGCGCGCCAGCGCGTGTTGTACGGCCTTGATGAGCCTGCGCTCGCTTCTCACTCCCACATCACCCCGACACCGCCCTACCCGTGAGCCGGCAAGGTAACCAGATCAATTGCAGGCGGGACAATCCACAGAGCAGGTTCTATCGTCGGACTTGGTGTCCGGATTCTGACAATCGCCTACTCCTGGTAGGACGGCAGCAGCGCGTTGTGGAGGTCAGCTGTTCCAGAACATCAGGTCGCGCGCCTGCCGTGAACACGCCGCCAGCTCCGGCACCGCGCGAGGCGGCACGACGTAGTCACGATCCCGAATGAGGGCCAGGAACTGCTCTGGCAGCGCGACGCGATGACGGCGCACGTAGTAGGCGAAGTCCTTGCGCCACAGCCAGTCACCGTCGGTGAGCACCGTTGCCCCGTTGAGAACCTGCTGGCCGGAGTCGAACGGGTTTTCGGCGACATCCATCACATCGATGAGGACGTACCCGGAGTTCAGGTAACCAACCACCCGGGCCAGGTCGGGCAGCTCCGTGTCGGTGACGCAATCGAAGATGCTCTGCTGCGGCTCGGGGGAGCGCACCGGCCCGAACTCGACGAACATGCCCGCCGTGCGCAGCTGACCGCTCTCCATTACCGCCCACTCTTCGGATAGAAGGTCTTCCACTCACCATCGCCCCGGATCATCGGGGTCTGCCCAACCGGACCATACCGGTCCACGCCGACAGCGTCCGTAGGCGCGGTGACCGGTACGCCCAGGGCGTCGGCTACCTGCTGCGCCGCCGGTGGAACGCCCGCCTGGGGGTCCACGGTTCCGGTGTGGCAGGCCACCAGTCGGACCGGCCCGCCGTCGTAGTGCGGGTTGGCGCGAATCGCATCGGCGATCTGCTGTGGGTGGGTGTAACCGGAGGGATGGTCACCGCCGTCGGCACCCAGCAGGCCAGGGCGGAACATGCCGTTGCGTTCGCCGTGCACCACCACATCGTGGTGGCCGGGGATCGGGCCGACCATGTCGAAGTTGTTCATCGTGGCGCTGTCGTAGCCGATCGCGGTGCTGGTCGGCCTGTGATACACCGGATCACCCGCGAGCAGTTGTGCCTCCGACGGTGGCGGTGGCTGCGGATGCACAGTCGGATCGCTCCAGTCCGACCGGCGCCCCATCGGCTCCAGCCCTGGACTGCCGAACGGCGTGACGGTCCCGCCAGCTGTAGGGCTGTCGGCGGCGGTGGGATCGGTGCGGGCGGCGCGGTGCAGCAGGCGAGTCAGTTCGTCCATCAGACCCTCCAGCCGCCCCAGCAGCGGCACCAGGTGGCGCAGGCTGTTGATCAGGGCGCTGACCAGCCTGCCGATGCGTGCCGCCCACTTGGCGACCAGACTGCCCACCTGGGAGACGACCAGCGGAGTAGCGGCGCCGAGCGTCACTCCGGTCTCGGCCAGCCACAGCGGCAACCTGACCGCCAGCACGGACACGAAGTCGGCGATCAGGTCCCGGACCATCTCGCGTGTCAGCGCCACCAGGAGGCCGGCACCTTCCACCAACGACGCGATGCCGGTGGCAGCCCGCGCAAGGCCGCCCATCGCCCGTATCTGGCCGGTCACGTGTTCCTGGTAGGCCCGCGCCGACGCGCCCTCCCAACCGACCAGTTGGGCGGACATCGCGGTTTGCAGATCGGCCGCCGCGCCCGCGCTCTGTGCGGCGACATTGCGCCAGGTCTGTGCGTAGGCGGTGATCTGGTCGGGTTCTCCGGCCAGCCAGTCCAGCGCGTCCGACAGCGGCTTCACATGCTCCAGCAGCCAGCCGACACCCCAGCTGAGCATTGAGCCGAGCGGATCGAGCACGGTCGCCAGCGCGTCCAGGGAGGTGGCCACGCCGCCGATCGTGGTGTCGATCCAACTACCTGACTCGATGCCCGCCACCGTGCCGTTGATCTCCTCGACCAGCCCTAGCCCGGAATACCAGCGGGTCGAGTCGATGCGGGGTGCCACCAGGGGATTGGCGGCCACCTCGGTCACAGTGGCAGCTCCAGGTGACCGGAGGCGCGGATCCGCCGCGCATTGCCGTGGTCGGTCAAGGCCGTGGTGGTGGCGACGTGCCGGAGACTTGTCGCCGTCTCCCGCAGGGCCGTCGCTGTCTCGCCGAGGGCGGAGACCACCTGATCCCCCAGCGGGTCGATCAGCCGGGGCAGGAAGGCCGCGATCTGCCCGTACGCCTCTGCGCCCAGGTGCACCTGAGCGGCCGCGCCGCGTGCGGTCTCCATCCGCCCCGCAGCCTCGTCCACTGCTGCGGCGTATCGGTGCACTGCCGTACCCGGAATCCGCATTCCACGGTCACCAGTCATAGGCCGCCTCCCGCTGCCGGTTCGTCCGCTCCTCCGGTGGCCCGGGGAATCGCCGCGCGAACGAATCGACCACGGCCCGGCCAGTCTCCGAGTCGGCGCCGACGGTGTCGTGGACCGCCGCTGCCACCTGCGTGGTGACGCTGGCCTGTGCTCGGGCGATGGCCGTCATCACGATCTCGGCGAGATCGGCACCCCGCATCTGGCGTACCCGATCGTCGAATCTCAGGTCGGTCAGTGCGCCGGAGGCGGCTACCGTGACGCGCACCGCGCCGTCTGCCCCGGTAGCCGTGGCAGTGAGGCGCGCGACCCGGTCAGACAACTCGGCGGCTGCCTGTGCCTGAGCGGAGACCTGTGCCGTCCACGAATGCAACCACTCCTGCGCCTCGTCCGGGCTCCGACCGAGCATCACACTCCCGAGAATCCGTGGTCGCCGGTTGCCGTTCCTCCACAGTGCACCACAGTCGGAGACCGCCAGGTGCGCAAACGGTCGCTCCAGCGGATCTCCCGGGATGGAATCAGGCTGGTTCGTCCGCTGACCGGATCGTGCCTCGGGCCAGGCCGTCGGCTGTCAACTGGACCAGTTCCGCGCCGAGGGTCGCGGCCTGTCGGATCGCCGACTCGAAGGCGTTCAGCCGGCGGAAGGCCTCCCCCTGGGCGCGTTGCTCCTCCAGCGGCAGTCGGCGTACCTGGGCCCGCCGGATGTCGAAGCGCAGGGTGCCGGACAGGCTCGACGCCTGTCTCTCGTTGGTCGTGGTGCGTAGTTGACCGGCCAGGAACCAGGGGTCCAGGGCCGCCGGGTTGGGTCGCAGCAGATACAGGTTGCGGCCCAGCAGTGCCCCTTCGGCGGTCACCACCCGGGCGGTGAGCTGCCGGGCCACCATCGGCACCACGACGTCGCCGACGGCCAGTCGGATCTGCTGGCCCAGCCCGCCGTCGTCGTGGCCGGAGGGGGGTTCACCGGCGAGCACATCCGACACGGTCAGCACCGGTAGCCCTTCCCCGGCCGGTTCACCCGTCTCGGTCGAGGCCGCGCGGATCGGGCCGATCAGGTGCAGGGCACCGGAGCGGGCCAGCTCCGCCACCGTCAGGAACTCCCCTTCCGGGCCCGGCGGTGCGGGGGTGACCTGCGGCATCAGCGCCGACAGGTCGCCGACGAGGGCGGCTAGGCGGTCTCTGGTGCGTACCAGATGCTCGGCGGTCCTGCCCTCGACGGCGGGTTGGCGACGGGCGGGGGTGAGGTCGACCTCCTCGTCGAGCAGTTCGATCACCGGTACCGCGCGGGCGAAGCCGGGTTCCTCGGCCTCGGGGTCGGTGTGGAAGGCCCGCCAGGCGGCGAGGATCCGGGGCGCGGTAGCGGCCAGGTCGCCCTCGGCGGCGTCGACAAGCAGGGTCCGCGCCGGTGGTGGCGCGTCCGGCGCGGGGCGTCGCAGCACCCACAGATGCAGCGGTACGCCGTGCGGCGCGGCCACTCCGGGGGGCAGGGCGATGACGGCGCGCAGGGCGCCGCGGCGCAGCAGTTCGGCGCGGATGCGTCGCCCGGCGCGGCGGCTGGCCACCGTGGGGGGCATCAGCAGTACGGCGTGCCCGCCGGTCCGCAGGCGGGCCAGGGCGTGTTGGGCCCAGGCCAGTTCGGGTTCGGTACGCGGGGTGGTGCCGACGATCCAGCGTGGGTCGTGCCCTAGTTCCTCGTCGCCCCAGTTGGTGGCGCCGAAGGGTGGGTGGCAGAGCACGGCGTCGAAGCTGTGCCCGGCGAAGGCGTCGGCGCGCAGTGAGTCACCGATCTGCACCTCCCCGGGTACCTCGCGCAGGGCCAGCCAGAGTCCGGCGAGCCGGGCCAGGTCCTCGTCGAGTTCCTGGCCGTAGGCGGTGGTGCAGCCGGCCCGGACGGCGGCGCGCAGCAGGGCCCCGGAGCCGGTGGCGGGGTCCAGGACGGTGCCGCCGCCGACCTCGGCCAGGGCGACCATCAGGTCGGCCAGGTCGTCGGGGGTGGCGAAGGTCCGGGCGGGACCGGGTGCGCTGAAGCGTTGCCACAGCTCGTCGAAGGCCCCTTGGGGGCCGTGTTCGTCGACCAGGGCGTCGAGGTCGGGCAGCAGTGGTTTCAGGTACGGCGCCAGGGCGCGGGGACGTTGGCCGCGTTGCCGGGCCAGCAGGACGGCGCCGACGGCGGCCAGGGCGGCGGCCGGGGATTCACCGGCCGGGGCCAGGCGCCGCCAGAGCCGGTCGGCGGTGGACTGGTCGGCGAGCTTTCCCTGGTCGCGGAGCCACTGTTCGACCTGGATCAGGTCGAACTCGGGGCTGGCCGCCGTTCCGCCGACCGGGGCGGGGAAGTCGGGGTGCCGTTTGCGCCAGTTGCTGACGGCGGCTCGTCCCACCCCGGCTAGCCGGGCGATCTCGGCCGCCGTGATGGTCGGGTTCACCTGCACCTCCGTAGTGTGTCACGCCTGTCAACCATCATGCTTGTTGACACTGTTCACAGATGATGCTCTTATTGACGTCGCCACACCGGAACCAGGAGGAAAACAATGCGCAAGACCACGCTGATCGCCCTGCTCGCCACCGCCCTGGTCGGGCTGGGTTGCGGTGCCGCCACCACCGAGGGAGCCGGTGACACCAGCGGCGGCGACGGCGAGGCGAAGGCCGACAAGCAGGCCGAGAAGGTGGCCAAGATCGGCGACCCGGCGCGCGACGGCAAGTTCGAGTTCACCGTCAAGTCGGCCAAGTGCGGCGTACGCAAGGTCGGCAGCGACCTGCTCGGCGCCACCGCCCAGGGTCAGTTCTGCCTGGTCACCCTCAAGGTCAAGAACATCGGCAAGGAGTCGCAGATGTTCGACGGCAGCAGCCAGAAGGCGTACTCGGCCGACGGGACGGAGTACTCCGCCGACGGGGCCGCCGGCCTGTACGCCAACGAGAACGCCGAGACCTTCCTCAACGACATCAACCCCGGCAACCAGGTGACCGGCGTGGTCGTCTTCGACATCCCCAAGAAGGTCAAGCTCACCAAGCTCGAGCTGCACGACTCGCCGTTCTCCGGCGGCGTCACCGTCGCCCTCGACTGACCGGCCGGGCCGTCACCGTCACCGTCACCGTCACCGGCCCCGGCCCCGGCCCCGGCCCCGGCCCCGGCCCCGGCGAGCCGACCACCCCACCCCGTCCCGCACCGCATCGTCCTGCCCGCAGCATCGGAAGGAGCAACCGATGGAATCGCATCTGCCCGTCGTTCGTCAGCGTGGTGTCCGTGGCGGAGAGGGTGGCTGGGCCGGCCCCGGCTGGGCCCCGGGCCGGACCGACGCCCACCGCATCGATGGCTGAGCGGGGTACGCCGTGTCGAAGCAGCCTGATCGGCAGCCGCCGAAGGAGTTCCTCGGGGTCGGCGGGGACCAGATCACGGCCCGCCGGTTCGTCGAGGAACGCCTCGCCGAACTACCGCACCGGCCCGAGGACGCCGAAGTCCGATTACGCGGCCTGCTGGCGATCTACGAGGACCTGAACGCGCGGGGACACCCGGAGCCGATGGTCCTGCTGGCCGGGGTGCTGGGCATCCCGGTGGAGGTCCTGATCCGCCACCTGCGAGCCGCCCAGCGCTGACGGGCCGCACCGGTGGTCATCCGCAACTGCTTCGGCCGCCGTCCGATCGGGCGGCGGCCGAATTTGCCGCTCTCAAAGCAGCAGGCTGGCCAGGTGGCCGCCGGGTTGGATGTTGGGGGCCTGGAAGGAGTAGGTGGTGGCGTTCCACGGCTCGGGGTGCGGGCCGGGCCAGGGAACCGGCCTCGGGATGCGGACCTGCCAGGCCAGGCTGTTGCCGCACCAGTCGCCGTGCAGGTGATCACCATGAACGGTGAGGGCGATCGGTCTTCCGGGTATGGCGACTCCGGCGTTGGTGACCGGGGTCGGTTCGTGCCAGGTTCCGTTGACATTGGAGGTGGCCCGGATGGCGCCGTCCTCACCGGCGAACATGACGACGGCCAGGGAGTTGGAGAACAGGCCCGTGGCGAGGTGGGCCCCGGGGGGTGCGGCCCCGACACCGGCGACCGCCACCGGTTGCCATGGGTCGGGTACCGGACCACCGGTAAGCCTGACCTGCCAGATCCGCCCGTCGGTGTCGGTGACCATCCCGGCCGCGTTGCCGACCACGGCGAGCCCGCCACCGGGTACGGCGAAGTTCGGTGGACTGGCCAGGGAGGTCATCCAGGTGCCGGCACTGTTCTGCCGGACCACCCGCACCGCCCCGTCGATGCCGACGAAGGCCACCCCGACGGTGCTTCCCGGGATCGCGGCGACAACCGCACCGGGTGCGGCGACACCGACCGCGGTGATCTGTCGGGGGCCGACCCGCGTACCGCCTCGGTATGACTTGTTGTAGATCGCCCCGTAGCGGCCGACGAAGAAGACCTCCGTTCCGGCTGCGGTGACCGACGTCCCGGGCAGGGCCTGGCCGCCGGGTCCTTCCACGCTCGTCTGCCCGCCCGCGCCGGTCGAAGTGCTCCACATGACGAGAGCGCCGCTCGCGTTGATCGCGAACACCCGAGGAACGGTGGATCCGGACCCGAGCAGGGCAACAGCGGATCCGGGCAGCGCGGCCGGGTCGCGGTGCACCGCCACCGGCGCGCCCCAGGTCGACCTGTAGAGGGTCAAGTTCCTGCCGATGGTGTACGTCCCGACCTGGGCGTCGGCGTACGCCGGCCCGGTGGCGATGGGCGCGAGCGTGAGGATCAGCGCGGCTCCCACCGTGACTGCGAGACGCCGGCATCCCCCGCGAACCTTGATCATGCGTGCTCCCTTCGAGCGACGAGACCAGTAGGGACAGGATCGCCGCCGGAGCACCGAATTGATAGGTGTCTGTCAATTAGTGCGGACCCGGGCCCCGCCTGCCCGCCACACTCCCCCGCCGAATCCTTGACATCGCCTATTGTCGATCCGAAAAGTTCCACCCTGGCCGACCACCACCACCTTGGTCATTCCGGGTGCGAGGCCGTACCACCGATCGAGGTGCCGGCCGGCCCTGAAGCGACCTCGGCCAGGTCCACGCACCACGAAGGGAGTGCCACATGTGTTACGGGTACGACGGCGATGCCGCGCTGCGGCGATCCGGCATGGACCGGCGGGGTCTGTTGCGTGGTTCGTTGGCGGTCGCCGCCGGTGTGGGGCTGGCCGCCTCCGGTGCGACCGCCGCGACCGCCGGCCCCGGACACGGGCATGGTCACGGACCCGGTCACGGGCATGGTCACGGGCACGGGCCGGGGCACCCGGGGCGGCGTCCGGTGCCGCCGGGTCTGATCAGCATCCAGTTGTGGACGGTGCGTGACGCGCTGAACGGCGCACCGGGCTACGACGCCACCCTTCGACACCTGGCCCGCATCGGCTACCCCCGGGTGGAGCTGGCGCTGGGCTACTTCGGTCGCAGCGCCGGTCAGCTACGCCGGTTCCTCGACGGCATCGGGGTCAAGGCCAGCTCCAGCCACGACGGGATCAGCGCCGACCCCGCCGCGCTGCGGCAGAAGATCCAGGACGCGGTCACCCTGGGCCAGAAGTACCTGGTGGTGCCGTACCTCTACTCGGAAAGCGCCGACGACTGGAAGCGCTGGGCGGAGCAGATGAACACCGAGGCCACGGCGGCGCGCAAGGCGGGCCTGCGGTACGGGTACCACAACCACGCCCACGAGTTCACCATCGACCTCGGTGGTGGGCGTACCCCCTGGGACATCCTGACCGCGGAGCTCGACCCGAAGCTGGTGCACCTGGAGATCGACATCTACTGGGCGGTCACCGGGGGCATCGAGTCCGGCGCCGGGGCGGCCGACCCGGAGGGCTTCACCCTGGAGGTGATCCGTCGCGCACCCCAGCAGGTCCTCCAGTACCACGTCAAGGACCGGCACGCCGCCGACGGGGACATGGCCGACCTGGGCACCGGGATGATCGACTTCGCCCGGATCTTCCGGGGCCACCAGGTGCAGGAGTACATCGTGGAGAACGACACCCCCGATGTGACGCCCCAGCAGACCGCCGAGGTCGGCTACCGCTACCTGCGCAACCTGCGCTACTGACCTGCACCGACGGGCACCGGGCCGCGCGTCCGGCCCGGTGCCCGTCGCCGGCGGGGGCCCCTGACACAATCGCCGCCATGGAGGCTGCCGAACTGGTGCTGGTGCTGCGCTACCGCAAGGCGGTGACGTACGGCTTCCATGTCCTGCTCGGGGCGTTGGAGACCCACCAGACCTCGACCCGGTACGAGGTGCGGTTCGGCGACACCCCGGCGACCACCGCCGCGCACATCCGGGACGCCGCCGCCACCGCGAGCCGGGTGTTGGTGCTGTGGTCGTTCTACTCCCCCGACGCCCACGCTTTGGCCCAGGAGTTGGCCGAGATCCGGGCCCTGGCCGACGCCCCGAACGTCACCCACCTGGCCGGTGGGGTGCACGCCACGGCTGAGCCGGTGCAGACCCTGGACGCCGGGTGGGACATGGCGGCGGTCGGCGAGGGTGAGACCACCCTGCTGCACCTGGTGGACGCCGTCGGCGACCCCACCGGCATCACCGGGCTGGTGTACCGCGACGCCACCGGCTCCGTGGTGCGCACCGGGCGACCGCAGCGGCGCCCCCTCGACGACTTCCGGGGCTTTTCACTGAAGTGGGACCGATTCAACGCCTTGGAGATCACCCGGGGTTGTGTCTTCTCCTGCCGCTTCTGCCAGACCCCCTTCATGTTCTCCGCGAAGTTCCGGCACCGCAGTGTGTCGAACGTGCGGTGGCATGTCGACCAGATGCGGGCCCGTGGACTGCGGGACGTCCGGTTCATCACCCCGACCGCGTTGAGCTACGGCAGTCAGGATGAGGAACCGAACCTCGACGCCGTCGAGGAACTGCTGGCCACCTGCAAGGAGGGCATCGGTCCCGACGGGCGGGTCTTCTTCGGCTCCTTCCCCAGCGAGATCCGACCCGAGCACGTCAGCCGGGCCGCCCTGCGGCTGGTCAAGAAGTACTGCGCCAACAACAACATCATCGTCGGCGCCCAGTCCGGCTCCGACCGGGTTCTGGACGCCGCGAAACGCGGCCACGGGGTCGAGGAGGTCAAACGGGCGGCCCGTCTCGGCATCGAGGAAGGCTTCCGGATCAACGTAGACATGATCTTCGGTATGCCCGGTGAGAACGAACAGGACGTCGCCGACTCGCTGCGCCTGGCCGGCGAACTGGCCGAGGTCGGGGCCCGCATCCATGCCCACACCTTCATGCCGCTGCCCGGTACCCCCTGGCGCGACGCTCCACCCGGCGATGTGGACCCCGACACCATCCGCCAGGTCGACCGCCTCTCCCAACGCGGCGCGCTCTACGGCCACTGGCAGAAACAACGCGAACACGCCGCCCGACTGGCCGCCGCCGCCGAGGCGTACCCCCGCCCCGGACGCAGCCGCACCATCCTGCCCCAGGTCCGGAGATGCGAGACGCCGGACTGAGAAGGTCCTCGGTAGCGCTTGATTGATGCGTCACCATGTGGGGATGCCGCATCGTCTGTCCTATGCCGACGCCGTGAAGATCCTGGGTGGCTCCGGCCCATTGGCGAAGGCCGTCGACAACCTGTTCGGTGGTGCGCTCGCCGTCGCCACCGCAGGTGGTAGCGACATCGCTAGCAGCTTCTTCGATATCAAGCCCGAGGTGAGCCGACTCGGCAGCCTGGTCACGGCCAAGCTCAATGAATCGGTACGTGGGTTGGGGCGGCACGAGCGCAGTGAGTTGCTCCAAGCCGCCCACACCGTCCTGGCGATCACCGCGTTCTTCGAGAAACTGGACGAATGCCTGACCGCGGCGGGTCTCGGCAGGCCGGAGTTCACCCGGGAGGACCAACTCGACTTCGCCGCCGGTCGCGACGAGGGCACCCTGGTCGACCATTTCCTGCGTACCCCTGTGCCGTTGCCGGCGCCCGACCTTACGTATCGGGGCCTGCTGGCCGCCTTGGAGGACTGGTTCTCCGCGCAGGCGACGCGGATGAGCCGTCACCTCACCGGGCTGGCCGCGTGGGACGACGCCGACGAGCGTGCGCGTCGGGCGGTGGTGGAACTGCTCGACCAGCGGCTGCCCGGTGCGGCGGTGGATCGCTACGACGAGATCCATCGTCGCCTCGCCGAGGAGATTCCCGAGTTCGCCCTCTGGGCCGATCGGCTTGAGGCGCGGGCCGCCGCCCGGGGTCTGGAACGTCTGGAGGCGCTGCTGCTGCGGGTCGGCACCGGGCGGGTTCCGGGCCTGCACCGGGCCGCCCTGTCCCAAGCTTATCGTGCCGAGTTAGACCGTCCCGTTCTCGGCGGTGACGCCGGGGAACTGCCCGTGCCGACCCTCAGGGCGGCGTACGTTGATCCGCTCTTTCGGGTTCGGACCGCCGATTCGGCTGCCCGTCCAGCGGACGAACAGTGGTGGGCCGGCGTCGACGAACGCGACGACTTCGCCGGATTCCTCGCCGCCCATCTGACCACCACCCAGGCCACCGAGGCGCCGATGCTGCTGCTCGGTCAACCGGGTGCCGGGAAGACCTCACTGACTCGCATCCTCGCCGCCCGTCTGCCCCCGGGGGACTTCTTCGTCTGCCGGGTGCCGTTGCGCGAGGTGTCCGCCGAGGCCGAGATTCAGGACCAGGTGGAACAGGCTTTGCGCCGGGCGATCGGCGAGACGGTCTCCTGGGCGGAGCTTTCCCGTGACGCCGCCGGTGCCCTGCCGGTCATCCTGCTCGACGGCTTCGACGAACTCCTTCAGGCCACCGGGCTGCACCAGTCCGACTACCTGCATCGGGTCGTGAAGTTCCAGCAGCGGGAAGCAGCGTTGGGCCGCCCGGTAGCGGTCATGGTCACCACCCGCATCGCGGTGGCGGACCGGGCCCGTCTGCCCGTGGGCGCATTGGCCGTACGCCTGGAGCCCTTCGACGAGGCGCAGATCAGACGCTGGCTGACTGTCTGGAACGACACCGCTCGACCCGCCAAGCCGTTGTCGCCGGAGGTGGTGCTCCGCTTCCGCCACCTGGCCGAGCAGCCGCTGCTGCTGCTCATGCTCGCCCTCTACGACGCCACCGGCAACGCGCTGCGCGACGATGCCGCCGCCCTCGACGACGGCCAACTCTACGAACGGTTGCTGACCTCCTTCGCCGAGCGTGAGGTGCGCCGGGTACACGCGGGACAGCCCGACTCGGCCCTGCCGGGGCTGGTGGAGCAGGAGCTGCTGCGCCTGTCGGTGGTGGCCTTCGCCATGTTCCACCGCCTGCGGCTGTGGGCCACCGAGAGTGAACTCGACGAGGACCTGACCGGCCTCGGAATCTCCCCCTCACACCCAGGCCGCACCGAGACCTTCCACCGCCCGGTCACGGTCGGTCAGGAGATGATCGGGCGCTTCTTCTTCATCCAGCGCGCCCAGGCCGTCCAGGAGGAGCAGACCCGCCAGACGTACGAGTTTCTGCACGCCACCTTCGGCGAGTATCTCGTGGCCCGGCTGGTCGTGCAGGCCGTCCGCGACACCGAGGCGCGGGAGGCGGCGAGCACCCTGGCCCTGCGCCTGGGCCCCTCGCATGACGACGACCTGCTGGGGTCCCTGCTCGGTTTTACTCCCCTGACTGCCCGCGCCACCATCCTGACGTTCATCGCCGGCCTGCTCGACACCCCCGACCGCGACCGCATCCGCACCTGGCTAACAGGCCGCGCCTCGGCGGCCATGACCCGCCCGCAGTATGTCGAGAGCCGGTACCGCCCGGTCGACAAGCGCATCGACCACTGGTTGGCCACCTACTCGTTCAACCTGTTCCTGCTGACCCTGGCCTGCGGTGGTGCAGTGCGGGCCTCGGAGTTGTTCACCCGCACCACCGACCCCGCCAGTTGGCTGCGCAACTCGGCCTTGCAGTGGCAGGCCGCCGTTCCCGGCGGCATCTGGCTGGAGACCATGCAGGCTCTCAAGGTCACCCGCACCTGGCACGAGGGCCGCCGGGACATCGTCGTCGAGCACACTCGCGACTCAAGTGCGGATCTCCCGGAGGCGATCGATGTCCGCTGGATCAACGGGCTGAATCCGGACGAGAGCCAGGCGGAGGTCTTCCGGGCCGCCGTCGAGCTACCGCCCGCGCTCCGGTCCATGCAGCTGAGCAACCATGTGAGCGATGACGTTCTGCTGCATGCCCTGGAGCCGCTGATTCACCGGATACCCACGGCATTGACTGAGTTCGGGGAGCGGTCCTCCGGCGGCCACCAGTCGATGGCGCACACCCTCATCCGGATGTGGCTGGCGGTCTCGCTGAACGCCCCCGCGGAGGATCTGGTCGCCGCCTACACGGATGCCTGCTCCGCCGTGACAGACCTGGCCCAGATCGGCGATCGAACCACTCGGGCAGTCAGGGACGCCACGGAGATGGTGCTGAGCACCATGCGCGCCGAGGCGCATCGCCTACCGCCGGCTGCGGTTGGTGAGATGGTTACTCTGCTGATCAACGAGGAATGGATGACTGCACGCGCGGCCGGCTCCGCGATTGAGTGCCTGGTCGACTCCAGGGCCGCCGATGGCGAGTACGGAGCCTTGCTGGTCTCGTACCTGATCCAAGATAACCCACACGGCATCGACGAGCATGTGCTTGTCAAGGCGCTACGAGCGATCGTCCTTGGCAGTGGAGCCAGGCGTACGCGCCTTGATGACTTGGCCCTTGCGCTTGGCGCGACCGAACGCCGAGCGGAACTGGAACGGACGGCCCCGGAAATCGCCGACATCCTGTTCGGCCACACCGGGGACAATGGAGCGGGCAGCGGCGAGTCCGGCTGACGCGGGGCGTACACCGGGATCGGCTGTCTGGGCCTGGGCCGCCACCGTAGTCGGCCGGCTGACCCACCACCACCTCACCTGGTCCCAGAACCGTCCGGCGGGACCGCCGGACGTGCCCGCTCTCCGGGCGGGCATCGCATCCTCCATGTGAAGGAGCGCCATGAAACCGTCCCTCCGGGCCGTCCTGGCGGTGGTCGTCCTCGCGGCCCCGCTGGCCCTGACCGTCCCCGCGCAGGCGGCCAACACCCTCACCATGCGCGGCGCGGACGTCTCCTCCCTGCAACGCAGTCTGGACCTAGGGGCCCGGTACTACGACGCCTCCGGCGCGCAGGCCGACCCGTACGACATCCTCGCCGCCAAGGGGGTCAACTACCTGAGGCTGCGGATCTGGAACAACCCGGTCAGCGGCTACAACAACAAGGCCAAGGTGCTCCAGCAGGCCAGGACGATCAAAGCCAAGGGCTTCAAGCTCCTGATCGACTTCCACTACTCGGACACCTGGGCCGACCCGGGCAAGCAGTATCCGCCCGCAGCCTGGGCCAACCACTCGCTGAGCCAGTTGCAGAACGACGTCTACGCCTACACCCACGAGGTGTGCACCGCCCTGAAGGCGCAGGGCACCACCCCGGACGCGGTGCAGATCGGCAACGAGATCAACGTGGGCATGTTGTGGCCGGCCGGACGGGTGGTCAACAACAACTTCGCCCCGCTGGCCAGCCTGCTCAAGCAGGGCTACCGGGCCACCAAGGACTGCAACAGCGGCACCCAGGTGTGGATCCACACCGCGAACGCGGACAGCATGGCGAATGCCCGCTGGTTCTACGACGGCATCCGGGCCCAGGGGGTGACCTGGGATGTCACCGCCCTGTCCTACTACTGCATGTGGCACGGCTCCCTGGCGAACCTGTACAACGTGGTCGCCGACCTGCGGTCCCGCTACGGCAAGCCGGTCGTGCTCGCCGAGACCGCGTACCAGTTCACCACCGCCAACGCCGACCATCAGGGCAACGCGATCCCGGGCACGGTGCTGTGTGACAACATCCCGGCCACCTGGGCCGGACAGGCACAGCAGTTCAGCTGGGTGCAGAACACCGTACGCAATGCCGGTGGGGTCGGGGTCTTCTACTGGGAGCCCACCTGGTACGCGATCCGGGGCAACGGCTGGGATCCGGCGGACATCAACGGCACCGGCAACGGCTGGGACAACATGGCCGTCTTCAACTGGACCGGGCAGGTGAACCCGCACGTGGTCTGGAGTCCCTGACCCACCTCAGGGGGCCCGGCGCACGACACCGCCGGGCCCTCCTGGTGAGGCGGCAGCGGCGGTCAGTTGACGCCGAGGAGTTCGGTGATCTGGGTGTAGAAGGGGGCGGGGTCTCCCGACAGGGAGGACTTCACCATCGCGGTCCAGTCGTCGACGATCACCTCGATCGAACCGGCTTCCAGGCCGTCCAGGGACAGTCGGGGGACCTCCCGGGCCTCGATCTTGGGTCCGTCGTAACCGGCCGACATGGTCGTGTCGGCGGCACCGAGCAGGACCCCCTGGACCAGGGTGCCCTGCGGGGCCAGTTCCAGGCGTACCGCGTTGGTCATGTTCCACTCGGCGGCCTTGGCTGCCGAGTAGGAGCCGGTGCCCGGGGCGGCGAACCAGGACAGGGCGGACAGCACGTTCACGATCGCGCCTCCGCCGCCTGCGGCGAGCACCGGGGTGAACTGCCGGATCATCTCAAGGGTGCCCCAGAAGTGGGTGTCCATTTCCCGGCGTACCTCGGTCAGGTCGCCGGTGACCAGCTGGGCGCCGGTGGCGATGCCGGCGTTGTTGACCAGGAGGGTGACATCGGTCGCGGTGGCCGCGGCCGCGCGGATGGTGTCGTGGTCGAGCAGGTCGAGTCGCAGCGGCACCACCCGGGGGTCGTCGAAGCCCAGGGTCTCGGGGTGACGGGCGGTGGCGTACACCTTGCGCGCCCCACGCGCCAGCAGTTCGAGTACGAACTGGCGGCCGATGCCCCGGTTGGCGCCGGTGACTAGGGCGATCTGGTCGGCGATGTTCATCGGGATCATTGCTCCCTGCATGGGTCTGCTCCGGTTTCGCTGGGCCGGGTCCGGCCCTGCGTCGACTACGGTAGGAGCTGACGTTGACGTCAAGGGCAAGTCGAGAGGAGACCCAGATGCGCATCGGCGACCTGGCGCGACAGGCGGGGGTCAGCACCCGAGCCCTGCGGTACTACGAGGAGCAGGGCCTGCTGACCTCGGAACGCACCCTCAGTGGCCAGCGCGTCTACCCCGACTCGGCGGTGGAACGGGTCCGGCTGATCCAGCAGTTCTTCACCGCCGGCCTACCCAGCCGGACCATCCTGCAACTGATGCCCTACGTCGACACCGGGCAGGGTTCTCCCGAGGTCTTCGAGCTGATGGCCACCGAACGCCAACGCATCACGGCCGCCATCGCCGCCCTGACCGCCGCCCGCGACGCCCTAGACCACATGATCCACATCGCCAACCATCCGACCCCGGAACACTGCCCCGCCCTGCGCGAACCCCCCTGGACCCCGTACAACGCCGCAGCCGAGGCCGTGCCGGTCAGCGGCTGACCCGGGTACGCCCCACGTACCCAGCAGCGTCAGCCACGCTCCGGAACCGGAGTGCGCCCTTCCTCCGTCACCGGCAACTCGCGCGTCGCCCGCAGCGGCGACAGCAGTGCGGGCAGGAAGGCGGCGGTCATCCCGGCCGCCCCGATCCAGAGCACTGCCGGCGCGCCGAGCAGACCACCTAGCAGGCCACCGAGCAGACCCGCGATCGGCATGCTGCCCCACTGGACGAAGCGGACGGTGGCGCTCATTCGGCCGAGCAGCCGGTCCGGCGTGACGTGTTGCTGCAAACCCACCTGCGCGATCAGTCGGACCACCCCACCCAGGGAGAGCAGGGCCAGCCCGGCCACGGCTAGCCAGAGCGGCCAGCCGGGCCGAGCCGCCGGCAACAGGGCGGCGGCCGGCGCCGTACACAGCGGAGCCAGCCAGACGGCCGGGCCGGGGCCGATCCGGGCGACCACCCGGCGGGCCAGCAGTGCCCCGGCGAACCCGCCGCAGGCCATCACGGACAGCACCAGCCCGATGCCGAAGGACCCCAGACCCAAATGCCGGGACAGGAACACCAGCAGCATCGTCTGGTAGGTGACGAGGAAGAGGCTGAAGATGCCGTCGGTGAACAGCGTCGGTCGCAGCAGCGGATGACCGAGCACGAACCGCAGCCCTTCCGCGACCTCACGCACCAGATGCCGGTCGGCGGCAGCCGGTGGCCGGGGCTCCGGCGTACGGATGCGCAGCAGTCCCAGCGCGGACAGCAGCATTCCGGCGGAACTCGCGACCAGTGTCAGCGGCGCGCCCAGCCCGGCGACCAGCGGCCCGCCCAGACCGGGGCCGCTGATGCTCACGGCGGAACGGGCTGCGGCGATCTTCGCGTTGCCCTCGACGAGATGCTCACGGCCGACCAGCGCCGGCAGGTAGCTGGTGTAGCCGACTTCGAACAGCACGGTCAGCAGGCCGTGGGCAAGCGCGACCGCGAACAGCAGCCAGATGGTCAGGGTGTCCGTCCACCAGGCCAGCGGTACGAGCAGCAACAGCGCCGCTCGCACCAGATCCGTGTTGACCATGACCGGGCGCTTGCGCCAGCGGTCGATCCAGGCCCCGGCCGGCAGCCCGATCAGCAGCGATCCTGCCGTCGTCATCGCGGTCAGGACCCCGACCTCGAACTCGTCCGCGTCGAGCCAGACGATCGCCACCAGCGGCAGTGCCAGATACACGAACCGGTCGGAGAGTTGCCCGGCCACGGTCGCACCGAAGAAGCGGCGGAAGTCGGGCTCGCGGAGCAGACCGAGACGAGGCGTTCGAGACACATCCCTCCCTCCCCTGTCATCGGGGCCGTGCCTCGGCTCGATCACCACAGCCCCGACGCCAGATCCTATGCCTAACGCCGGGAGTGTGAATCCCACGGAGATTCCCAGGACGTCGGTCGCCGTTGGCGTCGGCGGATCCGACGATGCCCGGCTACCGACGCCCTGGGTGTGGTCA
Source organism: Micromonospora sp. NPDC048871 (assembly GCF_043198155.1). Classification (NCBI taxonomy): domain Bacteria; kingdom Bacillati; phylum Actinomycetota; class Actinomycetes; order Micromonosporales; family Micromonosporaceae; genus Micromonospora; species Micromonospora sp. NPDC048871. Next base: position 40,753 of record NZ_JBICUM010000018.1, on the reverse strand, counting down.
TCCGGTCAGTAGCTGATCGTCTCCTCGTTGGCCGAGTCGGTCACGATCGCGATTCCGGCGCTGGTGCCGAGCAGTTCGGCGCCGGCACGCAGGAGCCCGACGGCCTGCGGGTAGGACTTGATGCTGCCGGACGCCTTGACCCTGGTCCGGCCGGCGGCACGTTCCACCAGGTAGCCGATGCTGGTCGGGTTGGCGACCTCGATCGCGCCGCTGCTGGCGTTCTTCAGGTACGCGGCACCGGCCTCGATGGACAGTTCGATCGCGGTCTCCCGCTCCGCCTCGGTCAGCAGCGGCAGTTCCAGCATCACCTTGATCGGGACCCCGGAGGCCCGGACCACACCGGCGATGTCCTCACGGAACTCGTCGTACATGCCGCTCTTCAGCCAGCCGATCTGGACGCCGATGTCGATCTGCTGGGCACCGGCGCGCACCAGGCTCTCCGCCTCGAAGGCCTTGCCGGCGCTGGTGGTGACCCCGACGGTCGGGAAGTCGAGGGCGGAGGCGACCTGGACGGCGCTGCCGCGCAGCACCTCGGCGACCACCGGCACCCAGGAGCCGGGCACCATCGCCGCGTTGAAGCCGTACTTCAGGGCCTCCTCGGCGTGCTCGATCATGCGGTCCCGGGTGGTACCCACCTCGATCAGGGTGTGCTGGATGTACGGCGCCAGGGTGGCGGGAGTCAGGTCGGCCGGCAGGTTTGCGGGGGCGGAAGTCATTGCGGGATCTCCTTCTGCGGACATGCGGCACCCTGCGGCGGGCGGGTACGCCGACAACCGCACGGATGGGGTCGAACCGGGAGGGTGGAAGAGGGATTACCGGAGCGGCAGGTACGCCTGACCGGGTCAGGACCAGTCGATCAGCACCTTGCCGATGTGCCCGGCGTCCGCCGCGGCCAGCGCTTCGGGGGCCCGCTGGGCGGGGAAGGGATCGGTGATCAGGTGCTGCAGGGCGGGAAGGCTGCGGGCGGCTCGCAGGACCGCCGGGAACTCGGGCTGGGTGAAGACCCAACTGCCGATGACCCGCAGTTCCTTGCGGATCACGTCGACCCCGGGGTCGATCTCCATGCTGTTGTTGGCGCCGAGCAACACGACCGTGCCGTGCGGCCGGGCCAACTTCATCACCTGGGTCTGGGCGGCCGGGTTGGCGGAGCATTCGAAGACGACCTCGGGTCCGCGCCCCTCGGTCACGGCCGCGACGACGGCTACCGGGTCCTGCCCGATCGGGTCGATGAGGGTGGCGGCCCCGAGGGTCTTGGCCAGGTCCCGCCGCCCCTCGATCGGGTCGACGGCGAACACCTCTGCTCCGGCGGCCGCCGCCAGGGCCACCACGCAGCAGCCCACCGGCCCGAGGCCGAACACGGCCACCCGGTCACCCACCGCTACCCCGGACTTGCGGAAGGCCGAGTACGCGGTGCCGAAGTTGCAGGCGATCAGGGCCGCCATGGCGTCGCTGACGTCATCGGGTACGGGCAGGACCCCGGTGGCCGGTGCGGTGAGGTATTCGGCGTCCGCGCCGCTGCGGTGGTTGCCCAGGGTGCGCCGGTCGGCGCAGAACATCGGCTCACCGCTGCGGCAGAAGGTGCAGTCGCCGCAGCCCGAGTGCTGGTAGACGATGACCCGGGTGCCTTCGGCCGGTCCGTCGCCGCTGGCGGCGGCCCGGGCGATCACTCCCACCGCCTCGTGGCCGGGGACGGTGTGCAGCCGGTGGCCTAGTTCCTGCGCCGACTTGCGGTAGTGCGGCAGGTCGCTGCCGCACACCGCGGACACGGTCACCCGGACCAGCACCTCGTCGTGGGCCGGCACCGGGCGCGGCACCTGGCGGACGACCGATTGGCGGTCACCGGTCAGCAGCAACGCCCGCATCGACTGCTCGTCGGCAGGGTGGGCTTCCATTCTCGTGTTCTCCTTGCTTGTGCTCGTCACGCCGCTGCCAGGCCCGACAGGGCGAGGTACCGGCCGTACAGCGCGTCGTAGACAGGGGCGGTGGTGGGGTCGGGCCGGTGGCGTCGACCAGCGGCTAGCAGTGGGCCGGCGGCGTGCGGGAGGTTGTCGTACCGGCCTAGTCCCACCCAGGCCGACATGGCCGCGCCGCGCAGCGGGGCCGCCTGCGGATCACCCGCCGGCACCTCGACGGCCCGGCCGGTGACGTCGGCCAGGATCTGGCAGAACACGGCCGATCGGGCACCGCCGCCGATCGCGGTCAAGGTCGACCCGGCCAGGGCCGGTGGCAGGTGGTGCAGCACGTCCCGGACCTGGAGGGCGATGCCCTCCATGGCGGCCCGGACGACGAAGCCCGGTCCGTGGGCGAAGTCCAGGCCGCTCATCCGGCCACTCGCCGCCGTCCAGTGCGGGGTACCGACCCCCGCCATGGTCGGTGCGAACAGCAGGCCCCGGGCGCTGGGTTGAACCGCGTCGGCGTCGGCGGACATGCGTTCGTACGCCGCCTCGTCGTCGCCGTAGCGCAGCAGGGTTCGCAGCCAGCGGAGCACCGATCCGCAGGCGGGGATGGTGCCCTCGACGGACACGTGGTCCTCGACGACGTGCGCGGCGCGGACGAAGCCCGCGACCTCGGGGGCGTCGCCGACGGCGGCCGGGAAGACCATCGTCGCCGAGGTGCCCAGGTTGACCGTGGCGGCACCGGCCCGCACCCCACCGCCGCCGGCCGCCGAGCACTGCTGGTCGCCGCCGCCGACGTACACGGGCAGCCGGCGGGGCAGGCCGGTGGTGTCGGCCACCTCGTCGAGAAGTCGACCGGCGACGTCGGTGGAGGCGCGCAGCGCGGGCAGCCGGTCCTCGTCGAGGTCGAAGGCGGCCAGCAGGTCGCTGCTCCAGCGTCCGTCGCTCAGGTCGAGCAGTCCGAACCAGGACGCGCAGCTGCGGTCGACCTGCGGCGGGCCGCCGGCCAGCCGGTGCAGCAGCCACTCCTGGACCCCGACGAAGTACGCGCAGTCCGCGTACGCCTGCGGGGTGTGGTGGCGCAGCCAGACCAGGGTGGCCAGGGCCGGCATGGTGCTCAGCGGCATGCCGGAGATCCGGCTGTAGGTCTGCGCGTCCACCGACCGGCCCATGGCCTCCAGTTCGCCGGCGCCGCGCTGGTCCATCCAGAGCACCAGCGGGGTGACCGGTCGCAGGTCCCGGTCTAGGCCGGCGACGGAGGCCCGCTGGGTGGCCAGGGTGAGCGCGACGATGCGATGCCCGGCCTGTGCGGCGAGGGCCTGGACGTCCCGGAGCAGCCGTACGGTCACCTCCCACATCGCCGGCAGGGACTGTTCGGCGTGGCCCGGGTGGGGGTGGTCGATGACCAGTTCGTGGCTGCGCTGCGCGTGCACCTCGCCCTGATCGTCGACCAGGGCGCAGCGGATGCCGGTGGTGCCGGCGTCCACGACGCACACCAGGTCGGTCATCCCTTCACCGCCCCGAAGCTCATGCCGGTGACCAGCTGCTTCTGGGCTAGGAACAGCACGACGGCGACCGGGAGCACGGCCAGGGTTCCGGCGGCCATCATCGGGCCGACGGCCACCGACTGGAACTGCATGAACCCCAGCATCGCCACCGAGACGGTCTTCGCTTCGCCGCTGGCCAGGGTGAGGGCGAAGACGAACTCGTTCCAGGAGAAGATGAAGTTCAGTACGGCCGCGGCGGCCACCCCGTTGCGGACCATCGGCCAGGCCACGCTCAGGAACTTCCTGGTCTCGGAGCAGCCGTCCAGGTCGGCGGCCTCGAAGACCGCGGCCGGCAGGTCCGCGAAGAAGCTGCGCAGCAGGAAGAAGGTCACCGCCAGGTTGACCACGGTGTGCATGACGGTCAGCGCCCATACGGTGTCGATGCCGCCGAGTTCGCGGAACAGCACGAAGTACGGGATGACCACGACGACCGCCGGGAGCATCCGGGTGGACAGCACCCAGAACTCGAAGTCGGACCGGCCCTTGAACTGCATGCGGGCGCAGGCGTAGGCGGCCGGGGTGGCGGCGGCGATGGCGATCGCGGAGGACACCACCGCGACGAGCACCGACCGCCCGATCGCCCCCATGAACTCGGCGTCGCCGAACAGGTCGGCGAAGTTGAACACGTACAGCGGGGCCAGCCAGTCCGGCGCACCGCCGTGGATGTCGCTGGGGGCGGCGAAGCCGACCCGGAGCATGAAGGCGAACGGCAGGATCGACCAGCAGATGAGGGCCCAGATCGCCGCGGTCCGCAGCACCCGGCCTTTTCGAGACTCGTGCACTAGTGCTCCAACCGTTGCAGCGCGGGTGCGGCGAACCGTTTCCCGACGATGAACAGGACGACGAGCAGCAGCAGGCCCAGCGCGGAGGCCTCACCGATGTGCAGGTCGTTGAAGGCGGTCCGGTAGATGCGTACGACAAGGGTCTCCGTCGCCGCTCCCGGCCCTCCCCCGGTGATGATCCAGATGGAGTCGAAGGTGCGGACCGCGTCGATCGCCCGGATCGTGACGACGAAGGCCACCAGCGGTTTGAGCATCGGCAGCGCGATGCGGACCAGCCGTTGCAGGGCGCTGGCGCCGTCGAGGGCGGCGGCTTCGAAGGTCTCGTCCGGCAGGGATTTCAGGCCGGCGAGCATGACCAGGGTGATGAACGGCGCCCACTGCCAGATGTCGACCACCACGAGGGCGAGCACGGCCAGCATGGGTTCCGAGGTCCAGCCCGGTGTGGGTAGCCCGACGGCGGCCAGGGTGGCGTTGATCTGCCCGCCGTCCGGGTTGAGCATCAGCCGCCAGGACAGGTACGCCGCGACCGGGGTGGCGCCGAACGGCAACACCAGCAGCGCCAGGTAGAGGCGGCTGCCGCGCAGTGGTCGCCACAGCAGCGAGGCCGCGAGGGTACCCAGGAGGAACTCGGCTACCAGGGCGACCAGGACCATGCCGACGGTGAGCAGCAGCGCCCGGAGCAGGCCCGGTTCCTCGATGGTGTTGGCGAAGTTGGTCAGCCCGGCTAAGCCCTGCTCGTCGGGGCGGGTCAGGTTGTTGTGCCGCAGCGAGTTGACCAGCACCGACACGAAGGGGTAGACCGTGAACGCCAGCAGCAGCACGGTCATCGGGGCGAGCATGCCGATGAGGAACAGTCTTCTGCTGCGCCTGTCGTCCGGTCTCGGCGTACCACCGGGGGTGCCCGGCGGTGCCGCCGGCGGGGAGCCGGCGGCCTGCCGCGACAGCACAGCTGTTCGGTCTGCGGACATCACAACCTCGTTCGGCGTGGGCGACGCCGGCAGGTCAGGCCGGCGGGACGGCGACTCATCGGCCCGCTCGGGCCATCGCGGCAGCCGCGTCGGCCATGGCACGCTTCGGGTCCTTGCCGTCCACCAGCACCTTGATCAGTTCCAGGGAGAGGGCGTCGGCCTCGCTGGGGAAGGTGGGCCGGGCGTACGGGACCCGGTCCGGCTGCACGGCCTGGAGGTTGGCGACGATCTCGGTCGACATGTCGCCGGGGTAGAAGGAGAGGAAGTCCTCGTTCGACCACACGGACTCGCGGGCCGAGGGGCTGCCCGACTCGGAGCTGACCGAGGTGGCGGTCTCCTTGCTCATCGCCCAGGCGTAGAAGAGGGCGGCCTGCTCCTTCTTGCGGGAGGCCTTGGGGATGCCGGCCATCCAGTACCAGTAGTTCGGGGCGGCCTTGGCGGCGGCGCTTCCGGGCCACCGGGACACCGCGATCTGGTCGGTGTGCTTGCTGCTGTTCTTGTCGAGCACGACCGACAGCAGGCCGCTGGCGTCGGTGTAGAGGGCCGCCCGGCCCTCGTTGACCGTGCCGGTGGCCTCCAGCCAGCTCATGTTGGAGGCACCCTTGGGGCCGTACTTGGTGAGCAGTTGCTGCACGTACAGCTCGGTGGCCGCGACCGCCTCGGGGCTGTCGACCGTCGGGGTGTTGCCGTTGTAGAACTCTCCGCCCTGGGTGAGGAAGAAGTTCGTCCAGGTCCAGACGATGTCCAGACCACGGCGGCCTCGGCCGGCGAAGGGGCGCTCCATGGCGGCGGAGAGTTTGGCGCTCGCGTCGACCAGGCTCTCCTGGGTGGGGAACCCGTTGATGCCGGCCTGGGTCGCGAGGTCCTTGCGGTAGATGACCACCCCGGCCTCGGCGGACAGCGGAAGGGCCATCAGCTCCCCGTTGAGGCTGCTGGCCTTGCGGGCCGGTGCGAAGAAGTCGTTGGTGTCGAACCAGTCGGCGTTGACCAGACCACCGCCGCCGAAGTAGGTGTCCAGCGGCTCCAGCCACCCGGCGTTCATGTACTGCCCGGCCTGCAGGTTGCCCACCATCAGCGCGTCGTACGTGGTGGCGCCGGAGGAGAGGGCCACCAGGGCCTGCTGGTAGTAGCTGTCCTCGGACAGGGTGTTGGCCTTGATCTTCATCCCGGTCAGGGCCTCGAACTCGGAGAACCGCTTGCTGACCGCGGAGGTCCACCAGTGTTCGCAGAGCAGGAGGTTGAGGGTCTCGCCCTTGAAGCGGTCCCATTCCATGCCGGAGGCGCCGAGTGTCTGGGCGCCTGTCGTGGCGCCAGGGGTGCCTGTGTCGCCTTCGCGGGAGGCGCAGGCACCGAGGGCCAGCGCGCCGGTGAAGCCCAGGGCGCCGGTCAGCAGGCCCCGGCGGGACAACCTGAATGAAGCCTCGTTTCGCATGATGTCTCCTGTTGACAGCACGCATCGACGGCGGTGGAGGACCACCGTCGGGGCGCGTGGGGGTGGGGGGTGTGGTGCGAGATGGGGGGCGGTGGGCGGATGCCTACCGTTTGATCCAGGAGGAGATCCGGACGCGGTCTCCGCGTACCCAGACATCGGAGTACTCGACGGCGTCTCCGTTGGACTGGTAGGAGATCTGTTCGAGGTAGAGGACGGGGACGCCCGGGCGCAGCGACATCGCGTCACTGACCTCGTCGCCGGGGAGAATGGCGGAGAAGGTACGCCGCACGGAGTCGACGGTCACGCCGTAGTCGTGTTCGAGCACTCCGAACAACGACCGGTCCTGCAGGACCTGCGGGGACAGATCCGGGCACAGGACGGTCGGCAGGTAGTTGTCCAGCAGGTAGACCACCTCACCGGCGACCGATCGGGTACGCCGGATGGCCAGCACGCTGAGGTCGTCAGCGGGCAGACCGAGGTGGGCGGCGATGTGGCTCGGTGCCTGGATGACCCGGGCGGACAGCACCTGGGTCTGGTACTCCACGCCCTCCCGGTCCAGGCTCTGCGCCGTGGAGATCAACTCCTGGGCGAACTCCTGCTCCAGCATCTGCCCGCGTACGAAGGTGCCCTTGCCACGGGTCTGCTTGAGCAGGCCGGCCTCGATCAGGGTCCGGATCGCCCGCCGGACGGTGCCCCGCGAGACGTTCAGCGCGCCCGCCAGGTCCGGCTCCGCCGGCAACTTCAGGTGCTCCGGCCACTCACCCGACTCGATGCGCTGCCGCATCAGCTGCGAGATCTGCTCGTGCAGGGCCTCGGCTTCAGCCGGCGAGACCTCTCGGGTGAGAGCCCTGATCGCCGCGGGGGTGAGTTCCTGAGCCGTGGCCACGTCGCTCCCATCGCTTGTTCACTGATGTCCGCGTTGGTCTGTAGACATCACTGAACATAGGCGAGCGGTCTGGTGATGGTCAAGGGGCTGACCTGGTGAAACTTGGCGCGGCGGTCGGCGGGCGCAGGCAAATTGCGACCGAACAGGGGCAACGGCCACGTACCACGATCACGCGGTGACGGTGAGTCATGCCCCCCGGGGTGACGGGCCGAGGATCCAGTGCTCTCTTGTGGCCCAGCCGAGCAGTCGTCGGCCCGTACCGGCCCGGCCGTTCGGATCGAAGGTCCCGCCGCCGACGATGTGCCCGAGCCCGGTCACGGCCGGCGCCAGCCGGGTCCGCACGTGGTCGGGCTGGGCGGCCAGTCGCTGCGCGGAGTGGGCCAGGAAGGCCGCCTGCTCCTCGCCCGTGGACAGCGACAGGAAGAACAGCATGTGCCGCCAGGCGTACGCGGTGTTCTTGACGGTGCTCAGCGGGCGGGGGTTGTGGTGGATGCGTGCCGTCAGCCGCAGCACCTCGTCCAGGCACTGCTTCGACAGCGTCGACAGCTCCTTGACGAGCGGGTTGGGCAGCACCGTGGCAGGGAAGCCGGTCACCGCCGCCGACGCCAGCCGGGCCAGGGTGCGACCGGCCTGTTCGCGGGTGTCGCTGGAGTCGATCCGGGCCGACGCGACCGCCCTGACCCAGGGCAGCTCGGCCACGCTTACCTGGTGCTCCAGGTTCAGCAGCAACACGGAGCGGCGACTGCGGAAGGCACGGTAGGTGGCGTCCATCAGGATGCGCAGGGCCGGATCGGGGTACGCCGAGGCCGCGGTCGCCGCCGCCAACCGCGGTGGCGATGCTTGCGGCAGCGCGGATACGCTGCGGCGAGGTGCCGGTAGCGGACCAGCAGCTGGGCGGCTCGCGGCAGCCAACCCTCCGGCGTCACCGCGCCGACCCGGCCGTCGACGACGGTCTCGCACCACAACGTCAACAACTCGTCGGCGAACGGGTTCCACACCGTCAGCGCCTCGCGCATCGTCTCGATCTGCGCGTTCGGCTGCCGCTGCTCCAGCGCGCAGCAACCACGCCACCACCGGCAGCGCCGCCTCCTCCGCGTACTCCACCCGGTAGCGACCGCTGTCGAGCAGCTCGCCCAGTTCCGCCAGGCCCGCATCGGTCAGCCAGGACCAGAACAGGACCCGGCGCGCGGCCGGCAGGCCCCACCGCCGCGCCCGGTCGGCCTCGTCCGGGCGCAGCGCGCCGCCGGCGGCCGGCGTTCCGGTCGCGAAGCCGCCGTGGAGCACCTCCGGCGTCACCCACACCGGCAGGCCCCACATCGGGGTACGCGAACCGATGTCCAGCGTTCCTGCGGCCATCCCGTCCACGACCTGCTGCCAGCGGCGTACCCGCTGCTCCGCCCGCTGCCGGGCGGCCGGATCCTCATGCGTCCCGGCGGCGGTCAGGGCACGCGCCAACTGGCCCAGGGAAAAGCTCACGCCGACGCGGATGTCGTTGTCGCTCACGCCAGCGTGGCGGGCCCCGCCCCCGCGCCCTCCGGGATGCGAGCCCGGTGCTCTGCTAACTGAGCTACACGCTGATGCCGCGACACTCTACGGAGTTCACCGCCGCGTACGCACCCGAGATGTGTTCAGTCGCTGACCCTGCTGCGGGACTGGTACAGCAGGTCCTGGTACTCCGGGTGTCGGGCGATCCAGCCCGCGATGAACGGGCAGGTGGCCAGGACCCGCAGGTTCGCGGTGCGGGCCTCGTCGAGGGCCGCGCGGGCCAGTGCCGCCCCCACTCATAATTGTTGCCTCGCCCCCTGGCCGCCATGTCCATCGAAGACGCCGCGCCCACGATGACCACGCAGCACTCCTGCGGCACGCCGGAAGCTGATCCCCATCGAGTGGGATTTTGCACTCCCAGTGCACTTGTCTCACGGCCGGTGTCTGCCTAGCGTCACCTCATGGCTGACTCGTGGACCTTCGCCGTGGCCCGTGCCGACCTCGCTGACACCACTCTCGTCGACAACTCCGTGCCCGCGCTGGCCGACGGGGAGGCGCTGCTGCGGGTGGACCGGGTAGGGCTGACCGCCAACAACGTGACCTACGCGGTGCTCGGCGAGGCGATGCGCTACTGGGAGTTCTTCCCACCCGAGGCCCGAGGGCTGGACCGTCGGTGGGGGCTGCCGCCGTTGTGGGGCTTCGCCGAGGTGACCGCCTCCACCGTGGCCGGGGTCGAGCCGGGCCAACGGGTCTACGGCTACCTCCCGCCCGCCGGCCATCTGGTGGTACGCCCGCAGCGGGCGGACGCCACCGGGTTCCGGGACGCCAGCGGCCACCGGGTCGACCTGCCCTCGCCGTACAACGCGTACCGGTCGACCACCGGGGACCCCGCCTACCGGGCCGAGCAGGAAGACCTGCTGATCCTGTTCCGGCCGCTGTTCTTCACCTCCTTCATGCTCGCCGACCAGATCATCGACAACGACCACTACGGCGCCCAGTCGCTGGTGCTGTCCTCGGCGTCGAGCAAGACGGCGTACGCTGCCGCCTTCGAACTGCACGGCCGCGGACCGCGCCTGATCGGCCTGACCTCGCCGGGCAATGTCGCCTTCACCCGGTCACTCGGCTGCTACGACACCGTGCTCAGCTACGACGACATCGACACCCTCGACCCGGTGGCCACCGTCTACCTGGACCTGTCCGGCTCACCCGCCACCCGGGCCGCCCTGCGCGACCACCTCGGCGACCGGCTGATCCGGGACATCGCCGTCGGGCTCACCCAGCAGACCCCCAACGCCGACGCCGCCGGGGAGGTCTTCTTCGCCCCGGTGCAGATGCGCAAGCGCAGCCAGGACTGGGGCCGCGACGGCCTGGACGCACGGTTCACCGATGCCTGGCAGCGCTTCGTCCCGGTGCTCAACGATCGGCTCGACGTGCAGGTCGGCAACGGTCCCGAGGCGCTGCGGCACGCCTGGCTGGACGTCCTCGCAGGCCGCACGCCGCCACGGGTGGGTCACGTCGTCCAACTCTGACCAGCTGTCCGGCGGCCCGGACCTCGTCCAGCCAGCCGCCAGGCGGTGAGGCGACCACCCCGACACCACCCGCGACTGCCGATGACGAATGATCATCAGCGTGTCGCATCGGTCACGGTAGGTAGGGTGTGGTGGTGGCTGGCAATCGGGTCGGGGGCCGAGGGCGGCGCATTGCCTGGGGTGCGGGGCTTCTGATCCTGGGTGTGGTGCTTTACCTGCTGGCCCGATCCTTGCACGACAATGACGTGCTGGAGGGGCTCGACAAGGTCTTCAGCATCATCGGAGGCATGTCCGGCCTCCTCGGGCTGGCCTTGACGGTCCGGGCGGTGCGGTCCGCCGATGGCCCTGCCGGCACTCGTGACGGGCAGGCGGATTCGTCAGGGTTGGACGGACTCGCCACCGCAGTGGAGCAGGTGTGGCGTCCAGAGCTGCACCGTCGCCGGCTGGCCAATCCGCATCCCCTGCCCGTCGCCTGGACCACGATCGGCCCGCCGATCGCCGACCACTGGAGCAACATTCGCAGTGACGGCGACCCCACGCCGCTGAACCTTGACGATTGCCTCGATCTGCGTAGCCCCGACGCTCTGCACCAGGTCCTGACGGACGAGCGGCTGCGCGGCCGGGTCATCCTGCTCGGTGAACCAGGCGCGGGCAAGACCACCCTGTTGTTGCGCGAGGCCCTGCGCCTCCTTCGGGCCCGCACCCCGGAAGACCGGGTGCCGGTGTTGTTGCGCCTGCCCACCTGGAACCCGGACGAGCAGACCCTCGAACAGTGGATCACCACCCAACTTGCGACCGAGTACGGCCACCGCAGCCCCATCACCACCAGCCAACTACTGCCGCTGCTCGACGGCCTCGACGAAATGCCCGCTCCGCGCCGAGCACGCGCCGTCCAAGCCATCAACAACACATTCGACCCCGACCAACCACTCGTGCTGACCAGCCGCACCACCGAGTACCTCGACACCCTCACCGGACTGCCCGGCACCACGATGGCCGCCGCCGCGGTACTGGAACTCACCACCATCGCCGCGGACGTGGCGTGTGCATACCTGCAGCGGACCACCAACCGCCCCGGCGACTGGGAAGCAGCATTCGACCGCGACACCGACGGACGGCTGGCCTCGGCCCTCAATGCACCCCTGTGGGTCGACCTCGCCCGCCTCACCCACACCGACCCCCACCAGCCCGACAATCAGCCCGGCAGACTCCTCGACCTGCCCGACACCGTCACCATCCGCACCCATCTCCTCGACCGGCTGATTCCTGCCGCCTACCCCGATCCTCCCGAGCCAGACCCCACAGGCCACACCTGGCACCGTGCAGACGCCGACCGGTACCTCCGCAACCTCGCCCACCACATGCACCGCCGCAACACTCACGACCTAGCCTGGTGGGAACTCGTCCACACCCTTCCCCGTCCCATACGGCTCGCGTTCGGGCCCGCGTTCGGGCTCACACTCGGATCGGCGATCGGGCTCGCATTCGGGCTCCCGCTCGGGGTCGCGCTCGGGCACCGGCTCGGGCTCCTGCTCGGGCTGATACTTGGACTCACGAGCGGGATCGCGTTCCTCGCCGAAGGCGGGTTCACATTCGGGCTTGCGTTCGGGAACATGACTCCATCTCGACGGCAGATAATCTGGCGATGGTCGAGCCGGTCGTTCCTGCGTCGGAACGGATCCGGGCTCGTGGCCATACCCGTGGTGGGGCTGGTGGGCTGGCTCGTGGTAGGGCTCTCGGGCGCATTCGTGGCGGCGCTCGTGCTAGTACTCATAGTTCTGCTCGCCCACGAAGCCAGTACGTCTCTCAACGGCGGCGACGCCGAAATCACCGCCTCTGATCCGCTCACACTCCTGCGCAACGACCGGCGTCGAGCGCTGGCAAACGGGCTCGCGTACGGGCTGGCGTGCGGGCTCACCTTCGGGATCGCGTTCGGGATCGCCGTGGGGCTCCTGGTGGGGCTCACGCTCGGGCTCACCGTCGGGCTCATGCTCGGGCTCACCGTCGGGCTCACCTTCGGCCTCTCGGTCGGGTTCGTGACGGCCTCATGGGGGCCGTTTCAATACGCGCGGCTGTGGTGGTGCATGCGGAAAGATCTGCCCTGGCCGCTCATGGCATTCCTTGCCGATGCCCATCGGCGAGGAGTGCTGCGCCAGGCTGGCGGCGTCTACCAGTTCAGACACAGTCTGCTGCGCGACCGGCTCATCTGACACGACCACAGGACGCGCGGATCTGCTGCCGCCTATCGCGCGCTATCAACTGTCACGACAGTCGGATGGAGCGGGTGCCGGTTTCGTCGACCTGTTCTGGCGTGGTCAGGTCCAGGCCTGTTCGAGGGCCAGGGCCAGTCGCCTGGTCCACTGCTCGGCGGTACCCGAGATACCGGGGTACTCGTCGGTGAAGTTGGTCCAGTCGACTTTCCAGGACAGCACGGTCTCGGCCGTGAAGCAGCTTCCATGCCAGCGCCAGCGAGGCGGGTGCGGCCAGCATCGGCTCGTCGACACCGGGCAGGGTCAGCATCTCCGGTGGGAGCGGAAGTCGTTCGCCGGCCGCCAGATCGGCGACCGCCGTGCTGGGCAGCAGCAGTTTGACATGATGCTCGAAGTACCGGCCACTCGGCTCGGCTGTCGCCTGCTCGTCCGACTGCGGTACGCCGACGCACCATGGCGCCGCCTCGATCTTCGAGCGGCATGGGTGAACGCCCGCTGCGCGCAGTTCGCGTTCCCAACGCTGCACCGCGGCCTGCTGCTCGGTCAGGGTGCCTGCGGGAGTTGGACAGTTCGCCGGGCGCGGAGTCTGGCGGCTGGCGGGTCGCGTCAGGCGGAAACGGTCCGTGCGGTTGAATTCAGGGCGTCGCCGTGTGTCCTGGGAGCGCCGCCGTGAGTCCATATGATCAGCTTGCTGGCCTTGACCTGCCGACCCTTCAGGTGTTGGAGGCGGCTCTGGCGCTGGGTGGCCTGGTCACCGAGGCGGAGGTGTCGGCGTTGGTCGGCGCCGACGCGACGCCGTACCTGCAGCGTGCCGCCGATGCGGGGCTTGTCGCGCGGCTACGGGGCCGGCTCACGGTGAACGGCGTACTGCGAGAGGTCTTCGCCCGTCCGCTGGGTGTCGGCCCGGCCGCTGGTCAGCTCGCCACCATGTTAAACGCCGAGGATCTGAAGGTCGTGGCACGCAACCTGGGGCTGCCGACGAAGGGCCGCAAGGCGGACCTGCTGGAGGCGGTGGCGGAGTTCTTCCTCGACACGGACAACGTGCACGCTCTGGTCAAGCGGATGCCCGGCGCGACGCGGACGGTGTTGGAGGAGGCTGACCGGGACGGTGGGCAGATCCGCCGCTACGGCGGCAGCAGCATCGCACACCGGAGTCGGTACACGAACCGCTACCGGCAGGTGCATCCGCTGGACTGGGCCGAGGAGCACGGGCTGGTCTACCGCGTGACCTGGGAGGACTATCAGCTGGCGGGGCAGGTCGCGCTCGCTGTGCGAGGAGCGGGCTACCGGGCTCCGTTCCAGCCGCAGGAACCACCGGTTGCCTGGCACACGCCGGATGCTTCGGCAGTGCGCCGCGACGCACAGGCCCAGGGCATTGCCGTGGTCGGGCTGTTGTCGACGCTGCTGGACGGGGCTGGACGTGAGCCGCTGGCTACGGTCAAGGCCGGCGGCGTGGGCGCGCGCGAGCTGACCCGGACGGCGAAGACCCTGGGCGTGACGGTTCCGACCGTGCGGCTGCTCCTGGCCGTCGCCCATGAGGCCAGGCTGGCCGACCTCGACGAACGCGTGATCCCGACGGCCGCGTACGACCGTTGGCTCAAGCTCGGCCTGAACCAACGGCTCGCGGTGATGCTGAAGGCATGGCGCGAGCTGGACTATCTGCCGTCGTCGCAGACTGGCCCGTGGGTTCCGGAGCACCGCCACAGCTGGTCTGCGCAAGCCCGGATGGCCGCGCTGCGGGCGTTGGGTGACCGGGCCACGACGGACCTCGAGCAGACGACGCAATGGATGTGGTGGCGGCAGCCGCTGACCTTCGGCGGCACCGCGACCGTACGCGGCCTGCTGGACGAGGCCGCAACCCTGGGGATCCTCGGTGCGGGCGCGATCAGCCCGGCCGGGCAGGCACTGCTGGCCGACACGGACATTGCCAAGGCAGTCGGCGACCTGGGTGAGGTCGTTCGTACCGCCCGGCTGCAGGCCGACCTGACCGCGGTCGTGGCGGGAACACCGAGCCCAGAGCTAGCAGAACTCCTCGGTGCGACCGCCGTCGTCGAGTCCCGCGGCGTAGCCACGACCTGGCGCTTCAGCCCGGCAACGGTACGCGGCGCGTACGACGCAGGCTGGACCGAGCAGCGTCTGACCAGAGCCCTGACGAAGATCGCCGAAGGCCGCCTGCCGCAGCCGCTGGTCTACCTGCTCGCCGATGTCGCCCGCCAGCACGGATCAGTACGGGTCGCGCCCGCCGCCAGCACCCTGGTCAGCGACGACACCGCGCTGCTGGCCCAGATCTGCGCCGACAAACGGCTGGACAAGCTCAACCTGCGTCTGCTCGCCCCCACCGTGCTGGCCAGCCATGCCACCACAGCCGACACGACGGCCGCCCTACGCAAAGCCGGCTACGCGCCCCGCCAGCAGAACGCCGACGGCCGCGACGTCATCGAGAAGACCCGCCGCCACCGCGCCTGACGAGCTGGTCAGCGCAGGTGGCTTGCCACCTTCTTCCGGAGTGCGGGCAGCTTCGGGTAGAAGGCGTTGCCGGGGCATTCGGTGGCCATCCAGTCCCGGTGTCCGGAGATGGTGTTGACCGCCAGCTGGGTGCCGCTGACCGGATTGACGAAGGTGGTCGCGGCATGCCCGCTCGGGCGATTCCCACATAGCGCGGCAGGTCGGGCGCGAACCGGTGTTCCCACTGCTTGACGAAGCCAAGCCGCTCGTACCAGCGGGCGGAGGCGTCGGCATCGGCGACCCGCAGAGCAGGCGCGAGATGTTCATCCATCGGTTCAGTATCGATGCCCGCCCACCAGGATCGCCGCATACCCGATCCGCCATCACTCGGGATCCCACGACCACACGCCCGACGACGTTGCCCTCGTTAGCGAGAACGGGACGGGCCGGGCCCACATGCCGCGTCGCCAGGTGCGCCGAGTCCGCCGACCCGAGCATCGATCGAAACGCTACCGGTTACTTCCCGAAACTACCGGTTGAAAAGCCGGTAACTTTCTGCCAGCCTGATAGCCACCAATCGATGTGATCGCTAACACGGTCCTCGGCCCCTGGAGGCGCCTCACGGCTGACGCGGCTCACCCGTTCGCCCGGCGACACGTCCACCACCTGCAGTTCCACGCCGCACCACATCGGGCGGACGCATCGGGCGCATTCACCGCCACCTTTGACCTGCTAGTCAGGTGACCAGTGCCGACCGCCTCCCCGGTAGCCCGGCGAGGTGGGTGGGCTCATTTGTGGGGCGCCGCCACCGCAGCCGCCCCTATCCGCGACAGAGGCTCTCATCCCATCAGTGGAGGATCTGCATGATCTCCCGGAACCGTCCCTCCGGGCGTCGACTTCGAACGCTCTCCCTCTCCGGAACAGCCGCGATAGTTGCGGTACTCGTCGTGTCGATGCTGCCCAACCTCGCCCACGCCGCCGAGTCCACCCTGGCCGCGGCCGCCGGTCAGTCCGGCCGGTACTTCGGTGTCGCCGTGGCGGCGCACAAGCTCAACGACGGCGTCTACACCGGAATCCTGAACCGTGAGTTCAACTCGGTCACCGCCGAGAACGAGATGAAGATCGACGCCCTGGAGCCGCAGCAGAACAACTTCACGTTCGGCAACGCGGACCGGATCGTCAACCACGCCCTGTCCCGGGGCTGGAAGGTCCGGGGTCACACCCTGGCCTGGCACTCCCAGCAGCCCGCCTGGATGGAGCGGATGGAAGGGCAGGCGCTGCGCTCGGCCATGCTCAACCACGTCACCCGGGTGGCCACCTACTACCGCGGGAAGATCGACTCGTGGGACGTGGTGAACGAGGCGTTCGAGGACGGCAACAGCGGTGCTCGGCGCAACTCCAACCTCCAGCGCACCGGTGGCGACTGGATCGAGGCGGCCTTCCGGGCCGCCCGGGCCGCCGACCCGGGCGCCAAGCTGTGCTACAACGACTACAACACCGACAACTGGACCTGGGCCAAGACCCAGGCGGTCTACAACATGGTGCGCGACTTCAAGCAGCGCGGCGTGCCGATCGACTGCGTAGGGTTCCAGTCGCACTTCAACGCCCAGTCGGCGTACAACAGCAACTACCGCACCACCCTGTCCAGCTTCGCCGCCCTCGGGGTGGACGTGCAGATCACCGAGCTGGACATCGAGGGCTCCGGCAGCCAGCAGGCCGACACCTACCGCCGGGTGGTCGAGGACTGCCTCGCGGTGCCGCGCTGCAACGGCATCACCGTCTGGGGCATCCGGGACAGCGACTCCTGGCGTTCCTACGGCACCCCGCTGCTGTTCGACAACAACGGCAACAAGAAGCAGGCGTACAACTCGACGCTGGAGGCGCTGAACGCCGGTGGCACCACCCCGCCGCCGACCACTCCGCCGCCCACGACGCCTCCGCCCACCACCCCGCCGCCGACCACCCCGCCGCCCGCCGGCTCCGCCAGCGAGATCGTCGGCAGCCAGTCGGGCCGGTGTATCGACGTGCCGAACGCGTCACAGAACAACGGCACCCGGGTCCAGCTTTACGACTGCAACAAGCAGACCAACCAGTCCTGGACCCACACCGCCAGCAGGCAACTCCAGGTGTACGGCAACATGTGTCTGGACGCCGCCGGCACCGGCAACGGCGCTGCCGTGCAGATCTACGCCTGCCACAGCGGCACCAACCAGCAGTGGAACGTCAACTCCAACGGCACCATCAGCGGGGTCCAGTCCGGGCGCTGCCTGGACGTGTGGAGCACCGCCAACGGCGCCCAGGTGCAGCTCTACGACTGCCACACCGGTGCCAACCAGCAGTTCCGGCTCGTCTCCCTCGGCGGTAGCAACCCGCCGCCGACCACCCCGCCGCCGACGACCCCGCCGCCGACCAGTCCCCCGCCGGGCACCAGCTGTGACCTGCCGTCGACGTACCGGTGGTCCTCGACCGGTGCCCTGGCGCAGCCGAGGGCGGGTTGGGTGTCGTTGAAGGACTTCACCCACGCGCCGTACAACGGTCAGCACCTGGTCTACGCCACCACCCACGACACCGGCACCACGTGGGGTTCGATGAACTTCGGTCTGTTCTCCAACTGGAACCAGATGGGTTCGGCCAGCCAGAACCAGATGCCCTTCGCCGCGGTCGCGCCCTCGCTGTTCTACTTCGCCCCGCGCAACATCTGGGTCCTCGCCTACCAGTGGGGTGGACCGGCCTTCTCGTACCGGACCTCGACCGACCCCACCAACGTCAACAGCTGGTCGGCGGCCCAGACCCTGTTTACCGGGTCGATCTCGAACTCGGGTACCGGTCCGATCGACCAGGCGCTCATCGGTGACGACCAGAACATGTACCTGTTCTTCGCCGGGGACAACGGCCGCATCTACCGGGCCAGCATGCCGATCGGGAACTTCCCGGGCAGCTTCGGATCGAACTACACCACGATCATGACCGACACCACGAACAACCTGTTCGAGGGCGTGCAGGTGTACAAGCTCCAGGGCCAGAACCGGTACCTCATGATCGTCGAGGCGATCGGGTCGCAGGGCCGCTACTTCCGGTCCTTCACCGCCACCAGCCTGGGTGGCACCTGGACCCCCCAGGCCGCCAGCGAGAGCAACCCCTTCGCCGGCAAGGCCAACAGCAACGCGACCTGGACCAACGACATCAGCCACGGTGAGTTGATCCGCTCCAACGCCGACCAGACCATGACGATCGACCCCTGCAACCTGCAACTGCTCTACCAGGGCCGAGCCCCCAACTCCGGCGGCGACTACGGCCTGCTGCCCTACCGTCCGGGCGTACTGACCCTGCAACGCTGACGGCGTGCAGATCCGGCTCGGGCACAGCCGGAGCGGGCGGGCTCGGCACCAGCCGAGCCCGCCCCACCCTTAACCACTCCACCACCAGGAGGTATCCACCGTGCAAGGACAGGCACACCATCCCCCACCCGCGGTGACCAGCGACCGCGTGCCCAGCTTGCGGGGACGGCTGGTCAAGCTCGCTGCGGCCGGGATCGCCGCCGCCGTCGGGCTGCTCACCGTGACGGTCGCAGCCGGATCGGCCTCGGCCGCTGACAACCCGTACCAGCGGGGCCCGGACCCCACCCGGACCAGCGTCGCCACCGAACGCGGCCCTTTCGCCAACACCTCGGTCAGCGTCCCCAGCGGGTACGGGTTCAACGGCGGCCGGATCTACTACCCGACCGACACCAGCCAGGGCACCTTCGGGGCCATCGCCATCTCCCCGGGTTACACCGCGTTGTTCTCCGCCGAGCTGGCCTGGATGGGACCCTGGCTGGCCTCCCACGGCTTCGTCGTGATCGGCATCGAGACCAACAGCCGTAACGACTTCGACACCGCCCGAGGCACCCAGTTGCTCGCCGCGTTGGACTACCTGACGCAGCAGAGCCCGGTACGCGACCGGGTCGACGCCAGCCGACTGGCCGTCGCCGGCCACTCCATGGGTGGCGGTGGGGCGCTGAGCGCCGCCATGCGACGTCCGTCGTTGAAGGCGGCGGTCGGCATCACCCCGTTCTCGCCGTCGTCGAACCTGGCCAACGACCGGGTGCCCACGATGGTCATCTCCGGGCAGGCCGACACGGTGGTCACCCCCTCGTACGCCCTCGACCTGTACAACAGCCTTCCGTCCACCACGGAGAGCGTGTACGTCGAGGTCGCCGGCGGGGATCACGGGTTCATGGTCGGGCGGTCCAACCCGGTGATGATCCGGACCATGCTGCCCTTCCTGAAGATCTTCGTCGACAACGACGCCCGGTACAGCCAGTTCCTGTGCCCGCTGATGGACAACAGCGGTGTGGTCACCTACCGCAGCACCTGCCCGCTGATCGACACCCCGACCACCCCGCCGCCGACCTCTCCCCCGCCGACGGATCCGCCACCCACCACCCCGCCGCCGACCACCCCGCCGCCCAGCTCGGCCACCCAGATCGTCGGGGTCCAGTCCAACCGGTGCATCGACGTGCCGAACTCCTCCCGCAACAACGGCACCCGGGTCCAGCTCTACGACTGCCACGGACAGGCCAACCAGTCCTGGACCTACACTGCCAGCAGGCAACTCCAGGTGTACGGCAACATGTGCCTGGACGCGGCCGGCACCGGCAACGGCGCAGCCGTGCAGATCTACAACTGCCACGGCGGCACCAACCAGCAATGGAACGTCAACTCCAACGGCACCATCAGCAATGCCCAGTCCGGGCGCTGCCTGGACGTCTGGAGCACCGCCAACGGCGCCCAGGTCCAG
Organism: Micromonospora sp. NPDC048871; assembly: GCF_043198155.1. Lineage (NCBI taxonomy): Bacteria > Bacillati > Actinomycetota > Actinomycetes > Micromonosporales > Micromonosporaceae > Micromonospora > Micromonospora sp. NPDC048871. The sequence continues at coordinate 20,795 of NZ_JBICUM010000018.1, read as the reverse complement.
CTCTACGACTGCCACGGCGGCAACAACCAGCGATTCAACCTCGTGGCTCGCTGATCGCGACAGACAAGCTGTTCGAGTGCAGGCCGGTCGGCAGGGTGCAGGGCCAGATCCGACCCTGAACAGGCCAGACCGGAAACGGGCGGGCTCGACCTCACGTCGGGCCCGCCCGGATCAGCTGTTGAGGTACGCCAGGACGGCGAGGACCCGTCGGTTGGCGTCATCTGAGGGCGGCATGTCAAGTTTGGTGAAGATGTTGTTGATGTGTTTGCTGACGGCCTTCTCGGTGATCCGGAGCTTGGCCCCGATCGCGGCGTTGGAGCGGCCTTCGGCCATCTCACCGAGCACCTCCCGTTCTCTGGGGGTGAGCACCGCCAGCGGCTCTCGGCGGGCGAGGAGTTGCGAGATCACCTCAGGGTCCATGGCCGTACCGCCGGCGGCGACCCGGCCGACGGCGTCGACGAATTCACCGACGTGGGACACCCGGTCCTTGAGCAGGTAGCCCACGCCGCCGTGCGGCGTGCTGAGCAGCTCGCGGGCATACAAGGGCTCGACGTGCTGGGAGAGCACGAGGATGGGCAAGCCGGGAATCTGGCTACGAGCCGCTATCGCGGCCTGCAGACCTTCGTCGGTGAACGTCGGCGGGAGGCGGACGTCGACTACCGCCACCTGAGGCCGGTGGGTGATCAGGGTGGGCAGCAGGGCCGGGCCGTTGTCGACGGCGGCGACGACGTCGAAGTCGAAGGCCCGCAGGATGCGGGTCAGCCCGTCCCGGAGGAGCGCGTGGTCCTCGGCGATGACAACGCGCACGGCAACTCCATGGTGATGACGGTGGGCCCGCCGAGCGGGCTCGACAGAGCCATCGTGCCATCGAAGGCGGCGAGGCGGCGTTCGATGCCCCGCAGACCGGTACCGGCCACCGGGTCGCCGCCGCCCACGCCGTCGTCGGCGACCACCATCGTCAGTGTTCCGTCCCCGTGCCGCAGGGACACCGATCCGGTGTGGGCACGGCTGTGGCGGACCATGTTGGTCAGCGTCTCCGCGACGGCGAAGTACGCGGCCGACTCGACGGGTGTGTCGAGTCGGCCGGGCAGGTCGACATCGACCGTTATCGGCATGGGCAGGCTGTGCGCCAGCGCCCGCACCGCCCCGTCCAGTCCGCGTTCGGCCAACACGGGTGGATGGATACCACGGACCAGGTGCCGCAGCTCGACCAGTGCGGTGCCGCTGGCTTCACGCGCTTCAGCGAGCATCTCGTGGGCTGCGGCCGGGTTCCGGTCGATCAGTTCGTCGGCGAGACCGATCGTCATGCCCAGTGAGACGAGCCGAGCCTGGATGCCGTCGTGCAGGTCGCGCTCGATGCGGCGCAGCTCGGCCGCCTGGGCGTCCACCGTGTCGGCGCGTGTCACGGTCAGCTGGGTGACCCGCAGGCGGAGTTCGGCGGCCTTGGTCGGTGCCAGGAGGAGTCGGGCGAAGTACGCGTCGACCCGCCGTAGCCACGGCGCCAGCCACAGACCGCCGGCCAGGATGGCGGCGCCTTGCGGCAGGCAGATCAGCCCTTCACTGAACGTGTCGATGGACCAGACGGCACCGTAGCCGTACCAGTCGGTGCCGAGCCAGATCCACAGCGGCGTCAGCGTCAGACCCATGATCCCGTACAGCGGCACGGCCAGAGAGATCACGCCGAGGACAGCCCCGACGATCCCGCCGGGCAGGAGCCAGGCGAGGTCGCGCCAGGTGGCTGGGTCCGTGACGATCCACCGGAAGCGCCGCCAGCCGCCGGCGATGCCCCGCTGCGGGGGCGGATGGTAGGGACGTGGCACCGGGACCCCGGCCCGTGCGGCACGCCTACGTTCGAGATCCGCCCGCTTCCGGACCAGCGTCGTCGTCCAGCACACCAACGCCATGCCGAGCAGCGGCACCGGGACCAGGGCCAGCGCCAGCAGCGATACGCCGAGCAGCACGACGTTGGCCAGGGCCAGGCCGATAGCGGCCAGACCGGCCAGCACCGCGCGCACACCCCGCCGCGCCCACTCGTACGTCCGCTCGTCCGGCCCGGCCATGTCCACGGTTGTCATTGTGCCCACGCGATCGCCGTTTCTCGGTGGTGCTGGCACCCCCTTCGACGGGGAGACAGCGTTCCTGACAGCGCCCGTCCGAGGCGGTCTGCTGGGATCATGATGACTTCCACGACACCGTCGCAGTCGACGACCGGCAGTGATTTCGCCGTCCTGGCCCGCCGGATCGTCGACGCGGGGTTGATGCGCCGCCGGCCCGCCTACTACGTCGCCCGGCTGAGCGTCGTCACGCTGATGTTCGTCGGCGGCTGGACGGCCTTCTTCGCCATCGGCTCCTCCTGGTGGCAGATGATCACCGCCGTGTTCCTCGCCGTCACGTTCGCCCAGGTCGCACTCGTGGCGCACGACCTGGCGCACCGCCAGGTGTTCCGCACCAGACGCCCGAGCGCGGTCGCCGGACTGCTGGCCGGCAATCTCGGCATCGGGATGAGCTACGGCTGGTGGATGGACAAGCACACCCGTCACCACAACAACCCCAACCACGACGACCTCGACCCGGACGTCGCCCCCGAGGTGCTCGTCTGGACCACCGAGTCGGCCCTCGGCCGGCGCGGGCTGAAGGGCTTCATCACCCGGCACCAGGCCGCACTGTTCTTCCCGCTGCTCACGCTGCTCGCTGTCAGCCTGAAGGTGTCCAGTGTCAAGGCGTTGCGTGACGGCACGGTGAAACAGCGGGGTGTGGAGGGCGCACTGCTGATCCTGCACGCCGCCGGCTACCTAGGCGCGCTGGTGCTCGTGCTCTCGCCGCTGCAGGCCGTCGCCTTCCTGCTGCTGCACCAGGCGCTGTTCGGCGTCTACCTCGGCATGACCTTCGCCCCCAACCACAAGGGCATGCCGCACCCGACCGGCACCGAGGACTATCTCCGCAAGCAGGTGTTGACCGCCCGTAACGTTCGGGGAAACCGGCTGGTCGACGCGGCGCTCGGCGGTCTGAACTACCAGATCGAGCACCACCTGTTCCCCGGTATGCCGACGCCCAACCTGCGTAAGGCACAACCGATCGTGCAGGCGTACTGCGCCGAGATCGGCGTCGCCTACGTACAGACCAGTCTCGTCACCTCCTACCGCCAGGCCTTGCGACACCTGCACGACGTGGGCGCACCCGCACGCGCGGAACACGCGCGGCGCTGATCCAGCCGCCGGTGTCAGCCCTGTCACGCCGAGATCCGGCTCTATCTCCGGCCGTCGTCGCGCCACGCGATCCTCCCCATGGTGATCGGGCCTCCGGCGATGGCGTCTCGACAGAGCGGGCATTCGGCGTCAGGACAGTGGGTGATGTCCGGCTGGGCGACGATGGCGGCCGTCGCGGCGGCAAGGGTCTGCCGGGCTGGGAAGGCGCGCCAGCGCGAGGCACCGACCATGATGCTCTGGGCGAGAGAACTGAGGACGGGCTCCAGCTTCGGGAACCCTGCGGAGCAGGAGCCGACCTCGACCATGCGGATGGCGCCGTCGATGTCGCGCGCCCATCTGCGAAACATGCGGCGGCCGGACCGCTGTTCGGCCAGATGCAGGGCGGTCATGCGGTCGAGACCCACACCGACGAGCAGGATCACCCCATCGCGGTCGGCAAGCTCGCGAATCGGCCCGTACACGTCTTCGGGGCTCTGGGCGCCGATGATCTCGGCGGCCTCCGGGCCGATCGCGGCGAAGGAGTTGAGGGGATGCCGTCCGCGTACGGCGTCGGGGCGCCCGACGAGCACGGCCGGTAGCAGGCCGAGCGCCGGATTGATCAGTCCGCAGCCGACCCGGTAGGGACCGGCCTCCAGCAGGGCGCCGTCGACCGGCACGGCAGCGTAGTCGACTCCGTTGCGGGCCGGACGCATGTCGGTGGGGGCAGCCACTGCGAACTGGGGTTCCGTGAAGGCGGGCACCATCACGGTGCAACCCCGGTCGAGCAGTGTGTCGAGGATGGCGTCGGCACCGCCGTCGAGGACCGTCCCGAAGGACCGCAGTGAGGTGTGCAGCATGACGGTGCGCCTGCTCAGGTGCAGACCTGCGAGGGCAGCGGCTAGGTGTTCCTCGGTGATCATGTGGACCTCCGAACGGTCAGGCCGGGTGTTCGGCGTCGATGATTTTCCCGCGCAGGAGCTCGTCCAGCGCGTACCGGGTGGCCTTGGTCTCGGGATGGTCGGTGCCCAGGGTGCGGTCGCGGCGCTCCAGGACCTGTCGGTAGAGGGTTTCCGCCTCGCTCCAGCGGCCCTGACACGCGATCGTCCAGGCGAGTTCGTGCAGGGTGAGCAGGACATGGGGGTGGTCGGCCTCGAGCACCTGACGCAGGTCGAGGAGCCGACGGTAGAGGGCCTCAGCCTCGGCCCATCTGTCCTGTTTGGCGGTGATCCAGGCGAGCGCGTGCTGGGTCTGGAGGGTTTGTGGCGCAAGATCGGAAAGGACACGTCGCCGGTCGCGCAGCACCTCCTCGAAAATCGGTTGGGCTTCGTCGAGGCGGCCCTGCCGGGCGATCGCGTACGCCAACTCGTGACGCGTGGTCAGGCTGTCCCGCGAGTCCGGCCCGAGGTGGAGCACGCAGTCGCGAAGGGTGTCCCGATAGCGTTGCTCGGCCTCGGCCAAATCGCCGAGCAGGCTGGCGATCCACCCGGACTCGTGGCGGCTGCGGAGGGTGTCGGGGTGGGAGTCGCCGAGGACCCGCCGTCGGATGTCGAGCACCTCCTGGTAGATGGTCTCCGCTTGGGTCAGATCGCCCCTGTTGGCGACGGTCCAGGCGAGTTGATGCCGGACCCGCAGCACCGCCGGATGTTCCTCACCCAGCGCCACACAGCGGTCGAGGGCGATCCGGCACAGCATGCCGGCGGCCCGGAACGCGCCGCTGTGGTTGAAGGCCCTGGCCACACCGGCGGTGGCGTCGGCCAGCCGGGCGAGGTGTTCGTGGTCCCCGTGTTCGGCCGCGGTGTCGAGCAGGGCCAGCAGGTGTTGGCTGAGCAGCCGATACTCCGGCCAGCATTCCGGCTGGCTGTGGCTGAGCTCCCCCAGCGCGCCGACCAGATGCGCGACTGCGGTCCGCCACACCTCCGGACCCTCAAGGCGGTCACGGTGGGTGGCGGTGACGACGGGATGCAGGGTGATCGCGGCGGAGTCGCTGCGGATCAGACCCACGCCTGTCAACCCGTCGAGCGCCTCCTTCAGGCCGCTCATGGACAGCATGCGCGTCGGGATCTGCTCGGGCGCATAGCAGCTGGCCAGCCGCAGTAGCGTCCGAGCCTGGGGGATGCCCTGCCGGGCCAGCCCGTCCAGAGAGATCTCCGCGGTACGGGCCACCATGGTTCCCTCACGGCTGCCGAGGGCCCGATGGTAGGCGGCGAAGGTGTGCGACTGCGCTAGCCCGGAGCCCAGGTAGGTCCCGGCCAGGTGCAGGGCGAGCGGCAGACCACCGATTCGACGCGCCAGGGCCAGGGCCTCGGACTCGTTCCCGGCCTGCGGCGCGAGATCGCGGAGGACCTGCGCGGCATCGACCTCATCCAGCTGACCGACCGCGAAGAGTCGGGCGCCCACCCACATGCGTGGGTCGGTTTCCCGGCTCGTCACCACGACCAGGCCGCGCTGCGACGCCCGCACCCAGCTTCGGCCGTCCTGGACACCCGCTGGCGAGTCCGCTGCGGCAAGGATCCAGGGATCGTCGGCGTTGTCGATGACGAGCAGCCAGCTTCTGGGCGAGCGTTCCAGCAGACGCCAGAGCCGGTCGGGGCCGTCAGCCGCCCCGTTGGCGATCGACTCCAGGTCCGTGGTGGAGCCGCCGAGATCGCTCATCACCGTGGTCAAACCCTCGAAGAAGTTCGCCGGATCGGCGGCGGAGACCCACCACACCTGGCGGTCCCAGCTTCGCGCCCGCTGGGTCAGGGCGGCAGCCAGCGTGGACTTTCCCGAACCGCCCGCCCCGACGAGCACGGCGGGACCGCCCTCTGCGGGTCGGCGCGCCAGGGTCACCAACTCTGCCAGCAGATCGTGGCGCCCCCGCAGTTCCGGCTGCGAGCGTCGCACCGCGGCAGAGGGGAGGTCTTCCATGACGTCGACTTCCCGGTCGATCCAGGTCCTCAGGTCGTTCAGGCCACGTCTGAGGTCGAAGGGTGGGAACGCCTCTCCCCCGGCGGCGCGGGCGCGTCGGTAGACCTCGGCGAAGGTGAGCGGCATCCGCTCCTCGTTGTCGGTCATCACGCAGGCTCCCAGTCTTCCTCGTCTTCGATGAACGGCACCAGGTGTCCGACGCTGGCTCTCAGCTGTAGACGTGCCTCTCGCAGATGGACGCGAACCGTGCTCGTCGCCAGCCCGAGGTGGTCGGCGGCGCGTTTAACCTCCCATGCCTCACCCCAGACCAGGAGCGCGATCATCCGCCGACGTGGTGGCATCTGTTCGATCGCCTTCCAGCAACTGGTCAGGGCGATCATCAGCTCCACGTGCTCGGCCGTCTCGTTGTCGGACGGCGGGGGCAGGTCGGGGACATCGACGGCCAGATCGACCCGCTTCTGCTTTCTCCAGAGGTCGACGGCCTTGTTCCGGAGCACCTGACGCAGCCATCGTCTGCGCTCGTCGGAACCGAGGGGCTCGACCTTCTCCCAGGCGCGGACGGCTTCGTGGAACGTGATCTGCACCAGATCCTGCGCATCGCAGGCCCGGACCCACGAACGCGAGTGGGCGTACCGGTGCAGGTCCTCGGCCTCGAGCAGGTAGAGCTGCTCGATCTGCTCGACCTGGGTTCTGGTGAGCTTCGGCCGGGACTCGACGGACCCCACATCACGTCCCTGGCTGCTGTCGGTGCCGATCTGCCTCGGCAGTCCAGGTCAGCCGCAGGGTCTGCCCGCCCGTCGCGTTCCCGCAGACGATCCGGACCGTGAGAGCGACGCGGGTCGGGGTGACCAGGTTGCCTCGCGCCTGCCACTCGGCTAGCAGGCTCATCGCGGTGCAGACGGCCAGCATGCCCGCCATCAGGGTGGTCGACTGCCAGGGCAGGGCGCCCGCAGTCAGGGCGGCCAACGCCGCCCATGCTCCGTGCTTGGGCAATGTCCTCATCACACCCCACTGTCGTGCGGAGTGCCGCTCGCGTTTAGTCGTCTGCGTGAATCACTCTCGCCCGGACGGCTTGTACGCGGTGACGAGTTCCCAGGTGCCCGGCAGCACGGCCACCTCCTGGAAGCCGACCTCGGTGAGCAGCTTGGTGTAGTGGTCCGCCTCGCGGAGCCGGCTGACGCTGCTGTCGACGCCGATCAGGAAGTAGCTCCAGAAGAACTGCATGGCCAGTCGGTCCGGGGTGCGGAACTCCTCGCAGATCAGGAGCAGCCCACCCGGCTCCAACGCCGCGTACGCCTGCTGCACCAGTTCGCGGGCCACCGCGTTCGGCCAGTCGTGCAGGACCCGGACGAAGGACAGCGCGTCGTAACCGCCCGGTAGGGGTTCGAGGAAGAAGTCGCCGCCGACGAAACCGAGTCGATCCGCGTGGCCACGGGCGTCCCGGGTGGCGGCCACCAGTGGTGCCACCGCCGGCAGGTTGTACACGTCGGCCCGCAGGTCCGGCGCGGTGTCGAGGATGTGCGCGGCGAGGGTTCCGTCACCGCCGCCGACGTCCAGCAGCCGATGCCGGTCCGACCAGAGCCGATCTGAGTGCCGGCGTACCGTCTCGATCGCCGGTCCCAGCCCGAGGGCCATGCTGCGCTCGAACTCGGCGGTCTGCTCGGCCGTCTTCGGTGGCCAGGCGAACCCGTCGTCGATGCTGACCTCACCACGCAGGCTCTCGGCCAGCCGGCCGTGCAGCTGCCGCCACGGGTAGCGATCTCTGTCCCGCTCGGTGGCGTCCGGACCGACCACCGCGTTGACCGCGTCCCGCAGCCCCGGCACGGCGCGGTAGCTGGTCGCGCCGATGTCGTCGTCGGGCTCGTCGCGGGTCAGCAGCCCGAGGCTCTCGATGCAGTCGAGGAACTTGTACAGCCGCAGCGGAAGCACCCCGAACCGGGTGGCCAACGCGTCGAGGCGGACCGGTCCGGCCTCCAGCGCGTCGAGCAGTCCCAGGTCGAGTGCCGTGTGCAGCACGTCCATGGCCTTGGGGCCGTTGACGAGCAGACTCATCAACGCCCGGGGCGAGAGGGTGACGGTCACCGGCGCAACTCCTCTTCCAGCGCATCCATGAACAGGTCGATCTCGTCGAGGGTGTTGTAGACATGCGGGCCGACCCGCAGGTAGCCGCGCCAACTGCAGATCACGTCCCGAGCGGCCAGCCGCTGCTTGACGGCCTCGCCGTCGGGGATGTCCAGGCACACCACGCCGCCTCGGGCAGCGCTGTCGGTGGGGCTGACCACCGTGATGCCGGTGGCCTCGGCCCGATCCAGCAGCCGTTGGGTGAGCGCCAGCGAATGCCGCCGGATGGCGTCGGCTCCGACGTCGAGCAGCAGGTCCAGGCCGACCTGGGAGATCAGGGAGGTCAGCGGGTACGGTGTGCCGCCGGCGAAGCGACGGATGCCGGGCGCCCAGCCGGGCGACGGTCGGAAGGTCAGTGCCCGGTCGCCGGCCTGCCACCCGGTGGCTGCCGGAGTCAGCAGTGGCACCAGGTCCGGCCGGACATAGAGGAAGGCGGTGCCGGCGCCGCAGAGCCACTTGTGGGATCCGCCCAGGACGACGTCGACGCCGAGTGCGGTGACCTCCAACGGCACCACCCCGACGGTCTGGAAGGCGTCCACCACCACCAGCGCACCGACCTGGTGGGCTCGGGTCACCAGCCGGGACAGGTCGACGGTGGCCCCGGAGGTGAAGCTGGCGTGCGGCACGCACACCAGCAGCGTCCGCTCGTCGATCCGGGCTTCCAGCGCGTCCTGGTCGAGGTGGGGGCCACCGGTGCCGACCACGTCGAGCTGCGCGCCATATCGGGCGTACGCCCGGAAGATGAACGGCACCGTCGGATAGTCGAGATCCGTGATGACCACCCGGTTGCGGGGCGGGCGGTAGTCGAAACAGGAGGCCAGTCGGGCCAGGAAGGTGCTCAGGTTCGCGTCGGTGAGCACACTGCCCGGCGGCGCGCCCAGCAGGGCGGCCACCGAGTCGGCGTACCGGTCGAGGCCGACATGCCAGTCCTGCCAGACGTCGTCGCGCCAGGTGCGTAGCGTCTGCCAGTAGTCGTGCAGCACCCGCTCGACACCCCTCGGCGCGGCACCGGTGGAGTTGCTGTTCAGGTAGACGCAGTTTTCCAGCAGGGGGAACTCCGCGCGCAGGGCGGCGTGTGCGGCGGCGTCGAGGCACCGGGGATTCTGCTCGGGCCGGTTCACGCGCAACGCCTTTCGTCCTGGTCGGGTGTGGCGGCGTCGGTGGTCACGGCGGCGAAGACCGGGGCGGTGCTGACCGCTGCCAGGTAGGGCGTACCCTCGGTGTAGCCCGTGCCGGACCGCGCACCGAGCATCCGCACCGCGACCCGCAGATGGGTACGACGCCACTGCGTCAGGGCACCGGCGAACGCGGCCATCCGCCGTGCCACCAGGATGGCGTCCGCTCCGGTGAGCCGGCCGTCGGCAACCGCCCGCCGGTACGTCTGGTCCACTGTCGGCTGGCCGTCGCGTACCCGGGCCTGCACCTCCGGCACCGACTGGTAGGCGACCGAGTCCAGTCGGCCCACCTCCGGGGTACGGCACAGCGACTCGACCAGCTTGTAGGAGCGGGACTGGATCGCGCTGGCCCCCTCGGTGTACTGCCGGAAGGTGCGGAACGACTCCGGCTGCATGGTGGCCAGCAGGGAGAAGAGGGGAGCTGCGGTGCACAGCAGGTCACCCGCGTAGCCGAGTCGTTCGGCGGCGGCGGCCGGCGTGTCCCCCGCCAGGGCGGTCACTGCCGCCCGAAGTTCCTCGGCGACCCCGGCGAAGATGCACTCGTAGGCCTGGAGCACCCGGATGAACAGGTACTCGTCGTGCGTCACGTGGACCGGCAGCATGCTCAGCCGCAGCGACGGGTCCCCCGGGGAGAGCAGCGCACGGGCGACGGCGAGCAGGCCGGTCGCGGCAGTGGCCGGGGGGGCCACTCCGACCGCCTCGGCCACACCGAGACGAGCCAGCGCAGGAGCGACGGCTCGCACACCCAGCCGGCACCGTTTGGTCACCAGCACCGGTCCGGGCCGCTCCTGTGGAAGTAGCCCGGTGGTGTGCGCGGCGGCGGCCAACTCGAACGCCAGCGTGTCGGCGACCAGGCTGACGAGGAGCCGGTCCCGGACCCGCCGCTCGTCAGCGGCCTCCACTGTGGGCGGATCGTCGGTGGAATCCGGCAGTCGGAGCAACCGCAGGGCAAGGTAACTGCGATAGTCGTAACGGCCGTCCCACTTGTCGAGTGCGACGTCCAGGAAGTCGGTCAGCTGCCGGGTCGCGGCGTCGCCGCCGGCGGTGGCCCGGCGGGCCACCACCTGCCGAGCGCTGTCGAGCAGGGCGAGAAAATCCTTTTCGACAAAGTGTTTGCCGAGCCGGTGAAATTCGGCCAGCACCGGCGAGTAGGGAAAGCTGTGCGGTTCACTCGGGCCGGACAACCAGGAAGTCAACGCACGCACATGCCACCCCTCGAACTTGACGAGACCGAACCACGCTGACGGTCGAGGGATATGCCGTCGACCACAGAGCCCGGGGTTGAGCAGGGCTATCCGTTGGTGATTAGGCTCATCCGCGCCTGCCACAGTGCGGGAAAGAATCGGTGTCCGGCGAGCTTTGCCAGCATGTTCGCCGCGCTACCGGGGCTGCCGGCCGGCCGATGCCCGCCGATTCGCAGTGCCACCTGGTAATGGCGGACCCGCCACACCGACACCCGTTCGTCCCACTCCACCATCGCCTCGGCGAGCCGGTGCAGCGGTTCTGACGGGTCGGTCGGGCACATCTCCGTCGCGGCGACGCCGTGCGTGGCGAGCTGCTCGTCGAAGGCACGGCCGAGCTTTCGGCTGGCTGACTGGACCTCTCGCCACCCAGGCGATTCTGCACCGGAACCGTTGCCCAGAGCAGGCTGCATCGCCTGGAAATCCACTGGTGAGAGATATCGCAACATCTCCAACTGGTCGGTGATCAATCGGACCGCGAGCGTCGCCCGGACCAGCAGCGCCTCCGCCGCCGCCAACTGCCCCGCAGCGACCTGTGCGGTCGCCTCCGCCAACTCCGCTGCCGCCAGTTTGAGCCACAACTCAGTCGACTGGTGCACCACCTGGAAAAGCAGTTCGTCGCGATGTATGACCTCGTCCGGCGATCGTTGCAAATCGAGCAACGCATCGATCCGCATGTAGCGTGCATAGTCCGTAGCGCCGTGGCCTGGCAAGACAGGCGAATGGTCGTGCTTCACGGAACAGCCCTCCGTCTGGGCGCTGGCGCCGAGATCAACGATGTTGCCGGCGGTCATCATCCAACGACGGACAGCAATGCGCCAGCCCTCGGTCGCCATGAGTTTCGGATCAATCCACTCACCGTGATGTGCACCCCCGCTCCGTCGGCCGCACGCCTCAAGCCACCGACTTGCATCGATGCGGAGGGCGGCATCGCCTACGGTTCGATCGTTAGCCGGATGATCGAGGTGCCGGCCAGGGTGAACCGGTAGTGCAGGTCCGCCGAGCCGCCCGGGAAGTTCCCCTCCAGATGCTGGAGCACATCGAACTGGGCTGCACCGATCCGATGAGCGCCGACGAAATCCGTGCTGTACGTGTACCGGCTGCCACTGTTGGTCAGCCAGGCCCGGATTTCTTCCCGCCCCCGGTAGGTGTGGCCCTCGTCCGTCACCACGGCGTCTACGGCGAACGCGCGCACCGCGGTCTCGGTGTCCCGGGCTTCGTGCGCGGAAAGGTACGCCGTGATCACGGCCGGCAACTCGGCCCAGGTGAGGGCAGCTTCGGGGTCTGATGTTTTGTGCATACCCCCACGGTCGGGTCTCCCCCGACGAGAAGGTCAAGTGCGCCGGGAGTCGCCAGGGCCGCGGCACCTCGGTGCGGGGTACCGCCTCGGTCACGAGGTCTGACGTCAGCCGGGGGTGAGTCGGAAGACCGGCCAACCGATCTCGGTACGCCACCGCCGGGGGTCCCCGGTGTCGCGGGGACCCGCCGGGTATGTCTCGTGGACGGGTCCGTCGATGCCCAGGGCGTGTGAGACGACCCAGTCCCCCAGCCGGCCGTAGGTGACATCGATGTCGTCGTGCGGGCCCGCATGGACGGTCACGGCCAGGTCGGCCGCCGGCAATTCGACAACCTCCATCCGGCCGCCGCCGAGCGGGCTGCGGACCGGCCGGAAGACGGTCATGACGCCGACGCCGTCGGTGAAAAGCTCGTTGGCGTACCGGCCACCGGGCGGCCCGGCGCGTTCGGCCTGCGGGAAGGCGGCATCCAGCTCGTCCATGGCCGTGTCGAACCAGGCGAGTGAATTTTCGATCCGGACCGTCGCGCTGATGGCGACCACGGTCCGCGCCGGCACGGAACGCAGCTCGACCTCCAGTGTCGCGGCGTCCGGTCGCAGCAGCTGGCGCAGGGACACCACGGCCGCGCGCGTGCGGTCGAGTGCGGCCTCCAGCCGGCGCAGGTGACCCGCGATGAGTTCGGCGCGCTGCTGCGGATCGCCGGTCGTGATGATCGACCTGACTTCGACCAGCGGCACGTCGAGCTCTCGGAGCCGATGGATGACCTGCGCGGTCGCGATCTGGTCGGGCAGGTAGTACCGATAGTTCGTGTGCGGATCCACCGTCGCCGGCACCAGCAGCCCGGACTCGTGATAGCGCCGCAGGGTCCGTACGCTGAGGTGCGTCACGGTGGCGAACTCGCCGATGGTCAGGCCCCTGCGCAACGTCACGGTGTCATCCTCGCGTCTCCCCTGGGGAGAGGGTCGACATTCCCGGTCGACGCCTCGACGGTCTCCCCCGCGCCACCGGGCCGCACTGATGACCCTCTGGCGTCGAGGTACTCGGCGAGCCGGGCGGCTCCGGTGAGCAGGGCACGGCCGCGCGCGGTGAGTTGGTCCCGCCACTGACGCAGCGACGCGGCGAGGGGTTCGGCACCCCCGGCTTCGCGTACCCGACGCAGCACCTCGGCGATGTGGTCCAGCCGGTACCCACCCCGGCGCAGCAGGTGCGCGAGTTCGGCGTCGCGGACATCGTGCGGCGAGTAGGTGCGGTAACCGGTAGCCGGGTCCCGGGCGGGCCGCAGAACCCCGGCCCGCTCCCATTTACGCAGGGTAGCCGGGCGCACCCCGAGTCGGTGGGCCAGCACGCTGATCGGTACGGCGGTGCGGCGCGGCGGCTGCGGCTGCGCCCCGGTGAGGGTGGCGACGGCCGCCTCTACCGCGTCCAGGGTCTCCCGGTCGCGTTGTAGCAGCGCATGGCTGTGGTCGATCGTGCGCATCGCCCCGTCGATGTCGCCACGGATGACCGCCCGCATGATGTCGCCGCCGGCCGCGTAGCCGTGGCCCACGATCAACGCCAGGTAGGCGCTCAGCGCGGTGGCGTGCACCTCGGTGAACTGGCGGTAGCCGGTCGGGCTGCGCACGGCCGGTGGCAGGACCCCGTCGCGTTCGTAGTTGCGTACGGCTTGGGCGGAGAGGCCGTGGCGACGCGCCAGGTCGATCGGTCGGCGTACTGGGGTGGAGGGTTTTGTGGGTGTCACCGTGCTCCGTCGCTCAAGAAGTCTCAACCGGTGGTTCAACGATACGGTCGATGCAATGACCTCCCTTCTGGACCTGTTCGCCGTACCGCCGTCCCTGCTCGCGCTCGGTGAGCCGACGCACGGGGAATCCGCCTTCCTCCAGATCCGCAACGACACCTTCCTGGCCCTGGTCGAACGGGGCTACCGGTCGATCGCGGTGGAGAGTGACCGGGCGGCGGGGCTGATCGCCGACGAGTTCGTCCAGGGGTCTGCGGCCGTCACCCTGGACCGGGCGCTCGCCGAGGGGTTCAGCCACGGGTTCGGTGCCGCCCCGGCCAACCGGGACCTGCTGCTGCGGATGCGCGAGTACAACGCCGGCCGGCCGGCTGCCGAACGCCTGACCTTCCACGGCTTCGATGCTCCCCTGGAGCTGGCGGGTGCCCCCAGCCCACGCCACTACCTCGTGCGGGTCTGCGACTTCCTGGACCTGGACCGGGCGGCGGAGATCGACGACCTGGTCGGGGAGGAGGCGCGGTGGAGCGACCCGGCCGCGATCTGGGAGCCCGGCAGGTCGATCGGGGGTTCGGCCCAGGCCCAGCGGCTGCGGGTGCTCGCCGATGACCTGCTGACCGAGCTGTACCTCCAGGCTCCCCACCGCGCTGAGGGCTGGCCGGCGGCGTTCGTCCACGCCACGTCCGCCGTCGCGGTGCTGCGCTACCACGCCGCAGCCGCCGCCGCACTGCCACGGGAGGAACGCTTCGCCCGCCTGGCCGGGGTCCGGGACGCGCTGATGGCCGAGAACCTGCTGGCCATCCGGTCGGTCGAGGCGCACCGGGGACCCACCCTGGTCTTCGCGCACAACACCCACCTTCAGCGTCACACCAGCAGAATGACGATGGCCGGGACGGACCTGTCGTGGGCCGGTGCCGGCGCGATCGTCGCCACCCTGTTGGGCGACCGGTACGCCGTGGTCGTCGGAAGCCTCGGCGCCAGCCCCGCCCTCGGCATCGAGGCCCCCGACCCCTCGACCTACGAGGGCAGACTCCAGCAGGAGGGCACTCTTCCCCGCTTCGTTCGGGCATCCGAGATAACAGCGGCCGAGCGGAGAACCCATGACTACCGCTACTTCCCCCTGGATCAGGCCACCATCGACCACGCCGACGCGGTGCTGCACATCCCCACCGGTCTCGACGCTGCCGTACTCGCCGATCGGATCCTCGCGCTGCCGGGGGTGGAACAGGTCGTGGCCACCGAGGAGAGCGGGGCCCCCGAGGGTGCCTGGGGGGACCGGTTCTTCCATGTCGGTCCGGACCGCCGCCAACCCTTCGCCACCATCGTCGAACACGACGTGCCCGGCTTCGACGAGGCATCCCAGCTGGATCGTCCCGGCGTCTTCCGGCTCAACCTGGACCTGGGCCGGGCCGAGTTCGAGCGCCTGTTCGGCTTCCCACCCAAGGACTTCGAGACCCACCGGCACACCTTCGACTTCGCCCGGCTGGACACCGTCCTACCCCACCCCGGCTACGCCCTGTATGGCTTCGCCAGCATCGTCATGCCCGGCCCGCAACTGCTGCCCGAGATCGACCGGCTGCTCGTGATCGCGTACGCCCGAGCGGTCGACCGCCACGAACGCGCCCTCCGCCGGACCGCTGACCGACAGGTGACTGTCGATGAGATGTAGCCCGGCCCGAGTGGATCTTCCCGTTCACCGGCCTGCAGCCCGCCCAGACGGTTGTCTCGACCCGGACCGCAGCCGGCGTCGGCATGGTGGGAGGCATCGTCTCGTGCGCCGGGTACGCCTGAAAGCGCGGCTGGTCAATGCACCACCGGTCGGGATCCGGGCAGCGGTAGTCCACCCCGCACCGCGAGAACGCGTTTGCGTTTACCTCACGTCTCAACCCAGAGCGGTATCAGGGATGTACACCCTGGGGAGTACGGAAATCAACTCCCACCAGCGGACGCAGGTGCAGGCTGCGCTTTGTAGCGTGAAGTGTCGCATCCATCTGTAATCGGAGCTTGAGATGACCGAGAAGAGTGCGTCCAAGTCGCTCCTGTCGAACCGGCTGTTCTGGGCGGGCATCGTTGTGGCACTGGTGGGCCTGGTTTTCAACCTCGGCTGGTTCTTCGTTCCGTTGAGCGTCTGGCTCGATGATCCCGGTTTCGTACCGATGCCCGAAGTGCTACTGGGCTGGTGGGTAATCGCCATCGGTGTCGTGATGATGATCTGGAGCCTGCGTCGCAGGCTGTCTCGCTAAGTCCACGACCACTTCCACACGGTGCTGAGCCTCGATGATCCGAGGGGTCGGGCGGGTAGGGGCACGAATACCGACCAGGAGAAACGACCTTGGAAAGGGTAAATCGTCGTACCGCGCTGAGATGGTTTGCCGCCTCAGGGGCTCTCCTCGTTGCCCCGGCTGCCGGCTTTGCCGGCTACCTCTACGTCGATTCCGGACGCAGCAACACGGGTACGCTGTCGTTCCGTAACCGGCTGAAGGTACCGCCGCTGTTGGAACCGTCCTCGGACAGTGACGGGCGCAAGCGTTTCAAGCTCACATTGAGCGAGGGACGCTCCGAGTTGCTGCCGGGCACGAGCGCTGTCACCTGGGGCGCCAATGGACCACTACTCGGTCCCACCCTGCGGGCCCGCTGGGGCGAGCAGGTGGCGGTCGATGTAACAAACACTCTCGATGAGACGACGACGATTCATTGGCACGGAATGCACCTGCCCGCCAGAATGGACGGCGGTCCGCACCAACTGATCAGGCCGGGGCAGACCTGGCAGCCATACTGGACTATTGAGCAGCGGGCCAGCACCCTCTGGTATCACCCGCACCTGCACGAGGCCACGGCGGCACACGTCTACCGAGGCATCGCAGGATTCTTCCTGATCGACGACGACGAGACCGACGCGCTGCCGTTGCCGAAGCGCTACGGCGTCGACGACATCCCCCTTGTCATCCAGGACCGCAAGATCGCCGACGACGGGACGCTCGACACGTCGGACATGAATTTCAGCGGTCTCACCATCACCGGTCTGCTCGGCGACAAAATTCTCGTCAACGGCACCTACGACCCGTTCTTCGAAGCGACCACCACGCGCGTCCGCTTTCGGCTGCTGAACGGCTCAAACGCCCGGATCTACCACATCGGATTCACCGACAACCGGGATTTTCAACTGGTCGCCACCGAAATGGGGCTACGAGACAGGCCGCTGTCGCTGAACCGACTCCTGCTCTCCCCCGGCGAGCGGGCCGAGATCGTGGTGACGTTCCAGCCCGGCGAAGAGGTGATCCTGCGCAGCTTCGATCCTCCGCTCGGCGCGAACTTTGCCTACGAGCGATTGGCGGGCGGCAGCGACACCATGGATCTGCTCAAGATTGTCGCGGCGGGCACACTGCAGCCCGCAGCCGAGATACCGGACACCCTGAGCCCGACCCGGCCGACGCCGAACGTAACCCGTCCCGATCCGTTCCAGATCACGATGGGCGATTTTCTGCTCAACGACAGGACCATGGAAATGGGCCGAGTCGACCGCGTCGTTCGAGCGGAATCGGTCGAGCTGTGGGAGATCAAGAATGGTCAGTCAATCCCACACAACTTCCATGTCCATGGCGCGGCATTCCACGTCATTGACATCGATGGCCGCCCACCGGCGGACTATCTCCAAGGCGAAAAGGACACGGTCTACGTCGCGCCGAATACGATCGTCCGCCTCGCGGTACGGTTCCTGACACACTCCGACGTCACGGCGCCGTACATGTATCACTGTCACATTCTTGCCCACGAGGACGCCGGAATGATGGGTCAGTTCCTGACGGTGTCGAAGCAGGACGAACCACGGGTGCCGCAGGAGCTGACCGTGGAGAACCACGCCACACATGGCGGTGGCTGAAGATCCTTGTGAGGGCTTACCGGCGAAGGTTCACGGTAGGGTGATGCAGGCGGAGAAGATTCGGCCTCGAAGGTTATGCCCCATCATGGAAGTCGATCCAGTGCACGACCCGGCTCTCGTCCCGGCGACCAGACGTCGCATCGACAGCATCGTGGACGTGCTGGTCGCCGGGGGAAGCGCAACCGCGATCACCGTTTTCACGTCGGTGGCGGCCGAGCGAAACGAGTCCTCCGCCCTTGCCGCCTATCTCCTCGGCATCATCCTGGGCGGCCTGTTGTTCTTCCGTCGCCGGCAGCCCGTGCGGGTCCTGGTGCTGTCGATGATCGTCGTCATGGGCTACAACCTGACCGGCCTCCCCGGGATCTCGCCGATCTGGTCGCTGCTCGTGCCGCTCTACACCGTCGCCCGACACGGCCAACTACTGCTCGGCGCCGCCGTGGGCACCTCTCTGGAGATCATTTCAACCGGTTGGGTACTCAACTCCGACGTCCCGCCGCTCGAAATTCTCGACGGAGCGATCCAGGAGACGGCCGTTCTCGGCGTCGTCCTCGTCGCAGGGGCGGCACTGCGGAACAAGGAACGCTTCGCTCAGGAGTTCACCGCCCGGCTTGCCGCAGAGCGCGAGCAGCAGCAACGCGAGGCGGCTCGCCGAATCCTGGAGGAGCGGCTACGTATCGCTCGTGAGTTGCACGACGTCACCGCGCACACCGTGGCCGTCGTCGGGATCCAGGTCAACCTGGCCCGCGAACTGGTCACCGATGATCCGGACACGGCCCGGGAACTGCTCGACAACGCCCGCCAGCTCAACCTCGACGCGGTCGGCGAACTCCAGGCCGCGGTCCGACTACTGCGCGCCGACGGCACCCAGCCGGAGCCGGATCGCCGCCCGATGCCTGACGAATCGCAAATTCCAGACCTGCTCGACCGCGCGGCGGAAAGTGGCCTGACCGTCGAGTTCGACCGGCAGGGCGAACCGCGGCCAGTGCCACCAGCGGTCGGTTTGACCCTCTACCGGATCACCCAGGAGTCGGTGACCAACGCACTGCGACACGCAGACGCCGACACCCTCCAGGTGAGCCTGCGCTACGAGGCGGACGGTGTCGGCCTCGACGTGATCGACGACGGAAGAGGCAGCCATCCCGCAGACGGGTCGGATTCGGACCGCCCCGGCGGGGCGGGGTACGGGCTTGCCGGCATGCAGGAACGGGTCAGCAGCCTGGGCGGCAGACTGACCGTGGGCCCGGCCCCCGAGAGGGGCTTCGCGGTACGGGCCTGGCTGCCGCTGTCGAAAGCCGGAACCTCCGCAGCGCCGGAGACCCCGTCGATGCGGACGGACCCGTCCGTGCGGCACTGAACGACCAGGGAGGCTAGCAGGATGACCATCAGGGTACTTCTCGCCGACGACCAGCAGCTCGTCCGGACCGGCCTGCGTGGCCTGCTCGAACGCGATCAGGACATCACGGTGGTGGCCGAGGCGGCGGATGGCCCCGAGGCCATCCGGCTGGCGCGACAGGTCAGCCCGGACGTGGCACTGCTGGATATCCGGATGCCCCACCTGGACGGCTTGGCGGTGGCTCAGCAACTCACCACCGACCCGGCGACCACCAGCATTCGGATCATCGTGCTGACCACCTTCGAGCAGGATTCGTACATTTTCGAAGCGCTCAAGGCCGGCGCCAACGGGTTCCTCACCAAGACCGTCAGCGGCGAGGAACTGTGCCGGGCCGTGAAGGTGGTGGCCGCCGGTGAGGCGCTGCTCAGCCCCAGCGTCACCCAAAGGGTCATCGCCGAATTCAGCCGCCGTCCGGAACCGGTTAAGGCGGCCCCCGAGCAACTCGCCGCCCTCACCGCCCGGGAACGCGAGGTGATGTTGATGATCGCGGCCGGCCTGAGCAACGTCGAGATCGGCCGGGCCCTGCGAATGAGTCCGCTGACCGCGAAGACCCATGTCAGCCGAATCATCACCAAGCTCGGCGTACGCGACCGGGCGCAACTGGTGGCCATGGCGTACGAGAGCGGGTTGGTGCAGCCCGGTGCAGGTCTGCCGCGCCCGACCTGACCGGCGGGCGGGGCCACCGGCGGCCGGTCCACGGTCGGTCAACCGGTGAGCGTCCCATCGTCGGCACCACTACCGACCATCCGTCCGGCCACGACAGCCCCGCCAGCGAACTCCGCCCACACCACGTCACCGTGTTGGTGGTAGTCCGCCACCGGCGGCATCCGCCGTCTCCGGCGCCGAGGATGAAAACTACGCCCGTCGTAGTTCACGGCATGTTCCCTATCGACGCCGGAGTCTGAGGCGCCTGCGGGGTATGTGGATCTGGCCAGTGCACGAAGCTCTGCTCCTCTCTGATGGTGTACACCTGCCGATCCAGCAGGGTGTTGACGATCAGCGCGGCGCGTACCGAGAGCAGGCTCAGGTTCGGGTCGCTCAGGCCGTGACTAAGTAACGCCCCGGTACTGCACGTACGAGACGTCCTTAGGATGGTCTCGATGACCATTCCCGGAAAGCCACCCGAGGACGCCCCGACCTACGCAGCCCGACTCGAAGAGGCCCTGCGGCTGCTCTGCGGTTCGCCGGTCGGTCTCGATGTCGCCGTCAAGCGACTCAGCCGTGGCAGCGGTGTCTACGCCTGGTGGGCTGCTCCCTCGGTCCTTCCCGACCTTCCCGGGCCGCCGAACGACAGCGACCCGTCGCTACGACTGCTGTATCTCGGACGAGCGACCAGCCTGCGGGGCCGTGTCCTGCGCAACCATCTGAGGCGTTCGGGCAGTTCGACTCTGCGCCGTACCCTGGCCGGGCTTCTCGTGTCCGAGGGATACCGGACGACCTGGACCGATCGCGTCGTCCTGGTCCCTGAGGATGAGGCGCGGCTGACCGCGTGGATGTACGAGCATCTGCGCTTGACCTGGGCGCAGGATGCGGAGCCGGCGGCCATCGAGGCCGAACTGGTCCGGCGCCTGCACCCGCCGCTCAACGTCCACGGGGTCGCCCCCGAGCACCTCCAGGCCGCCGTGATCGCCGCCAAGAAATCGTACGACGCCAGCAGTGGACCGACCGGGCCCACACAAACGCCGTAGGTAGTCGTCCGAGACGCTGCGGTCACCGATGTGGGGCCCCGCCGACTCGCCTGCGCTCTCCCCTAATGGGAGCTACCGGGTCAGCTGTTGGCAGACTCGGTGCCTGGTAGCCGCGGGCGGGTGAGCACTTTCATCCCCTGGACCGATGTCGAGTCCTAGGGTCAGACCGTGCCCCCGCTCG
>NZ_JBICUM010000017.1:0-82746 GCF_043198155.1 Micromonospora sp. NPDC048871 | reverse complement strand
GCCGAACACGAGGCCCTACACGCGATGACCCACCCGGTCACCGCACCCCTGAAAACCAGCTAACCAACTGTCCATCAAACCCGGGGCTTGACACAGGGTCGGAAGCTCCCGGAGGAGCCGACCCCGGAGGGATCACCCCCGCGTGCGCGGGGAGCAGTCGGGGACCGTGAGCGCGGTTCTCCGGGGTTGGGGATCACCCCCGCGTGCGCGGGGAGCAGCTCACCGGCCGCACGGCCGGCGCGCACAGAACGGGATCACCCCCGCGTGCGCGGGGAGCAGGGCCAATCTCAAGGGCGGTTCCGGTAAGACCACGGATCACCCCCGCGTGCGCGGGGAGCAGCTCGTCCCGCAGCGCTCATACCGGGACTTCAAGGGATCACCCCCGCGTGCGCGGGGAGCAGCTGGTTCCAAAGACCAGTTGCGCCGCGTAGTAGGGATCACCCCCGCGTGCGCGGGGAGCAGGTCGGTGTCATGACCCGGCTGCTCACCACCCTGGGATCACCCCCGCGTGCGCGGGGAGCAGCGGCAGCGGGCCGAGCGCGTCACGCGGGACCAGGGATCACCCCCGCGTGCGCGGGGAGCAGACCCGGCCGAAATCGAACGGACGGCGCTCACCCGGATCACCCCCGCGTGCGCGGGGAGCAGTCCCGGCATATCCAGGCGAGATTTGAGGGGGCGGGATCACCCCCGCGTGCGCGGGGAGCAGCGCCATCGGGTCGACCAGTCGGCCTTGGGAGTGGGATCACCCCCGCGTGCGCGGGGAGCAGTACGGCAAGCTAGGGCCGGAAAGGCGACAGCGGGGATCACCCCCGCGTGCGCGGGGAGCAGATATTTGCGTCATCTAATGATGCAAGCTATGTGGGATCACCCCCGCGTGCGCGGGGAGCAGACTTGTTGACCTGGGGCGCTGTAGATCAACTGCCGGGTTTTCCTTCACTTGGTTTCGTGGCCGAGCCGTCCGGCTCAGCCGATTTGCGGCCGAAGCGACGGCGTTTTGAAGCCTTGCTCCAGCCTCGGGCTGTCGCAGGGTTGTAGGTCCTTCGATCGGTCGGCCGGCGCATCAACGTGATGCCGTCGAAGTCCACAGGCTCCCAATGGTGGTCGTGCACCTCGAAGGAGAGGCGCTGCTCGCCGGGCTGTTGATAGACCAGTAGCGCCCGCCCTGGCCCGGCCATCTCCATTACCTTGCCCCACAAGCGTTGACGAATCCGAGTGTTGACATGGCCGACGTACACCCCGGCGGAGATCTCCAGCAGCCATTGCGTCAGATGGCCGCGTAGCCCCTCCGGACAGGCGGTGAGGATGATGACGGTCATCAGAAGTCGACCTCTCCGCTGTAGTTGCGGCCACCGGCCAGTTCGAATCCGTTCTCGTCCCAGAGGCGTACGGCGTCGCTGCCGGCCTCCTCGTCGAGCCAGACCGGATCGATCGGCCCGGACGCGCTGCTGGCGAGCAGGAGGTTTCTGATGTCGCGTACGCAGCGGTCGAGGAGCGCGCCGTCGTGGACGCGGTCTCGGACGGCGCGGCGGGTGTCGGCGCCGATGTCGGTCGAGTCACCGGCGGCGATGTCGAAGGCCACCGGGATGCTGATCTCGGCCTTGTAGAGGTCGGCGATGTCGTACACGAATGATCGTTCGTGGCCGGTGTGCACGAAGCCGAGGCCCGGTGAAGCACCGATGGCGACGATAACCGCGTGCACGATGCCGTAGAGGCATGCGTGGGCTGCCGACAGGGCTTGGTTGACCGGATCGCTTCCGGCGAAGTCGTCCGGGTTGTATTCGCGGTTGTTCCAGGCTACGCCGGTGCGCAGTGCGTGCTCGCGGTAGCAGCGGCGCACCCGTGCGCCCTCCTTGCCGCGTAACTGCTGCATGGTGAGGGTGCTGGTGTCCTCGCCTGGGAAGCGCATTCGGTACATCGCGCGGGCCACCTGGAGCCGTCGGTCGCGGTGCGACACGGCGGCGGCCTGGGCGACGAGCAGACGGCTGGAGCGGGCGAGCGTACGCCCGTGGGCGTAGTAGCGGACACCGTGCTCCCCCACCCAGACGACGGTCGCACCGTTGTCGGCGATCAGCATCATCGCCTGCTGGGTGATGCTGGTGCCGGGGCCGAGCATGAGGACCCCTAGGGTGGCCGCCGGGATGTGCACGACCCCCTTCTCGTCGGTGGCGGTGATCGCGTTGCTGTCTCGGTGGATGACGCAGCGTTCGAGATAGACGAAGCTGATTCGGTCCTGCGCCCGGTTGAGGTCCGACAGCTCGGCCGGCGGGACACCGGGATGCTTCACGGCCTGGCCTGGGCAGGAGCCACGGTCAGCAGTCCGCAGCCGTACGCTCGGGCGTGCCCGATTCCTCGGGTGAGTACGCCCCGGAACAGGGCCGGGTCGGTGACTTCGAGAACCCCGTCGTAGCTGGCCGTCACCAGGGTGACCGGCCGTTCACTGCGGTTGCGGGTGAACTTGTGCACCTGACGGTTGTAGGTGACGAGGTTCAGTTCGCCATCCGCTTGCCGGGCGATGGTGAAGCCGTTGCGTTCCGCCCGGTTGGTCAGCCATTCGACCTGCTGCGCTGCGGTGACCTGCCCGAAGCGTTGGGTGCTCGGGGAGGTTTGCGTTTTGCGCCCGGTCCGGACAGGGTTCGCGGTGAGCCGGAACGCCCACTGTTGCCCTTTGTCCAGGGAGCCGAGCAGCCGCTCGTAGGGGCGGGTTTGCCAGCTTTCGGTGCTGGTCGGCCAGCCTGCCTGTTCGACCAGGTGGGTCAGATCCGGCGGGGTCGGGCTGACGATATAGAGCACGACCTGACGGTTTTGCTGCTGGTCGAGACGCCACAGGGTGCGCGCGTCGTCGCGGGTGTGGTCCTCGGGTCGAGGGAAGCCAGAGAGCACGGCGGCGTGCATCGCCTGGGGAGAGGCGAGCAGCTTGCGTGCGCCGCGCCGGGCGGTGTTCACGAGGAATCGAGTGAGATGCATCGTCATCCTTACAGCCACGACAGGGGATCGTGGTCGGCCGGTGGTGCGCCGCCGGCGGCAGCGGCCACGGGAGCACTGCCGTCGGGGTTGGGCACGACGACCCGGGTACGCACGACCGCCCGCCACCCGTACTGCCGGTGGGCCGGATCGAAGCTGATCGGCTGGTCAGGAACCGTCTCGCTGACCTCCGCCCCGGGTGGCGCGTCGGTGAGCATCTCCAGCGCAACGGTCAGACCAGCGCCCTTACACAGGCGCTTCGCGGCCTGCCACGGATAGTCGCCGAGCACCTCGGGGACGGTGCCGGGATGGACGCCGAGGGTCACCGGGGCGACCGGTGGGCAGGACCGGCGGCCGAGGTAGAGCGGGAACTTGGGTCGGCGTACCGCCTCGTCCAGGCCGGTGAGCAGGTCCTGGGCACCACCGATCGCAGCGAGGAACACCGCGTCGGAGAGGTAGTAGCGGTTGGTCAACGGCATGCTGTCCCGACCGTCGAGGGTGCGTGCGGTCTGGAAGTCCCGCAGGATCTGGCCGGGTTGGTCGATCCGGACCCCGAATTCGAGGCCAAGCAGGTCGGTGAGGGGGTCGGTACGCCGCAGGCCCTGAGCGGCGGCGAGCATCCCGATCACTCCGCTCTTGGTGGGCGCGATCTCGGTGTGCCGTTGGGTGAAGCGGCTGGTGGCCCCCCAGGATTGGAGCGGACCGGCCAGCCGCAGCAGCAGTACGCTCATGCGGGCGTGCCGAGGCGGTCGGCGACCGTCGTACCGACCGCGTTGACCAGCTCAGGCAGGGGAAGCACCTCGCCGAGGGCAGCCAGGGCCGCAGTGCGGGAACCGACGTGGGTGACCCAGGCGACGACGGCCGGGTCACCGTACGCCTGCTCGACCTCCTTGGTGTGGTCGGCGAGCTTCTCGGCGGCGGCGGTGACGACGCCGGCAAGGTCCCCGAACTGCCGCTCGCGTACGGGCTCTTCGAAGGCCCCGACCAGGTTGACCGGCTGGGTGTCGCGCAGCCGCACCATGACCGCGTCGGGGCGGGTGCCGTTGGCGAAGGTGTTCTGCTTGCCGGACGGCATGCTGGTGGTGAAGGCGTGCAGGAAGGCCTCGACAGCCTGGCGGGTGGCGGCGACGTCGCCGAGGGTGTCGTGCAGGCGATCGACGTCGACAGCCGCGTACCGGTAGAGGGTCGCGGAGTTGAACTCGATCGTGCCGATCATGCCGGCACCAGTCTCCTGGTTGTCGTGCTTACGGTCGTCGACGGCCGTGTAGTAGTCGAACTCGTTCTCGACGGCGTGCACGCTGAGGGCGTGGGCGACTTGGACGGCCGCGTCGACGTTCAGGTCCGGCACGTCGGCGAGCATCCGGCCGAACATGGCGATGTCGATGGAGTGGTCGGTGTCGGCCAGCTTCTGGAGCTGCTTGGTGTCCAGCTTCGTGCCGGTCAGCTCGGCTTCGATCGCCGCCCGGGCCAGGTTCTCCTGCTGACGGTGGCTGAGGAAGAGCAGATAGGTGGACTCGATGTCCGGGTTCTGACCGCTTTCCTTCGCCTTCTTTTTGGCGGCGGCCTCCTTCTTAACCAGGCCGGAGGCTTTGAGTACCTCGGCGGCCAGGGCGGATGCCTTGTCCTTCAGGGTCGGTTCGAGGTCGGCGATCCGCTCGGCGATGGCTTCGCCGATGCGCTTGGTGCGCTCACCGAGTTGGGAGTCGTCCAGGGTGCGGCGGAACGCCAGCCGGACCGCGCGCTTCCAGGACTGCGAGGAAACCCGAGCCCGGCGTACCCCGCCGTACATGGCGGTCTTCGGCGAGCCGGAGTCGTCACGGTTGATGTTGCTCGGCGGCACGGTGTGCAGGATGTGCACGTCCAGGATGGTGCGGGTCATGGTCACTCCTCGGAGGTGGCGCCGACCGGCGCGGAGTCGGTGTTCGGGTCGATGGCATCACCGCTCGGGGATTCCCCCGACTCGGGCTGGCGGTAGAAGTCGCGTCCCCACAGGCCACGAACCTCGGCCAGCCCCCACGGCTTCTGGAGCTTGACCAAGTCTTCGGCGAGCACTCCGTAGTCGAGGGGAATCCGATGGTCGCGCAGAAGCCGGATCAGACTGCGCAGGTGGGTGGTGACGGAGGTGTAGCTGGTGGCAGTGCCGAGGGCGGCGAACCGACGGCGAACCGGCTCGGCCCGGGAACGGTCGTGTGTCAGCAGGTTGACCGCCGCGCCGAGGCCCTGCCCGTCCTGGTGCATGCCCTGGTCACGGATGGACTGCTGGTGCACCGCGTACAGGGTGAGCGCGGTGTGCATGGCCCGCTCGGTGTGGGTGGGGTCGTCACCGATCCAGTCTCCGAGGTATTTCTCCTTCACCCGGGTTTCCTCGAGGGTGGCGAAGTCCTCCCCGGGTTTCCGCCCGACACCGGCCCGCAGGCGAGCCAGCGCCGCAACGGAGTACGCCTCCTCCCGCAGGTATCCGTCTTGCAGGGCGGTGATCCTGGCGGCGACGTACCCACCGAAGGGTCCTCGGCGGCGCCCGTGGCGGCTGCGGGCGGGGGTCGGGGTGTCGTGGTCAGCTTGGGCCGTGTCGGTCACGCCGGCACCTCCTGGGCGATGGGCGGGGTCTCGGGGGTGGCAGCCAGCGGTAGTGCGCGTCGCAGGGCGCCGCGGAAGAGGGCATCCGCCCGAGGGCTGCTCAGGTACTTCGTCTTCTCCTGGTCGACGTAGCGCCCCGCCCAGGCTTGCGGGCCGGACCACTTGACCAGGTCGCCGCCGATCCGGCGAACACACCGCTCGGCCCGCTGCTGCCATTCGACGCGGGCCTGGGTCGGATCGTCGGCCGGGCCCAGGCCGCCGAGCCAGTGCCGGAACAGAATGTCCAGCTTGGAGTACGCGAGTTCGGCGGCGCGTTCGGCGGCCGCAGCGGGTGGATCTTCGGGCCGGTCACCATAGCCGCCGGCGGCTCGGCACAGGTTCGCGGCGAGCCCACGCAGGGCCTTCACGGCGGCTTCAGCATCGGCTGCGCCGTCCACGATGGTGGTGGCCAACGGGCCGGCGGGGTCGAACGCCTGCACCGTCATGGTGAGGGCGTCGTGGTAGACCTCTTCGACCACGGACTGCTGGTTGCCGTAGACGACCCCTACCGCGCGGGCGGTGACTCGGTATCCGTCGTCGATGTGCCCTTTGAGGCGCAGCCGGGCCAGCCACTGGCTGATCGCCGGTGGCCGCCGCGCCGGGGCGTCAGCGCCTGGCTTCTCGACGGAGGTAGGCAGCAGGGCGGCCAGCCCACGCCACAGCGCCCGGGTGGCATCGTGCTCATTGGGCAGGTAGACGGTTGGCAGGCCGAGCTTCTTCTCCTGGTTGGGGCTGCGCCGCCAGCCGCTCATCGGCTCCAGGTGCTCCAGGTTGGCCCAGGTGATCCGGTCGCCGTTGGCGATCACCGTGCCGGTGATTCCACTCGCGTCGCCGTGGAGTCTGATCCGCCGGGACTGCCAGGTGTACAGGTTCAGGATGCCGTGCGGACCACGATCACCTTCATTCTCCTCACTCGGGCCGTGCGGATCGCGTTCCCAGACCGGGGAGTCACGCTCCGGGTTCTGCCGCAGGTAGGTGCTGTCTAGGGTGACCAGGTTGAGCAGGAGGGTCTCCCGCAGCGTCCGACCTTCGAGGTAGACCAGCCCGAGGGAACCGCAGGAGCCCGGCCCGATCGGGTAACCCCTACCACCCTTGACCCTCATGTCGCCGACCGCACCGGACTTGATGCCGGAGGTGTCGTAGGCCTGGCAGTTCACCAGCCAGACGGCAGCTTCGGCCGGGGTCAGGCGCTCCAGTCCGGGCCCGAGCCGGGTGGTCAGATATGGCGCGTTGTTCGGGACGTCCGCGATGAGCCGCTCCAGACCGAACGTGTCGTCGTTCTGTGTACGCAGGTCGGCCACCTGATAGAACGGCGTCACCGGGTGCAGCAGGTCGAAGCGGTCCTGGTATTCGTCCAGGTATCCGACGACATCTTCGGCGGGCAGGTCGGCTCGCTGCCAGAGCTTGTGCCAGTCGGACTCGTCCTCGGGGCCGTCGACCGCGCGGTGCAGGATGGCCAGCAGGAGGCGGAGGATCGCTGCCGTCTGGGTGGGCAGGTCACCGGCGACCGCCCGCAGCTCCGTCGCCTGCGCGAACAGCTCGGCCAGGGAGACGAGACGACGGTGACCGGCCAGGTCGAGCACCGGAATCCACGGCTGCCTGATCAGCGAGAAGGAGGAAACGACGTCCGCCATGTGAGGTGATCTCCAACCACTTTGCCCGGCAAGAAGCGACAGCCCTAATCTGTCCCTACCAATAGCATTCGGCCAGGAACTCTAGCCCTTCCCGCGCACTGCGGGGTGATCCACTGTCGCTACCTATATTCACAATGTTCCCTGCGTAGGCAGGGGTTTTCGCAGGTCGGAGACCACCTGCGGCATCCAGAGAGGCGGAACGCGGCTGGCCTGTCCGGTATCGGACAACGGTCGCTCAGCCCTTCCCCGGATCGGCTCTGGCCACCCGTAGACCACTGGCCTGGTCATAGGTCAGGGCGAAGTCGGTTAGCCGGCTGCGCCCCTGCCCATCGAGGTCGAGGATCAGCTCACCGCCGAGCAGTGGGTCCTTCTCCCAGGCAGGGAAGGCGTTGCGTTTCTCCAACTCGTCGATGACCCGGTCGATGCCACCGTTGGCGGTGATCGCTCTCGGTAGGGGCAGGGCACACCGCAGCATCGTGCGGGCGATTCTCCGCGTCGGTGCGAAGTCGGTCGGCACCACTACCCCACCGTCCGCGTCAAGCCACGGTGGGGTGATCAGTTCCTCGCCTCGGCGTACCAGGACAAGCACCTCCAGTGCCTCCGCCCCGTCGTCACGTACGTGGGCTCGGCCCCGCCGCTCGTTGCCGCCTGCGGTTTCGGTATCTCCCACGCTGGCGTCCAGCCATCCCACGAGGGATTCCCCCGGCCGCCGGACCGGCCCGATGCGGTACGTCTCCGCCCGCTTACCGGCAGCCTCGTCGTGCTGCTGGGCCAGGCCCGCTGCCTCGGCGAGCACCGGCTGCCACGGCTCGGGGCCGACCGGCGAGCTGCCGTAGGCGGTCTGCACCAGCGGCGCGATGTCCTCCGGCAGCCGCAGCATCCGCTCGCTGTCAAGGTGCGGCAACAGGACGGCCATCGCCCGCAACAGGGTGAACTTCTCGTACACCCTGGTCGAGCCCGTCACCGGGGTCGGCGGCTCGGTCGACCAGTCTGCGCCGGTCACCAGACAGCGTGGTTCGGCCAGTCGAGCGGGACGGTCGGCCCGCCGGTGCCGGTGCAGCCGCCCGACTCGTTGCAATATCAGGTCGACCGGGGCGAGATCAGTGACCAGCAGATCGAAGTCGATGTCCAGTGACTGTTCGGCCACCTGACTGGCGACCACCACATGACAGGCAGGTCGGCTCCGCCCCACCTTCGCCAGGTGGGTCGGTGATCCGAAGGTGTCCCGCAACCAGGCGTCCTTGACCGCCCGGTCGGCCGCCATGAAACGGGAGTGGGCAACCGTCACCGGAATCTGCGGACCGAGCTTTTCGCGCAGCTCGGCCGCAGTCTCCAGGACCCGCGCCACGGTGTTACGCACGACCAGGACGCAGCCGCCCTCGACCAGCTCGGCTCGGAGCCGCGCGGCGAGAACCTCCAGATCGTCGTCGAGTTTCTCCAATCGCACAGCAAGGCTGCGGCCGGATGCCGCACATGCCACCGCCACCGGCGTCCGATCGGCACCGGAGACGCTGAGCAGTGGATACCGCAGGTCGTCGCGGAGCACCCGATAGCTGTCAGGCCCGACGTCGTGGCCACCGTCGCGGGACCAGCGCCGTGGGCGACTGACGGTGCGCCGCACCCCGAGCCGGCCATCGTCGTACGCCCGCATCATGCTCGCCCGCCGGGAGGCCGGGAGGGTCGCGGAGAGAATGACCACCGGTACGCCGTGCGCGGCCAGCCACTCCAAGGCCCGGTCGAGGTACCGGCTCATGTAGACGTCGTAAGCGTGGGCCTCGTCGATGACGACCACCTTGCCGGCCAGGCCCAGATGCCGCAGGGCCACATGCCGCGCCTGCAACGCGGCGAACAGCAACTGGTCGACGGTACCGACGACGAAGCTGGTGAGCAGCTTCCGCTTCCGCCCGGCCAGCCAGCCATGCACGGCGACCGCCGCACCACCCTCGTCCTCCGCGATCGCACTCGGCAGCCCTCCGTCCCGATAGAGGCGAGAGTATTCGTCGTTGAGCATCGCCTTGCCGTGGGCGAGGGCCGCGTCCCGGGCACCCCGGCCGCGATCGGCGTCGGGAAGGCGACTGAGCCAACCCAATACCCGGCTGAACATCGCGTCACCGGTCGCCCGGGTGGGCAGCGCCAGGAAACATCCGCCCGCACCGGTACGCCGGGCGAGAATCTCCACAGCAGCGAGCGCCGCCTCAGTCTTCCCTTCACCCATCGGAGCCTCGACGATCAGCAGCCCCGGCAGTGGCATGGTGCGAGCCTGCTCCACCACCGCCGCCTGCACCGGATAGGGCCGGGCCCCGGCTGGCATCTCGAAGCGCCGAGAGAACAGGGCCGGCGTGTCCAGATCCGCGACGTCAACAGCCGCCCAGGGGGTCGGCAAATCCAACTCGTCCCACGCCTGGGCCAGTCGGTCGGGCGCGTCCTCCTGGCGGTAGCCGTACGGGAAGTAGTCCTCGTTGCTGGCGATCCAGTCGGCGACGATCACGATCGCGGTCAGCAGAACCTGCACCGGCTGCGGTAGGGCGACCTCCCGCCAGGCCGGCAGCCGGTCAACACTGTCGGTGTACCGGCTCATCCAGCTCAGCAACTCGCCGCGCACCTGCGGCCATGGCCCGTCAACCCCGAGCAGATAGGGCCGCTCCCGGATGCGCATGAGATCGCCGTCCGTCGGTGGCACCCCGTGGTGCCCACCAACCACTACGGCGTACGCCCCGGCCTGGTCGCGTGACCAGCCATGCTCGGCGGTCAACCAATCGATGAGAGCCAGGTGCCCGACGGGCCCGTGCGGCGCGCAAAGCCGATCAGCCTCGACCTGGCGGTCGAAGGTGAAGCCGGCATCCTCCATGGCCACCCGTAGGTGCCGCACCTGCCAGGCGAAGGCCGGGCTCACCTTGCCGATGTCGTGGATGCCAGCTAGCCAGCGCACCAACCTGCGCCCGTCGTCGACCCCACCGGGCAGCGCCTCCGCAATACGCTTCCGAACCGCAACGGGTAGCCACAGATCCCACAACATGCCAGCGACATCGGCGGAATCGGCGAGGTGCCGGTAAAGCGGAAGCCAGAAGCCCCGGTCGCGGTTCGTCTTACCCCAAACCAGGCGGGCGCGCTCACTGAGACCATGCTGGTCAATCACGGGAGAAACGAAAGCAGAGGGGTACGACACAGGCCGCCAACTCCGTTCCAGCAACGACCGCTACCGGGTCACACCGACGCATCACATGCTCGTGAACGACCATCATGTACGCCGGACACGGCTGTCGACCGAGATTGTCTCGACTTCGGTCGATCAGGCGGACTCCTCACTGACTGATCCGGTACCGCCGCTCGACCAACCGGTACGCTGACCAACCGACCGACCACAGCAGTCACGCCCTCAATGCGGGAGCCCGCAATGGTGATCTTCAAAGTCAAAGTGAATGAAATCCAGGAAGTTGATCTATAGCACTCCAGGTCAGGAAGTCTGCTCCCCGCGCATGCGGGGGTGATCCCTCGATGCGGCCCTTCGGTAAGGCAACGAACGTCTGCTCCCCGCGCATGCGGGGGTGATCCCGCCGCCATCGGCAATGTGCCGTTCGGTGACGTCTGCTCCCCGCGCATGCGGGGGTGATCCCGGACGGGGCACCCCATGACCCGGCCGTCGGGTCTGCTCCCCGCGCATGCGGGGGTGATCCTGGCGAACATGACCCGCGCGTTTACGTCCGGGTCTGCTCCCCGCGCATGCGGGGGTGATCCTTTCAACCTCGCCCGTCAGGCGTTCGACATTGCCTGCTCCCCGCGCATGCGGGGGTGATCCGGCGATGATGGGGCCGGTCCCCGGGTACCCGAGCTGCTCCCCGCGCATGCGGGGGTGATCCAAGGTGGCCTGGTCGAAACGGACCGGCGTCATGCTGCTCCCCGCGCATGCGGGGGTGATCCTGCCGCCGCTGACGTTGTTGTTCTGGTCCTCACCTGCTCCCCGCGCATGCGGGGGTGATCCCTCAGGAATAGATGATTGGCGGAACTGTAGGCCCTGCTCCCCGCGCATGCGGGGGTGATCCTGGATCGGGTCGGGCCGGTGTTCGCTGCGATCGCTGCTCCCCGCGCATGCGGGGGTGATCCTGTGCAGGCGTCATGCATAAAGGCGCTGCCGGGCTGCTCCCCGCGCATGCGGGGGTGATCCCGCTGCTGCCCGGCAGTCGGAGCGGAAGTGGTGCTGCTCCCCGCGCATGCGGGGGTGATCCTGAACCGGACCCGGTCGGCCGGCACCCCGGCCGCTGCTCCCCGCGCATGCGGGGGTGATCCCGACACGTATTATTCCGGCGCGAGTCGTGGTGACTGCTCCCCGCGCATGCGGGGGTGATCCCGCGCGAGCGCGATCATGGCGCTGTTCTTCGTGCTGCTCCCCGCGCATGCGGGGGTGATCCCGCGACGACGCTGAACCGCGACATGATCACCCGCTGCTCCCCGCGCATGCGGGGGTGATCCTAGCGGCTCAGCTGCTCCAGCCGGTTCATCGTGCTGCTCCCCGCGCATGCGGGGGTGATCCCACGTCCTCGGCGTCACCGACGGACAGTTCCCCCTGCTCCCCGCGCATGCGGGGGTGATCCACGCGACGGCCCCCGCCAGTCCGTCAGGGATTGCTGCTCCCCGCGCATGCGGGGGTGATCCGGCCGAACGCGACCTCCTGGCGACGTACAGCAGCTGCTCCCCGCGCATGCGGGGGTGATCCCTGTCGCGCCGCGCCGAGTCGACCGCCGCGACCCTGCTCCCCGCGCATGCGGGGGTGATCCCGTGCCGCCGGTCGGGGTGCCGGTGATGGTGACCTGCTCCCCGCGCATGCGGGGGTGATCCCACCTCACCGCAGTCGGTGCACGTCTCGCCCTGCTGCTCCCCGCGCATGCGGGGGTGATCCAGACTGGTACCGCACCGAGTCCGGGTACCGGATGCTGCTCCCCGCGCATGCGGGGGTGATCCCCCGGCGCTTCGCCAGTACCTCGACGGCGGATGCTGCTCCCCGCGCATGCGGGGGTGATCCCCCGCACCAGCCGGCCCCGGGGACCTGGACGTGCTGCTCCCCGCGCATGCGGGGGTGATCCCCGGCCGCGCGGCTGGCAGCGAGGCATCCCCGACTGCTCCCCGCGCATGCGGGGGTGATCCCGACACGGTGCGGACGCCGCTGCGTCGCGGCCACTGCTCCCCGCGCATGCGGGGGTGATCCCACTGCGAGGGTCACGCCGCCCAGTTCGTACAACTGCTCCCCGCGCATGCGGGGGTGATCCCTCCCGGCGACAGCCGCTGAGCAGAACCGGCTGCTGCTCCCCGCGCATGCGGGGGTGATCCTCTCTTCGTTGTAAGAACGCCGACCCCAAAACGCTGCTCCCCGCGCATGCGGGGGTGATCCCGGGTAGTAGGCCGTACCCAGTGCGTTGAGTCGCTGCTCCCCGCGCATGCGGGGGTGATCCGCACGCCCTCACACAACATCCGCACGCCGAATCCTGCTCCCCGCGCATGCGGGGGTGATCCGAACGCCGACCCCAAAACGGCAGGGTCAACACGCTGCTCCCCGCGCATGCGGGGGTGATCCCCGGTCACGGAGCATCCGCGACGCCTGGGCGAGCTGCTCCCCGCGCATGCGGGGGTGATCCGTTCACGAGCAGATGCACGTGGTTGTGCTCGCCCTGCTCCCCGCGCATGCGGGGGTGATCCACATTGCCCTTGAGTCACAGTCGATATACGTACCTGCTCCCCGCGCATGCGGGGGTGATCCCCTGCCGAATCCCCGCTTCTACCGGGTGCTGGCCTGCTCCCCGCGCATGCGGGGGTGATCCCGTGGAAGGCACGTCGCACCTGGGCAGCAAGTTCTGCTCCCCGCGCATGCGGGGGTGATCCCCGAGAAACCTCGCCGACCCGCCGCAACAGCTCCTGCTCCCCGCGCATGCGGGGGTGATCCCAACAGAGCCGGCCCCACCGTCCGCACTGGGCTCTGCTCCCCGCGCATGCGGGGGTGATCCCGGTCCGCCGATGCCGTGAACGCGGATTTGGTACTGCTCCCCGCGCATGCGGGGGTGATCCCAGTTCGCTAATCCGGTCCTGCACCGAACGGATCTGCTCCCCGCGCATGCGGGGGTGATCCCACCGTCCCCCCGTCGGTGGTGTGCTCAAGCCGCTGCTCCCCGCGCATGCGGGGGTGATCCCTTGTCCAGGGCGTCCGCCGCCCCACCGATCCCCTGCTCCCCGCGCATGCGGGGGTGATCCGCGGGAGGTGTTCGTGAGGCGGGCCGGGGTGGCCTGCTCCCCGCGCATGCGGGGGTGATCCGTCCACCATCAGCTACTCCTCACAAGGCCAGGACTGCTCCCCGCGCATGCGGGGGTGATCCAGAGCGGGCGGGGAGCGAGGGCGTTACGGTCGGATGCTCTCCGCGCACGCGGGGTGATGCCCGCAACACCCGCCCATCCGCACGGGTCTTGCGCTGCTCCCCGCGCACGGGAGGGTGGGTCCCGACCTGTCGATGTGTTCGCTTCCTAGCGCCGACATGCGGAGCGGCTATCGCGTAGGAGAGGCGTGCGGGTCGCAGGTTCTCAGCTCGGTGCGGACTCCGCCACGAAGACGCCCCTGCCAGGGCGTCCTATCAAAACTCCCTGCCTACGCAGTGTCGCTACCGCACGGTGGATGGTCGACACCGACACGTCGTAGTGATCGGACAGCTCCTGCGTGGAGGGAATCTGCGATCCGGGCTGGAACTCGCCCTCTTCGATCCGCCTCAGCAGATCATTGATCAACTCGCCCATGGTTGGCGGAATCGGCACGGGGACCCCTTGCGGTCGGTTGGCCCACCCAGTATCGATCACCAGCTGAAAGAGCGGCAACAACTGAAAGGGAAGCAGCAAGAAGCTGATCAGCCAGATTCGACAGGTAAGAGAGCGTTGACAGAGGTGACAGGTATCGGTAGCGTCGCTCTCGGTGATGCGGTGCTGTTGCGGTCGGTTGGCGCCTCTCGTACTGGCTTCGTGTCGCCGCTGGTAGACCCCCACTCACGCGCGATTCCCCCCGCGCGGCCCGGCTGCCGTACTGCCGATTGAGGCTGCGGTGGTTGGGCAGGGGCGGCCTCCGCCGGCTGTACCACGGCGGAGGCCGCCCTCCCACTTCACGTGACCAGCGGAAGGCGGTCAACCAATGGGTCCACGGCAGACTGGCGGCAGCGGGCGTTGGGTGATCCATCTGCCGGTCAGCGCACCCGATCTGGTGCGGGCGCGGCTGTTCGCCCGTACGGTCGCTCGGGTGTTGGCCCGGCTCAGCGCCCGGGTCGAGCCGGGCGGGGTGACCGTGTCGGCCGAGGACCAGCAGGGCGTACGCCATTGGGTTTTCTGTGACCGGCGGCTGCCCGGCGGCGGGCGGTGTGTGCTGGCGGCGGAGCACGACGCGCCGTGTTCGGGCCGGCCGGTGCGGGTCGGGCGGTGTGCGCGGCGGCGGATCTAGAGGATGCGGGTGACCTGCTCGGCGGCGGCCACCGCCTCCCGGTCGGCGGGGTCCAGGTTGGCGCAGAGCAGCACCGAGGCACCGGCCGACAGGGGCGCTAGCAGCCATTTCAGCGGCAGGTCGTGCTCGGCGACGTCGACCAGCAGGCGGTCACCGACCCGCAGGTCCCAGGTTGCGGCCAACTCCCGCGCCAGCCCGCCCCACTGGTGGTAGGTGGTGCCGTCCGGGCTGACCGGGTCGGTGGCGTGCAGCAGGGGGCGGTCGGTCGGGGCGGCGCCGTGCCGCAGCACCTCGGTCGACCAGTCGAGCCAGCCGGTCGGCACCTCGGTCAGCGGCTCCGGGGCGGTGCCGACCAGGTAGCGGTGCAGCCCGTCGGGTACCTCCTCCAGCCAGTCGTCCAGCCGTTCCGGGCTGACCAGGACGGCGTCGTACGGTCGGTCGCCGCCGGGCTCAAGCACCGGCAACCCGGCGGTGGCGCGCGGCCGGAACGACACCTCCAGCCCGACCGCCCAGGCACCCAGCAGAACCGCGGCCGTACGCCAGTGCGGCGGCAGCAGCACGGCCACCCGACTGCCCGGCCCCAGGCCACAGCCGTCCCGCAGCAGCCCGGCGGCCCGCGCCGACCAGTCGCCCAACTCGGCGGCGGTGACCTGCTGGCGCTGCCCGGTCCGGTGATCGAGGTAGGTGATCAGCGGCTGGTCCCGCTCGGCGAGACCGACGGCGGACAGTACGGGCAGCGTGGCAGACATACCGCACTTCCTACTCTTACCGCCCCGACCTGTCCAGGCTGCCCCGCCTTGCCTCGCGTTAATAGGGGGCCCTTCCTATACACGAGGCGTTAACAAGGTGCCCTTCCTTACTCCGGGAGCGGAGGACCGACGTCGAGCAGCGGAGCGAGCAGGTCGCCGTGCTCGTCGAGCCGACTCAGCACCTCACCGGCAATGTACGGCCGCGACGAGGGCCGTTTACCGGCCGCACCGGCGGCGACCTCGTCCCAGGTCAGCGGGGTGGAGACGGACGGCACCGGCTGGGCGCGCAGGGAGTACGGCGCGACCGTGGTCTTGGCGGCGTTGTTCTGGCTCCAGTCGATGAAGATCTTGCCGGGTCGCAGGTTCTTCGCCATCTTCGACACGATCAGGTTCGGGTGTTCGCGTTCCAGCTCCTGGGCGATCCGCCGGGCGTAGGCCGAGACCTCCTCGGCGGACTGGGTGCCGGCGATCGGGCAGCTCAGTTGCATGCCCTTCTTGCCGGAGGTCTTCGGGTAGGCCTCCACCCCGTCGGCGGCCAGCCGGTCGCGCAGCAGCAGCGCCACCTGGCAGCACTGCTTGAGGGCGGCCGGGGCACCCGGGTCCAGGTCGACCACCATCAGGTCGGGGTGTTCGCCGATCTTCCACTGAGGGGTGTGCAGTTCCAGGGCGGCCAGGTTGGCCAGCCAGACCAGGGTGGGCAGGTCGTCGGCGACCACGTAGTCGATGGTCTCCCGGCCCTTGCTGGATCCGGGGGCGGGCAGGTTCTCGGTGCGTACCCAGGAGGGGGTGGCGGCCGGGGCGTTCTTCTCGAAGAAGGAGTTGCCCTCGACCCCGTTGGGGTAGCGGATCCGGGTCAGCGCCCGGTCGGCCAGGTGCGGCAGCAGCACCGGGGCGACCCGGGTGTAGTAGTCGATCACCTCCCCCTTGGTGAAGCCGGCCTGGGGGTAGAGGACCTTGTCCAGATTGGACAGCTCCAGGGTGCGGCCCTGCACCTCGACCCGGAACCGGTCAGTTGGCATCGTCGACCTCCTCGGCCGGTTTGTCCGGCCGCAGCCGCAGGATTCGGGGGAACCGCAGCCGTCCGTCCGGGGTGCGCTGGCCGTACTTCACCTCCACGACCACCTGGGGGGTTACCCAGATGGCGCCCCGGGCATCCTCGCGGGGCACCCCGGCGGCGAAGGGTGAGGCGGGGGTGCGCAGGGGCTCCAACTCGCGCAGCAGTTGCTTTTCGATCGCCGCGCCGATGCCGCCGCCGACCCGACCCCGGTAGGTGAGGCGTCCATCGGCACCGGGCACCCCGACCAGCAGGCCGCCGATCTTGCGAGCCCCGGGCCGCCAGCCGCCGATCACGAAGTCGCCGGTCACCTCCAGTTTGACCTTCACCCAGTCCGTCGAGCGCACCCCGGGCCGGTAGGTCGAGTCGACCCGCTTGGCCATCACCCCCTCCAGGCCGTGCTCACCGGCGGCGGAGTAGGTGGCCGGGCCGTCGGAGAAGACCGGTGGGACCGCCCACCGCGCCGCCCCCAACCCCAGGTCGTCTAGGGCTTCCCGACGGCGGGCGTACGGCCAGCCGGTCAGGTCCTCCCCCTGGAACCGGAGCAGGTCGAAGATCATGTACGTGACCGGGACGGTGGCCGCCAGCCGGGCCGCCTTGGCCGGATTCCGCACATGCATCCTCTCCGCAAGTGCGGTGAATGAGGGGCGTCCGGCCGGGTCGAAGAGGACCACCTCGCCGTCCAGCAGGGCGTCGTCGACCTGCTCGGCCAGGGTGATCAGTTCCGGGTAGGCGGTGGTGATCTCCACTCCGGAGCGGGCGTAGAGATGCTGCCGACCAGCGGAGATGTCCGCCAGGGCGCGTACGCCGTCCCACTTGAACTCGTACGCCCAGCCGGCACCGACCGGGAGGGGCCCGGTCATCGCGAGCATCGGCTTGAGCGGCGCGCCGGGCACGATCCGACTGTAGTAGCCAGCCGAACACCTCGCGTCACGTTCGCTTCAGTGCGAGCATGGTCGATACCGGCGAAGGGAGTACGGGATGCGGGCCATCTGGAAGGGCGCCGTGTCGTTCGGCCTGGTCTCGATCGGGGTGAAGCTGTACTCCGCGACCGAGGAAAAGGACATCCGGTTCCACCAGGTGCACCGGGAAGACGGCGGGCGAATCCGGTACAAGCGCACCTGTCAGGTCTGCGGCGAGGAGGTCAGCTACGACGACATCGCCAAGGGCTACGACATCGGTGGCGGGGAGATGGTCATTCTCACCGACGAGGACTTCGCCGACCTGCCGTTGAGCACCTCGCACGCGATCGACGTGCTGGAGTTCGTACCGGCCGAGCAGGTGGACCCGATCCTCTATAACAAGGCGTACTTCCTGGAGCCGGAAGGCACCGCCACCAAGCCGTACCTGCTGCTGCGCGACGCCCTGACCGACTCGGAGCGGGTGGCGATCGTCAAGGTGGCGCTGCGTCAACGGGAGCAGTTGGCCACCCTGCGGGTCCGCGACGGCGTACTGCTGTTGAACACCATGCTCTGGCCGGACGAGATCCGGAAGCCGGACTTCGGCTTCCTCGACGAGGACCTGAAGCTCCGCCCCCCGGAGTTGGCGATGGCCACCTCCCTGATCG
Organism: Micromonospora sp. NPDC048871; assembly: GCF_043198155.1. Classification (NCBI taxonomy): domain Bacteria; kingdom Bacillati; phylum Actinomycetota; class Actinomycetes; order Micromonosporales; family Micromonosporaceae; genus Micromonospora; species Micromonospora sp. NPDC048871. Next base: position 64,706 of record NZ_JBICUM010000017.1, on the reverse strand, counting down.
ACTCGATGGCCGGTGACTTCCACCCGGACGAGTTCGCCGACGACTACCGGGCGGCGTTGCAGGAGGTCATCGACGCCAAGGTGGAAGGCCGTGAGGTGGTGCAGCCGGAGGAGGCCGAGGAGGCTCCGGCCGCCGCGGTCGACCTGATGGCCGCCCTGAAGGCCTCGGTCGAGCGGGCCCGGGCGGCCCGGGGCGAGGCCCCGGCCGCCGGGGGTGGTGCCGGCGAGCCGACCCCGATCACCTCGGCGCGTTCCGCCCAGCAGAAGAAGGCGGCGGCCAAGGCCCCGGCGAAGAAGGCCGCCAAGAAGGCCGCCCCGAAGAAGGCCGAGACCGCCAAGAAAGCCGAGGGTACGAAGAAGGCAGCCCCGAAGGCGGAGAAAAAGGCCGCCAAGAAGGCCGCTCCGAAGAAGGCGACCCGCAAAACCGCCTGACCTCACTCCACCCGCTGCGATCGGTGATCTGCGCGGCCCGGCGGCCCCACAGCCGCCCCAAGGGCCCTCTGTAGTCCCACTGGTCACCATCGACGGTCGGAGCCGCGCCGGTCACCAGGTACCGTGTGTCGGCGACGGCGTCCGTGGCCGGACGCATCCACCTCTGCGCAGGGAGTCGAGGACGTGAGCGAGCACGCGGGCGAGAGCAAGGCACGGCGGCGGTTGGCCGAGCAGTTGGCCGAACAGAAGGCAGCCGAGGCCAAACGACGCAAGCAGGCCTGGGCCGGTGCCTTCGCGGCCGTGGCCGTGGTCGGGGTACTGATCACCGTGTTCGTGATGATCGGCCAGCGCGGCGACGACGCCCCGGATCAGGTGGCGGGTGAGCCGTCGGCCGCGCCGACACAGGGTGCGCCGCAGGACGCGCCGCCCGCGCCGCAGTTGCCGGAGGGGGCCGACCCGGCGCTGGGCACCAAGCCGGAGGTCAAGGCCGGCGAGGGTGAGCTGACCAAGCTCACCGTCACCCCGCTGATCGAGGGCACCGGCCCGAAGGTCGAGGCGGGTCAGTCGATCACCACCAACTACATCGGGGTGTTCTACGAGAGCGGTGAGGAGTTCGACTCCTCGTGGAGCCGGGGTGAGCCGGCCACCTTCCCGATCGGCGTCGGACAGGTCATCGAGGGCTGGGATCGGGGTCTGGTCGGGGTGACCGTGGGCAGCCGGGTGCAGCTCGACATCCCGGCCGAGCAGGCGTACGGCGACGGCGCCGGCGGCCGCCCGGGTGGCCCCCTCCGCTTCGTGGTCGACGTCCTCGCCGCCCAGTAACCACCCCACCCACCCACCCCGTGGAGTCGATCGGGTTCACCGCTCGACAGGCCTGAGGGGTGGGTGGGGCAGGATGGGTGTGTGACGGTGGGTGCGGTGGTTTTCGACCTGGACGGCGTGATCGTTGATTCCGAGCCGGTCTGGGAGGAAGTGCGGCGGGGCTATGTCGCCGCGCACGGCGGGACCTGGCAGGCGGACACCCAGCGGCGGCTGATGGGGATGAGCACCGGGGAGTGGGCCCGGTATCTCAGCGGGGAACTGGGCGTACGACGTACCGCCGAGCAGGTCGCCGCCGAGGTGGTCGAGGAGATGGCCCAGCGGTACGCCCAGCGCGTACCGGTGATCGACGGGGCCGACCAGGTGGTGCGCCGACTGGCCGCGCGGTGGCCGCTGGGGCTGGCGAGTTCCTCACCGACCCGGCTGATCGCGGCGGCGCTGGCCGCCACCGACCTGACGGACGAGTTCCGGGCCACCCTGTCGACCGAGCAGACCGAGCGCGGCAAACCGGCACCGGACGTCTACCTGGCCGTGGCCGGGCTGCTCGGGGTGGATCCGGCGGACTGTGTGGCCGTGGAGGATTCCTCCAACGGGGTGCGGTCGGCCGCCGCGGCGGGAATGACCGTGGTGGCGGTGCCGCACGGGGCGTACCCGCTGGACCCGGACGCGCAGCAGTTGGCGGCCGTCGTGCTGGGTTCGATAGACGAGCTGACCCCGCAGGTCGTGGAGCGGCTGGCCTGAACCGCCACCGCCCGGCCACCGGCCCGCCTACGGTCGGTGGCTGAAGACAGTGGCCGTTTCTGGGCGGGTTTCTCCATCAGCAGGACAGACGCGAACAACTCTCGCAATACTGGCTTTGCGGGTAACCCTCGCAAAAACGGGCGGCCCCGGCGCGGTGCGAACGCCGGGGCCGCCCACCGGGAGAGTGGTCTACGCGAGCCCGCTATCCCTAACGGCGATGATGCGCCCAGATGTGTTACGGCGTGGCCGGTTCCGGCACATCACCCCTACGAGTGGGTAACCCGGCGGTGTCGCGGACACCGGGGGCAACCCTGCGTACATTCGTGCGGGTGAGCATTTCCTGGGCGGACTCGTACGTCGGGCAACTGCGCGCCCTGGCCGGCGACCGGACCCTGATGTTCGTCGGCGCCCGTGCCGTGGTGCGGGACAGTTCGGCGCGAATCCTGCTGATCCGCCGCTCGGACAACGGGCAGTGGGCGCTGCCGGCCGGGGCGATGGAGCTGGGCGAGTCGATCGCCGATTGCGCCGTACGGGAAGTCCGTGAGGAGACCGGACTGCGCGCCCTGCGGGTCAGTGCCTTCGCCCTCTACACCGGCGCCGACCGCACCCACACCAACATGTACGGCCACACGTACCAAATCTTCACCACGGCCTTCCGGGTCGAGGAGTGGGACGGCCAACTGGTCCGGATGACCGACGAGACGACCGACGCCGGGTTCTTCCCCCGCGAGGCGTTGCCGCAACCCCTGTCCGCCAGCGTCCAGGAGACCCTGGCCGACCTGGACGTCTTCGAGCAGACCAACCGCCTGATCCTCAAGTAGGTACCGGGGATCACCACCGCTTTCGTCACGCAGAACTGACCCGCCGGTCAACGCCGGTCTGGCGGTCGCTGCCGGTCTGGCGGTCAGTGCTCGCCCGGCGGTCAGTGCCGGCCTTCGGCGAACTCCTCGACGATCTTGGCGCAGAAGGCTGGCAGATCGTCGGGCTTACGGCTGCTGACCAGCCCGTTGTCGGTGACGACCTCCTCGTCGACCCAGTCCGCCCCGGCGTTCACCAGGTCGGTACGCAGGCTGGGCCAACTGGTCAGCCGACGACCTCGCACCACGTCTGCCTCCACCAGGGTCCACGGGCCGTGGCAGATCACCCCCACCGGCTTACCCGCCTCGAAGAACGACCGGACGAAACGCACCGCGTCCGGATCGGTACGCAGGAAGTCCGGGTTGGCCACCCCGCCGGGCAGCACCAACGCGTCGTACCGGCCGGGGTCCGCGTCCGCGGCGCTCACATCGACCTCGTACGTCTGCGAGGGGTCCAGGTGTTGGAAGCTGGTGATCTTCCCGGGCTTGAGTGACACCAGTTCGGCGGTGGCACCGGCCTGCTCGACGGCCTGGCGCGGCTGGACGTACTCGACCTCCTCCACACCGTCGGTGGCCAGGAAGGCGACTCGCTTGCCCTGCAATGTGACTGCCATGTTGCTTCTCCTCTCCGGGGTTAGCAGAATCCGTTCCCGACCCGGGCGCACCGAAACGCGCCGCCGAGGTGGTCCCGGCCGCACCCCACCTGCTCCGGGCTACAGGTTTGACCCTGCCGGGCAGGGGGATCCGCCGGCATGGCACGAGCAGCAGCGGAACAGCTCCGGCTCGCCGAGGTGGTGCAGAGCTGGCTCGGGCGCCCGGTCCTGGTACTCGGGGACGCCATGCTCGACGAATGGCGGTTCGCCGACTCGGACCGGCTGTGCCGAGAAGCTCCGGCGCCCGTCCTCACTCTGCGCCGCCGTATCTCCGCGGCGGGCGGGGCGGCCAACACCGCGGTCAACATCGCCGCCCTGGGCGGCCGGTCCGTGCTGGTGGCACCCGTCGGCGCCGATGTGGCCGGCGACGAACTGCACGACTGCCTGGACCGGGCCGGGGTCTGGGACCGTACCGTCAGCCAGCCCGGCCGGCACACCCCGGTCAAGCGCCGGATGCTGGCCGGGGACCAGATCCTGCTGCGCGAGGACTCCGGTGACCCCGACGACCCCCTCAGCGAGGAGGGGGTGCACCAGCTGCTCACCGCCCTGGACTGCGCCACCCGGGAGTTGCAGGCCGCCGCCGGTGGCGAGGCCCCCACCCTGGTGGTCTGCGACTACGGCCTGGGGGCCCTGCCCACCCGGGTACGCACCTGGCTGGTAGCCCACCGGGACCGGTACGCCACTGTCGCCCTCGACGCGCACGACCTGGTCGACTGGCGGGGTCTGGCCCCTACCGTGGTGACCCCCAGTTTCGCGGAGGCCACCCGACTGCTCGCCCGCGCCGGTGGCGAGGCGGGCGCCCGTGGCGCCGGTGAGCTGCAACTGGAGCATCCGGAGGTGGACTCGAACGAGGGCCCCTCCGAGCTGACCGTGGGCACCTCGCCGGTCGGGACGGGCGCACGGCGCACCGAGGGGCCGACCGGTGAGCCCACCCCGGGGGAGGGCCGGGTGGCGATGACCCATGACGGGCTCAGCGTCACCGGCACCGGGGTAACCGTGAACACCGACGCGGGAGCCGGGGTGGACCGGGCGGTACTGGCCGAGTCCCGGCTGGCCGAACTGCGGGCGCACACCGGGGCGGCCGTGGTCGCGGTGACCCTGGACACCGAGGGGGCGGTGGTCGGGGGCGCCGACGGGCAGCCCAGCCGCAGCCACAGCACACCCGTACCGGCCAGCCACACCGTCGGGGCCGGGGACGCCTACCTGGCGGCCATGACCCTGGCGCTGGCCGCCGAGGCCCCGCTGTCCACCGCCGCCCAGCTGGCCCAGCTCGCCGCCACCAGCACGGTCTCCGGCACCGGCACCTGCGTGTGTCGCCGCGAGGATCTGCTGACCGCCCTCGGGCAACCGGCCCTCGACGGGCCCGGACGGCAGGTGCTGGTCGGCACCGAAGGACTGGACGCCGTGGTCGCCGAGCACCGCCGCGCCGGCCGGTCGGTCGTCTTCACCAACGGCTGCTTCGACGTGCTGCACCGGGGACATGTGCGCTACCTGGAACAGGCCAAGGCCCTCGGTGACCTGCTGGTCGTGGCGGTCAACTCCGACGGCAGCGTACGCCGACTCAAGGGGCCCGACCGTCCGGTGAACCCGGTGGAGGACCGCACCGCCCTGCTGGCCGCGCTGTCCTGTGTGGACCATGTGGTGGTCTTCGAGGAGGACTCCCCGACCGCCCTGATCGAGGCGATCCGGCCGGATGTCTATGTCAAGGGCGGCGACTACCCGCCCGAGCTGGTGCCGGAGGCACCGCTGGTGCAGCGGCTGGGCGGGCAGGTCCGCACCTTGGGCTACGTACCGGACCGGTCCACCTCCGCGATCATCGACCGGATCCGGGCGTACGGCCAGGATGGGTCTTCGGAGGTGGGGCTCGACCTCGACGCGCCTTCGGCGCAGGCCCTGGGGGCGGTGGCCCCTGAGCCGGTGGGGCAGGAGAACCCACCGGCTACCGGTGCGACCGCGCCGCCGATGACCGGCAAGGCGCCGTGAACCGACCGTTGGACCTCGGTGCCCCTGCCGACTTCCGGGCCGAACGGCTGCTGGACGTGCTGATCCCGACGAAGGACCGGCCCACCGAACTGGCCGTCACCCTCTCCGGGCTGGCCGCCCAACAGGGGGTGCCGGGGTTCGGGGTGGTGGTCAGCGACCAGTCCGACGACCAGCCCGGGTACGCCCATCCGGCGGCGGCCACCATGGTCCGGGCCCTGCGGTACCGGGGCCATCCGGTGCTGCTGACCCGCCGACTGCCCCGCCGGGGCCTGGCCGAACACCGCGCCTTCCTGCTCGCCGCCTCCGCCGCCCGGTACGTGCTCTGCCTGGACGACGACGTCTGGTTGGAACCGGGCACCCTGCACCGCCTGGTCACCGCCATCGAGGAGTTGGGCTGCGGGTTCGTCGGCAACGCGGTGCACGGACTGTCCTACCTGCACGACGTACGGCCGCAGACCCACCGGCACTACCAGGAGTGGAGCGACCGACCGGTGCCGGAACGCGTCGGGCCGGACACCCCGGAGTGGGACCGGGCCCAGATCCATTCGGCCGCGAACCTGCTGCATGTGACCGAGGCGTTGGCGCTGCCGCCGGGCGGTTGGCGGGCGTACCGGATCTCCTGGATCGGCGGCTGTGTGCTGTACGACCGGGCCAAGCTGGTCGACTGCGGCGGTTTCGACTTCTGGCGGCGGGTGCCCCCGCGTCACCAGGGCGAGGATGTCGCCGCCCAACTGGCCGTGCTGGCGCGCCACGGCGGCGCCGGGGTCCTGCCCAGCGGCGCCTACCACCTGGAGTCCCCGACCACGGTCACCGACCGCGACGTGGAGGCCTGGGAGGTCGTCCTGACCGAGGAGCCGGGGTGTTAAGCGGGGACCCCTGCTCTACCGCAGGCGTTAACAAGGGGCCCTTCCTTACTCGAAGAGCAGTTCCCGGGCGGCTTCCAGGACTTCGACCGTCGGCACGTCGGTGACGAAGGAGTCGCGGTGCGGACACTCGCCGTCGCCCGGACGGTGGGGGTAGATGCCCGGGGTGCAGTCCAACCCGCAGACCGGGCAGTGCACCGTCCACGAGGTGATCGGCCGGTGCCGGGCCCGCAGCGGGGTGGCCGTGGTGATCAGGTTGCCTACCCAGAAGATGCCGACCGTCGGGGTGCCCACGGCGGCGGCCAGGTGCAGCGGGCCGGTGTCGTTGGAGATCACCAGCTCGCAGTCGGCGTAGCAGCCGGCCAACCCGCCCAGACTCAGCGTGCCGACCTGGGGCCGCAGGGGCACCCGGGCCGCCGCGACCACCTGATCGACCACCTCCTGTTCGGCGGGAGTGCCGGTGACCAGCACCTCGTACCCGTCGTGGTGCAGGGTCCGGCCGATCTCGGCGAACCGCTCGGCGGGCCAGCGGCGGCGGGTGTCCGTGGCCCCCGGATGCAACACCACCCGGGGCCGATCCGCCTCCCCGAGCACCGACCGGGCCTCGGCCCGGTCGGCCTCGGTTACCGCCAGGGACGGGATGATGGTGGTCGCCGGGGCGCCGACCAGCGCCACCGCCTCCAGGTAGCGGATCACCTCGGGCTGGTAGTAGTCGTAGCGCAGCCAACGGTCCAGCGGTGGGGCGTCCTCGGCCCGCAGACCGGCGCTGACCCGGGCACCGAGGGCGGCCACCAGGGGGTTGGAGTTGGCACCCCCGCCGTGCAGTTGCAGCGCCAGGTCGAAACGCTCGGTGCGGGCGGCGGCCAGGAAGTCGACCATGCCGGCCTCGGCCTCGCCGGAGCCCGCCGTGCGGATCCCCGGCGCGGGCGGCACCACCAGCACCCGATCCACCGGGCCGGGCCGGTCGCGCCAGAGCTGCGCGTGCCACGGCGCACCGAGCAGCACGATCTCCGCCTGCGGGTACGCCGACCGCAGGGCCGTCAACGCCGGCAGGACGAAGATGAAGTCACCCAGGGCGTTGGCCCGCAGCACGGCGATCCGGGCCACCTCGGGCACCCATCCGGCGGCCGGTGTGATCAGGGCCGGGGCCACCACGGTCCGGGCTACCGGTCGGCTTCGTCGCTGGCGACGTCCGGATGGTGCAGCTCCCGGTCGGCGGCCGGGTCGATGCCGCTCGACGGGCTGCCGGAACGCGGCCCGGTGCGGCCGACCGTGATCGTACGAGGGCTGGGGCGGCTGGGTCGGGGCAACCGCACCCGGAGCAGACCGTGATCCATCACCGCGTCGATCGCGTCCGGGTCCACCCGGGCCGGCAACTGCACCCGATAGTCGAAGCCCCGGGTCTCGAAGCCACCGGCGATCCCGTGATCGGCGTTGACCTCGGCCTCGGTCCGGGCGCGTACGCACAGCTCCCGGTCGTCCACCTCCACGGCGACCTCCTCGGGAGCGACACCGGGCAGCCGGACGACCACCTCCCAGCCGTCCGGGGTCTCCCCCAACTCCACCTCAGGCGGCCCCGGCCGGCCACCGACCAGCCGACTCAACTCGGTACGCAGGGACTGCAACTCGCCCAGCGGGTCCCAGCCCTGCTGCCCACCGCGCCAACTCCGTCCCGGTCCGGTCATCGCACATCTCCCATCCGTCGACTACTTGGACGACCGCAGCGAACTCGGCGCGTCGAGGTGGGCGTCCCGGTCCACCCCGACACCTAGCCGGTCGACCAGTTCCCCACCGAGCCAGGCGCTGATGCCGAGGATGCCGAGCGCCACCACCTCGATGGCGATCAGTGCGCCACCGGCGGCCCGGGAGTCGGCGTTGAGGCGTACCACCCAGACCGCGGCGAAGAGCAGGACCACCGCCACGTTGGCGGCGGCGTGGGTGAGTCCCACCCGCTTGGCCCGCGTACCGGTCGGGATGGCCAGCAGGTCGAACGCTCCCGCCGCCGCCGCCAGCAGGCCACCGATCAGACCGACGGTGATGTTCCAGTACGCCACCTCGCCGAGGAAGTCCGGCCCACCGGCGGTGTCGATGATGTCGAACAGCACCGCCGTCACGAACAGTGCGGCCGGGAACATCACCAGCATGGGATGGACAGGGTGACCCAGAACCTTGAGTCGGCTTTCCATCTCCGGCCTCCACTGCGGTCACTGACCGGCGTGCTGTCGCCGCGTTGGTGGGCGGTACCCCGGTCACTTGGGGACAAACATGACGACGGGCACGCCGCACCTACTGCGGCGGCACCGTCGTCATGGTCAACGCTGCGAAGGGTGGGCAGTGACGGTTCGTGCCGCTGTGGGCTGGACCCTGTCCTGGCTCCGCCCCACCTGGTACACCCTGAGGCGACTCTCCGAGGTGAGGGCTGTTCGGTGGCGGGCCTGGACCCGGTCGTCCAACCGGCTGGATGAGGCGGTCGCGTCTCGGGGTGCGGACCATCCTAGGGACCGGTGGCGGTGTGGTTGATCTCGAAAACGGCGAAGCCCAGGTCGGTGACCTGGGCTTCGTTCCGAGCCGCCTGACGGAATCGAACCGTCGACCTACGCATTACGAGTGCGTCGCTCTAGCCGACTGAGCTAAGGCGGCAACGATGGCCTAGTGTACGGCACGCGCCGACGACCGGCGGAGCGGGATTGGCCGGGTCGGCGTACCGGACAGCCCGGCCCTTCCGGCGCAGCAGGGCTGACACCTCGCCCGCTACGCTGCGATGGATGGCCGACGATCACACCCCTCGCGACGAGCCGGTCGACAGCCCGCCGGAGGGCACCCCAACACCCCCGGACGAGCCGGCAGCCACCGGTCGGGCCGCTCCCCTGGGACCGTACGCCGAGGAGGCGGCCGGTGGGCGGGCGGCGCGGCGGCCGCGTAGCACCGATCCGCTGGAGTTGGGTTTCACCCCGCGCAAGCCGGTGCCGTGGCTCGCGCCGCTGCTGCTGATCAGCACCGGTCTGCGTACCCTGCTGGCGATGTTGTTCGGGGCGTACCTGGACAAACGGGAGTTGCAGAAGGCCCTGGACTCGGAGATCGCCAAGCAGGTGGGGCCGGACGGCGGGCTCTGGCTGGATTATGTCGCCGACCTGGGTGACGGGTTCAACGCCACCTACTCGGTCGCCTACCTGCTAGCCCAGCCGGAGCTGACGGTGGACGGGCACCGGCTGCCTCGGGCGCAGACCCTGGTGATGGGCGGGGACCAGGTGTACCCCTCGGCCGCCTACGAGGCGTACGAGGATCGGTGCAAGGGGCCGTACCAGGCCGCGCTGCCGACCACCCCACCGGAGCAGCCAACGGTCTTCGCGGTGCCCGGCAACCATGACTGGTACGACGGGCTGACCGCCTTTCTGCGGTTGTTCGTCCGCACCCGGGACCGGCATTTCGGCGGCTGGCGTACCGGGCAGTCCCGGTCCTACTTCGCCGCCGAACTGCCTGCGGACTGGTGGCTGTTCGGCCTGGACGACCAGTCCGGCTCGTATGTCGATGATCCGCAGCTGACCTACTTCGACGCGGTGGCCACGAAGCTGGGCCCGCAGAGCAAGGTGATCCTGGCGGTGCCGGCTCCGGCCTGGGTCAAGGCGGTGGACAACCCGTCGGCGTACGACTCGATCGACTACTTCATCCGGACCATCATCGCGCCCACCGGGGCCCGGGTCCGGGTGTTGATCTCCGGCGACCTGCACCATTACGCCCGGTACACCGGCCCGGACGACCGTCAGCTGATCACCTGCGGCAGCGGGGGCGCCTACCTCTACCCCACCCACAAGCTGCCCGAGCAGATCGAGGTGCCGCCGCGCGACACCCTGGCCCGGCGGTCCAGCCCTTCCCGGTCGTACGCCCTGGCCGCCCGTTACCCCGACGCGGCCCGCTCCCGGCGCTACGGCTGGGGGATCTTCGGTCGGTTGCCCCGCCGCAACCCCGGCTTCGCCACCCTGCTCGGCGTCCTGCAGACCCTGCTGATGCTCTCCATGGCCGGGGTGGCCGACTTCCGGATCGAGGCCTCCGAGCAGCGGCTGTTCAGCGTGCCCCTGGTGCTGATGGTGCTGGTGACCGTGCTGGCGGCGGCCCTGTTCGCCAAGCCGCCCAGCACCACCGGTGAGCGCAACCTGCGGCACTGGATCCTCGGTGTCACGCACGGGCTGGCCCATGTCGGGCTGGGGGCGTTGGGTACCTGGGTCTGGTTGGCCCTGCCCTTCCACGGCTGGTCCTGGCCGTTGCCGGCGGCTGCGGCGGCGGTGCTCTATCTGCCGGTGATCGGTCTGGTGGCCAGTCAACTGGTGGCCCTGTACCTGCTGATCGCCAGCAGGTTCGGGGTGAACGTCAACGAGTTGTTCGCCGGCCAGGGCATCGAGGATGCCAAGGGCTTCGTCCGGATGCGCATCGACCCGGACGGCACCCTGACCCTCTACCCCGTCGTGGTCGACCGGGTGGCCCGCCGGTGGCGGGTCAACCCCGACCAGTCTCCGGAGGCCTCCTGGCTGGCCCCTACCACCGACCTCAAACCTCGCCTGGCCGAACCGCCCGTCCCCCTGGCCTGACCCCGGGGCAGCGGGGCCTGGCGGCCTGCGGCTTACTCGCAGATCCGCCAGTTGCCCTCCTCCTTGACCAGGGGGTAGACCCGGCTGGTGGCGAGACCCTCGGCCGGGGTGTAGCGGACGGTCGCCGTGCCACTGACCAGACCGTTCTGATTGGAGACGCTCAGCCCGACGATCTTGTGTCCGGTCAGGTCCGGCTCCCTGGCCTGCTGCTGCGTGAAGTCCGCCTCGCTGACCCGATCCCGGATCCGGGTGCAGAGCTGCTGGTAGGCGGTCGGATAGTCGCGTTCCACCAACGCGCCGGCGAAGGTGTTCACTGTGGAGCGAACCGGTCCGGTGGCGTCCATCGCGACCCGGTAGATCAGGAAGGCGCCGAGCGCCCCACCAGAACAACAGAGGGCGAGCACCACACCCAACACGATGAACAGAACCCGCTTGGACTTCTTCGGCGGCGGTGCGGCCGGCTGATATGCCATGCGGGCAGGGTAGGAAACCCGGACAAGCCCAAGATCGCAGGGTACGGGCAGGTCGGGCATCCAGGTCGATAAATCACCCTAAAAGCAGCTCGGAGGGTCTCCGGGCCGGTCACTCCCCCTGCGGCGACAGACCCGGCTCTGCGGCGGAGGGCCTTTCGTCGTACGCGATGCGGGGGCGGCAGACCTCGGCCAGCGAGCAGCGTTTGACCGCCCCGTCACTGAGTTGCCGGACGGTGACGGTCTCGCTCGGCGGATGCCGGGACACGACCTTGCCCAGTCCGGAGGGGGTCTCGACGCGCTGCCCGCTCGCGGGGTAGGTGCCGCTCGTGGCGTACAGCGGGTGCTCGTACTTGAGGCAGCACATCAGACGCCCGCAGGCGCCGGAAATGCGCAACGGGTTCAGCGGCAGGTCCTGGTCCTTGGCCATCCGGATGGTCACCGGCTCGAAGTCGTTGAGAAAGGTGGCGCAGCAGAGGTCACGCCCGCAGGAGCCGATGCCGCCCTGCACCCGGGCCGAGTCGCGGGCGGAGAGTTGGCGCAGCTCCACTCGACAGTGCAGGGTCGCCCCGAGATCGCGCACCAGGGAGCGGAAGTCCACCCGGTGCGGGGCGGTGAAGTAGATGGTGCTGCGTTCTCCGCCATCGTCGCCCTTGCTGAAGACGTGGTCGATCGCCACCACCTTCATCGGCAGCCCGTGGGCACGGATCAGCCGCTTGGCCGCCACCTTAGCCTCGGCCTTGCGGCGCCGCAGGTCCTCGTCCCGCCGCAGGTCCTCCTCCTGCGCCAGCCCGGCGAGCTTGGGGAAGCCGTCAGTGTCCTCGGTGACCCACTGCGCGGCCCAGACACACTCCGCGACCTCGGGACCGTCGTCCGTGGGCACCAGCACCTTGTCACCGACCTGGGGGCGCAGGTCGCCCGGATCAAGGTAGTAGAGGCGGCCGTAGCGCTGGAAGCTGACCGCACAGAGCATGCCCATGCTGTCACCCTACGACGTCACAGCGTGCTCCTGCTGCGTACGCGAGTCGGCATCAGCCGCAAGGGAGGCGGTACCCGGGCGGTCGGCACGACCAGCCGGTCGGCCGCCGACCCTGTTCACCAGCCGATACGGGTCGATCGGGTGCCCGGGGCAGGTCCGTTGTCCGGGCGGAACCGGGAGCTCTCCTGCCGCCAGGGTGATTCGGCCAGGCTCGGTGCCCACTGCCGCAGCAGGGTCTCCGCACCGTCGTAGGCCACGCAGAGCACCGCCAGCACCCGGGCGGCGATCTCGGCGGCACCGGCCTCCCCCGAGGACAAGGGTCCAGAGTGGGAGGGGGCCCGACCCGGTGCGGTGGCCGCCAGGACCGCCACCGCCTCGGCGGAACCGATCACCTCGGCCAGGGTGCGGGCGACCGCGAGACGGCTGCCCTCCACCCAGTCGGCCAGGGCGTCGGCGTAGCCGGCGGTCGCCTCCAACCGCCCGACCAGACTCTCCGGGCCCTCGTCGAGATGGCGCAGCAGCGTCGCCCGGGACTGACCGTACGCCGCAGCGGCCGACCCGGACCAGAGCAACGGATCGGTGAGGGCGGCGCTGGCATTGTCGTACCCGTGGATGTGTCGGCGCACCGCGTGCCCGGCACCGGCCAGCGGGGCGGGCCGAAGGCCCAGGAAGCTGTGCAGGGCTTCCCCCGGCAGCACCTGCATCCGCCGCAGCAGCGGCCAGAGCCGGTGTCCCTCGGGGGCACCGGCGGCCAGCAGGGTGTCCACCCGGCGCAGCAGGTCCAGGCCGGGCTCGGCGAGCCGGTCCAGGGCGTCCATCACCCCTCCCGGACCACTCGACGGGCGACCAGGGAATCGGTCTCGACGTAGCGGTTGGCGGCCTGGCGCAGGGCGTCCGCCGTGTCGGCCAGCTTCGCGGCGGCGGCCCGGGCCTCCCGGGCCCGGTCGCCGGTCGCGGCCGTCCACTGCCGGTGCAGGGCCCGCCCGATCTCGCCCGGCCGACCGGGAGCGTCGGCGCCGAAGACCGCCTGCGTGGGGTCGGCGGCCGTGATCGACCGGGAGAGGGCGCTCAGGCTGGCGCTCGCCTCGTCCAGCCGGGCGGCCAGGGCGCGGAGGTTGTCCATCTCAGGCCCCCGCCAGCGGCCGGTAGGCGGTGAAGGTCTCGTTGTGCAGTTTCTCCCGGGCCCACTGGGCGGCATCGGCCGCGGCGGTGACCGCCGCCCGCACCGAAGCGGCCACATCCCGGGGGGCCCGGTGGTGCAGGGGGCCGAGGAAGCGTACGTCCGTGATCCGGCCGCTGGCGGTCACCACCACCTCGACCAGGCCGTCCGGGGACCGGACGGTGACCTCGACCGTCGCCACGGCCCGGTCGAACTCGGCCTGGAGGGACTCGATCCGGCGGTAGCGCCGTACCGCCTCCTCGATCCACGCCTCGTCGATCTCGCCCCGCGGCATCAGCGGACTCCTCCCCGGCTGTCTCACTCTGGGTGCCGCCGCCGTCACCACGGCACACCGGACCGTACCGCACCTCAATTGCGCGTGTCGATGCCTGTGGATAACGGTCCGGCCGACAGGACCTGGCCGGGTGTCAGCCCTTCCAGAGGGAGAGCATCATCGCCTCGACGGCGATCCGGGGCTTGACGTTCGCCTCGATCGCGGTGCGGCACGCCAGCACGGCTTCCAGCCGGCGCAGCGCCCCTTCCGCCTGCCAGGTACGCGCCCCGGCATCGGCCAACTCGACCGTGTCGGTGTGCACCGGCGCCACCGGCGCCCCCAGCGCCATGGTCAGGGCGTCCCGGTAGAAGGCGGCCAGGTCGACCAGCGCCCGGTCCAGCGCGTCCCGCTGGGCCCGGGTGGCCCGTGACTTCTGCCGCCGTTCCAGGTCCTTGAGCTGACCGGCGGAACCCCGGGCCGCGCCGGCCGCACCCCGGCCGGTACCGCCCGCCCCCAGGGCGGTCTCCAGGGCGGCCCGCTCCGCGGCGTCGACCTCCACGACCGCAGCCTCGGCCTCGGCCTCGGCCGCCTCGATCAGCGCGGCGGCCGCGTCGAAGGCTGCACCCACGCTGGTCAGTCGGCGGGGTACCGCCAGCACCGCCTCCCGCCGAGCCCGGGCCTGGGGGTCACCGGCCAGTCGCCGGGCCCTACCGACATGCCCCTGGGTGGCCGCCGCCGCCCACCGGGCCACCTCGGGCGCGATCCCGTCCCGACGCACCAGCACCTCGGCCACCGCCTCCGCCGCCGGCTGCACCAGGGGTACGACCCGACAGCGGGACCGGATGGTCACCGAGATGTCGTCCGGGTGGGTGGAGGGGGTGCAGAGCAGGAAGACCGTCCGGGGTGGCGGTTCCTCCACCGCCTTGAGCAGGGCGTTGCCGGCCGCCTCGGTCAACCGGTCGGCGTCCTCGATGATCACGACCTGCCACCGGCCACCGGAGGGGGTGCTGGAGGCGCGCAGCACCAGCGCCCGCATCTCGCTGACCCCGATGGAGAGCCCGTCCGGCACCACCAGCCGCACGTCGGCGTGGGTGCCGGCCAGGGTGGTGTGGCACCCGGGGCACCGCCCGCACCCGGTGCCCTGCTCGCACTGCAGGGCGGCCGCGAAGGCCCGCGCCGCTACCGACCGACCCGAGCCGGGGGGCCCGGTGAAGATCCAGGCATGGGTCATGCCGGCGCCGGGATCGGGCCCGCCGACCTCCGGCTCCTGATCGCCCCGGGGGGCGCGCAGCACCTCGGCTGCGGCGGCGGCAGCCCGGCGTAAGGTGTCCACCGCCTCGTCCTGCCCGACCAGGTCGGCGAAGGCGTCCGGCATCAGGTCCGCTCCGTGGTCACCAGCTCCGTTGGGGATAACTCGGGCTGCACCGAGGTGTCCGGGCCACTGGCCGGCCCCGGGTGGTCCAGGTCATCGGAGGCGAGCAGTTCCGCCACCCGATCGGCGACCCGCTCGGAGATCTCCTCGGCCGAGTGCCCGGCGTCGAGCACAAGGTAGCGCTTGGGGTCGGCGGCGGCCAGGTCCAGGAAGGCGTACCGGACCCGCTCGTGGAAGGCCAGCGACTCGGCCTCCAGCCGGTCGACCGTCTGGCTGCGCTCGGCCACCCGGGACAGCCCGGTGCGGGGGTCGATGTCCAGCAGCACCACCAGGTCGGGCTTGAGCCCACCGGTGGCCCAGGAGGAGAGCCAGGAGAGTTCGTCGACCGGCAGGGTACGCCCGGCACCCTGGTACGCCAGGGAGGAGTCGACATACCGGTCACTGATCACGACGGCACCCCGGGACAGGGCGGGCCGGACCACGGTGGCCACGTGATGGGCCCGGTCGGCGGCGTAGAGCAGGGCCTCGGCGCGCGGGGAGGGTGCCTCGTCGTCGACCCCGTTGTCCAGCACCAGGGAGCGGATCCGGGTGCCGACCGCGGTGGCGCCCGGTTCCCGGGTGACCACCACGTCCCGGCCCTCGGCCTGCAGCCGCTCGGCCAGGTGGGCCAACTGGGTCGACTTGCCGGCGCCCTCGCCGCCCTCGAAGACCACGAACAGCCCGGCCGCGACGAAGGGCTCCGCCGGCATCAGCGGACGGCCCCGGATCGAACCCCACAGGTCGGCCAGGACGGGAACGCCCTTCTTGTCGTCCATCTGGCCGAAGGCGCTGATCCCGGCGAAGATCCCGGCCGCCCCGGCGGCCAGCAGCAGCAGGCGGGTGGCGGAGATCGAGATGCCCAGGTCGGCGATCACCAGTTGGCGGGAGCCACCGACACCGGCGAGCAGGCTGCCCAGTGCGATGGCCAGGATCAGCACCAGCCGGGTGCCGATCTGCACCACGGCGAAGACCCGGCCGCGTACCTCGTCGGCGACCTCGCCACCGAGCAGGGTGGTGCCGGAGAGGAAGGCCATTCCGGCGCCGGCGCCGACCAGGACCGCGCCGACCAGGGCCATGGACAGGTGGATGGCGAAGGCCAGGGTCATCACCGAGGCGCTGGCCAGCACGATGCTCATGCCGAACCAGCGACGCCGGGACATGTCCCGCACGATCATCGGGCCGAGCCCGATGCCGATCGCCAGGCCGAAGAAGATCGCCCCGAAGAGCAGGGAGAAGGCGGCGTCACCTGCACCGAGGGAGTTGGCGAAGAACCGGGAGGTACCGATCACGATGCCGCCGCCGGCGAAGGCACCGAAGATGCCCAGCACCAGGCCACGGACCAGCGGCGTCTTCCCGATGTACCGCCAGCCCTCGTTGAACTGGCGCAGCATGCTCTGCTCGGACTGTTCCTGCCGCTGGCGCTGTCCCTGGCTGATCTCCTTGATGCCGAAGGCGACGACCAGGGCGGTGGCCAGCCGGGAGAGCGCGTTGAACCAGAGCGCGAGTTGGGCCGGCTCGGCCCAGGAGGGCATCTCGCCGCCGGTGGCGCCCCGGACTATGCCGTCGAGCGAGGCGAGCACGATCGCGGCGAAGATCGGCGTCAGGCCGTACGTGGTGATCAGGGTGAGCTGGTTGGCGGTCTCCAGCCGGGCGCGCGGGATGAGGTTCGGTACGGCCGCTTCCTTGGCCGGGATCCAGAGCAGGGTGACCGTCTCGATCAGGAAGGTGGCGATGGCCGCCCAACTGACCACCCGGGCACCGCTGGCGCCGGTCAGCGCGTACAGCGGGATGGAGGCGAACAGTACGAACCGCAGCAGGTCGCAGATGACCATGGTCCAGCGCCGGTCGAACCGGTCGGCGAACACCCCGGCGATCGGGCCGAGCAGCAACGCGGGCAGCAGTCGAATGGCGATCACGCCACCGAAGGCCGCCCCCTTGGCGGTGCTCCCCTCCACCTGGGCGGCGGCGAAGATGCTGGTGGCGAGCAGACCGAGCCAGTCACCGAAGGAGGCCGCGCTGAGCACGATCCAGAGCCGGCGGAAGGGCCGGATGCGCAGTACGGAGCGGATGGCGGGGTAACCGGTCAGGTCGGCCTGGCCGGTAGTGCCGCCGGATCGACTCTGACCGCTGGGCTGGTCCGCGGACGGCGACACGCCGGACGACTCGCCGTTGAACTGGCTTTCGATGGCCGTACCTCCACGTGCCGGCCCATCGCTGGGCACCCCCGGTGGAACACTCTAGACCTGCGGGGACCCACCCCCGTCACGCCTCGCCTTGCCTGCCGAGCCTAGGCCGCGGTTGCCGAACGGTGTTGAGCAGGCAGGACGCGAGGGTGTTTCGCATTCACCGTTTCACAGTTAGCGTGCACACGTGGCCACCGACAGCGAGAATCTGCGCCACCGACTGGACCGGGCGACCCGGCACCTCGATCCCCCGTACGCGGTGGTCGACCTGGCCGCCTTCGACACGAACTCCGCCGCCCTGGTCGCCCGGGCCGGCGGCAAGCCGCTGCGGATCGCCAGCAAGTCCCTGCGCAGCCGGGAACTGATCGCCCGGGCCCTGGGCCGTACCGGCTGGCAGGGGGTGATGGCGTTCACCCTGCCCGAGGCGATCTGGCTGGTGCGGACCGGAATCACGGACGACGCGCTGGTGGCGTACCCCACTGTCGACCGGGGGGCCCTCGCCGAACTAGCGGCCGATCCGGTGCTGGCCGCCGCCGTCACCCTGATGGTCGACGACCCCGATCAGCTGGACTTCTACGACGCGGTGCGGTCGTCGGGTAACCGGCCTGAGCTGCGGCTCTGCCTGGATCTGGACGCCTCCTGGCGGCTGCTGGGCGGCCGGGTGCACGTCGGGGTACGCCGCTCACCGGTGCACAGCGCCCAGGCCGCCGGCCGGTTGGCCGCCACGATCGCCGCCCGGCCCGGCTTCCGGCTGGTCGGCCTGATGTCGTACGAGGCACAGATCGCCGGGGTAGGCGATGCGCCACCCGGGCAGGCGGCGCTCGGCCCGGTGATCCGGCTGGCCCAGCGCGGGTCGTACCGCGAGCTGCTGGCCCGCCGGGCTGCGGCGGTGGCCGCCGTACACGACCACGCTGACCTGGAGTTCGTCAACGGCGGCGGCACCGGCAGCGTGGCCGCGACCAGCGCCGATCCCGCGGTCACCGAGGTCACCGCGGGATCGGGGCTGTACGGGCCGACGTTGTTCGACGGTTATCGGGCCTGGCGTCCCACCCCGGCGGCCTTCTTCGCCTGCGCGGTGGTCCGGCGGCCGGCACCCGGGCTGGCCACCGTGCTCGGCGGCGGCTGGATAGCCTCCGGTTCGGCCAGCCGCAGCCGACTGCCCCGACCCTGGCTGCCCACCGGACTCACCCTGGTCGGCACCGAGGGTGCCGGTGAGGTGCAGACCCCGGTGGCCGGTGACCCGGCCGACCGGCTGCGCCTCGGCGACCGGGTCTGGTTCCGCCACGCGAAGTCCGGTGAGCTGTGCGAGAGGGTGAACGAACTGCACCTGGTGGAGGGGGACCAGGTGGTGGCCACCGTGCCGACCTACCGGGGCGAGGGCCACGCCTTCCTGTGATCCGGGCTGGTTCCGGACCGACCTGCCGCCAGGCTGGGCCGGTGTGGCCGGGCCGGGGCGGCGAAAGCGGGGCCGGGGCGGCGAGTGCTCAGACGGGTTGGGCGGTCGTCTCCGTGGAGTCGACGATCTGGTCGTCGGCCGGCTTCGCGGGCTGCACGACCGGCCGGTGCCCGGTGTCGCCCCGGGCGTCCACCTGACGGTGCAGGTAGTCGCGGATGAGGGCCTTGGCCTCGGCCAGGACCCGATCGTCGCCGTCGGACCTGCGCCGGAAGGCGAGCTTGATCAGCGCGTCGGCCACCTCCACCGCGATTTCCAGATGGAAACGCAGCTCGGGCACGCCGGCGAGGCCGAAGCGTTCGGTGAGCACCCGGGCCAACTGGTCGGCGATCACCCCGTTGTTGTCCCGCTGCTCATCGAGCAGATGCAGGTCGACCACGTCGCCGAAGTGCAGGGTACGGAAGCCGGGAACGGTGCGGTGCATCGTGATGTACTCGTCGATGCTGGCGTCGACCCCGTCCCACCAGTGGGTCAGATCGTCCGAGGCGAAACGCTCGTCGAGCCGCTGGAGGTACGCCTCCATCGTGCGCAGGGTCAGCGCCTGCACGATCGCCCGCTTGTCCGGGAAGAACTGATAGACCGACCCGATCGCCACCTCTGCCCGCTCGGCGAGCAGGGTCGTGGTCAGCCCCTCGTACCCCACTTCGTCGACGAGTTCGGCGCAAGCGTCCAGCATCCGCTGGACCCGCGCGACACTACGACCCTGCACCGGAACCCGGCGCAGCGGCCCGGTCGTGGCGGCTGAAGTGGACACTCGCCACCCCCTCTCGACGGATGAACATATCTACACGTCACCAGTTCGTGACTACCGGTACAACGAGCGAATCTCGATTGCGGTGTTTACCAGGAACAACGTTCCTGATATGAACGCCATTCATATTCATCTGAAGGAGCGCCGATGCCCCGAAGCAGCGCCGCCGACGCCAGCACCTGGTCAAACTGGGCGGGAAACCAGCACAGCGCGACAACCGCCGTCCTGCGTCCCACCACTATCGCGGAGGTTGTCGAGCAGGTCCGCTCCGCCGCCGAGGCCGGTGCCCGGATTCGCCCGGTCGGCAGCGGTCACTCCTTCACCCCCGTCGCGGTCGGCGACGGCAGCCGGATGGACCTGGCCGAACTCGCCATCGACGTACGTGTGGACATCGATCGGCGCCTCGTCACCGTACCGGCCGGGATGACCCTGCGGCAGCTCAACTCGCTACTCGCCGACCATCAGTTGGCGCTGCCCAATCTCGGTGACATCGACGCCCAGACGGTGGCCGGGGCGATCTCCACCGGCACCCACGGCACCGGTGCGGGGTACGGCGGACTGGCCACCTTCGTGGCGGCCCTGACCCTGGTCACCGGCACCGGTGAGGTCCTGCACTGCTCTGCCGAGGAGCACCCCGAGGTGTTCGACGCGGCCCGGATCTCCCTCGGCGCCCTCGGGGTACTGGTCGAGGTGACCCTGCGCTGTGTGGAGGCCTTCGTACTGCGGGCCCACGAACGCCCGGCCGCCCTGGACACCGTGCTGGCCAACCTGCCCGACCTGGTCGGCAGCCACGACCACGTCGAGTTCTTCTGGTTCCCGTACAGCCGCCGGGTGCAACTCAAGGTCAACGACCGGGTGCCCGCCGACGACCGGCCCCTGCCCCGCTGGCGCGGCTGGCTGGACGACGACTTCCTGGCCAACACGGTCTTCGCCGGGGCCTGCCGGCTGGGCCGGGCGGTGCCGGCCCTGGCCCCGACGATCAGCGCCCTCTCCGCCCGAGCCCTCAGCGAACGCATCTACACCGGCCGCTCCGACGCGGTCTTCTGCAGCCCCCGCCGGGTCCGCTTCGTGGAGATGGAGTACGCCCTACCCCGCGAGGCCCTGCCCGAGGCGCTGCACGCCCTCCGCCGGATCATCGACCGGCTGCCGTTCCGGGTGCTCTTCCCGGTCGAGGTGCGCTTCACCGCCGCCGACGACATCTGGCTGTCCCACTCGTACGGCCGGGAATCGGCGTACGTGGCCCTGCACCAGTACCTCGGCATGCCCTACGAGCCGTACTTCCGCGCCTTCGAGCAGGTGGCGACGGAGCTGGGCGGCCGTCCGCACTGGGGCAAACTCCACTGGCGCGAGGCCGACTCCCTGGCCGAGGCCTACCCCCGCTGGCAGGACTTCC
Source organism: Micromonospora sp. NPDC048871 (assembly GCF_043198155.1). Classification (NCBI taxonomy): domain Bacteria; kingdom Bacillati; phylum Actinomycetota; class Actinomycetes; order Micromonosporales; family Micromonosporaceae; genus Micromonospora; species Micromonospora sp. NPDC048871. Next base: position 43,703 of record NZ_JBICUM010000017.1, on the reverse strand, counting down.
ACCGCATCCGCACCCACCTGGACCCCCACCGCCTCTTCACCACCCCCTACCTAGCCGCGCTCCTAGCCTGAAGCCAACGTGAATCTTGGTACGAAACCGCCCGCCGAGGGGCGCTTTCGTACCAAGATCTCTAGCGGGGTTACTCGGGGCGCGCGGAGGTGGCCTTTTTGGGGGCCGCCTTCTTGGGAGCGGCCTTGGTGGCCTTGGTGGCGGCAGCCTTGGTGGCCTTTGCTGCCGTGGCCTTGGTGGTCTTGGCCGCAGTGGACTTGGCCGCAGTGGTCTTGGTGGCCTTTGTGGCTTTGGTGGCCTTTGCTGCGGTGGACTTGGTGGTTTTCTTGGTGGCCTTCTTGGGGGCAGGGCCCTTTGCTCGCTTCTCGGCGAGCATCTCGGAGGCTTCCTCCAGGGTCAGTGCCTCCGGAGTCTGACCGCGCCGCAGGGAGGCGTTGGTCTCCCCGTCGGTGACGTACGGGCCGAACCGGCCGTCCTTGATGACCAGCGGCTTCTCGGTCAGCGGGTCGGCGCCCATCTCCCGCAGGGGCGGAGCGGCGGCCCGCCGCTGCCGGGTCTTCGGGGTGTTGAGCAGAGTCAGCGCCTCGTCCAGGGTGACCGTGAACATCTGGTCTTCCGAGTCCAGCGAACGGAACTCGTCGCCACGCTTGACGTACGGGCCGAAGCGGCCGTTGTTGGCGAACACCTCGGCGCCGTCCGGTGCCACCCCGACCAGGCGGGGCAGGCTGAGCAGCTTGAGGGCCTCGTCGAGGGTCAGCGAATCCGGCGACTGCGAGCGCAGCAGGGAGGACTTGCGTTCCCCGCTGGCCACGTACGGGCCGAAGCGGCCGGACTTGAGCAGGATCGGCTCCCCGGTGGCCGGGTCGTCGCCGAGCTTGCGCTCGCCCCCGCCGCCGAGGAACAGCTCGTGCACCTTCTCCGGGGTCAACTCGTCCGGGGCCAGGCCCTCGGGGATGGGCGCCCGGTCGCCCGGGGTGCCGCCCTCCTCGCCCTCCGCCTTCGGCGCGGGCTGCTCGCCGGGCAGTGCCCGTTGCAGGTACGGCCCGAACCGGCCAACCCGCACCACGACCTCGCGGCCTTCCTCGTCGGTGAACAGCGGGATCGAGTTGACGCTGCGGGCGTCGATCTCGCTGAGGTTCTCGGTGACCAGCTTCTTCAGCCCACCGGAACGGGCGATGTCCTGGTCACCGGCGCCGTTGGTGGTGCCGAAGTAGAAGGCGGTGAGGAAGTCGACCGCCGCGTGGTCACCACCGGCGATCTCGTCCAGCTCGTTCTCCATGCTGGCCGTGAAGTCGTAGTCGATCAGGCGGGGGTAGTGCCGCTCCATCAGCCCGATCACCGCGAAGGCCAGGAACGACGGGATCATCGCCTGGCCGCGCTTGACGACGTACCCCCGGTCCTGGATGGTCTGCATGATCGAGGCGTAGGTGGAGGGACGCCCGATGCCCAACTCCTCCAGGGCCTTGACCAGCGACGCCTCCGTGTAGCGGGAGGGTGGCTGGGTGTGGTGGCCCTGGGCGGCCAGCTCGTCGGCGGTCAGCGGCTGGTCCTTGACCAGGTTGGGCAGCCGACGCTCGGCGTCCTCTGCCTCGGCGTTCTCGTCGTCGCTGGACTCGACGTAGGCCCGCAGGAAGCCCGGGTCGGTGATGGTCTTGCCGGTGGCGCCGAAGTCGGCCTCCTCACCGGCGGTGGTGGTGGCCCGGATCCGCACCGACACGCTGGAGCCGACCGCGTCGGTCATCTGGGAGGCGATGGTGCGCCGCCAGATCAGCTCGTAGAGCTTGTACTCCTCGCCGGAAAGTTCCTTGGCCACGTCGCCCGGGGTGCGGAAGTTGTCCCCCGCCGGGCGGATCGCCTCGTGGGCCTCCTGGGCGTTCTTCACCTTGCCGGTGTAGCGGCGCGGCTCCGGTGGCACGCTGCGCTCGCCGTACAGCTCGACGATCTGCCGGCGGGCCGCCGCGATGGCGGTCTCCGACAGGTTCACCGAGTCGGTACGCATGTAGGTGATGTAGCCGTTCTCGTAGAGCCGCTGCGCGGTGCGCATCGTCTGCTGCGACGAGAACCGCAGCTTGCGGGCCGCCTCCTGCTGGAGGGTGGAGGTGATGAACGGTGCGTACGGGCGGCGCCGGTAGGGCTTCTCCTCGACCCGGGTGACCGTGAAGGGGCGCCCGTCCAGGCGGGCGGCCAGCCCTCGGGCACCGCTGGAGTCCAGGTGGACGACGCCTGCTCCGGCGCGCACCTTGCCGGTGGTGGGCTCGAAGTCCTTACCGGTGGCGATCCGGTCGCCGTTGAGGGCCACCAGGGTGGCGTTGAAGGTGCGCGGGCCCTCGCCGGCGTTCCCCACCGCCAGGGTGGCCAGGATGTCCCAGTACTCCGCGGTGCGGAAGGCCATCCGCTGCCGCTCCCGCTCGACCACGATCCGGGTCGCCACGGACTGCACCCGGCCCGCCGACAGCTTCGGCATGACCTTCTTCCACAGCACCGGGGAGACCTCGTAGCCGTAGAGCCGGTCGAGGATGCGGCGGGCCTCCTGGGCGTCGACCAGGCTGCGGTCGATCTCCCGGGGGTTGGCCACCGCGGCCTGGATGGCCGGCTTGGTGATCTCGTGGAAGACCATCCGCCGTACCGGCACCTTGGGCTTGAGGGTCTCCACCAGGTGCCAGGCGATCGCCTCGCCCTCACGGTCCTCATCCGTGGCCAGGAGGATCTCGTCGACCTCCTTGGCCAGCTTGATCAGCTTGCTGATCTGCTGCTTGCGGTCGGCGGAGACGACATAGAGGGCGTGGAAGCCGTTGTCCACGTCGACACCGAGCCGGGCCCACGGCTCGCCCTTGTACTTCGCCGGCACGTCGGCGGCGTTGCGCGGCAGGTCGCGGACGTGCCCAAAGCTGGCCTCCACGACGTACCCCGGGCCCAGGTAGCCCGAGATCGTCTTGGCCTTCGCCGGCGACTCGACGATGACCAGACGGGTGGTTCCAGCATTGCTCGGCACTTCGGTTTCGACCTCATTCCCACTCGTGGCCGCGCCTGTGGCGGATCGGGGCACGCTCGACCCCCGATACCCGGCGGTCCGGATGTCCAACGTAACGCGCCGTCCGTCTTTCGGGTTTCGCGGGCGGCAATCCGCTCGGGACGATCCGTGGTCACGCCGAACGGCGTCACCGTACACCCTGGGTAGGCTCGAAGGCGTGCCACTGTGACCATGGCAGCCCCTAGGTGGAGGTGGCACCCGGCCGTTTCTCCGCAGGTGCGCTGTTCACCGGCTGTCCTGGATCGGACAACCGTCGCCCGCCCGACAGCGGCGATCAGTCGCGGGTCGGCCAGGCTCCGGGCGGCGCCGCGGGTGGGGGTTCGCCGACCAGTTCGGCCAGCCGCCGCATCCCCCGCCGTCCGGCGATCCGGTACGCGGGGCCGCCGGCCTCCGGCTCGACCAGTTCGCCGACCAGCCCGGCGGCGACCAGTGCTGCACCGACCACCGCCCAGCGACCCGGGTCCAGACCCCCGAGGTGCAGCACCACGGTGTCCGGCGAGTCGATCACCCCGGCCGTGGCCAGCCAGAGCCGCAGTCGCCGGCCGTCCAGTTGGAAGCCGGGGGGTGGCTGCTGCGTCGGGCCGCGCAGCCAGGCCGCCGCCAGCGGCACGATCACCCGGGTGTACGCGGTCCGCACGGCGTACCGCTGATCCTCGGTCGGGGTCCAGGTGGCCCGGACCCCCCGCTGGGCCAGTTCGGTGATGAGCACGTGGACCCGCCAGGCCGCCCCGACCACCACCGACAGCCGGGCCGTGCCGCCCATCCGGTGTACCTCGCCCGGCCCGGTCAGCAGACCGGCCAGGTCGGCCACCGAAGGTTCGGCGGTCTCCGCGCCGAAGAAGACCAGTTGCCGGTCCCCGGCCGGGGTGCCCTGGTCGGACTCGGCCGCCGGCACCCGGGCCCGTCGGGGGGTCGGTGGCGCCACAGCGGGCACCGGGAAGGACACCGGCAGCGGTTGCGCCGCCGATGTCTCACCGGGACCGCTCAATGGCATTCGGGTACCTCGTCGAAGGCGCGCTTCAACTCCTCCGAGTTCAGTCTGCTGGTGTCGAGGGCGCTGGCGTCGTAGTCCTCTTGCAGCCGTTCCACCGCTGCCTGCACGCCGTCGTAGAAGGCGGTGGCCTCACCCGTGCCCAGCCCGTCGATCGTGCTGCGGGCCCGCCCGTAGGCGTCCCGCATCGACGCCAACGACGCCCGGAATCCCTCGGAGATCTCCGCACCGTTCTCGACCGCCGGCACCCCGGCCTGCTCCACCTTGCGGCGAGCGTCCTCGCTGGCCTGTTCGGCGCCACCGAAGAGTCGGACCAGGTTCTCCTTGGCCTGCGCGGGGGTGGTCTGGGCGGTCATCTGTTGATCGGTGCTGCTGGTCAGCTTGCTGATCTCGGCTCGCCAGGGGGTCAAGGCCGAGCACACCGAGGCGGCCCACGCCCTGGGGCTGGGCCCGTCGGACCCGCAGCCGGTCAGCAGGACCACCGTGGCCAGGACCACCGTCACCGCTCTGGCGGCGTCCGCCCGGCACGTACGCATGCGTTGCAGGGTACGGCCTCCTGTTGCCCTCGGCACCGCCTCACCGGTGCCGGTCCCACTGCGCCGACCGGCCCCCGGGCGGTGGTGCCGCTGCCCGGGGACCGGTGACGCTAGACGCAGGGTCAGGCCTTGATCTCCTCCGGACGCGGGTCCGCCGTCCCCGGCCCGCTGGGGGAGTCCTCCTCCAGGGCGATGCTCTTGCGCTTGCTGAACACCACCGCCGCGACCACGATCAGGGTCGCCACCACCGCGATGGTGACCCGCAGACCGACATTGCGGTCGTCGCCGATGCTCCAGGCCACCACGGCCGGCGCGATCAGCAGCGAGACCAGGTTCATCACCTTCAGCAGCGGGTTGATGGCCGGGCCGGCGGTGTCCTTGAAGGGGTCACCGACGGTGTCGCCGATGACCGTGGCGGCGTGCGCCTCGGAGCCCTTGCCGCCGTACGCCCCGTCCTCGACCATCTTCTTGCTGTTGTCCCAGGCCCCACCGGAGTTGGCCAGGAAGACCGCCATCAGGGTGCCGGCCCCGATCGCACCGGCCAGGTACGAGGCCAGCGCGCCGGGCCCGAGGCCGAAGCCGACCGCGATCGGCGCCATGATCGCCAGCAGGCCGGGGGTCAGCAGTTCGCGCTGCGCATCCCGGGTGCAGATGTCGACGACCTTGCCGTACTCCGGGCGCTGGGTGCCGTCCATGATGCCGGGCAGCTCACGGAACTGGCGGCGGACCTCCATCACCACGGCACCGGCCGAGCGGGAGACCGCGTTGATGGCCAGGCCGGAGAAGAGGAACACCACGGCCGCACCGATGATCAGGCCGACCAGGTTCTGCGGGTTGGCCACGTTCAGCGCGTTCAGGATCTCGGCACCGACGTCGGTCACCCCGGCGTCGGCGTACGCGATGCGCAGGGTGTCGGTGTACGAGCCGAACAGCGCGGTCGCGGCCAGCACGGCCGTGGCGATCGCGATGCCCTTGGTGATCGCCTTGGTGGTGTTGCCCACCGCGTCCAGCTCGGTGAGGGTACGGGCGCCGTGCTCGTCGATGTCGCCGGACATCTCGGCCACACCCTGGGCGTTGTCGGAGATCGGGCCGAAGGTGTCCATGGCCACGATCACGCCGACCGTGGTGAGCAGACCGGTACCGGCCAGCGCCACGGCGAACAGCGACAGGGTGATCGAGCCGCCGCCGAGCAGGAAGGCCCCGAAGACACCGGCGGCGATGAGCAGCGCCGAGTAGACCGCCGACTCCAGGCCGACGCTGATGCCGGCGAGGATGACCGTCGCCGGGCCGGTCTGCGAGCTCTTGCCGATGTCCTGCACCGGACGGCGGTTGGTCTCGGTGAAGTAGCCGGTCAGGGCCTGGATGGCGGCGGCCAGCACGATGCCGATGACGACCGCGCCGATGACCACACCACGCGGGCCGAACGGCGGGTCCCCGCCGTCCACGCCGAGGGCGGTCCGCCAGTCGTCGCCGAGCTGCGCGGCCCAGGAGGGCTGGAGGTAGACGAAGGTGGCCACCGCGACCAGTACCGCCGAGATCAACGCGGAGAGGTAGAAGGCCCGGTTGATGGCGGTCAGGCCGTTGCGGTCGGAGGCGCGCAGCTTGGTGATGAAGACACCGATGATGGCGACCAGGACCCCGATGGTGGAGATGATCAGCGGCAGCACCAGGCCGTCCGTGCCGAAGGCGGCGCGACCCAGGATCAGCGCGGCGACCAGGGTGACCGCGTACGACTCGAACAGGTCGGCGGCCATGCCGGCGCAGTCACCGACGTTGTCGCCGACGTTGTCGGCGATGGTGGCCGCGTTGCGCGGGTCGTCCTCGGGGATGCCCTGCTCGACCTTGCCGACCAGGTCGGCGCCGACGTCGGCGGCCTTGGTGAAGATGCCGCCGCCGACCCGCATGAACATGGCCAGCAGGGCGGCACCGAAGCCGAAGCCCTCCAGCACGGTCGGCGCGTCACCCCGGAAGATCAGCACCACCAGCGCGGCACCGAAGAGGCCCAGCCCGACGGTGAGGAAGCCGACCACCCCACCGGTCCGGAAGGCGATCTTCATGGCCGCTTCCCGGCCGCCTTCCCGCTCCCGGGCGGCGGCGGCCACCCGCAGGTTGGCCCGGGTGGCCAGCCACATGCCGGCCCCACCGATGAACGCACTGAACAGGGCGCCCACCACGAAGAAGAGCGAACGGCCGATCTTCACCGCGGTCTCGCTGCCGTCGGTCTGGTGCACCGGCAGCAGGAAGAGCAGCACTACGGCGATCACCACGAAGATCGCCAAGGTCCGGAACTGCCGGAACAGGTAGGCCGAGGCGCCCTCCTGCACGGCCCCGGAGATTTCCTGCATTTTCTCGGTGCCCTTGCCGGCGGCCAGCACGGCCTTCGTCAAGGCGGCGGCGAAGGCGAGCGCTACCAGCGCGATCACCGCGGCTATGACGACGTACGTGACATTGGCTCCGGTCAGGGAGATCGCGCCGCCGCCCTCGGCGGCCAAGCTGTCGGACATCTGTGTCCTCCTGTGCCGAACAACGCGCCGGCCGGTGGAGACGCACCGACCTGCGCCTGGATGCGAATTCGCAAGTGCGCGCTGAGCCACCCCAGGGCGAACCAGCGCCTCCACGCCCAGCCGCGCTGGTTGTCCGAGGGATCACTTGCTGACAACCCGCGTACTCTAGCCCTCCGCAGTGTTCGAGGTCACAGCGAGGTGCCCGGCAATGTCGATGATCTTCGTCGCTGTGTTATGAGAATAAATCTGATATAGGGTCCCATCCATGACAAAGCCGCCGCATTCCCTGCTCAGGGAAGGCGGCGGCGGGTCAGCGGAGTCGATTGACTAACGGGTCAGCGGCCAGACCATCCGGACCTCGGTGCCGATGCCGTCGTCAACCGGGCGCACCTGGAGATCCTCGACGAACCCGGCGAGCAGGGCGAAGCCCACTCCGGTGGTGAGGTCGTCCTCGTTGAGGGACTCGTTGGCCAACTGGTCGGCGTCCAGAGCGGCCAGGCCGATCCCCGCCTCGATCGGGGCCCGGTCCACCACCCGCACCGCGTACGCCCCGGAGTCGGACATCTCCACCAGCACCGGCTCGGTCAGCCCGTACTGGCGGTGCAGGGCCACCGCCCGGGTGCACGCCTCACCGATGGCCAGGCGTACCTCGTCGAGCAGCTCCTCGCGGATCCCCGCCCGACGGGCGACCGCCACCCCGACCAGACGGGCGGTACGCACATGCACCGGCGCCGGGGAGAAGGAAAGCCGTACCGTCGCCATCACGCGCCGGTGCCGGTCGCCGCTTCGACCGTGGGATGCAGTGGGAACACCTGGTCCAGGGCGGTGATCCGGAAGATCTTGAGCAGCGGCTCCTTGTCGCAGACCAGGGCGAAGGTGCCGTCGGCCGTACGCAGTCGCTTGAGCGCGCCGACCAGCACACCCAGCCCGGTGGAGTCGAGGAAGTCGACCCGTCCCAGGTCGACCACCACATGCCGGGCACCGGAGTCGATCAGCTCGAGCAGCCGCTCGCGGAGTCGGGGGGCGGTGTAGACATCCACCTCACCGCCGACCTCGAGCACCGTGTGCTCCCCCACGGTTCGGGTAGCCAGCGACAGCTCCATCGATCCTCCCTCGACGCGGCCGTAAGCTTCATGGGCATCTAACCACTACCCCTGAGACCACCCGACGACTCACCGGGATCGGCTTCACCGTAGCGGCACGCCAATTTCCCAATTCCGAACACCAGTGCGAGAGTGCAGGACGTGACCTCGGCAGCCAGCGTATCCGCCGGCCGGGGCCCCGAGTCGGGCCCCGTCCCGGTTCCGGTCGCCGCGCCCGGGGACCTGCTACGTCGGCTGCGGCAACGACACCCGGTCGATCCGGTCACCCATGTGCAACGGGTGCCATCCCGGGCCGGTACCCCGGCCCCCTGGCCGCAGTGGGTTGGGGAGGAACTGCGCACCGCGTACGCCCGGCGGGGGGTGACGGCACCCTGGCGGCACCAGGCCGAGGCGGCCGAACTGGCCCACGACCGGCGGCATGTCGTCGTGGCCACCGGCACCGCCTCCGGCAAGTCCCTGGCGTACCAGTTGCCCGCGCTGGCCACCCTGCTGGCCGACCCCCGCGCCACCGTGCTCTACCTGGCACCGACCAAGGCGCTGGCCGCCGACCAGTTGCGCGCCGTCGCCGGGTTGGAGATCGAGGGCGTACGCCCGGCCTGCTACGACGGGGACACCCCACGGGCCGAACGGGAGTGGATCCGACGGCACTCCCGGTTCGTGCTGACCAACCCGGACATGCTGCACCACGGCATCCTGCCCGGCCACGCCCAGTGGTCGGGATTCCTGCGCCGACTGCGGTACGTGGTGATCGACGAGTGCCACGTCTACCGGGGGGTGTTCGGCTCCCATGTCGCCCATGTGCTGCGCCGACTGCGCCGACAGTGCACCCGGTACGGCAACTCCGCCGGCCCCACCTTCGTACTGGCCTCGGCGACCTCGGGAGACCCGGCGGCCACGGCCGGACGGCTGATCGGCCTGCCGGTGACCGCGGTCACCGAGGACGCCTCCCCCCGGGCCGGGGTGACCTTCGCCCTCTGGGAACCTCCGCTGCTACCGGCCGAGACCGCCGCCTCGTCGCCCTCCGCCGCCGCACCCGCGCCGCGCCGTGCTCCGGATACCCCCCGACCCACCGATCCCGAGGTCCTGGACCTCACCCAGGTCCGTCGGTCGGCGCTGCGGGAGACCGCCGACCTGCTGGCGGACAGTGTCGCCGCCGGGGTGCGTACGTTGGCCTTCGTTCGTTCCCGGCGGGGCGCCGAGGTGGTCGCGACCAACGCCCGGCGCAGCCTCGACGAGGCGGTGCCCGGGCTCGGCGCGCGGGTGGCCGCCTACCGTGGCGGCTACCTGCACGAGGAACGGCGCGCCCTGGAGCGGGCCCTGCTGCATGGCGACCTGCTCGGCCTGGCCTCGACGAACGCCCTGGAGTTGGGGGTCGACCTGGTCGGGTTGGACGCCGTGTTGATCTGCGGGTACCCGGGCACCCGGGCCTCGCTGTGGCAGCAGGCCGGACGGGCCGGACGCTCCGGGCAGGAGGCCCTGGCGGTGCTGGTGGCCCGCGACGATCCGCTGGACACCTACCTGGTGCACCACCCGGAGGCGGTCTTCGGCGCACCGGTGGAGGCCACCGTGCTCGACCCGGCCAACCCGTACGTGCTCGGGCCCCAGTTGGCCTGCGCGGCGGCCGAGGCCCCGCTGACCGTGGCCGATCTGGAACTCTTCGGCGCCAGCGCAAAGGAGACCGTGGAGGCCCTGGTGGAGGCGGGGGCCCTGCGGCAGCGGCCGACCGGCTGGTACTGGCGGCACCGGGAACGGCCCCAGGTGGACCTGCGTGGCGACGGGGGTGCCCCGATCTGCGTGGTGGAGGCGGCGACCGGTCGGCTGCTCGGCACCGTCGACGGCGGCTCGTCCCACTTCCTGCTGCACCCCGGCGCGGTCTACCTGCACCAGGGGGTCTCCTACGTGGTCGACACCCTCGACCTGGAGGACGGCTGCGCGCTGGTCCATCCCGAGGAGCCGGACTGGTCCACCCACGCGCGGGACGTCACCTCCCTGTCGGTGGTGTCGGTGCGCTCGTACGTCGACGCCGGGCCGGTCGGGCTGTTCCTCGGCGAGGTGGACGTGACCAGCCAGGTGGTGTCGTACCAGCGGCGACGCCTCTCCACCGGCGAGGTGATCGACACCCGGCCGCTGGACCTGCCGGCCCGGGAACTGCGTACCGTCGCGGTCTGGTTCACCCTCTCCCCGGAGTCGCTGGCCGCCGCCGGGGTGGAGCCGGCCGAGGTGCCCGGGGCCCTGCACGCCGCCGAGCACGCCGGAATCGGGCTGCTGCCGCTGTTGGCCACCTGCGACCGGTGGGACATCGGTGGGTTGTCCACCGCGATGCATCCGGACACCGAGGCCCCCACGGTCTTCGTCTACGACGGTCACCCCGGCGGGGCCGGTTTCGCGGAGCGGGCGTACGGCACGGCCGCCGCCTGGCTGACGGCCACCCGGGACGCCATCAACGAGTGCGGCTGCGAGACCGGCTGTCCCTCCTGCGTGCAGTCGCCCAAGTGCGGCAACGGCAACAACCCGCTGTCCAAGCCGGGCGCCGTCCGGGTGCTCGACGTGGTGCTGAACAACCTGCCGCGCTGACACCAGGCATAAAACCCGGGGCGTACGGGCAAGAACGGTGGGAGCGCTTCCATCGATGCTCGTTGGCCTGCGCTTGCTGTTTTCTGTTCGTCCGCGTACGTGAGGAGGGGCCGTGGCCGACACCATCGCCGAGACCGTCGACCTGCTCTACACCATCGACCAGGAGCAACTCAGTGTCGATCAGCAGATCGCCCTGAGCACGGCGCTCGCCACCCTGGCGCAGGCCGAACGGCTGGATCAGATCAACGAACGGCTGCGCACCATCCAGCAGTTGCTCACCAACGTGACGCACCGGTCGACCGCCGACGGCATTCGCTGACGGGATTCGCTGATTCACCCCTCAGCGCCGTCCGCATCGTGCCTGCTCGACGCCGCCGTTGCCGGGCTGTGCGACACTCCGGCGCATCAGAGTTGAGGAGAATTCATGCAGCTCGACAGCCTTCAGTCGCAGCACCAGTTCCACGTCCGCCAACGGATCCGTCTCATGGTCAACCAGTACGAGGTCCACAGCGTGGCCCCGGACGGCACCGAGGGCGGTCTGCTGGCGTTCGCCCAGCAGAAGCGGCTCGCCTTCAAGGAGCAGGTGACGATCTACACCGACGACTCGAAGCAGCACCCACTGCTCGGGTTCAAGGCCCGCCAGCGCCTCGACCTGGCCGCCACGTACGACGTCACCGACCACGCCGGCAATCCGATCGGCCTGTTCCGCAAGGACTTCGCGCAGTCGTTGCTCCGGTCCACCTGGCATGTCGAGCAGGCCGGTCTGCCCGCCGTCACCGGCCAGGAACGCAGCATGCCGGTGGCCCTGCTGCGCCGCTTCGTCGACTCGCTGTCCTGGCTGCCTTACCACTTCGACTTCGTCGCCGGTGGCCAGCCGGTCTTCACAGTGATCAAGAAGTGGGGTCTGCGCGACCGGTACGTGGTCCAGATCCAGCACCCGCAGATCGACCGTCGCCTGGTGATCGCCATGGCGATCGCGCTGGACGCCCTCCAGAGCCGCTGACCGTTCCCGGGGCGGCTCCTTCGTCGCTGCCGCTTGATCCTCACCTTGGTTGAGCCCTGAGGATCGTCGGATCAGCCAATCGGCGATCAACAGGAGCGATGATGGACCTCGACAATCCGGTGCTCAAGCTGTGCCAGGAGGGGATGCGGGCGGAGGCGGAAGGCCGACCAACCGACGCGCGGGCGTTGTACGAACAGGCCTGGTCCAGGCGGGCCGACAGCTATGACGCCTGCGTCGCGGCGCATTACCTGGCCCGCCAACAGGACGATCCGCGGGAGAACCTGCGCTGGAACCAGGAGGCACTGCGGCAGGCCGACGCGGTCGGCGACACCAGAGTCAGCGCCCTGTACCCGTCGTTGCACATGAGCGTGGCGATGGCGCACGAACGGTTGGGCGAGCCCGCCGCCGCACGCGCCGCCTTCGAGCGAGCGGCCGAGCACGTCGCCGCATTGCCGGCGGACGCGTACGGCAACCAACTCCGTACGGCGATCACCGACGGTCTCAACCGGTTGAGCTGACCCCTGCCTCGGGTCAGGACCGAGGTATCCGCGGTGCCGGCCGGGCCGGCGGTGGTCAACCGCGCAGCGGCCCGGCTCGGGAGGTCACCGTGGCCACCCGGCGTAGGCCGGGCAGCGGCTCCACGGTCAGCTCGGCGGTGACCAGGATGTCGAGCCCGTCCAGGTGACACCGCACCAACCGGGCACCGTTGACGGCGATGATCTCGGCAGCCCGAGCGCACGCCGTCGACTCGTCCTGGAGGGCCCGGGCGGCCCCGGCCAGGGCACCGAAGTCGGCGGCTACCCGGGCCTGTTGACGAGCCATCCGGGCGGCGCCGACCCCGGCACCGAACAGACCGGCCAGGACGAACACCAGCCCGGCCGCCAACAGGCAGATGGTGGCCCCACCACGATCCCGGTCGGCCCTCATGGCTGCGGCTCCGGCACCCCCGGCTCGGCGACCGCCACCACCGAGCCCACCACGGTGATCACCGGCAGGTCGCCGCCGAGCACCCGTACCGGGGCGCGGACGGTCGCACGGACCAGGTCGCCCTCCATCACCACGGTGACCGTCGCACCCGGTGGCGCGTATCGACTGCCGGCAGGTGTGCCGTCCCCGCCCCGGGAGGCCGCCAGGGCCGCCTCCCGGGCCGCATCCAGACAGGCCGATCTGGTGCCTACCGCGTTGACGGCGGTCAGGCCGGTGAACAGGAACAGCAGCAGCGCCGGCAGGCCGGCCGCCATCTCGGCCGTGAAGGAGCCTCGGTCACGACCGGCCAGCCGGCGCCCGGTCAACTCAGCGCCCGGTCGATGACGGCCGCCAACGCCGACTGCACGCTGTCGGAGGTCAGCACCTTGAGCAGGATGCCGCCGAAGGCCACCGCCGCGAGTGTGCCGACGGCGTACTCCGCGGTGTTCATGCCGGCGTCCCCGCGCAGGCGGGCGAGCATTGTGCGCACTTGATCGTCCCTTCTCTATGGGTTCACAGCACGTCGCCGAGGACGGCGACGATCACCGGCACCAGACCGGCGAGAATGAAGGCGGGCAGGAAACACAGGCCCAGGGGCAGCACGATCAGCACCCCTGAGCGGCGGGCAGCGGCCTCGATCGTGGTGACCCGGTCGGCGCGCAGGTCATCCGCCAGCCGGGTCAGGGCCCCGGCCAGGGCGGCCCCGCTGCTGGCCGAGCGGACGGCGGCGGTGGCCACCCGCTGCCCACCCGGCACCGCGGCCAGATGCGCCCAGGCCTCCTGCGGCAACCCGCCGAGTTGCAGGGTCCGGCCTACCCGTCGCAGGTGGTCGGCCAACGGGCCGCCGAGGGCGTCGGCCACCGCGATGACGCACCGTTCCACCGGTGCCCCGGCCCGCAGGGCCGCCGCCATCAGATCGGCGGCCAGCGGCAGATCCGCAGCGGCCCGCAGCCGCCGGTTCCGGACGGCAGGAGGCTCGATCCGCCGGAGCAGTCGATCCAGCAACACCGTGACGAGCGACCCGACCAGCAGGCCGAACCAGCCTTCGAGCAGTACTGCCACGGCCACCCCGGCCAGAGCTGCGGCAAGGCGGATGCGGTCCAGTCGGCGGCTGAGGCCGCTGCGAGAGCTGGTGGGCGTACCGGTGCCATCGCCGCCGGATTCTCGAGCAGCATGGCCGACCGAGCCCTGACCAGCGCCGTCGCCGGTACCCCGACCGGGCGCCCGACCCCGGCCGGACCGGGCCCGGCCGACGCCGGGGTCGACCGTCGGGGTCTCGGTCAACCGGCGTAGTCGTCGGCGGGGACGTCGCCGGGCGACGGCCACCATGGCGAGCAGCACGGCCCCGGCCAGGCAACCCACTGCCAGGGTGAGGGCGGACATCAGCTTGCCCCGTCCGCGACCGTGCCCAGGCGGTCCGCCCAGAGCAGCCCGATCACCTGCAAGGCGATGGCGGCAGCCGCGCACCCGGCACCGATCGGAGTGTGCAGCAGCACCTCAAGCGGATCCACTCCGATGCCGTAGCCCAGGCCGATGCCCCCCAACGGCAGGGCCGCCAGCAACCAGGCAGTCGCGCGGGCACCTGCCGCCTGCGCGGCGGCAGCGGCCACTCCCCGGTCGGTGGAGCGGGCGTCGGCCTCGATCCGCTCGATCAGATCGGCCAGCGGCGCCCCCGTACGCTCGGCGAGCTGCACCGCCGCCTGGGCCAACTGCCCTGGCCGGTCCGGTGCGGCGATCCGGCTCGCCGACCGGGAGTGACCGTCCGAAGACCGGCCCTCGGGCCCGGCGGACTCATCCGGGTCGCCGGTCCGCCAACCTCGCTGCCTTCCGGCCGTCGACCCGGCGGCGGGCGCGCTGGCCGCCAATACCCGAGGGCTGGTCGGCACCGGAGCGAGCCCCAAGGTCTCGGCGGCGACCGGCACCGGCAGTCCGGCCCTGAGGTCGGCGGCCAGGGCACACAACTGGTCCAACCGCTCATGTCGCGTCCGGACCCGGAGGGCCTCCGCACCGTGTCGGTGCCACGCCCGCACGCCCAGCGCGCCGTACCCGCCGCAGGCGACCGCCGCCACCGGCCCGGCCAGCAACCCGGACACCCCGGCTCCGAGCAGCAGAAGAACAAGCAGGTAGCGCCGTGGTAACCCGGACCCGCGGGAGGTCTCCGTGGTGACGGTCCGAACCGGTGGGCTGGACACCGGCCGGGACTCGCCCGTCGCCGGGTCGGTACGGCCCACCTCGGAGCCGTCAGGCACGAAGGGGGTACGGCTTGAGGTCGGCGGGCGTCGGCTTCCCCGCCATTGCGGCGGGCGGGTCGGGGCCGGTGCTCCGGCGGGCGCCGCCCGGAGGACGGCCGGCTGACGGACGGCACATTCGCGCCCGACGGGCCGGATCGCGGCGGACTGGGTCAGCGGCCGGTCCTCCGCCTCTCGCAGGGTGACGATCCAATCGACCAACGCCTCTCCCTCCGCCCGGCTGGACCGGGCGGCTCGGACGACCAACCTGCGAACCGGCAGAGCCGCGACGACGAGCAGGCCCAGCAGCGCCAGCAACCACCAGTACCGGTCGCTCATGCCGCTGCTCCGGGCTTCGTCGCCACCGCAGTCGTTCCGGCGGCGTGCCCCAGTGACCTCGGCGGGGGTTCGTCCAGTATCGGCGGCACCGGGACCTCCCGGTCGCGGAGCAGGGCGGCCAGCGCCGGTCCCGCCGGACCGACACCGTGACCTCGAACCCAGGCGGGCACCGCCCTGACCAGCCGCTCGGGCCCCTCGGGCAGCAGCAGGCAGACCGACTCCAACGCCCGCCCCCGCGTCGTACGCCGGATCTGAACGACCACCTGAAGGGCTGCGGCCAGTTGGGCGTGCAACGCCGGACGAGGTAACCCACCGAGCAGGCCCAGGGCTTCCAGCCGGGCCGGCACATCCGACGGGGCGTTGGCGTGCAGGGTGCC
The DNA here is from genome assembly GCF_043198155.1 of Micromonospora sp. NPDC048871. Lineage (NCBI taxonomy): Bacteria > Bacillati > Actinomycetota > Actinomycetes > Micromonosporales > Micromonosporaceae > Micromonospora > Micromonospora sp. NPDC048871. Next base: position 28,042 of record NZ_JBICUM010000017.1, on the reverse strand, counting down.
GGCGCCACCGTCGTGGCCCGTGTTCAGGGCGGCAAGGAGATCAACGACTTCTGCGCCTCGACACTCGCCGACCACCAGACGATCCGGTCGCATCCGCAACGCCTGCCGGACCAGTTCACTCAGGCCGACACTGCCACGCCCCTCCACGTTCGCCGTACGCGCCTGCAACCCGACGACATGCGGATGCAACGGCCGCAGTTCCGCGGCGTCCTCGACCAGCACGATCCGTTCGGTGGCCGGCACCAGGCCGAGGAGGGTGTTCAGCAGGGTCGTCTTGCCGGACCCGGTCCCGCCGATCACCAGGTAGGCCAGCCGGGCCGCCACCACGGCGGCGAGCAGTGACGCGGCCGGGCGGGGCACGGCGCCCTGCGCCACCAACTCGTCCAGGGTGAAGGGCCGCTGCCGGAAGGTCCGCAGCGACAGGTACGGGCCGTCAGTCGCCACCGGCGGCAGTACGGCGTGCAACCGGGTGCCGTCGGCCAGCCGCGCGTCGGCGCAGGGTGAGCCGTCATCGAGGCGGCGACCGGCACCGGCGGTCAGTCGCTGCGCGAGCCTACGGACATCGTCCACCGTGCCCACCGGCACCGGAACCTGGTACAGCCCCTGCCCCCGGTCCACCCACACCCGGGTGCCGTTGACCAGTACGTCGGTCACCTCAGGGTCCGCCAGCAGCGGAGCGAGCGGACCCGCCCCGACCAGGTCGTCGCGTACCTGGTCGGCCATCCGCAGCAGGGCGGTGTCGCCGAGGACGGCCGGGTCGGCCTCGGCACGTACCGCCGAGACGATCGTGGCCGGGGTGACCGGCGTGGTGGCGGCGGCGATCCGTTGCCGGACCCGGGCCACCAGCGGGTGGCCGGTCATGCCGCACCCGTGACGGTACGGCCGGTCAGGTCGGCGACGATCCGCTGGCAGAGTTCCGCCAGTGGGCCGCGCCCACCGGCCGCCGGGGCCTCGCCTCGCTCAAGCCCACGACACAGGCCCGGCTCAGGGCGCAGAGTCCCGGCCAGTCGCAGCCCCAGGGCCCTAGCCACCTCCGCTGCGCGCAGTCGCCCGGGAGCCGGTCCACGGACGATGACCGACAGGTCCTGACAGTGCGGTGCGGCCACCGACACCACCCGGGCGGCGGCGGCCGTGGCCCGGAGTTCGGCCGGTACCACCACGAAAACCCGATCGGCCGCCTGCAGGGCGGTGACCGCCGCGTCGTCGAAATGCCGGGGCAGGTCGACGACGACGAAGTCCCGGCCCCGTCGGGCCGCATCCAGGGTGGAGGCCATGGCCTCGGCCGGCACGGCCACCGGATCACCCCGGTCCCAGGAGAGCACCACCAGGTCACCTCGGCTGGGCAGGGCCCGCACCAGAGCGGGTGGGTCTACCCGACCGTCGGCCCCGGACAGCGCCGGCCACCGCAGCCCCTCCAACTGCTCCCAGCCGAGGACCAGGTCCAGACCGCCGCCGAGGGGGTCGGCGTCGAGCAGCAGGGTCCGCAACCGACCTCGGGCGGCGGTGACCGCCAGCCCACCCGCCAGGATGCTCGCCCCGCCACCGCCGCGCCCACCCACCACGGCCACCACCCGCGCCTGCGCATCACCATCGGTACCGCATTCGGCGAACCGGTCGACCAGCCACGGCTCGGCCGCCGGCAGCACGGCCACATGTTCCGCGCCGAGCAGGTCCGCGACCTGCCACCCGGGATCGAGGTCCTCGGCCCGACCGACGAGCACCAGCCGGGACCGTCGGGGCAGGCGCGCCCGCAGGCAGGGTTGGGCCTGGTCGGTACCGACCAGCACCAGCGGAGCCGGTTGCCATCGGGTACGCGCGGCGGCCGGATCAGCGGCGACCTCCACCTCGACGGCGCCCGCGGCGGCGAGTCGAAGCAGGTCATCGAGGAGGTCACCGTCGGCGGTGACCACCAACGGCGGTCTCCGAGGCGGCGGAACGGAGGTACGGGACGGCATCGCGGCCTCCAACAGTCAGCGCGGGTTCGCTGTGCCGAACCATGCCTGCCGTGCCGCCTTTGAAGCCGCCCCGAACGCCCGCCCTGTGGATAACCAACCCTTCTGTGGACAACGCCCACCAGACCTGTTGATCTGCTATGTGTTGCCGAGCGCTCACCGAGTGTCCACATCGGTCTCTGCCCATGGTCAGGACTGACACGAACCACGCATAATCGGTCTCCGCTGCCGTCGGCGGGACGGCAATCCTCGCCGGATCGGGGTCATGACACAGTCGCCAGATCACGACGACGTACGCAGGCAACCTCGGCTTCGGATCGGTCCCTGGCTGCCCGATCCCGACTCGGACACCATGCCGCCAGCACCTCCCGCCACCCCGGTCAGGACCGCCCTGTCGGTCATCCCGGACTCCGCCGACGACCGGCCACCACCACTCGTACCCGAGCCGGTCGTCCTGGCAGTCGATCCGATATCGCAGCCCACCGACCGCCGTTCCCACCGGCTGATGCTGGCGGGTGTGGGTACCGCCGTGCTCGGCCTCCTGCTGACCGCGTTCTGGCCGACCACCCCGTCGTCACCGACCGCCGAACCGCCCACTCCGCCCGGCCGGTTCGGCTGGCCCCATGCCCCCGACCTGCCCTGGTCACCCCCCGGCGCCCTGACCCCCTCCGCCCCGCAGGCCTCGTCCTCCGTGGCCGGGGTCTCCTCCACCCGCCCGACCGCGCCCAGTCGGGCGTCCTCACCCACCCGCTCACCCTCGCCGTCGGCGACCAGAACCAGCCCGGCTGCCCCCAGCGCCAGACCGGCCTCTCCCAGCGCCAGGCCGAGCACCTCGCCGAGCCGGACGGTACGACCGACGCCGAGCCCTCGTCCGGCCGAGCCGCGAGAACTCACCCCGTTGCCAGCCGAGCGGGAGCGGGGTCTGCGGTCGGTCAGCGGTGGCCCGGAGACCAGCATCGAGTTCGTCAACCACAGGTCGCATCCGGTGACCGTCCACTGGCTGGACTACCAGGGCCACCGACGCCAGTACGCCGTACTGCAACCGTCGGCCTCGTACCGGCAGCACACCTATGTCGGGCATCCGTGGGTGGTGACCGGTGGCCGAGGTAGGGCGTTGGTCTGCTTCGAGCCCACCGCCACCCCTGCCCGCGCCGTGGTCCGCTAGGCCTGCATCGCAGTCGGTCACCACGGCCCGGTCGAAATAGGTACTTGACGATCCCGGAGGCTGCCAGGCTGCGTGGCATGGACGTGCGTCTCGAACCCTGGTCGGAATCCGCGCTCGATCTCCTGCGCCGGATCAACACCCCGCAGATGCGTCACCATGTCGGCGGTATCGAGCAGGAGGAACAGCTACTCGCCCGGCACCGCCGATACCTCGCGATGCCGGTAACCGGACGCGGCCGCATGTACGCCGTACTGCTCGGCGACGACATGGTCGGCAGCATCGCCTACCACCAGCGTGACTGGCAGGGCGAGCAGATCTACGAGACCGGCTGGAACGTCCTACCGCCCTACCAGGGCCGAGGCATCGCCACCGCAGCCGGCGCCGCCCTGATCACCATCGTCCGCGAGATCGCCCGCCACTCCGACGCACCCCACAGCCTGCACGCGTTCCCCTCAGTCGGGAACGCCCCCTCCAACGCGCTCTGCCACCGCCTCGGCTTCACCCTCCTAGGCCCCTGCGACTTCGAGTACCCGCCGGGCAGCGGCTCCCTGATGCGCAGCAACAACTGGCGCATCGACCTCGCCGACTCCAGCCGACCTACCGTCACACCCCAGCAGGACCGCCGGTGACGCCCAACGGCCACCAGCGGTCAGTCGTGTGGGTCCGGCAGATTGAGTACGACGACGAGGGCACACGCCACCGTCGACAGCCAGCCCACCATCACGTACAGCGGCAGGGTCTGTTGCCGCCGCGAGCCGGGTCCGAGCCGGTCCACCAGCACAGGAAGATCGGAGCCACCACGATCACCGATCTCAGGCCCACCATGACGCAGATCGTGCCTCACCCCGGTGGGTCCATGCTGTCCCCGTGGGCCTGCTGGCGACTCGGCCGGCCGGGGTGGCTTACCGTGTCGCCGGCTTTCCGCGCGCCCGAGGGGCCGTGGTGCCGGTGCTGACCGTGCGACAATGAGTGACGGTATGTGGTCGAGGAGGTGGGTCGGGATGTCGAGCAACGCCGAGCGGATACCCGAGTGGCCGACCGCTGAGCACGTGCCGGTGGAGGAGTTGGCCCGCCGTCAGGGTGTGCGGCCGCTCGCCTCCGTTGACGACCTTGCCCGGCCGGACCTGTTCGAGTCCGACGAAGAGTTGGACGACTTCCTCGCCGACCTGTACGCCTCTCGGCGGGCTACTGTAGCTGCCGCTCTTACTGCACGAGTTGGCTGGTGTAGCCGGCGTCGACCAGGCGGGTGTAGGCGGCGCGGACCTCGTCGGGGACGTGCTGGGGGATGGCGTAACCGAGTTCGGCGTATCTGTCGATGCGTTGGGTGTCGCCGACGAGCATGTCCATGACCTTCTTGGTGTTGCCGATGCTGGCCACGTAGTCGTCGAGTGAGAGCGGGTGGGATGCGCAGATCACGTCGACCTCGGGCCAGAGCTTCTTGCAGGTGGCGTACGCCCGGCGTTGTTGGTACGGGCGGGACATCAGGATCACCGACCTGGCTTGGATCTTGTGCTCGGCAAGGAGTGCGCGGGTGTACTCGATGTTCAGGCCGGTGTTCTTGGCCCGCGTGTCGATGAGGATTGCGTCGGCTGGCACGCCGTGAGCCATGGCGTACTCCCGGTAGTGGACGGCTTCGCCCCGGGGGAAGGTCTCGATGGTGGTCGGGGCGTTGGCGCCGGTGAAGACCAGGTGCGGGTACATCCTCTGGTGGTAGAGATCGGTGGCGATCTTGGCGACTCCGAGGTCATGGCTACCGAGCCCGATGCCGACGTCAACGGGCCGGATCTCGTGGTGCATGTTGTGGTAGTTCCACAGGCACTCGACATCCGCGCGGTGCTCTGCCGGGATGGTCGGGGGAGTCGTGGACATCGTGTGACTCTCAGTCGGGGATCTTGAAGGTGTACGACCAGGTGAAGCGGGATGCGGCGTGCACTCCGCGGGCGAACTCGACTGGTCGGCCCTCGTGGGTGGACGTGGTGCGGTGCAGGATCATCACAGGTTCTCCGGCGGGGAGCTGGAGTAGGTCGGTTTCCTCGGGTGTGGGCATGCGGGCGTGCACGGTCTCGGTGATGGTGTCCGGCTCCAAGCCTCGGGCAGTGAGGATGGCGAAGCCGCCGCCTCGGCCGGCTGGCCCTGGTGTCGGGTCGACCAGGGATGTGCCTTCCACATCTTCGCGGCGGTAGTAGCTGGTCAGCGTGTGGGTCGGTACGCCGGCCTCTTTGACCAGGCGGGTGCGCTCGTAGACGGGTGCACCGGGCGAGAGTTCGAGTGCTGCGGCGACTTCGGCGTCAGCTTCGGTCAGTCGTACCTCGTTGGTCTGGTCGCCTGGCGTCCAGGCGCGGCCGGTGGCCTCGCGGTCGGCGGCGAAGGCGACGAGCCCGGATTTCCATTTGCTCTTGGCGTAGCGGTCGGTGCCGAGGCGCTTCATCGCCACGCGTGGGCGGACGACGGTGCCGCGCCGACGGACAGGCGTGACCAGCCCTTCGGCTTCGAGGACGCGTACCGCCTGCCGGACGGTGTTGATGTTGACGCCGTGCTCGGCGGCGATCTCGTCCTGCTTCGGCAGGGTGCTGCCCTCGGGATAGTCGCCGCGTTGGATGGCCTGGCGCAGGAGCGCGGCCAGATCCCGGTACCCGATGCCCACTCGCTCCTCCTAGCCATGCGCCCGCATAGGGCTGCCTCCAACCAGCAAGTGTGCCCGACACGCGCACATTAGAGCTAGCTCTATTGACAGGGCCGCACCTCATCCGGTCATATAGAGCTAGTTCTAATGCCTGGTTGGTGGGAGACCGTGATGCTTGGCGCTGCGGAAGTTCCGAACACGTCTGGATCATCCTTGATCCCGTCCGGCTGCACCATCCAGCCCGTTGCACCCGGCGTGGTGCGGGTTGGCGCCTGTGCGTCCTGCGCGGGTCGGACCTGGAAGTACGTCCGCGCGCGGGCTGAGGTCCGCGCTATCGGGCACGGATCGCCCGCTGGCCGGCGCATGGCCCGGCGGTCCTGCCTGGACCGTGCGGGGTCCGGTCGTTCGGTCGCCTGCTGAGGCTGGCCCGGGGTGGGTGCTGGCATGGGACCGCGACCCGAACGACGGTCCCGACTGAGCCCGCCCGCCCCGGTGCCTCGCAGGCCGCAACCTCGTCCGCCGAGTGTTCCGAATCCGGGTGACCTGGTGTTGCTGGACGGTCGGGCGTCGGTGCAGTTCGGCGGGGACCGAGCGCTGTGGCTGCGGGTGTCCTCGATCGGGGATCGACCGGCGTATGACGGCTGGGTGTGGCTCACCGGCTACGCCATCAACCCGCGGACCGGGGCGGCGATGGCGCGGCGGGAGGTCTTCGCGCAGATCGCCGGCCTCCAGATCAACCCCATACCCGCCAGCCCGGCGGGAACGGTACGGCAGACGAGGAGGCGTGGTGTTTGACCTACGGGTACGACTCGGCGCGGTACTGCGCATCGAGGCGGCCGACCGCTACCGCCCCGCCGACGGGCCGGTGATGCTCCGGGTCACCGGGGTTCGCCTGGTGCTCAACCGGCCCGAGCGGGAGCAGTGGATCTGGGTCGAGGGCACCAAGGTCACTCCGCCCCACCAACGGGGTGAACGCACGCAGGTCCTCGTACCCACGCGGCTGTTCGCTCCGAAGGGTGAGACGCGGTGACCACGTACCTGTCGGGTGCGGTGCGGGACCAGCTACGGCCGCGCGGACACAGTTCGACCTGCACACCCCGTCGGATAGGGGCGCTGACGGGATCGGAGACGAGCTGTGACCTGCGGGGTAGCGCTTACCTACCAAAGGGACGACCCCCGTCGGGGGGAGACGGGGGTCGTCGAGGTTCGGCTCCGGGGGGGTCGAGCCGAACCTGCTCAGCGGTCACGGGGGGTGCAACCGCCGAGAGTCTGCGGGTCGTACGCGATATGAATACTCGTTCTGTGGACAAGTCTGCCTGAGTGAGCCTGGGTACGTCGAGTGGTGTAGCCTCACTCCCCGCGAAATCCTGTTCGCAGAGTGTGACCGCGGTCACCGTCCGCAAGCATGGTGAGGGCTGCCCCGCAGGTCCGAGGAGGTTCGACCCCCGGGCACCCGCCGACCATAGACCATCGGGCTAGACTTTCGCGCCGTGGGCCGAAGTGCCGCTTTCTTCGATCTGGACAAGACCGTCATCGCCAAGTCGAGCGCCTTGGCGTTCGGGAGGCCGTTCTACCGGGATGGCCTGATCACTCGACGCGATGTGGTCAAGTCGGCGTACGCGCAGCTGATGTTCCGGCTGGGCGGCACCGACGAGCAGACCATGGCCCGTACCCGGGATTATCTTGCCGCCCTCTGCAAGGGCTGGCAGGTGGAACAGGTCCGGCAGATCGTCGCCGAGACCCTGCACGAGCTGATCAACCCCTATGTGTACGCCGAGGCCGCCGCCCTCATCGAGGAGCACCAGGCCGCCGGTCGGGACGTGGTGCTGGTCTCCGCCTCGGGTGAGGAGATGGTGCGTCCGATCGGGGCGCTGCTCGGGGTCACCGATGTGATCGCCACCCGGATGGCGGTGGTGGACGGCCGGTACAGCGGTGAGGTGGAGTTCTACGCGGCCGGGCCCAGCAAGGTGGAGGCGGTCAACGAGCTGGCCGCGGAGCGCGGCTACGACCTGGCTGACTCGTACGCCTACTCCGACTCGTACAGCGATCGACCGCTGCTGGAGTGCGTGGGGCACCCCAGCGTGGTCAACCCGGACCGGCAGTTGCGCCGGCTGGCCGTTGAGAACGCCTGGCCGGTGCTGGAGTTCCGGCATCCGATTCCGTTGGGCCGTCGGCTGCGGGAGCGGCCGGGGGTGCCGGTAGCCGCTGCCGCGCTAGGGGTGGGTGTCGGGGTGGCGATCGGCATCGCCTGGTACGGCCGACACCGGCGCACCCGCGCCTCGACCACCCCGGCCTGACCCACCACCCGGCCCGAGCCCACCCGACAGCCCGGCCTGAGCCGCCACCTGGCCTCAGCCCACCCCGGCCACCCCGGCAGCCCGGGTTCAGCTTGCGGCCAGGACCTCGTCGCCGATCTCGGTCAGCTGGTCGGCGCCCACCTCGACGGCCGCCATGTAGTGGCGCAGCCAGGACCGGAGCCCGTCCGGGGTGCCGGTGGCGAAGGCTCCGGCGGCGCCGACGTATTCCGGTTCGCGCTCGCGGTGGCCGACATCGATCGCCAGCAGGCCCCGCGGGTCGAAGCCGCTGGAGAGCAGCACCAGGCGGGCGGCGCCTCGGGCCACCACCCCGGAGGGGCCGGCGAACGGGCGCAGGTTGAGCAGTTCCCCGTGTACGACGGCGGCCAGCACCAGCGGCGGGACCTTGGTGCCTCCGGCGACCAGCCCGACTAGGGCGTCCAGGCGGGCGGCGACCACCGGATCCTCGACCGGGCGACCCAGTTCGGCGGCCTCGACCATTTCCCGGCCGGCCAGTACGTGCAGTTTCGCCAGTACCTGCCGGGGGGCTTTGGTCCAGCGGTCGCTGAGCCCGGGCAGCGCTCCGGCCACCCGCAGCGCCCCCTGGAGCACCGGGTCGGTCACCGTACCGGCCCGGACCGCTTCCCGCTCGTGGACCCGGCCCTCCAGGGCGGCGCTGGCGACTGCGGAACGCAGGCTCACTTCGGCGGCGACCTGGCCACCGTGGCGGCGCAGCGCCCGGTGACCTAGGGCGGTGTCGAAGCGGGTCCGGGCCTGCTCGACGGCCTCGGTGATGTCGGCGAGCGCGAGCAGCGGTGCCAGCGGGTCGGTCGTCACCCCGTCACGCTATCGAGCCCGCCGGTCGGCCCGCGCCGCAGTCACCGGCAAGGCGACGGACACCACCCGTACGCCGTGGGGTTCCTCCGACCAGGAGGGGTCGGCGGCGTTCATCGGGACCGTTTTGCACCTCGGCGCGCGAGAGGGTCCGTTGGGCGACGGAGGCGGGTGGCTTGCGTCGCCATGGTCGTCGGCCCCGACTAACCTGCCCCGGAGAGGCGCAGGTCACCCGACGACGAGGAGCACCGCATGAGCGAGGGCCAGCGAGCGAATCATCAATGCAGCGCCCAAGTGCCTCATGGCAGCACGCAGCGAAGCGGAGGGCTGGCATGAGCGAGGCGTTGGCCAATCTGCTGAACGAGACCCGCCAGTTCCCGCCGCCGGCGGCACTGGCCGCCGAGGCCAATGTCAAAGCCGAGGCGTACGCCGAGGCCGAGGCGGACCGGCTGGCCTTCTGGGAACGCCAGGCGGGGCGGCTGGCCTGGGCGCGGCCGTGGGACCAGGTGCTGGACTGGTCGAATCCGCCGTTCGCCAAGTGGTTCGTCGGCGGGCAGTTGAATGTGGCGTACAACTGTCTGGATCGGCATGTCGAGGCCGGTCGGGGCGACAAGGTGGCCATCCACTGGGAGGGCGAGCCGGGCGACACCCGCACCATCACCTACGCCGACCTGCACCGGATGACCTGCCAGGCGGCGAACGCGCTGACCGACCTGGGGGTGGTCGCCGGTGACCGGGTGGCGATCTATCTGCCGATGGTCCCGGAGGCGGCGGTCGCGATGCTGGCCTGCGCCCGGATCGGCGCCACCCACAGTGTGGTGTTCGGCGGGTTCTCGGCGGAGTCGCTGACCAACCGGATCCAGGACGCCTCCGCCAAGATCGTGATCACCGCCGACGGCGGCTACCGGCGGGGCAAGCCGTCCGCGCTCAAGCCGACCGTGGACGAGGCGGTGGCCAACTGCCCCTCGGTGGAGCATGTGCTGGTGGTCCGCCGTACCGGGGAGCAGGTCGACTGGTCGTCGCGGGACCACTGGTGGCACGAGACCGTGGAGCAGGCCTCGACCGAGCACACCGCCGAGGCCTTCGACGCCGAGCATCCGCTGTTCATCCTCTACACCAGCGGCACCACGGCCCGCCCCAAGGGCATCCTGCACACCACCGGCGGCTACCTGACCCAGACGTCGTACACCTCGCATGCGATCTTCGATCTGAAGCCGGAGACGGACGTCTACTGGTGTACGGCGGACATCGGTTGGGTGACCGGCCATTCCTACATCGTGTACGGCCCGCTCTCCAACGGCGCGACCCAGGTGATGTACGAGGGCACCCCGGACACCCCGCACAAGGGCCGGTTCTGGGAGATCGTCGACCGGTACGGGGTGACCATCCTCTACACCGCCCCGACCCTGATCCGCACCATGATGAAGTGGGGCGAGGACATCCCCGCCGGGTACGACCTGTCCACCCTCCGCCTGCTGGGCAGCGTCGGTGAGCCGATCAACCCCGAGGCGTGGATGTGGTACCGGCAGCATGTCGGGCGGGGCGAGCTGCCCATCGTGGACACCTGGTGGCAGACCGAGACCGGCAGCATCATGATTTCGCCGCTGCCGGGGGTCACCGCCGCCAAGCCGGGTTCGGCGATGACTCCGTTGCCCGGCATCAGTGCCGACGTGGTCGACGACCAGGGTCAGTCGGTACCCAACGGGGGTGGCGGTTACCTGGTGCTGCGGAAGCCGTGGCCCTCGATGCTGCGCACCATCTGGGGTGACGACAACCGGTTCATCGAGACCTACTGGTCCCGGTTCGGTGCGGGTGCCGGCGGCACCGGCGGTGACGAGTGGATCTACTTCGCCGGTGACGGGGCGAAGAAGGACGACGACGGGCACATCTGGCTGCTCGGCCGGGTGGACGACGTGATGCTGGTGTCGGGGCACAACATCTCCACCACGGAGGTGGAGTCGGCGCTGGTCTCGCACCCCTCGGTGGCCGAGGCGGCGGTGGTGGGTGCCACCGATCCGACCACCGGCCAGGCGATCGTCGCCTTCGCCATTCCGCGCGGCACCGCCGACGTCGCCGGCGAGGCGGGTGAGCAGCTCATCGCCGATCTGCGCAACCATGTGGCGAAGACCCTGGGCCCGATCGCCAAACCCCGGCAGATCATGCTGGTGCCGGAGCTGCCGAAGACCCGATCGGGCAAGATCATGCGGCGGTTGCTGCGGGACGTGGCGGAGAACCGTTCCCTCGGTGACGTGACCACCTTGCAGGACTCCTCGGTGATGGAGTTGATCGCCTCCGGCATGGGCGGGAGCAAGTCCGACGAGGACTGACAGGTCGTACCCCTCGACGGGTGGTGGTCCGGTGCGGACCGCCACCCGTCGATGTCTGTCCGGACCTGCACGGATGCCGGGTGGACCCCGGCGAAGGTTGTGACAGTGAGCAGACCTGTCGGCAATTCACTGCCATAAAATCGATGGCTACCCCTTCCCAGGGGCCCCACTAGTGCCTAAGTTCACCAGTGGCCCCATCCGTAGGGGCCGATCTCACCGGCTTGCCACCCCTGATGGGCCGGTTCCCTCAATTCGGAGGTACCACGTGCGGAAAGTCGCAGTGGGTCTGCTCGGGCTTTCGATGACGGCGACAGGGCTGACGGTCGGTGCTTCGGCCTCCGCCGCGCCGATCGCGGAGCCACCGACGGCCGCGCCGTCGATCGCCGAGCCCGCCCATGCCGAACATGACCTGCCGAACCCACTGGAAGAGAAGCGTCGCGCCCTGCGTCAGGAGGGCCTGAGCGAGGTGCTCTCGGGCCGCGTCAAGACCGAACGGATCAACGGCAGCACGGTGGCCAAGGTCGGTGACCGGGCCGTCCGTGGTGGTAAGGCCGGCCGCAACGCCAAGACCCCCAAGGGCGGCAAGGGGCCCACCGAGAAGCAGTACGTCGAGCTTTCCCGGGAGAAGACCGACCAGATCTTCGTCATCCTGGCCGAGTTCGGCGACGAGCGGCACCCGAACTACCCGGACCAGGACACCGACCCGGATGTTCCCGGCCCCGCCCGGTTCGACGGGCCGCTGCACAACCAGATCCCCCAGCCGGACCGGCGGGTCGACAACTCCACGGTGTGGCAGCCGAACTACGACGCCGATCACTTCCGCAAGCTCTACTTCGGCACCGCTCCGGGCGACGAGTCCGTGAAGCAGTACTACGAGGCGCAGTCCTCGGGTCGATACAGCGTCGACGGCGTGGTCAGCAACTGGGTCAAGGTCAACTACAACCAGGCCCGGTACGGCCGCTCCAACGGCTACCCCTGTGACTCGATCGTCTGCTCCAACGTGTGGGCCCTGGTGCGCGACGCCGCCAACCAGTGGGTGGCCGACCAGAAGGCCGCCGGCCGCACGGACGCCCAGATCGCCGCCGACGTACAGGCCATGGACCAGTGGGACCGCTACGACCACGACGGTGACGGCGACTTCAACGAGCCGGACGGCTACATCGACCACTTCCAGATCGTGCACGCCGGTGGCGACATGGCCGACGGTGACCCGATCTACGGCGAGGACGCCATCTGGAGCCACCGCTGGTACGCGTACGCCTCCGACCAGGGTCGTACCGGCCCGCCGAACTTCCCGGCCGGCGGCACCCAGATCGGCGACACCGGCATCTGGATCGGCGACTACACCATCCAGCCGGAGAACGGCGGTCGCAGCGTCTTCTACCACGAGTACGCCCACGACCTGGGTCTGCCGGACGACTACAACGTCCTCAGCGGCGGCGACAACAACAACGAGCACTGGACCCTGATGGCCCAGAGCCGCCTGGGTGCCAAGAACGACGGCGGCATCGGCGAGCGCGGCGGTGACCTGGGTGCCTGGAACAAGCTCCAGCTCGGCTGGCTCGACTACGAGGTGATCGTGGCCGGTCAGAAGCGGACCCTGGTGCTCGGTCCGCAGGAGTACAACACCAAGGAGGCCCAGGCCGCCGTGGTGGTGCTGCCCGAGCGGGAGTACACCTTCGAGAACGGTGCACCCTTCGAGGGCACCAAGCAGTTCTTCTCCGGCAACGCGGACGACCTGAACAGCACCATGACCCGGACCTTCGACCTGACCGGGAAGTCGTCCGCGACCCTGTCCATGAAGGGCCGCTACAGCATCGAGGCGGAGTACGACTACCTGTTCTTCGAGACCTCGATCGACGGTGGACAGACCTGGACTCCGCAGCCCGGTACGGCCGACGGCCAGCCGCTCAAGGAGATCTCCCCCGGTCGCTTCGCGCTGGACGGCAGCTCCGACGACGAGTGGGTGGACGTCACGATCCCGCTGGACGGGGTGGTCGGCAACCAGGTCGGGTTCCGGCTGCGGTACCAGACCGACGGTGCGGTCTCCGAGGGTGGTTTCTTCGGTGACGCCGTAACCCTGACCGCCGACGGCGCCACGGTCTTCACCGACGGGGCCGAGGACGGCGGGGCCGGCTGGACCCTGGCCGGTGGTTTCGAGGTGGTCGAGGAGACCTACACCCGTAAGTTCGCGAACTACTACATCGCGGGCACCCGGCAGTACATCTCGTACGACAAGTACCTCAAGACCGGCCCGTACTTCTTCGGGTACGCCAACACCAAGCCGGACTACGTGGACCACTACGCGTACCAGGAGGGTCTGCTGATCTCGTACTGGAACACCCGGTGGGCGGACAACGACACCTTCGCGCACCCGGGTGAGGGCCGGAACCTGATCATCGACTCCCGGCCCCGGCCGATCTACAACCTGACCGGCCAGCCCTGGCGGGCCCGGATCCAGGTCTACGACGCGCCGTTCAGCCTGAAGAAGGCGGACTCGTTCACGCTGCACCTCAACAGCCAGCCGCAGTACATCCGCGGCCAGGCGGCGCAGCCGCTGTTCGACGACACCAAGCAGTACTGGTTCCCGGAGCTGCCGAACCACGGCGTGAAGCTGCCGGCCACCGGCACCAAGATCAAGGTGTTGGAGCAGAAGGGCCTGAACACCAAGGTTCGATTCTCCTGAGTGACCGCACGACCACACGATGCCCCGGGCAGTCCACCTGCCCGGGGCATCGCCCTTCCCCGGCGAGGGTCGCGCCGGACACCACGCACGCCGTCGCAGGGGCCTACCAGCGTCGGGGTCCTAGGCTGTCGGACATGACCGAGCAGCGTGGCGGAGCCATCGACGAGTCCTGCGTCCTCACCGAAGGGCCGTGGACGCACCGGTTCGTCGGCGCGAACGGCAGCCGGTTCCATGTGGTGGAGGCGGGCACCGGTCCGATGGTGCTCTTCCTGCACGGCTTCCCCGAGCACTGGTGGGCCTGGCACCGGATGCTCCCCATGGTCGCCGACGCCGGTTTCCGCGCGGTCGCGGTAGACCTGCGCGGCTACGGCGCCAGCGACAAACCACCCCGGGGGTACGACGGATACACCCTCGCCGCCGACGTCGCCGGGACGATCAGGGCACTGGGGGAACGCTCGGCGACCGTGGTCGGGACCGGGGCCGGGGGCATGGTGGCCTGGACGGTGGCGTCCTTCCATCCCACCCTGGTACGCCGACTGGTGGTGCTCGGTGCCCCGCATCCGTTGCGGCTACGGGCGGCCATCTTCGCCGATCCGCGTGGGCAGTTCGCCGCCTCCACACCCACCCTGAAGTTCCAGCTACCCCGGTACGAACACGTCCTGGCCAAAGATGACGGGCGGGCGGTGGAGGAGATCCTGCGCCGCTGGGGTGGCCCCCGCTGGGTCGCCGGCCCGGACTTCGCCGAGTACGCCCGACAGTACCGGCGGGCCATGCAGATCCCGCAGGCGGCGTTCTGCGCGCTGGAGGGCTACCGCTGGGCGTTCCGGTCGGTGCTGCGGCTGCACGGCTACCGGTTCGTCAAGCTGATGCAACGGCCGCTCGTCGCACCCACCCTGCAACTGCACGGCGCACTGGATGTGGCCTCCCTACCCCGTACCGCCCAGGGGTCGAGTCGCTACGTCAGCGGGCCGTACGAGTGGCGGCTGCTGGACGAGGTCGGCCACTTCCCGCACCTGGAGGCCTCGGAGCTGGTGCTGGGCGAGATCCTGCGCTGGGCCAAGTCGTGATCAGACCCGCTGCTCGCGCAGGTCGGTGACCTCCCCGGCCGACGCCCACCCCTGGTAGACCCCGAAGTCGAAGGCCTCCAGCCGCAGCGCCTGCGCCACCGGCCAGCGGCCACCGGTGTACTCGACCCGCAGCCAACCCTCGTGCTCACCGAGCACGATGAAGGGCTGTCCCTTCCAGGTGCAGGTCGTCCGCACGTACGCCAACTCTTCGACCTCGGCCATCGGCACCACCCGGAGGTACCGGCCGGGCCGCACCTCGGTGAAGCCCTCAGCCGGCTCCGTCTGGTACAGCCGCACCTCACCACCGTCCGGGCTGGCCTGGTACTCCCGGCCCCGCCAGCGGGCCACATAGCCGTCGCGGGTCACTGCGCACCGGCCTCACGCCAGGCGACCGTGTCGGCGTCGAAGACGGCGATCAGCCGCTCGGTGCCGTCCGCGCCCAGGCGCAGCAGTTGCGCGCCGTGCGGCAGCCGGACACTGTCCACCTTGAACTCGGCGAGCACCTCGCTGCTCTCCCCGGGGGCGAAGCCGTTGCCACGGAACGGCGGGCGTTCGATCACCCAGCCCTCCATGGCCCGCATCGCGGCCTCGTTCTGCCCGCCGTAGGGGATGCGGTAGAGACTCGGCCGGTACGCCGGCCACCGCAACACGTAGATCTCCTCGGCGTCCGCCGCGAAGGGTGACTCCGCATGGTGCAGACCGAGGGCGCGGTAGAGCTGGGCGGGGGTGGTCAGGTGGGCCAGTTCGGTGGCCCGGTGCACGAAACCGGAGACCCGGTCGTAGCCGCGTTCCAGGTAGAAGCCCAGTTGGCTGGGCGCGATCGCCTTCTGCATCACGATCGGTCGAGTCGGGTCGGCTGCGGAGGCCACCTTCGGCGGGCTGCTGGTGGCGGCCGACTTGTCAACGCCAGGTTCCGGCTCGTTGTCGTCACCGAGCCCGAGTTCGGCCGCCCAGTTGGCCAGCCCGACGATCTGCTCGCCGGGCAGCTTCGCCCCGACCGGGGTGCCAGGATTGACCGCGAAGGACCAGGACAACTGAGGCCAGGACCGAATCAGCTGTACGAAGCGGACCGTCATCGTCTCGGCCGTCTGGTCGCCATGGTCGGCGAGTCGCTGCGGCGAGGTGTAGGCCACTACGAAGGTCTGGTCGTCCAGTTCCACCGTCGGCCAGACGTACCCGGGGTCACCGGGACGGCTGCCCGCAGCGGAGTCCGGGGAGATCGGCAGGAGGACCCGGGCCAGCAGCAGTGTCGACAGGAAGGTGTCGGTCTTCGCGGCCCCCGCAGCGGCGAGCAGCTCCTCCTCCACCTCGTTGGCCGGCTCGAACCCTGCTGGCGCCGGGGCGGGCTCCTCCGCTGGCGACACGGTGGCCGGCTCCGGAGTCGGCGTCGCGGCGGTGTTCTCGGGCTCAGGTTCGGTGGTGACCTTGGGCGAGGGGTCGAACAGTGAGGGCTCGGTCGCCGGCACCGGCGCGGTCACCTCATCCGCCACCGCCGGAACCGCCACCGTGGGCTCCGCCTCGACCGGCGAGATCGGCGCCGTCGGCTCCGCCCCCGACGGGGACAACGCCACCGTCGACTCCGCCTGCGACGGGATGAGGGTCGTAGTCGGATCCGCCTCCACCGGCTCCGCCCCCGACGGGGACAACGACACGGTCTGCTCCGCCTGCGCCGGGAAGAGCGTCGTCGGGTCCGCCTGCGACGGGGACAACGACACCGTCTGCTCCGCCTGCGCGGGGAACAACGTCGTCGTCGAATCCGCCTCCACCTGCTCCGACTCCGCCTGGGACGGGGACAACGACACCGTCCGCTCCGCCTGCGACGGGAAGAAGGTCGTCGTCGGTTCCGCAGGCCTCGGGGGGATCGGTGCCGTCGGTTCCGCCTCTGTGGGCCAGGTTTGCGGTGCCTCGGTGGTCGGGGGCAGGGTCGGGTCTGCTTCGGAGGTCTGGCGTTGGGGGGTACCGGGCTCCGGGTGCTGCTGCGCGGGCGACGCGGCAGTCAGATCCCGGGCCTCGATGATGGTGCCCTCTATGACGATCGGGGTGAACCCGCGCCGGGGCGCGGGCGGGGCGGAGACCGGCTCCGCCGCCGACGTGAGGGTCTGCTCGTCGCCCTCGGTCGCTTGGCGGCGGGGCAGCGACTGGGTCTCTGCGGTCGGGTCGCCTGGCACCGAACCGGTCAGATCGGTCGGCGCGGTGGACCACAAACGCTGGGTGGGTTCCGGTGCGGGGTCGGCCGGGGGCCGCAGCGGCTGGGTCGCTTCGCCGTTCACCTCGGGCCGGGTCAGACCGCCGGTCTGGGTGTCCTGGCTGAAGTCGAAGGCTCGGGTGGTGCCGTCGGTAGTCGACTCCGGGGAGGGGCCACGGCGGGGGAAGGGCTGCCCGGTGCGGGAGAACCGGGAGGGTGCGGTGACCCGCTCGCTTCGGGAGGGCGTTCGACCGGAGGCCGGTTCGAAGAAGGACCGCCGGGGCTGCTGGTCGGCGGCCTGACCGTTGGCCGGGGCTCCGGCCTGCTCGGGGGTGACCGGTCGACCGGGTGTCTCCCCGGGCGGGGGCATGGGCCGGCGCGGCGTCAGGTGGCCCTGGCGGTCTCCCCAGTGGCTCTCGGTGGCCTCCGGACGCACGCCACCGGCAGGGTCCGGGCGCGGGAGGCCGGGCCGGGGTTCGGCGACGCTCGGTCTGAGGTGACCGGCGCCGGGATAGCCCGCTGCCTGACCGGCGGGGGGTTGACCGGGCACTCGGGTGCCCGCACCCGGCGCGGTTACCGCGACGTCGGGGAGTTGAAAGGCGGCCGGGATCACCGGCGGAGGCGTTTCCGGTCGGCTAGGCCGGAGCTGGGCCGGTGGCGGAGTGTTCGCGGTCGGGCCGGATTCGCGTAGCCGACTCATCGCCTCGACCCGCTCCAGCCTGGCTCGGGCACCGATCGTCCGGCCGGGTAGCCGGACGTCACCCCGGGAGAGCTGAGCGACGTACCAGGCGGGCAGGTAGCCCTCGATGGGCAACCCGGGGTTGACCGCCAACCACCACTCGTGGTTCGGCCAACCGATTGCCAGTTCGGCGTAGCCGGTGCGGCGGGCGGACCCGCCGTACTCGCCCAGGCAGGCCCGCATCGCCTCGACGGAGGTGAAGGCCAGGACGTGCGTACGCCCACCGGTGGTCCAGGTGCCCCAGCCCGCAGGCGCCGATCCGGGGCCCGTCGGCGCGGAGATCGGCAGGAGCAGTTCGATGCTGGACAGGATGCGGAAGTAGAGCTGTTGGTCATTGCTGCCTAGTGCGTCCCGCAGCGCAGCTTCCGCCTCGGTGGCCGGCTCCCAGTCGGTCACGGCCACCCCCTCCTCCCGGGCCCAGGCCATAGGTGTCGGTTACAACCTACAAGGTCACATCAAGATCACAATGACAAGGCTGGCTGGGATCCACCGCCGTTTCGTCCCAGGCGATAACATCCCGTTCCGGTGTCGACACGATACGGAGGCGGTCGATGTCCCGGTACGCTCGGCATCCCCTTTTAGCGGGTCTGACCGCCGTCCTGTTGCTGGCGGCGGATGCGGTCGGGGCCGGGACGGCTGTCGCCTCGGCCACGACCGGCAGGGCGCCGGTTTGCGCGGCGCCACTGGCGCCGGCCCGGCCGGTGTCCGCGGTCCCCTGGCCACAGCAGCGGTACGCACCCGAGCGGCTGCACTCCTTGGCTACCGGATCGGGAGTGACCGTGGCGGTGGTCGACTCCGGGGTGGATCGACATCACCCACAGTTGGCCGGCCGGGTACTCACCGGCACCGACCTGCTCGATCCCGGCGGGGACGGCACCCGTGACTGCGTCGGCCACGGCACCGGGGTGGCGAGCATCATCGCCGCCGCACCCAGGGACGGAAGCGGCCTGCGGGGACTGGCACCGAAGGCCCGCATTCTGCCGGTACGAGTCAGCGAACAGCAGATAGTGGACGGTCAGGGGGCAGGTCGTACGGTGGCCCCGGCCGACTTCGCCCGGGCGATCCGCTGGGCGGTGGACAACCGCGCCGATGTGGTCAACCTGTCCGTGGTCCTGTACGCCGACCATCCGGCGGTACGCGAGGCGATCGGCTACGCCCTGGCCCGGGACGTGGTCGTGGTGGCCGCCGTCGGCAACCTGCACGGCAGCGGTGATCCCCGCCCCTATCCGGCCGCGTACGAGGGGGTGCTCGGGGTCGGTGCGGTCGGGGCGGACGGTGTCCGGGCCGACTTCTCCCAGGTCGGACCCTATGTGGATCTGGTGGCACCCGGCTCGGAGGTGCTGATGGCCGCTCCCGGGCAGGGCCATCATCGGGCCGAGGGGACCAGCTACGCCGCGCCGTTCGTGGCCGCCACGGCGGCCCTGTTGCGCGAGTACCGCCCCGAGCTGAGCGCCCTGGAGGTGGCCGACCGGCTCAAGGCCACCGCCGACCCGGCCCCCGGCATCGGGTACGGCGCCGGAGTGCTGAACCCGTATCGGGCGGTCACCGAGACCACCACCGGTCGGGTCACCCGCCCTGCCCCGGTCATCGCCCTGCCCGACGAGGAGCCCGACCCCGCGCTGGTGGCCCAGCAGAACCGGCGAGCCGCCGCCCGACAGCGGGCCGTCCTGCTGGCCACCACGGGCGCCGTGGTGGTGGTCGGCATAGTGCTGACCGCCCTGATCGTGCCTCGGGGTGCCCGACGCCGCTGGCGCCCCGCCGACCCCGCCTGACGAACCACCCACCCCCGAGGCCTGACGCGCGGCGACGCCGCCCGAGGAACGGGCGGCGTCGCCGCTGGTGGTCACCGGAACAGGCCGACGTTCTTCTTCTCGGTGTCGAGGTAGTCGGCCGCCGACTCGTCCACCGCCAGCTTGATGTCACGCAGCATCGCCTGGAGGTCCTGGGAGGCGTTGCGCCAGCGGGCCTGCCGCTGCTCGTACGCCTGCTGGGCCTCACCGGACCAGGTGGCCACCAACGGGGCGGCGTCCCGTTCCAACTGGCCCAACTGCGAGTCGAGCGTGTTCAACGCCCGCTGGATGTCCGCGCTGGCCTGCTGCAGCGCGGCGAAGTTGACGACAAGCACACCGTGCTCCATCGAATCCCCCTGGATCGTGGTCTAGAGCGGCAGCTGGATGCCGCCGCGGTTGGTGGCGGACACCCGGCTGGCCGCCTCGGCGTCCGAGGCGTCGTAGTGCGTGCCGGCGGTGCGGATCGCCCCTGCGGTCTCGCGCAGCGCCCGCTGCAAACTGGCCTGGTCCTGCGCCCACTGCTGTTTCACCTGCTCGAACGACCGGCCACCGGCCCCGCGCCAGGCCTGCTGGAGAACCTCCAGTTGGGTCAGCAGCCCACTGAGCATCGACTGCAACGACTGGTCCGTCTGCTCGAACTTCGCCGCGGTCTGCTGCATCACCGCGGCCTGCGCCTGGGTCTGGGACACCCCGACATCTCCTTGTCTGCTGGGTCGTGGCTGGCCCTGCGAACATCACGCACCCACCGGCACCGAAAGGGGCTAGCGGGCCGTGGGATCGGACCAATGACGTCTCGTCGCTGACGGTAGCGGCACCATCGCTGTTGTGCTACCCCGTCCCGTTCCCCTGTGGACAACGCTGATCCCATCCACTCACTACGATGGGCGGCAGTCGGGTTGCGGCGGGTGACCGGCCGAGGAGGGGTGCGGTGGCGATGACAAGCCTGCCGACCACGGTTGCTCCTGCCCTGGCCGACGGAACGCCCGAGCAGCGCATCCAAGCTGCCGCCACGACCACCGGGCGCGGGGACCACTGGCGAGAGCATCGGCCTCGGGCCGGACAGGTCGTGACCACGCAGGTGGCGCTGGCCGTGGTGGTCGCCGCCTCGGGCCGGGGCCCGGTAGCCCTGTCGGCCGCTGCCGTGCTGGCCGCAGCCCTGCTGCTGCTCGCCTGGGGCCGGGTTCGTCAGCGGTGGCTGTACGAGTGGTCGGGCATCGGGCTGGGTTATCTGACCCGGCGACGCGCGCTCACCGCGCCGGGGGGACCGGCGGCCCTGCTCGATCTGGTCGCCCCGGACACCGTGCGTCATCCGGCCGATCTGGCGGGCTCCTCGGCGGTGCTGTTCGACGACCCCGGTGGGGTGGTGGCCCTGCTGGAGATCGGCGATCGGGCCGACCTGCTCGGCGACGGCGGGCGGCACCTGCCCTCGCCCGCCGCCCTGCTACCGGCCGACTCCGACCAGGCTCCGCCGGTACGCATTCAGCTGGTGCTGTCCGCCTCGGCGGCTCCGGCGATCCGTGCCGGCGGCGGCCTGTCCGCCACCTCATACCGCCAGTTGACCCAGGGCCGGCTGGCCGGCTGGGAACGGGGGGTGCTGGCCGTACGGGTGATCCGGGCGGAGGGGTGGTCGGAGGAGGCGTTACGGCGAACTCTGGCCGGCACCGTCCGCCGGATCATCCGCCGTTTCGGCCCGTTGTCGATCCGACCGCTGGGCGAGCCGGCGGCGCTGCGGGTGTTCGCCGAACTAGCCCACCATGACGGGCGACCCGTTAGGGAGTCCTGGCAGGCCGTGCGCTGCGGTGGACTGTTGCAGACCACGTTCCGACTGCGTCGGTGGCCCACCTCGGAGGGTGGAGGCCAACTGGTGCCACGGCTGTTGACCCTGCCGGCGACCGCGGTCACGGTGTCCCTGCACGCCGAGCCGGGTCCGACCGAGGGCCTGACCGTACGGATCAGCGCCGCAACCCCGGCCGAACTCTCCGCCGCCGCCCGGGCGTTGCGCGGGCTGGTGACGACGGCCGGTGGCATGGTGCGGCGACTGGACGGGGCTCACCTCTGCGGCTTCACGGACACCCTGCCACTGGCCCCGCCGGTTCCGGCCACCCTCGGGGACGGGTCCGAGTTGGAGTTGCCGTACGGCTCAGCCGGCCTGGTGGTGGGGGCCAACCGGCACGGCGATCCGGTCACCGTCCGGCTGTTCCGGCCGGAGAGCACCCGGGTGATGATCGTCGGCGGGGTGCGGGCGGCTCAACTGCTGACCATGCGGGCGATGGCCCTTGGCTGCCGAGTGGTCGTCCAGACCACCCGACCCCAGGCCTGGCAACCGTTCGTACGCGGGGTCGGCACTCCGGGTGAGACGATCCCGCTGGTTCCGCCCGGCAGGCCGGTGGAGACCGAGCCGGGTACCCCGCTGTCGCCACTGCTGGTGATCCTGGACGCCCCGCCGCCCACCGGCGGTCCCCGTCCGGGTGCGGCCTGGCAGACCACCCTGCTGGTACGCGACGAGTTGACCCCGGCGGACGCGGATGCCCTGGGCCGGTCCGACCTGGCCCTGCTGCAACCGTTGAGTCCGGCCGAGGCCCCGATCGCCGGGGCTGCCCTGGGGCTCGGTGAGGCGGCCGACTGGCTGACCCGGATCCGGCCGGACATGGTGGCCGTGGTGAACCGGCGGGCCCTGCGCTGGGTGCTGCTCGCCGGCACCCCCTTGGAGGCCCAACTGATCGGTCGTCCGTCGCGCACCTGAGACCGGCACAGCCGATCTCGCGGGTACCGTCCCTGGCCTGGTCGTGACACCATGCCGGCCATGGATTTCCTGAAAGGTCTACTGATCCGGGTCGGCGCCACGGCGGTGGCCTTCTGGCTGGCCACCCTGATCATCCCCGGCATCTCTCTGGACACGGAGTCGGTCAGCGAGACCGTGCTGACCCTGGTCCTGGTGGCGGTCATCTTCGGCGTGGTGAACGGGGTCCTCCAGCCGATCATCAAGACCGTGGGCTGCGGTTTCTACCTGCTCACCCTCGGCCTGATCGCCCTGGTGGTCAACGGTCTGCTCTTCCTGCTGACCGGTTGGATCGCCGACCAGGTCGGGCTGCCCTTCGATGTGGACGGCTTCTGGCCGGCCGCCGTCCTGGGTGCCCTCTTCGTCGGCGTCGTCACCTGGATCCTCGGCGCCATCCTCGACCGCGACTGACCCCCACCCCACCTCGGCCGCCAGCGCCGAGCCGACCAGCCGGACAGGTACCGCTCAAACGAGCGGTACCTGTCCGCTGTGCAGGCCAGATTGCGGGAGCTGCCTACCGGAGCCCACCTGGGTACGGACTACCGTCGCAGGGGTGTTCACGCTGACCCGCGACGACGGCTACACGATCAGCACCGATCCGGCCCGGCTGGATCTGGACCGGGTGCACCACTGGCTCAGCACGGACGCCTACTGGGCCCTGGGACGGGACCAGGAGACGGTGGCCCGGGCCTTCGCCGGCTCGATCGGTTTCGGGGTCTACCGGCCGGTCGACGGCCGCCAGGTCGCCGTGGCGAGGGTGATCACCGATCGGGTCACCTTCGGCTACCTCTGTGACGTGTACGTCGACCGGACCGAGCGCGGTCGCGGCCTGGGCACCTGGCTGGCGGGCGCGGTCCGCGACCATCTGGCCACCCTGGGGGTACGCCGGCTGCTGCTGGCCACCCAGGATGCGCACGGGCTCTATCAGAAGCTCGGCTTCACCCTGGTCGAGGCCGAGCGTTGGATGGAGCTGGACCGCCGCAACCAGCAGTGAGTCCGCTCACCGGCAAGGAGCAGGCGGGGATATCGACCCTTACCGTGTAGCCGTGACACCCCTGCGCCTCGGATATCTCTACGGGCTCGCCGCGTACCTGATGTGGGGATTCTTTCCCCTCTACTTCAAGCTGCTCCGTCCCTCCGGCCCGTTGGAGATCCTCGCCCACCGGGTGATCTGGTCCGTGGCCTTCGTCGCCCTGCTGCTCGGCGCGATGCGCAACATCGGATTCCTGCGGGCCCTGCTGCGCCGACCGCGCGCCCTGGCCGGCATCGGGGTGGCCGCCACCCTGATCGGGTTCAACTGGTTCACCTACATCTACGGGGTGAACTCCGACCGGGTGGTGGAAACCGCCCTCGGGTACTTCATCAACCCCCTGGTGGTGGTGTTGCTGGGGGTGGTGGTGCTGCGGGAACGTCTGCGCCCGGGACAGTGGCTGGCGCTGGGCATCGGCGGCCTGGCGGTGGCCGTACTCACGGTCGACTACGGTCGACTGCCGTACCTGGCGTTGATCCTGGCGCTCACCTTCGGCGGGTACAGCCTGGTCAAGAAGCAGCTCGGGCTGCCTGCCGCGGAGGGTCTGTTCGTCGAGTCGGCCGTGCTGGCGTTGCCCGCCCTCGGCTACCTGGGCTGGCTGGCGGCCACCGGTGAGGCGACCTTCGGGCAGGTCTCGACCGGGCACACCCTGCTGCTGGTCCTGGCCGGGGCGCTGACCGCCATCCCCCTCCTGCTGTTCGCCGGGGCCGCCAACCGGCTCCCGCTGACCGCCCTGGGGATGCTTCAGTACGTGGCCCCGATCCTCCAGCTGGGCTGCGGGGTGCTGATCTTCCACGAGCCGATGCCGCCAGCCCGCCTGGCCGGATTCGCGCTGGTCTGGCTGGCCCTGATCGTCTTCACCGTGGACGGGTTGCGCCAGGCCCGGCGTACCCGTCGCGAGCGCCCCGCCAAGGTGGTCCCGGCCGGCACCCCCTGACCCCACTCAGGGCAGGTCGTACGCCAGCACCACGGTGCCGTCGGCCCGGATCAGTTCCAACCGGACCAGTTCGGCGTTGGTGAACCGGGTGGCCCCGCTGATCCGCAGGTCGTCCCCGGGTGCGGCCAGCCAGGAGCCGATCTGCTCCTGCGACCCGTCGGCGGCGTGGGCCACCAGCCGGAAGGCGTTCGCCTTGCCGTAGCCGGAACGCTCGTCGTACCCACAGGTCATGGTGACCTCGGTGCCCCAGTTGGTGCCGGTGAGCCCGATCTCGGCGTGCAGGGGCACCGCACCCGCGACCGGACGCATCTGCACCATCCGCACCTGGGCCACCGGCCCGGTCGGCGCCGGTTCGGGCAGCATGGTGGCCGTGCCGAAGCCGATGACCAGGGCGAAGGCGGCAGCGGCCAGGCTGATGACGGCGTACCGCAGGCGGTTGGCCTGCCGCTCCCGGCGCCGCCGCTCCCGCGCGGCGCTGAGCAACTCCGGCACCCGGGGGTTCTCCGGCAGCGGCAGGAACTGCTCCAGGCTGGTCGGATCCAACCGGCCGAGCAGACCGGGCAGCACGGCGATCTCCGAGACGGACTGCTGGCAGGCCGGGCAGTCGACCAGATGGCGTTCGTAGGCCGCGCGGTCCGCGGGAGACAGGGCACCCAGGACGTACGCCCCATCGTCGTAGGCGAAGTCGCAGCGGCTCATCCGGTCACCCCCATCTCGGCAAGCACCAACCGTAATGACCGTAGGGCGTAGTGGGTGCGAGACTTCACCGTCCCCGGCGGAACACCCAGCCGGGAGGCCGCCTCCGCTATCGAGCGGCCCTGGTAGAAGCATTCGACCAGCACGTCCCGGTGGGAGGGACTGAGCCGGTTGAGCGCCTCGGCCACCGTCCACGCCTCGACGGCACGTTCGGTCTCGTCGACCACCTCAGGCGGTTCGGGAAGCTCGTCGGTGTAGATCTCACCGACCCGGGTGGAGCGGCGTCGCCAGGCGTCGATGGCCAGGTTGCGTGCGGTCGTGAACAGCCAGGCCCGTACCGAGCCGCGACGCGGGTCCAGCGACTCCGGGTGGCGCCAGGCCCGCAGCAACGTCTCCTGAACCAGGTCCTCGGCGCGCTGTCGATCGCCGTTGACCAGCCGCAACGCGTGCGCGTAGAGCGCGTCGGCATGTTCGTCATGCAGGGCGCGCAGCAGATGGGCGTCGTGGTCGCTGATGATCCTCTCCTCGCTCTCGACGGGAGCGGGCTCGGCGTTACGACCGTTGGTACGTGCAGTCACCCCGAAGAGTTCAGTCGCAGCTCAAACCTGGGGTTGGGCGGGGAGTGTCAAGGCCGCGGCCGATCCCAGCGCACCGCCGCCTTCCCGCCAGGAAGGGGGCCGGCTCAGCTCTCCGTGGCCAGGCTGTCGGCGATCGCCCGGGCGGCGGTGAGCAGCTTCGTCCGCACCACCCGGGCGGAGGTCATCATCTCGCTGGCCGGCAGCGCGCAGGCCAGTACGGTCCGCCGCTCGATGTCCTTGTCCGGGCCGATCAGCACGGCGGCACAGGCCACCCCCTGCCGGAACTGGCCCAGTTCCAGTTGCATCCCACGACGCTCCCCGGCCGCCAGATCGGCCTCGAAGGCCTCCGGGGTGCACAGGGTGGCGCTGGTGAACGGGCGCATACCGTACTCACGGAGATAGCGGTGGCGTTGCTCGACCGTCAGGGTGGCCAGCAGGGCCTTGCCGAGGGCGGTCGCGTGGGCCCCCTCGTCGAACCCCGGCACGAGATCCTCCAGATAGGGCGAACGGGCACCCTCCGCCACCGCGGTGATCGCCACCTGCCCGCCGACGAACCGGCCCAGGTAGTGACTCCAGCCGGTCTCGACGGCCACCCGGCGCAGGGTCTCCCCGACCGCAGGCGACCCCCGGAAGGCGGCGACCAACTCGCGATAGCGGTCGGCCACCTCCAGGCCCACGATGTACGTGCCGTCCTCCCGACGGATCACATATCCCTCATAGGCCAGGGTCCGCACCAGGTGGTACGTGGTGGCCACGGTCAGCTCGCAGCGTCGGGCGATCTGTTTCACCGTCAGCCCGCGCGGGGCACGGCCGACCGCTTCGAGCACTCGAAGTGCGCGGGACACACTCCGGATGAGATCCGAAGGCTCCGCCAGGGGGTCGCGCACAACCACCTCCGCCACCAGGGACTTACACCATATGAAAAAGCGGCCCCAGGCGAAATCCCTGATCGGATGGATGACGCAGGCGGATGGCGTACATGAAGTGATCTCGGTTGCACTTCGTGGCGCCGCGCCGGTACTCGCATAGGTTGAGCTGACCATGACCGACACCGCCTCCCCTCCCGATCCGACCGTCGGCACCAGGCCGGTCCGAGCCAGCGCGGTGGCCGTCGTGGTGACCATCGCCTGCGTCCTGCCGGTCTTCCTGGTCGGTGGTCTGGCCGTGCAGATGCGGGAGGAACTGACCTTCTCCCCCGCCGGGCTCGGGCTGGTCGTCGCGGCCTACTTCGGGGTGGGCGCGCTCGCCTCCGTGCCCACCGGGGCTCTGGTGGAGCGTTGGGGCGGAGCCGTGGTGGCCCGCGCCGGCATCCTCGTCTCCGCCACCTGCCTGCTCGCCGTGGCGGTGCTGGCCCGGTCGTACCCGGTGCTGCTCGGCCTGCTCGCGGTGGCCGGCACCGCGAACGCGCTCGGCCAACTCTCCAGCAACGTGCTGCTCGCCCGGCACGTACCGATACGGCGGCAAGGCCTGTCGTTCGGCATCAAACAGGCCGCCATCCCGGTCTCCACCCTGCTGGCCGGAGCCGCGGTGCCCGTTTTCGCCCTCACCGTCGGCTGGCGCTGGGCGTTCGTGGCCGCTGCCGCTGCCGTGCTGGCCACCCTGCCGGCCGTACCCGCACAGCCGGCGCAGTCCGCTCGCCGGTCCGTGCGGGGTGCCGGGCGCGGGACGTTCCCGCTGGTGGTGGTCGGCATCGCCGCGACGCTCGCCGCCGGGGCTGCGGGAGGGCTCGGCACATTCGTGGTGGACGCGGCCGTCGATCGGGGACTCGAACCGGCGCTGGCCGGGCTGACCCTGACCCTCGGCAGCGCGGCCTGCATCACGGCCCGGGTCGGTCTCGGGTGGCTGGCCGACCGCCGCTCGGGTGGGCACGTCACGGTCATCGCCGGCATGCTCGTCGTCGGGGCGTTCGGGCTGGCCCTGCTCGCGATGGCCGGCCCAGGCCCCCTGGTGGTCGGCGTACTGCTCGGCTTCGCCCTGGGCTGGTCCTGGCCGGGGCTGATGAACTTCGCGGTGGTCCAGCTGCATCCCCAGGCGCCAGGGACCGCCACCTCGATCACCCAGACCGGGGTGTACGCCGGCGCCGCCCTCGGCCCGCTGACCCTCGGCCCGCTCGCCGCCGCTGCCGGCTATCCGACGATGTGGCTCACCGCAGCCACTGCCATGCTCATCGCCGCCGCCCTGATGCTCACCGCCACCCGCCTGCTGTCCGCCCACTCCACACCCGCCCCATCGCGTTGATCATGAGGTTAGCGGTGGGTTGAAGATGGCGGATTCTAGGGTTCAGTGCAACTGATCTTGGTTGTGCTGGAGGTGTTGGTGGCGAGGCCGGGTGTGGTGACGTTCGGACATCGGCAGGTGTT
>NZ_JBICUM010000016.1:0-91406 GCF_043198155.1 Micromonospora sp. NPDC048871 | reverse complement strand
CGGGGAACTACCTGGCCGCCACCGGGGAAAAACCATGGCCGCCAGCGGGGAAAACTACTGGCCGCCTACGGGGAAATCTGATTGGCCGTTGACAAGCACCCGCAAGCTGTCCAGCTTGCTCGTCGGCTCAATGAGGTCTATTCATCGTGATGGGCCTGGTCACGGTGGGCAGGGGCTTTGCGTAGTCGACTGAGGGCGCTTCTGACCTGAGCCTTCGCGGGGTCATCGGCCTGGTTGGAGGGTGATGTAGGACGGGTGTGGTCCGTCGGTGATCATGGAGTTGCTGAGACAACATGACACCGAGAAGGACCACACCCGCGCATGTCATCATCGCTGATCGACGTGATCCGTCTGCATGCCCCCGCCCCACCCGACTCTTCGACTGCTGGCGGTGAGGCGTTTGGCCTGTTGGAGGCTTTGGCGAGGGTTCCCGATCCGCGTGACCCGCGTGGTGTGCGGTATCCGCTGGCGAGCGTGCTCGCGGTGGCGGTGTGTGCGGTGATGGCCGGGGCTTGCACGTTCGCCGCGATCGTGGACTGGGTGGATGATCTCGGTGCGTCGGCGTGGGGCCGGCTCGGGTTCACCGGCCGGGTGCCGGTGCTGAGTACGGTGTGGCGGCTGCTGGTCCGCGTTGACGCCGAGACGTTGACGGCGGTCCTGGCCGACTGGCTGTGCTCGCGGGTGTCGGCGCCGCCGCCGGTGCGGAGGGTCATCGCGGTGGACGGCAAGGTGCTGCGGGGCGCGGTCCTGCCCGAGGGACGGGTCCATCTGCTGTCGGCCTACGACACCTGCACCGGTGTGGTCCTGGCACAGGTCCAGGTCGCGGCGAAGTCGAACGAAATTCCGGCGTTCGCCCCGCTGCTGGAGCAGGTCAAGGCACGGCTGGGCAGCCTGGCCGGGGTAGTGATCGTCGCTGACGCCCTGCACACGCAGGTCGCCCACGCCCGCACTGTCGCCGCTGCCGGCGGGGACCTGTACGTGTCGGTCAAGGCCAACCAGCCGACCTTGTACGCCCAACTCAAACGGCTGCCCTGGGCGCAGGTGCCAATCGGGCACCAACACCGCGACACCGGACACGGCCGCCGCGAGACCCGCACCGTCAAGGCGCTGACCCTGCAGACTCCCGGCGGCATCGGCTTTCCCCATGCTCAGCAGGCCGTCCGGATCACCCGCACCCGCACGATCGCCGGCAAGCGAACCCGGGAAACGGTCTATCTGGTGGCGTCACTGCCCGCCGCCCACGCCCAGCCCGCTGACCTGCAGCAATGGGCCCGCCTGGAATGGCACATCGAGAACCGGCTGCACTGGGTCCGCGATGTGACCTTCGGCGAGGACACCCACCGAGCCCGCACCGGCACCGGACCCGCCGTCACAGCCGTCCTGCGCAACACCGCCATCGGCTTCCACCGCGGCAACGGCGAAACCAACATCGCCAGAGCCACCCGACGCGCCAACCGCCGCCCCCACGACCTCATCACCACCGTGACCAGCAGCTACTCGACTACGCAATGACCCTGTCACGGTGGGTGCGGGGAAGGGTCTGTCGACATAGGAGGAGACCCCCGTTGAAAACAGCAGTCGACCAAGATCCGATGCCCCAACCGGGAGCCTCGCTGGCTGTCTTACCCGTCCGCGGTCGCGCTGTCCAACCGCACCCCGGACCATCTGGCCGACCTCATCCGCGTCGAACGCACCCGCCGTCGGGGCCGGTGGGGACGCCTCGACGCGGGCTGGCAGGCCCTATTCGCACCGCCCGGACACCCGATGCAGCCTTCACTGGCCGTAGGTAGGAAGACACCAACCCACCCTACGGCCGGAATTTGTGCGCAGATCCGCCCACCATAAACCCGAAACGCCAGGCCACCGCCACGAGCCCGCGCACGCCCCATTATCGTGAGCCAGGCCAGGAAAGGGGACACGATGAGATCTATAGTGGCATGACCCATACCCTCAGACCGAAACTCCTACAAATCCTCTGCTGAGTAGGTGGGATACGAGCCTCTCCACACGAAAAGCGCTAAGCCTCCCACCGTGACTGTTAGGGCAGCCAGATAGCTCCACCTACTAGGATGAGCTAAGACGAGATCCCACCAGTTCTCTCCACGTGAGAGATAAAAGCAAACCAGCAGGTACGCTCCTGGCGGCAGCGTAACGTACACTTTCGGTAGCATCGTCACAGCAGCACTCGTCAACGACGTAATTACCAGCGCCCCCCGCAATAGCGGAGGAAAAAACCACCAGTAGTCTAGGACCAGACAAGACGTTATTACCCCGGCAGACGCAACAAGTATCAGCAAAACGCTGACAGTGAAGCGAAGATGCCATTGTCGACGGCCAGCTGTAATTTCGCCCGCTTCCGTCCGAGGAAGTTGCAACAAAGCCGCCGAAATCAGAACCGTCGCACCAATAACCAGCGCAACCGGCGCCACGGATGACACTGATGCATACAGCAGCTCAGGTGGCGTTCGATATGCCGCGATCCCAGCAATCAGCGTGCCGCACGCTGCGGCCAGCAACACATAGCGCACACTATATACAACCAGAAGTACGCCTAAGGTCTTCACGGTAGACTTAGTGGAAGGTCGGGACTAGCATCTGACCCATTTATCGCGAGCAGAGTTGCCCCAATGGCCGATATTGCGATACCGAGATAAAGAACAAGGCCAGGTCTACGCGGCGCAGCAGTTATCCACAGGTTTACACCTAAGAGCAAAACCGTAAGGCCGGAAAACCAAAAATATTCACCGACGAGCCAAAGAGCATACGGTTGAGGGCTAAAGGAATCGCCGAAGGCTGGCCCGAGCCATTGCCACCAGTAGTCATCGCCAAAAATAGCGAAGAAAGCCGCGAAGAAGTAGGCTGAAATAAAGGCGACCGGCACGGCTAGAGCCGGTCTAAACCAAACACCGATGACCTGTCCAATTGCACAACAGGCCGCAAGCGCTAGGGCACCAACACCAACAGCAGCCGATCCCACAAGTAGCTTCGAGGTAATTCCGAAAGCAACCGTCGTCCCAATTACGTATGCGAGCCAACCGCCAAGAACTGGCGCGTAAGCGGCGATGAACTGAATCAGTACCCGATCGATTTCTGGTCGCGAAGAGCTTGCAAGTATGTCTTTCCCGCCATAGCGGTTGTGACGACTGGCGATCAGGGCAGACAATGCTGCCGCGATTGCAATTCCTACGATTCCCGACTCTAACTGAAGACCGGCCAAGGCTACCATGTCGCGGGGTGGTTCGGAGAGCCTCTGAATAAAGGCACTTACGCTATAGCTCAAATAAAGCGCCACAATGATGAGCGCAGCCGGAGCAAGAATTCTATCGGTGTAGAAGCGCAGAGCCCTCATACCTTCATCCCCGTCACGGCAGCGAACCCTGCTGCGATCCCGGCAGCATCTCGGCCAACGCCAGGGGCTCGGGCAGCTAGGTCGGCGGGACTTCCCGAAAAAATTGAGCGCCCTCCTGCAATGACAGCTACAGACGTACACAAAGTCGCTACATCTTCCACAAGGTGAGTGCTCAGAACGACGGCAGCCTCTCTACCGATCGTGCGAATCAAATCGTGGAAACGCAGGCGTTGCTCTGGGTCAAGACCCGCAGTAGGCTCATCGAGTAGTAGAATCTTCGGACTGTGAACTAGCGCCATTGCGATACCCAGTCGACGAAGCATTCCGCCCGAGAGCTGCCCGGTCTTGACTGTCGCTTTCTTTGAGAGGTCAACCATGGCCAACGCGGCACGCGCTTTATGTTCACCCTCCCGACCGTCTATACCTTTCAACCATGCGGCATACGCCACCTGGTCCACCGCTGAAAGGTGACGCAAAACCAATGGGTGCTGCGGAGCATAACCAAGCTCTTTTCTCACGCTCCGCAGCACCGTGCCACGCGCACTTACCTCGCGCCCAAGTAACCGAAGCGAACCCCCACTCGGCGCAATCGCCGTCGAAAGCGAACGCATCAGCGTCGTCTTTCCAGCTCCATTCGGTCCCAGCAGCCCTAGGACACCACAAGCTTCAAGGTGAAGATCCACGTGATGGACAATAGTACGACGACCGATGGCCACGGCAAGCGCGTTAGCGTCGATGCTAAGAGTGGGTGAATCTGACATGGGCGGATTCTAGCAGTTCATCTCACGACGCGAACTCTGGGCAGGGCTTTCGTTGTTAATTTGCGCCTCGGTGTATATCTGGTCGTTGTCTTGGCAGGTGGTCGTTCTTACGTCCCAAAGTACACCGAGATTAAAATTTCTCGACTCATGATCATGAACTACATCCGGAAGGTTGTTTCGATCTTCCTTGATTCTTCCATGAAGGGTCGCCTGAGGCACCAGGCGGGTGCACTCGACATAAACACGACCGGTTATTTCACTACCACTGAAGGTGGGGGCGATGGCATACCTTTCGCAGGCAGGGTACGCATATGCCGGCACCTGGACGGCCGCAATTGAGCCCGCAGTGGCAACGAAAAACGCAAGAACAACCCGTGCGGTTCTTATCATACCATTCTCTTTCACTAGAACATTCAGTCATCGCACCCAAGTTGCGGGAGTCGCATTTAGCACTGCATAATTTTTCCGGCGCCCTGTGTTGGATTTTCGTTATTGATTTGGGCCTCGATATAGATCTTGTCGTCATCTTGGCAAGTAGTAGTATTTATATCAGCGCCGCGTGTGCCTTCGAACGTGACGCTTTCATGATCATGAACTACATCCGGAAGGTTGTTTCGATCTTCCTTGATTCTTCCATGAAGGGTCGCCAATGCAACTTTTCGGGTACCACAGTCGACAGAGAAGTACCCATTGATTTGGTTTCCGTTGAAGTTTGGCCCTTGGGTTTGAGGTGCGTTGCACCCAGAGTAGGCGTAAGCAGTGGCATTGCTGACAACTGCACCTCCCCCCGTTGCAATCGCTAGCACCAGTAGCATCCTTGGCAATGTTCGCATTCGCGCCCCTCTTCCTTCCACTTGAAGTCTCAATCACAGCACGGCACGATGAGTTATAGCTAAACCCAAATGAGGTTAACGTGGGCTCAGTAGCGAAATGAAGATCGCCATCGCCATGATTGCTTGCACGCTGAGCGATTGTCACCGCTCCGACCCCGTTGGCTTAAGCCGTTCCTGCCGTGCGAGGGTATCTTGGCACAGATGAAGCTCTATGTCGACCTACGACACTCTGCGCTACCTTCTCATCTGAAGGGCGGACAACAGGGTGCTTTCGACGCAACCCTGCTTGTGCAGTCGTAAGACGTCTGCCCTGAGCTGGGGCCTTGGGTGCGCTAAGCGTTCGACTTTCCGGCCCGCGCCTAGCCGGCCGTAGATTGGTTGCCCAAAGTCACTGGACGGCGAGTTAGGTAGGCCGCAGGTATGCGGCGGCTGCCGCATCCACCCGGCACCTTTGCGGTGATAGACCAGCTGAAGCGGGGTGGCTTAGGGACGTCTCGTAACCCGGTGACTGTCTGGTTGGGACGGTGGCCGATGATGTCGGGGTGCGGGTGATCTCGCGGCCCGCCCGGCGTGGATCTTTTCGTTCACCGGGCTGCAGCCCGCTTAGTTCCGCCGGGTGGAGCGCGAGTTGCTGGGCCGCAACGTCCTACCGGGCCGGTGGACGTTCCAGATCATGGAGGAGTTCGACGATGGCTACTACGCGGCGTTCCAGGAGGTCGAGCGGTACGCCCGGAAGACTCTGGCCGGCGGTCGGCGGCACATCTATGAGGCTACGCCGCAGGAGTGACCGGCAATCCGTTCGGGAGCATCGAGGCCAGGGCTACGGCTCTGGCCTCAATGATTTTCATGCGGCCTTCGTACTCGATGGGTTCGCGGTGGGCGGCTTGGCTGGTGACCTGGCCGGGCCACTTGCGGTAGAGCAGCCCGTGTTCGCGCGTGAAGTAACCCTGGCTGACCGCGCTGGCGGCCAGGAGAAGGCCAGTGTCCTCAGAGGCCGGGAGCGCCATCCAGCCGCCGAGGGCCAGGAGCAGATCCCGGCGGATGCACAGCGTGGCGGGGTGGACCTGGGCGCGATAGCCGTTGGCTTGCCAGAAGGCGAGGACGGCACCGCGGCTGATGGGGCCGCCGTCCGGGTCCTTGTCCCATCCGACGGTTGACCCGTCGGGCATCAGGTCCAGGACGCGCGAGGTCGTCCAGCCGATGTGTGGGTTGGCGGCGAAGGCGGCGATGTCGCGGGCGAGGGCGCCGGCCGTGAGTTGGTCGTCCGCGTCGAGCACCTTGACCAGGTCGCCAGCGACGCGGGAGAGAGCGAGAGTACGGGCAACACCGGGGCCGCCGGGACGACCGCCGCCGATGCTGATGCGAGGGTCGTCCGGCAGCACCCCGTTCAACGCGCCAGTCTGCCCGTCCTCTTGGACGAGCCATTGCCAGTCCCACCCGTCGGGCATGTCCTGCTTGACCAACGAGTCGTACGCGCCGGCCAAGTACTCGATGCTCGGGGCGTGGACCGGGGTGATGACCGAGACGAGGTGCGTCACGTTTTCCACCGTTGCAGTTCGTGGGAGTACACAAGCTCGGTCCTGTCCCCCGGCATCACCACGTCGGCCACCTCGACGACACGGCCGGTGGTGTCGATAGAGGTCTTGCGCACGGTCAGCACAGAGACGCCGGGGTCGATGTCGAGCAGTTCGGCCTCATCCGGCGACGGCGGACGCGCCCGAACCTCGTCCTCGATGCGATCCAGCTCGACGCCGACCGTGTAGAGCTGATGCTGTGAACCGCCGGGCCAGGGCTCGTTGCTGGCGTCGAGCAGGTCCGGGTTCGCGGCCACCAGCTCATAGGGCAGGTACGAGTACGACATGGTCAGCGGCGCGTTCTCATGCTTTGACGACGTCCAGTAGACCCGGCGCAGCAGCGGCGTACCCGGCTCAACGTGCAGCGCCGCCGCCATCTCCGCGTCCGCCTCGACGCGGGTGTACTCGGCGTGGAACTTGAGGTCATGGACGGTCAGGCCGGTGTCATGCTCGGTCGCGCCGGTCTTGAGCCGCTCGGCCTCGTCCAGCAGGACCCGGTCCTTCTCCCACTGGTACCGCTCCGCGTTACGACGCCGTACCCGCTGGCGAGGTGCCCGTACGTAGGTGCCGCGCCCCTGCTCCGCGCGGACCAGGCCCCACTCCCGGAGCTGGCGGATGGCGTTGCGGACACTGGTGCGCGACAGGCCCGACGTGTCGGCCAACTCCGTCTCGGACGGCATCAGCGTGCCGGGGGCGAGTTCCCCGCTCGTGATTTTGACCCGCAACTCTTCGGCGAGTTGCAGGTAACGAGGGCGCCAGTCCCGGCCATGCACACCGGTCACCGTACCCCCTAGACGTTCCAACGACTGCCAGGTGGTCCCACCCGCCGGCCGCTCCGGCACCGGAGGCACCTCGACCACCGGCCGACGCAAACGATGCGCGGATACCGGCGTGCGGCGGGAGCTGCGGTCAGTGGCGGTCATCGTGTCCCTCCAACGGTTGTCCCTTGGCCATCACCCGCCACCGGGCGTAGGCCAGTTCGTAGATCAGCCGATCAAGCTGCCGCCGCGACAGCACCACCGATCGCGTTGCACCGGAGCGGGTCGCGTCGACCTTCACGACCGGGTCACGGCGGCGGAAGCGGTCCAGGAGCAGTTGCAGACTCACCCAGCCGCCGCCCTCGCTGCCGATCGTGGCCAACAGCCCCCGGTGCATCGGATCGTTCGGCCCACACCCCCGGCACCAGTCAGGACACGACGCCTCGTCGGCAGTGTTGACCGCCGGGGTGTAGGTCGGCTCGTCACAGCCGCCCATGCTGGCCCTCCCCTGGGCCGGCGGCTTGCGTCAGGAGCGAGCCAAGCTGATCGACCAGCTGTACCGCTTGCGGGAGGGTGAGTTCGGCCCAGCCAGCGCCGGCCCGGCAGGAGGAGTGCACCGCGACCGACGGCGGTTCGTCGTCGGAGCCGATCAGGTACGACACGACCAGTCCAGAGGACCGGACCTCACCGACCCGTAGCAGTACGCCCCGATGGCGTCGCGCCATGTGCGCCAGCACCGGCGGCACCAGATGCCCGCACCGATCCGGCGCACACCACGAAGGATGCTCCACGGCAGGCCGCCGACCTGTCTGAGTCATCGCGGCCACCGTCCGCCGTTGCCCCGGAAGATCTGCCCACGGGTCAGCAGCGGCGCATGTCGCAGCGCCGGTAGCTCACGGGTCCGCTCCATGGCCCAGCGCAGCGGAGCGGCGTTGCGAGCAGGCACGGAATCGCGGGGTCGGTTTCCTGCTGCGGGTCCGGCCTGGTCCGGCTGTCGGCGGGACCGCCAGAACGAGAACCAGGGACGTCGACGATGAGAGCCAGGCATCGCACCTCCAGGTGTAGGAGAGCCGGCGGCCGACCAGGGGGAATCAGCCGGCCACCGGCCCGACAGAGGGCACGGCGCACCGTCCGACACCGGACGGGTCGGGTATCGCCGAGCCATCGTGTACGCGCGGCCACCGCAACCGGCCCATCAAGGACGCCGCGCCTCACCCACGACCAGGCCGACGCAGCACCACCCCTGGTACACGCTGTCATCCCAGCCGCACACCCGGAAACGTACCTACAAGTGGACGAGTTGTCTACACATCAAAACGACCCTCACGGTTGGCAGTTGGTAAGACAAGTGCCAGGTACGGTGACCAGGTGCCCACCCCGCACTACGGACAGCCCCGTTATCGCATGATCGCCGATGAACTGCGTGCACTCATTGATCGCGGCGTCATCGCACCCGGATCACTCTTACCAGCCGAGAGCGTGCTCACGGCCGAGTTTCGGGCGAGCCGCGGTACCGTCCGGCAGGCTATCGCTGTATTGCGAGAGGAGGGGGTGGTAACCACCGAACACGGTAGGGGCACCTACGCCAACGCTTATCCCGACGACCGCCACTCCCGATGGCGTAGCGAACGTCACGTAAAAGAACGTCAGGTTGCTGCCGATGCGGAGCTTGCGGCACTATTTAGTGTCGATGCAGGAGCGAGATTAATCGAGACGGAAAGCGTCACCCGGAAAGGAGGCAAAGCTCACACCGTCACCCGAACGTATCGCCTCCACCCCAATCAAAGCGTTCCATGAGAAAGCCCTCGGCATACGTCGACTGGCTCAAAAGACGCCACCACGATCACTGCGCATCGTCTTGAAGCTCCGCCGCCCTAGCAATCCACTCATTCGGAATCAGCTTCTGCCCTTCTCTCCAGTTGTGGCGAACCGACTTCTGAAACCATGCCTCAGAAAGGTTCGCGTGATCACAGACGATGATTTGCAGCTGCCCCTGCAGAAGCGGGTCCGTAACAACGTCCAACATCAAACGATAGAGTCGCCGCACAGCTGCCCTGTCTGTATCGCTTTCTGCCTCGCCGGAGAGACGGGCAACCTCCGATGGGTAATAGGCTTGAGTGGGCTGGTCCAGCATCAAGAAGTGTGGAACCGGGCGCCGCTGCCGCACGAAATACCTGTGTAGGGCGAGATGCACGGCGAGATGATAGCCGACCCAGTTCTCGCCACTGCCGATCCTGTATAGAGGGGCCGGGCCGGTAGCGATATCAGCCACAACAGTCAAGCGCTTCAAGTCCAACCGAACATTCGCGCCGCGATGCTCCAATTCCAGCCGATTAGCGTAAGCCGTCATGTCAAGTCCTACAACGTTTAGTCTTGACGTCAACTGCTCCCGTTCCTCTTCTGGGTCGAGTTCCGATTCGAGCTGGTTTATGGCCTCCCTGATTGCCCCGGCCCTCTCCTGTAGTTGAACGAAGGACTCGTTATCCGATTGATTGAGCTTCCCGAGAAATAGATCGATCCGACCTTGCGTAAACGCCTGAGCCTGCATATTTCGGCGCATCTCAGAAGCCGCTCGGTCCTCAGATAGAAATTGCTCTAGAGTCTGCTCGACCCCACGCAAGCTTTGCCGCACTCGGGCAGCCTCGCTCTCTAGACTCTCAAGCGCGGCAACCCTCCTAGGCTTGGCGCCATTCACGCGCCGGAGTTGGGCGCTCATCTGGTCAAGTGTCTGTCGCAGATCCGCCACGGTCGGGTCACGGTGCTCTAGGTGAGAGTTACAGATCGGGCATACCTCACTGGAGTCATCGTTAGAGTCATGCGGGATCAGATCGATGCTGCGTAGTCGGGAAACTCCTGCGGTAACCGCCTCCTGGTACCCAGCCTCGCTTGCTTCCTGATGTTGCAGTAGTGTCCGCTGCTCTCCGATGTCCCGAAGTTCTCGCCTCAACCGATCGCGCTCGCCTTCGAGCTCGGCCCTACGACTAGCCTGCCCATCGTCATCCAGCACTAACGAGCTTCGCCTAACCTGTAGAGCCATCCGCAATAAGGCCAGCATTTCATTCCGGTCGCTTGCATCGTTGCTTGTAATCAGACCCCGAGCGTACGCCTCGTTCATCAACGATCGGAGATCAACCTCGACATCTACATTCAGCTTCTCAACTGTCCGAATTTCCGCTTCAACTCGTCTCAGCTCACGCTTCAAGCTCAGAAGATTCTGCCTCTTGAGAGCCTGGTCTGCTGGTATCGCTCCCAGAAAATAAGGCAGTGTATTCTGGATTGCCTGCTTAATATTTGAGTCACTCTGCCGGTGGAACAAGACATTCTTGTCGTCAATCTCTCCTTGGCCCTGCAAACAGAGAAGAATTGCGTGACCCAGGTTGGTCGCGAAGGACGTCCCAGCGGCTACGCCTTCGTTGACAATCTCCTCGATCCCGATCAGGCGGCTAAGCTGCTGTCTCACCCCATCGGCATCGGCATTGACAGTTAGTTCGTCAAAAGACGGAACACCTAGAGACGAATTTCCAATCTCCAGCATTGCCTGCCGCGACGAGGATCGCCCTATTCGTGGTGCTGGCCGGCCAACGAAGACCCGGTTATTGCCGATCTGGACCAATAGCGCATACCACGCAACCGTGTCCACGACAGGACCCACCGGCATTGTGGCAGTCTCACGCCCGAGGCAGAAATCTACAATATCCAGGAGGGCGCTCTTGCCGGTTGCAGAACCGCCCGTCACAACATTTAGCTCGCCAGGCACGAACTTGACCCTACGGGTGTCGCCGTCCCGATTATAAAGAATAATCTCCAGCAAGTTCATGGCTTACGGCTCCACTCCGAACAAGGCAAAGAGAGTAGGCGGATGCTTGGTTTTCGCGAACCATCGACCGGTGAGTCTCGCAGGCCTCAGCATGGGAGAGGTCTCCCTAGTTAGCACGACAGGCTGCGGAGCAGATATGACCCCATCAGATATCGATAGAATTCCGTTCCGCAAACCAAACCGCATGCCTTCACGAACTACTGGCACTAAAGACCTTGCCCTTTCGTGAAAACCAGCGTGGAGGATAGGGTTTCGACTCAACCACGTTGAGATATGAGTTCTTGTGTCTCTGGGCAAGGACCGCCTGCTAGGACCGTGCAGGATTAAGGGTGCCACTAGGAACGAAAGAGGCCAAGGAAGCGGTTCCTTTGTTTCATCCTGGTAGCCATCGGACGCACTCGCCAGTATCGCCGCCACTACGGCGGGATTTAGATAGGCAGCCTCAATTTGAGACCGTTCACGCCATGTTGTCATACAGGCTCTCTAAGGAGGACCGCTTCCAGGTGCGTCTGGAAATCAGGATGCCATCCTATACGTCCGAGGTCAGCCAACTCGTGATGCTTTCCTCTCGGGAAGAATGCCTCATCGTAGCGACTCCTGATACGGACCTGCGTCTGAGACATGAGCGTCTTCAGCAGCTTCGCACCTGCCTGCCGCCGAGTGGCGTCGTCAGCATCGGGTGGCAACTCAAGGAGCATATATTCCCGCTCCCGCTCCCATTCCTCGCAGAGCTTCCGCTCGTACCTGCTAATTTCGTCGTAGCCAATCAGTCTGTTTTCGATCCACTGCGCCGCTTGAACGTAAGCGCGGTAGTAGTCGATGATCGCCAACTCGATCAGCTTGGGAGACCACTCAACCCACCTCATCTGATGAACAAAGACATGGTCCAGGTAGTCCGAGAGGACACTAGGCTCAACGTCTCCGAGTAGCGACCTCGGCAAGTCATCGTCGGCGTACTGCGCCTTGATGTCGTCTATTTTTTGTTTGACTTGAAGGCCATTGATGCCTCGCACCTCGCCCGTCAGTAGATCAACTACCCTCTCATACCACCAACCCCACAGTTGCTGCATAAATAGATCTTCGCGCCCCGTCGGCAGCAGGATGGACAGTTCCGACCTTACAGCCCCGTCTAGGTCGCTAATCGCGGGCGAACTGTCCAACACGAACATACGGCCGACGAACACTCTCATCCGAGACTCGGCCAGGCCCAAGAATTGCCGGCGAGTATTCTCGGTCTCCTTCGAGGTGGAGTTCTTGGCAGCAGCAGCTAGTAACGACAAAGCGTCGGTCGGGTTGCGGTCGCGCCCAGGACGAAGCGCGTTTGCAGCACTGCCGACGGCCGCTCTCTGAGTTGTAACAAGAATCAGCTTCGGCCCATTTGGGTCGTCGATTATATCGGTGTCCATCCAAGCCTGGATGGTCCGCCACCAGTCAGCACTCATATCCCCCAGCGACCTCGTCGTACCTATGTGGTGTTTGAGCTGCAGACGCTCAAGGGGCGTACCACTGTCGTCCCAGGCCACATCGTCGTATAGCTCCAGGCTGACCGAGCAGTCGGGACGGTTGCGATAACCCCGTATTAGGTCGAGCAGGGGCCACTGAGACTGATACAAGTAGCCCAGCGCCGATGGGGCAGCGTTATGTGACGTAGACGACACCTAGAGCAGTCTGGCTAGATGGGGCCCCTGCTGTCTACCCCCACTTCGGCTTGAGTCGCATGCCCTACGGATGCTTACAACCATCAGTCGGCTCATGCAGGGATCGACGAAGTTGCTCCCTCAGTGATCGGAATGATTGCCGATTTGCTCTGTTCTGGATCAAGGCACCGCGCTCCGCGCGGTGCGGGGCGGCAAGCCCGGCCGGCGGCAAGCCGCCCCGGCCGCCTACGGCGCCGGGGCGGTGAGCCACCGACAGCCGCCGGGACACCGCCCCACCACACACCAGGAACGAGCCCCAGCGAGGCCGTGACGGAAGCCAACGGGGTCGGCCTGGTCGCGTGGTTAGGGCTTCCGGCTGCCGCGCCAGTCCAACCCCGGGACTGGCTTGCCACCGGGCGCGGCACCAGCTCCACCGCCAGGACGTGCCCGACCCGCTCCCCACGGTTGCTCGCCGTCAACGAGGACCAGGCCGCCACCGAGCCCACCAGACCGGCCGCCGCAGACGAGATCAACTGATGCACCCCCTGGGCCGTCTCTGGGCCGTCTGGGCCGTCGGTGGGCCGTCGAACGCCACCCAATGTTGACCATGAACGACCATCGACACCCGGAAATAGAACCAGCTCAGAGCCTTGATCGCGGCTCTGAGCTGGTGGGCGACGGACGAGTCGACCTGTACGCCGGATTCTGTGCGCGACGCGTACCCCTGAGGGGTTTGCGCCGGCGGCGGCCATCCATCTCGGCCTGCCGTTGCCGACAGGCTCGTGCGGCCTACCCGCAGACATCGGGCGGGCAGCCCTCAAGCGTCTGCGCGGGTCGTCATCTTGCGGTGACGGCCCTTTCTTGGCCTTGCTCCGGGTGGGGTTTACCGAGCCACCCCGGTCACCCGGGGTGCTGGTGGGCTCTTACCCCACCGTTTCACCCTTACCGTCCCCGATGGGGTCGGCGGTCTGTTTTCTGTGGCACTGTCCCGCGGGTCGCCCCGGGTTGCCGTTAGCAACCACCCTGCCCTGTGGAGTCCGGACGTTCCTCGGCGGCGAGCTGCTGCCCGCCGACGCGACCGCCCGGTCGACTCGTCCGTCGCGTACTCATCCTAACGACGTGTCAGCCCACCCGATTTCCGCCCTGCACCACCGCTGGGCGCGCAACTTCGGGGATGTTGTGGCCTCCAGACCCGCTGGACCCGACAACTTCCCCGAAGTTGCGCGGCCCCTGACCGCCCGGCGCGGGCGGGCTGCGGGGCGGGGTAGGGGTGGTACTAGCCTCGGGATCATGGAGTTTGCCGACGCCGCGTTGTTGCTCGGGGCCGGGCTGGCCGCCGGTACGGTCAACGCGGTGGCCGGGGGTGGTTCGCTGATCACCTTCCCGGCGCTGCTGGCGGTGGGGTTGCCGCCGGTGCCGGCGAATGTCACCAACTCGGTGTCGGTGTTCCCGGGGTACGGGGCCGCGGTGGCGGGCAGTTGGATGGATCTGCCCCGGGGGCGGCTGCTGGCCAGCCTGGTGCCGACCACGATTCTCGGCGCGCTGGCGGGTGCGGGGCTGTTGCTGGTCACCCCGGCGCGGGCCTTCGAGGTGGTCGTACCGTTTCTGGTGCTCGGGGCTACCGCGGTGCTGGCGTTTCAGGATCCGCTTCGGCGGCTGGTGGGGCATCCAAGTCATCTGTCGCCGCGGCGGCGGGGTCTGATGATCCAGGTCGTGGTGGCGCTGGCCTCGGTGTACGGCGGCTATTTCGGCGCGGCCGTCGGGGTGATGCTGGTCGCCGCGCTGGCCCTGGTGCTGGACGCTTCCATGGCCCGGGTGAGCGCGATCAAGAACCTGCTCTCGGCGATCATCGGCCTGACCGGGGTGGCGGTGTTCACGCTCGCCGGGCCGGTGAACTGGGTGGGGGTGGCGCTGCTGGCGCCGGCCACCCTGGTCGGCGGGTACGCGGGTGCCCGGCTGGTCCGTCGGCTGCCGTCGGGGCTACTGAAGGCGATCATCGTGGTCTTCGGCACCACGATCGGGCTGTACCTGCTGTGGCGGTCGTTCCGCTGACCGGCGCTCGCGCCCCCGAAGGGCTGAGTGTTAGGAAGGGTCCCCTGTACAACGCCAGGCGTTAACAAGGTGCCCTTCCTTACTCCAACGAGGCCAGGTGGGCGGTGTCGTTGACGGTGCGGACGGCGATTCCGCCGTCCGGCCAGCGGTCCAGCACGGAGATGCCGGCGGCGTCCAGGTAGAGCCGGTGCAGGAAGGTGTCGCTGGCGGCCAGGGCGTCGCGCAGCATCAGCTTGATCGGCGAGACGTGCGAGACCACCACCACGGTCTGACCGGGGTACGCCGAGGTCAGGCGCTCGGTCACCCGGGCACAGCGTTCGGCCACCTCGGCGAAGGATTCGCCGTCCGGCGGGGCGATGCGGGTGGAGGACAGCCAGGCGTCCAACTCGCCCGCCCATTGTTCGCGTGCCTCGGCGAAGGTGCGCCCCTCCCAGGCACCGAAGTCGCACTCGATCAGGTCCTCGTCGGGGCGTACCGGCAGGTCGCCGAGGGCGGCGGCGATCGCGGTGGCGGTCGTCGTACACCTGGACAGGGGTGAGCTGACCACGGCGGCGGTGTCCGGGGCCAGGGCGGCGACCCGGGCGGCGGTGGCCCGCACCTGGGCCTGGCCCTTGGCCGACAGGGCGACATCGCCGCGCCCGGAGTAGCGGCCCTGTTCGGTGTACTCGGTCTCGCCGTGCCGGACCAGGATCAGCCGGGTGGCGGTGAAGCTGGGCCGTGGCTCCCAGGAGACCGGCGCGGTGGTCAGGTCGGCACCGGGGGCCTCGGCGGCGTCGCCACCGGCGGGCTGGGCACCGCCGAGTTTCCGGGGCGGCTCGACCAGGCGGGGCGGCGCGACG
Organism: Micromonospora sp. NPDC048871; assembly: GCF_043198155.1. Classification (NCBI taxonomy): domain Bacteria; kingdom Bacillati; phylum Actinomycetota; class Actinomycetes; order Micromonosporales; family Micromonosporaceae; genus Micromonospora; species Micromonospora sp. NPDC048871. Next base: position 75,786 of record NZ_JBICUM010000016.1, on the reverse strand, counting down.
GAGGGTACGGCTACCCCGGAGGTCGCGGCGGCGTCCATGGCGGCGTTGGCCAGGGCGTCGGCGTGGGCGTTGCGGTCCCGGGGGATCCAGGTGAAGCGGACCGTGCCGATGCGGCCGACCAGTTGGGCGGCCTGGGCGGCGAGGGGACGCAGCCCGGGATGCTTGATCTGCCAGCGGCCGGACATCTGCTCGACCACCAGCTTGGAGTCCATCCGGACCTCGACCTCGGTGGCCCCCAGCTCGACCGCGGCGGTCAGACCGGCGAGCAGGCCCTGGTATTCGGCGACGTTGTTGGTGGCGGTGCCGATGGCGGCACTGCGCTCGGCCAGCACCTCGCCGGTGGCCGGGTCGCGCAGCACCGCGCCGTACCCGGCCGGGCCCGGGTTGCCCCGGGCGCCGCCGTCGGCCTCGACCAGGACGGTACGCGGTGCCACCGGCTACAGCCCGGACTCGTTGGTGCGGACCATGATCCGTCGGCAGTCCTCGCAGCGGACCACCTCGTCCGGGTCGGTCTTGCGGATGCGGGCCAGGTCGGCACCGGAGATGTCCAGCCGACAGCCACCGCAGCGGCCCGCGTAGAGCAGGGCGGCGCCTTGCCCGGTGTCGGTGCGGATCCGGTCGTAGAGCTGCACCAGGTCGGCGGGGAGGTCGTTGGCCAGCGGCTGGCGGGCGGAGCGCTTGAACTCCTCCTCCCGGCTGATCTCGGCTAGGCTCTCGTCGCGTCGCTGCTCGGTGGCGGCCCGCCGCTCGCGGACCTCGGCCAGTCGCTGCTCCACCCCGTCCAGCACGGCCTGGGCGGTCTCGCGCTGCTCCATCAGCTCCAGTTCGGCGTCCTCCAGGTCGCCCTGCCGACGGTTCAGCGAGGCCAGTTCGTGTTGCAGGGCCTCCAGCTCACGGGCCGGGCCGCTGCCGGCGGCCAGCCGGTCCTCGTTCTTGGCCTTACGCGCCCGTACCTGGTCGACGTCCTTCTCCATCCGGGCGATGTCCCGGTCCAGGTCGTCGACCGCCACCTGGGCGCGGACCCGCTCGTCCTCCAGGGCGGACAGCTCGCGGGCCAGGGCCTCCAGCTCGGCCCGCTCCGGCAGCGACCGCCGCCGGTGGGCGAGCTGGGCCAGGGCGGTGTCGATGGCCTGGAGGTCGAGCAGGCGGCGCTGGACCTGGGGGTCAGCCTTCACGATCGGGCTCCTTGTCTACGGGTTCGGCCACTGCGGGTCCGCCCGCTGAGGGTGGGGCTGCGTGTACGGTCCACGGGCTGGTGTCCAGGTCGGACACCAGGGTCTGCACCCCCGGGGTGCTCCGCAGCAGCGCGGCCAGGTCGTCCAGCCAGGGTCGCTCGGTCGCCCAGTGGGTGGCGTCGAGCAACGCCGGCCCCTCGGCGGCTAGGTGCTCGCCGGCCGGGTGGTGGCGCAGGTCGGCGGTGAGGTAGGCGTCCACGCCGGCTGCGGTCGCGTCGGCCAGGAAGCTGTCCCCGGATCCACCGCACACCGCGAGGGTACGCACGACACGGTCCGGGGCTCCGGCGGCGCGTACCCCGACGGCGGTGGGGGGTAGCACGGCGGCGGCGTGCCGGGCCAGCTCGGCCAGGCTCATCGGTTGGGGTAGCCGGCCGATGCGGCCCGCCCCTCGGCCCGCACCGGCGGCCGGGGTGCCGGGGCGGGCCGGTTGCAGGGGACGCAGGTCGGTGAGCCCCAGCCGGTGGGCCAGGGCGTCGGAGACGCCGGGGACGGCCACGTCGGCGTTGGTGTGCGCCACGTACAGGGCGACATCGGCCTTGATCAGTTGGTGGATGATCCGGCCCTTGTACGTCGTCGGGGCCACCGAGGAGACGCCGCGCAGCAGCAGCGGATGGTGAGCGACGATCATGTCGACCTCGGCGGCCAGGGCTTCGGCGACCGTTTCGGGGACCACGTCGACAACGCAGAGGATCCGGCGTACGGGGGCGCTCGGCTCGCCGAGGACCAGGCCGACCCGGTCCCACTCCTCGGCCCAGCTCGGCGGGTAGCGCCGCTCCAGCTCGGCCACCACCTCGGCGACGGTCGGCACGGCTGCGGTTGGGCTCACGACGGGCCAGCTTACCGGCGTCGGTGGCGGGACGGGACCTCACCCGGCCGAGGCCGGACCGGCCGGTGGCGAGGTGTTAATAGGGGCCCCTTGTACTACCGGAGGCGTTAACAAGGGGCCCTTCCTTTCACGCGGAGTGGATCAGGTGGTCGTGGAGGGCGGTGAGGGCGAGCGGCCAGGGAAAGGCGTGTTGGTGCCGTTCCCCGGTGCCGGGTGGGTGCAGCGGGATGACCTCCTCGCCGAAGATCACCCGTACCCCCCATTCGGTCAGGCGGTCGAGGGCCGCCCGGAAGGCGGGGTGGGCGGCCATCGCGGCGTTGGTGTACGGCACGGCGACCAGGGGTACGCCCAGACCCTGGGCCTCGACCAGCAGGCCGAGGGCCAGGGTGTCGGCGATGCCGGCCGCCCACTTGTTCACCGTGTTGACCGTGGCCGGGCAGACGACGATGGCGTCGGCCGAGGGCAACACGTCCGGATCACCCGGGTTCTTGTAGTGCGTACGCACCGGATGGCCGGTCTGTCGGGCCAACGCGGCGCGGTCGACGAACTTGGCGCCGTCCGGCGTGGTGACCACGCAGACGTCCCAGCCGTCCTGCTGGGCCAGCTCGACGAGCCGACCCACGTCTCGGGCCAACGGCGAACCGCAGGCGATGATGTACAGCACCTCACGGTGCCCGTCATGGCGGTGCGAACCGGTCATCAGACCGGCCCCGAAGTCATACTCCTACTCCCATGTGCTCAGCCAACTCTGCGATCAAGGAAGGCGGCGCACCCCGTGTGCGACGCAGCACGTTCGACATGACCTCATGGGCGATCGGCCGGCACCGGATCTCGGAGGGCGCCAGCCGGTCACCGCGCAGCAGCATCTCCCCGGCGTTGGCCAGGTCACCGATCTGGGCGTAGCCCCGGGCCAGGTCCAGCAGGTGATGGGCCCGGCGTTCCGGCAGCAGGGCGTCGAAGGCCGGGGTCTGGAGCTTCGCCAGATGCAGCTCGACCGCCTGACCCCCGTCGCCCAGCTCCACGGCGGCGGCCGCCCGGTGCAGGATGACATTGGTGGGACCGAAGGAGGTCCAGTAGTGGTTCTGGTCACCGCCGAGTTCCCGGGCCGCCTCCTCGGCGCCCCGGAGCAGGTCCTCGACGGTGGCGGAGTCACCGATGCGGGCGGCGGCCATGGCCCCCTGGAGCAGCAGCATCCCGTAGACCGAGAGCCGTTGCGGGCTGGCGTCGTTCTGCCCGCCGGGAGCCAGTTGGTTGGCGATCCGGACGTTCAGTTCCAGCGCGGGACGAGGGCGCCCCAGGGAGGCCAGGGCGTTGCACACCCGGGTGGTGGCGACCCCCGCGAGCAGCAGGTCGTCGGCCCGCTGGGCGACCGCGATGGACCGGTCCGCGGCCAGCCAGGCCAGGTCGCACTCCCCCAGCTTGCGTAGCACCGAGGAGGCGATCTGGTAGACCTGCGCGAGCAGATCGGCGGCCCGTTGCGCCTGATCACCGCCGTAGGCGGCGTCGGCCGCCTGGGCGTCGCGCACCAGCTTGGGCAGGGCCCGGATCAGCAGGCCGTAGCGGCCGTACTGGTAGGTCAGCCAGGCGTGGGTGACCGCCTTGCCCAGGTCCGCCAGGGTGGGCGGACAGGGTACGGCGTCGAAGTACGCGCTGACCGCGTCGTACCGCTCCAGGGCCGCCCGGATCTCCTCCACCTCGAACGGCTCGATGCAGTGCAGGGTCTCGTTGCGCCGTTCCGGGTCCTTGCCGAGCAGCAGTTGCACGTCCATCTGAAGGATGTCGGCGATCTCGTGGAGGACGGAGAACTTGTCGAGCCGACGCACCCCGCGTTCGATCTTGTCGACCCAGCTCTTCGACTTGCCCAACCGGTCGGCGAAGACCTGCTGCGACATTCGTCGTCGCCCTCTCCAGTAGGCCACCCGCCGCCCGATGGGTAGTTCGTCCATCTCCCCAGTCCTTCCTAGATGGAGCCTCGGCCGATCGCCGTAGGCCGTTTCGCGGGCGTGGTGAGCCGTCCGTCTTCAGGTTTCCGCTGGTCGCACTGGTTGTACGTCATCCGTACGGCCAGTCCTCATAGCTTTCGTGCAAGTTGCACCAGCCACTCGTCAGGCCAACGATCGTCAACGATGACAGTGACGGTGCTCTACATGACAGTTGCCGGCCGGTCCGGCGAGGGGAGATGGCACCAATGTGGGGGAACGTCGGACCTCGGGTGGCACATCTGTCGCCGTTGGAACGGGTACGACTGCGCCGGGTTGCGGTGCGGTACGCGATGCACGGCTGGGAGGTGACCCCGGGTGCCTGCCTGGCGCGCAGCCGCTTCGTCTGCGGACGGGCCGGCTGCCCGACGGTCGGCTGCCATCCGGCCCTGGAGAACTGGGAGCACGCCGCGAGCGCCGATCCGGCCCGGGTGGCGAACTGGTGGCGGGCCCGGCCGCACAGCGTACTGCTGCCCACCGGGCACTCCTTCGACGTGCTGGAGGTCTCCGCCGACCTGGGCCGCCGCGTCCTGGAAGCGGTCCGCGCCCATCCCGCCGGTCCGGGCGTACGCGGACCGGTGCTGATCACCCCGACCGGACGGTGGATGTTCCTGGTCCGCCCGGGGGACCCCCTGCGCCCCGAGTTGGAACACTGTCTACAGGTGGTACGACACGGTCCCGGCTCCTGGATCGCCGCACCCCCCACCCGACTGCCCGAGGGGCCGGTCCGCTGGGTGGTGGCCCCGGAACAGGCCCGCTGGCAACTGCCCGACTCCTACCTGGTGCAGAACACCCTGATCGGTGCCCTGCGGGCCACCGGGGTCACCCTGGTGCCGGCGCTGGTGCCCGGCCATCTGCCGCTGCCCCGCCGGGGCCGATGACCGGTCGCCTTCCCGGACAGCGACGCCACCCGTACGCCGGTCGTTGAACACCACGACGGCGCGTCAGTGCCGGGAGCGGGGATCGGCGATGTCCACGGACGACACCACACACCACCCGAACGGTGCCGAGCCGCCACGGCGGCACCGACCCGGCCGACGGTGGGCCGCCACCCGCCCGCCGGGGGCCCGACCCGGCTCACCCAGACCCCTCGGCACCCGCCCCGCTACCACCCACCGGCCGATGCGCTGGCTGTGACCGGCCCCGGGACCTCCTGCCCTTTCCGGCTGCAACGGGGGCAAACCGGACGACCAGGCCGACTGCGGGCGGCCCTGAGCTGCCGGGGAAAGTAGCAGCAGGAGAAGCGCGTGAGCCGTGACCCCAGTGGGTATTCCGCCTCGCCGTTGCTGAACGCGTGAGGGGAAGGCACATGCTCAGCAAAGAGGATCAGCGCAGGTTCGATCAGATCACCCGCAATCTGCGGGAGAGTGACCCGGCGTTCTTCGCCCGGCTGGACAATCGGGCCCGGGGACGACGTGGGCGGTGGCTGCTGCTGTTGACCATCCTGCTGTGGGCGGCGCTGCCGGCTACCACCGTGGCCTTCGGCCGACTGACCGGGGCCATCTTCGCTGCGGTGCTGCTGACCAATGCGGCACTCATGTGGCGATTCCGTCGACGCTGGCTCTGAACACCGCTCGACCGGATCGCTCACTCACCAAGCTGGCGGTACGCCTGACGCAGCCGCTCCAGCAGGCCCGGTCCACCGATCGCCGGTGCGGGTGCACCGAGCTGCCGCAACAACAGATCCGGACGGCTCGCCAAACTGGGCGGGCGATCCGGCAGGGGCACCGGCGGCAGCCAGAACCGGTCAAGGGTCTCCGTCAGGGGCGCTACCGGCAGGTCGGCAAGGGCTGGCACCGCCCCGGCCGCCGGACGACCCACACCGGACTCGGCGGCTGGTGGGCGGGTGGGGTCCGGCTCGGTGGCTGGTGGGCGGGTGAGGTCCGGCTCGGTGTTGAGGCTGCGCAGCGCGCGGAGCCGGTCGAGCAGGTCCTGGCGGCTGCGGCCGCGCCAGTGCAGCAGGGCGAAGGGATCGGCGTCGAAGGCCTCGGCCAGCAGGTAGAAGGTGGCCGCCAGGTGTTTGCAGGGGACCGCCCCGTCCGGGCAGGAGCAGCGTTGCTCCAGCTCGGTCACGGCGGCCGGGAACAGGGGCGCACCGGCGGCGGTGAACAGCTCCTCCAACTCGGCTGGCAGATCACCGGCCAGCAGCCGGGCGCTGAAGAACGCCTGCGCGGCCAGTTGGGCCTCGATCCGCTGCCACATGGGGTCCGGAAACGGCGGCAGGGCGATGTGGACCTGGTACGGCCGGGGTCGGGAGCCCTGCACCGACGCGCTCACCATGCCGGGGGCGACGTCTAGGCGTACCACCTGGCCGGCGCGGGCGTAGGCGCGGCCCCGGGTCAGCCGGGTGCCGAGGGCGAAGGACTCCAGCACCTCCAGGAACCGCCGCGACCACCAGGACACCCCGATGGCGCCCCGGGCGCTGCGGGCCCGCAGCCCGCCCTCGACCCGGCGGGGCCGCCCGTAGTCGGCGAACCGGCCGGTCGGGCTCACTGCGCCACCGCCCCGGCCTCCAGCTGGAACAACTCGCGCAGTTGGCCGCTGGAGAGTTCGGTGATCCACTGTTCGCCGCTGCCGACCACGGAGGCGGCCAGCCCGCGTTTGTCCGCGATCAGGGCGGCTACCTTCTCCTCCACCGTCCCGGCGCAGACGAACTTGCGGACCTGCACCCGGCGGCGTTGACCGATCCGGAAGGCCCGGTCGGTGGCCTGGTCCTCCACGGCCGGGTTCCACCAGCGGTCGACATGCACGACATGGTTGGCGGCGGTCAGGGTCAGCCCGGTGCCACCGGCCTTGAGGGAGAGCACGAACAGGGCCGGGCCGTCGTCGGACTGGAACCGGGTCACCATCTCGTCCCGGTCGGCCTTGCCGAGGCCGCCGTGCAGGAACAGCACCTCCCGGCCGAAGCGGGCCGACAGGTGGCCGCGCAGCATCCCGCCGAACTCCGCGTACTGGGTGAACATCAGGCCCTTCTCCCCCGCCGCGAGGACCTCGTCGAGGATCTCCTCCAGCCGGGCCAGCTTGCCGGACCGCCCGTCCAACGCCGAACCGTCGCGCAGCAACTGGGCGGGATGGTTGCAGACCTGCTTGAGCCGGGTCATCGTGGCCAGCACCAGGCCACGTCGCTCGATGCCCTCACTGGCCTCGATCCGGGCCATCATGTCGTCGACCACCACCTGGTAGAGCGCCGCCTGCTCGGCGGTCAGGTTGCAGACGACCTCCATCTCCAGCTTCTCCGGCAGATCCGAGATGATCGACGAGTCGGTCTTGAGTCGGCGCAGCACGAACGGGCCGGTGATCCGGCGCAGCCGCTCGGCGGTCTCGGTGTCGCCGTGCCGCTCGATCGGCTCGGCGAAGCGCTTCCGGAAGGTCGCCGCCGGGCCGAGCAGTCCCGGGTTGGCGAACTGCATGATGGACCACAGATCGGCCAGCCGGTTCTCCACCGGGGTACCGGTCACCGCGATCCGGTGCCGGGCGGGCAGCGTACGGACCGCCTCGGCCTGCCGGGTGGCGGCGTTCTTCACCGCCTGCGCCTCGTCGAGCACCACCCGGTGCCAGTCGATCCCGGCCAGGTCCGCCGCGTCCCGGGCCGCCGTCGGATAGGTGGTGAGCACCAGATCCGCAGCCCGCACGGCGTCGCCGAACTCGGCGCCCCGGGCCCGCTGCGCGCCGTGGTGCACATGCACCCGCAGCTGCGGGGTGAACCGGGCCGCCTCCCGCTGCCAGTTGCCGACCAGCGACATCGGACACACCAGCAGGGTCGGCCCGGCCTGCGGCGGGTCGGCCGCGAACAGCGCCAACAGCTGCACCGTCTTACCCAGGCCCATGTCGTCGGCGAGCACCCCGCCCAGGCCGAGCGACTGGAGGAAGGTCAACCACGAAAGACCCCGACGTTGGTACGGCCGCAGGGTGCCGGCGAACGAGGGCGGCTCGGTCAGCGGGGCCAGCCGCTGCTCCACCGACCCGGCCAGCAGATCCCCCAACGCCCCGTCGGCGCTGACCTCCAGCACCGGCAGGGCATCCGGCTGTTCGGCGTCGGCCAGCCCCAGCCGGAGCAGGTCGGCGACGGTCAACTCGCCGGTGGAACGCAACAGCCGCAGACCGGCGGCGAGCCGCTTGGGGTCCAGTTCCACCCAGCGCCCCCGCAGCCGTACCAGCGGGGTCTTCAGCTCGGCCAGGTGGGCCAACTCCTCCGCGGTCAGCGGCTGATCGCCCAGGGCGATCTCCCACCGGTAGTCGACCAGGGCCGTCAACCCGACCCGCTCACCGGCGCCGGTCACCGTGCCCGGGGCGGTACGGGAACTGGCCCGCAGCCGAGCCCCGAGCCGTGCCGAGGGCCGCCGCCACCACGAGGGCAGCAGCACGGTGAACCCGGCCGCGTGCAGCATCGGGGCACCCTCGCGCAGGAACCGGTGGGCCCCTTCGGCGTCCAACTCCAACGCCTGCGGGGTGGCCGTCCGCAGCGCCGCATCCACCTGCGGCCACAGCCGGCTGGCCCGACCCAACTCGGCCAGCAGGGTCTCCTGCGGGCTGTCCACCATGGGCATGGCCGCACCCCGCCAGATCTGGGCGGCGTCGACATGGGTGCCCGAGTCGTCGGCCGCGCGGAGCCCGAACTCCACCCGCCAGGTCTCCTCGGTCGCCACGATTGCGTTCGGGTCGGCCGGTCCGTTCATCTCCTCGTCGGCCGGTTCGACCAGCCGGAAGCTGGCCCGTACCGCCCCACCGGCCGCGTCCCGCTGCCAGGTCTCCAACTCGTCGCACAGGACCTGCAATCCCGCCGGTTCGGCGGTGAACTCACGCTGGGGGCCGGTGAGCGCGCCGAGCCAGGCCGTCACCGCCCCCTCACGGCGGGCCCCCCGGGTCAGGGTGGTCTGCGGCAGCGCCGCCCGCACCGCCGCGTCGGTGAGCGCATCGAGCGCATCCCCCACCAGCAGCCCCGGCCCCGGATCCCCCTGCCGGGACCCCACCCGCCCGCTGGCCCCGGCCTCCCCCGCAGGCACGCCTGCCTGCGTCACGGGCGGGCTCGGTTGGGCTGGCAGTCCGGGTGGCTCCGCCGCGAGCGGCATGGTGGGCAGGTCCACCTCGATCACCGCGCGGGCGGCCGGTGGTAGGGCCAGCACCAGCGCCCGGGCCCAGGCGGCGTCCGTGCCGGTGAGCAGGGGTCGCCACAGCGCCCGGGCCTCGCCCTCGGTGCCCCGACCAGCGGTGGCGGGGCATGCGGAGGCCGCACCCCGAGACCCTGGACCGGAAGGGGTGCGAGCCGCCCGGCCAGGGGCCGCCGTGCGGGTGGCCGCAGGAACCCTCGGGTCAGGGAGGAGGGTCAGGCCGGGCAGGACCCGGCCCCGGGTGGCCAGGTCGGCGGCGAAGGTGGCCAACTCCGCCAGGTGCCGCAGGGTCGCACCGGGTACGGCAGCCAACTCGTCGAGGGCACGCAGCAAGGGCAGGGCCGCGTCCGGGGCGTACGCCAGGATGGGCACCCGCCACCCGGCGAGAGTGACCGGGCCGCGGGCCGGTTCCACGACGGTGGTCCGGACCAGTTCCGGGGAGTCGACCGGCGAGCCGGATCGGGTGGGCAGGCGCAGCAGCGCGGTACCGAGATCGGTCGGCTCGGCGACCTCCCCGGACACGGCTACCAGGGTGGGATGAGCGGCGGCGAAGGGGTGCGGACGCTCCCGGGGGGCTCTACCGGGGCGTCGGGGGGCACGCGGCGCCAAGGTGCTGTCCTCGCCCCAGACGGCGAGCCCTCGGCCCGGCAACCACATCCCGTGGACGACCAGCACCCACACTCCCCCTCGCTGAAAGGAAGGGCCCCTTCTTAACGCCTCCGGTAGAGCAGGGGACCCCGCTTAACACCTGGGTCAGGATAGGCGGAGCCGGCCGACTACCGTCGACGCCATGTACGACCTACTGGTGCTCGGTGGCCTCGGGGTGGACATACGGGTCCGGGTGCCCGCCCTGCCCCTGCCGGTGGTCGACTCCCTCACCGTCGAACCGATCGACCTGCGGATCGGCAACACCGGCGCCGGGGTGGCGCTGGCCGCGCACGCCCTGGGGTTGCGGGTGGCGGTGATCGACACCCTCGGCGCGGACCCGGCCGGTGAGGTGGTGCGGGCCGCCCTGTCCCGTACCGAGGTGCAGACCGTGCTGGCCGAGGCGCCCGGCGGCACCCGCCGCTCGGTCAACCTGGTCGATCCCGGCGGGCGGCGAATGTCGCTGTACGACCCTCGCCCCTCCGAGGAGACCGCACCCTTCGCGATGGCCCAGGTGGCGGAGTTGATCCGGCAGTCCCGGCACGTCCACCTGTCGATCATGAATTGGGTACGGGACCTGCTGCCCGACCTCGGCGTCCTGCTGGGCGAGGACGGACGCAGCTCCACCGACCTGCACGACTGGGACGGGCACAACCCGTACCATCGTCCCTTCGCCGAGGTCGCCGAGTTGGTGCTGGTCAGCGGGGTAGCCCTGGGCGACCGGACAACCGCACTCCCCGCCGCCTTGAGCCCTTCCGCGCCGGCGGTACCCGTCCCGGCGGGCGGCCCGGCTAGGACGCAACCTGTCACGGCGGGCGGCCCGGCGGTGGCGGTGCCCGGCAGGGCGGGCGATTCCGCGACGGCGGTGGCGGGGCGGCCGGTGCTGGTGACCTGGGGGGCCGACGGCGCGGATCTGCACCTCGACGGCGACATCACCCGGATCCCAGCGGCCACGCCACCCGGTCCCGTGGTGGACACCAACGGCGCCGGTGACGCCTTCGCGGCCGGCGTCATCGCCGCCCGCCTACGCGGCGCGACCTGGGCGGAGGCCGCCGGGTACGCGGCCCGGGTCGCCGCCGCAGCCTGCACCCATGACGGCATGGAGTACCCGCCCGGTCTCCTCCCCCCTCCCTGACCCCCGCAGCCCGCCCCTGCCCCCCACACTGTGGTTGCGGGCTCGCCCCTCACCCCGTGCCCCGTGCCCCCTGGCCACGCCGTTGCCGCGAGCGGGATTGCATGATCGCGCTCGATCCGGGATCGAGTGCCTATCCGCGCTTACAAGGCCACTTGAACCTACATCGAGCGCGATCATGAACTGCCTACCGGCGCGACCCGGTCCCGATGGCGCGACAGCGAACACGGGCCTGCCGGCGTGCCAGCGGCCACGTCCGATGGGCTGTCTGCGGGGCACGCCGGTGAAGACGTCCAAGGGCACGTCCGTCAGAGTGCGCCGGTGGCGCCGTCGGTGAGTTCCCGGAGGATGTCGGCGTGCCCGACGTGTCGGGCGGTCTCCTCGATCAGGTGCACCAGAATCCAGCGCACCGACACCTCGCCGAGCTGCGGATGTGGCACGACATGATCGAGGTCGTAGCGCGCCACGATCTCCCGGGACCGCGCACAGACCTGTTGGTAGTCGGCGGCCAGGCGCTCCACGGTGTCGTCCTCGGCGAGGGTGAAGCTGGCCAGCGCGGACTCCTCGGTGGTCGGGAAGGTCTCCCCCGGGGAGGGTTCCAGCAGGATGTGGAACCAGTTGTACTCGATCTCGGCCAGGTGTTTGACCAGCCCGGCGAGGGTGGTCGCCGAGGGCAGCAGCCGGCGGGCCGCGTCAGCGTCGGCAAGCCCCTGGACCTTGCGCAGCAGGACCGCCCGGTGGAAATCCAGGAAGGATTCGAGGATCTCCCGTTCCCCGGCGGTCCGGTTCACCACGGGGCCGAGGGTCGGGTCGATCGGGATCTCCGTCATGTCGACACGCTATCCCCGGCCTCGGCCGGCCAACGAGCGAGCCGTGCGCCGAGGTGTATCCGCTGCGGCGAGGCGGCGTACGGGGCAGGATGGGCGCATGGCAGCAACGGTTGAGATCCCACTGGTGGGCGGTTCGGCAGACGGCCAGCACGTCACCGTCGAGTTGGATCCGAACAACCGGCCCCCGTTGACCCACCATCACCTGGGGTCGGGCGGCCTGGCCGAGGCGGACATCTACGAGCTCGAAATGGTCGATGCCGAGGCCGGGCAGTGGTGTTACCGCTGGCGCGGCCCGGCCGTCTGACCACGCCCCCGTCAGGAGCGGCCCACGCGAGGGCGGCTCAGGCGTCGACCTTGACCAGGGAGCGGTGGCGCAGGCTGTCCAGCACCGCCCGGGTCACCTGAGAGGTACCCCGGGCCTCGTCGCAGACCCGGGCCACCCGCTGGGCGGTGGTCTCGGCGCGCTGTTCACGTTCGTCCCACAGTTGGTCGACCTCGGCCAGCAGCGGGCCCTCCACCTCCCGCTCCACCCCGCGCAGGGCCGGCACCCCCAGTCGCTGGGCCAGGTCGAAGACCTTGCCGGCGTACGGCAGGGGGAGGAACGGCGTACCCATCGTCGCGGCGAAGATCAGGAAGTGCAGCCGCATCCCGACCGCCAGGTCCAGATGGCGCATCAGGCCGACCACCTGCTGCGGGCTGTAGGTGCCGTGCAGGATCCGGCCCCGCTCGGCGGCGATCATGTGCGACAGCACCCCGTGGGAGTGCCGGATGTCGTCGCGTTCCATCGGCACGAACAACACGTGCGCGTCGATGCGGTGCACCAGAAAGTCACCGATCTGGGCGAGCAGGCGGTGGTAGCCGTCCACGTCCAGTCGTTCCGCGGCCCGGCCCGGCTCCCGCACACTCATCCCGACCAGCCGCTTGCCGGCCGGTACCCCTTCCTCGCGCAGCAGTTCCGCCGGGAACTCCTCCGGTTGCAGCAGGAACGCCGGGTCGGCGGTGACGGTGATCGGGTTGAGCAGCCCGGCCTCTTCCAGCACCATCCGCGATTCCTGGTCGCGTACGGTCACCTGGGTGGCCCCGGCCAGGGTCTCGCGCACCATGCCGGTGTCCACGATGTCGCTCAGGGGCCCGACCCCCACCGCGTAGGTCAGCACCGGCAATCCTCGTTCCTGCGCTACCCGGACGACCCGCAGGTACCGGCGGGCCTCCTTGTCGTAGAGGATCCCGCCACCGCCGAGAATGAGCAGGTCTAGCTGGGACAGTACGAGGGCGGAGTCGGTGCGGCTGACCCCTTCCCAGGGCACGGCCTCCACATAGGGGTGGGCGACCTTGGTGTGTGCGGGATCGCGCGAGAAGACGATGATCCGAGCGTTGGGCTCCTGCTGACGCAGGTCGGTCAGCAGGCCGGTGAGGATGGCCTCGTCGCCGAGGTTGCGGCCGCCGTATGAGCCGAGCACGCCGATGGTCAGTCCGCCACGCGTCATCCGTCGCTCCTCCCCAGGTGCGTCGGATCGAGGTTTCCCCGCTGCACCGCCGAACAGTCATCGCCTCCGGCCGGGGTGGCTGGTTCAGCCTCCGGGCGGGACTCCCCCGGCCAGGCGGGACACCAGGGCGGCGACGACCTCATCCGGGTCGAATCCGGTGTCGATCGAGGTGGTGAGCAGGTCGAGCAGGAGCCCGTCCACGGCGTAGCGCAGCAGGGCCACCTCGAACGCGCCGCCGGGCAGGCCGGCCGCCAGGTGGTACGCGACGTCGGCGCGGTAGCCCCGGCGCAGGGTGTCGCCGAGGATGCGGGCCAGGTCGGGGCGGCGGACCGACTCCAGGCGTAGTTCGATCAGGGCACGGGTGAGTTCCGGATGCCGGGTGGTCCGCTCGACGATGTACCGGACATAGTCCGCTAGCAGGGCCGAGGAGGGCGGGCGGGCGGCCAGTTCGGCCACGACGGTGTCGTCCGGGGCGAACCGCTCGAAGATCCGCTCCCCGAGGGCCCCGAGCAGGGCGTCCCGGGAGCGGAAGTAGTTGACGGCGGTGCCGGTCGGCACCCCCGCCTCGGCATCCACGGCCCGGTGGGTCAGCCCTCGGGCCCCGTGCGCGGCCAGCACCCGCAGCCCGGCGTCCGCCAGGGCCGCCCGCCGCTCCAGGTTGCGTGCCACCGGAAAACCCTAACAGCAACCACAACATCTGTTGTACGTTGACACAACCACAACATCCGTAGTGATTGGAGTACCCCTTGCGCAAGCTCGTCTACTACGTGGCCAGCACCATCGACGGTTTCATCGCCGCCCCCGACGGGTCGTACGACTTCTTCGACCTGCAGCCCGACCCGGCAGGCCCCCTGGTGAAGCGGTGGCCGCAGACCTTCCCGACCTTCGCTCACCAGCAGCTCGGCATCGACCGCCCGCAGGGCCGGTTCGACACGGTCCTGATGGGCCGGGCCACCTACGAGCCCGCCCTGCGCCTCGGCGTCACCAGCCCGTACGCCCACCTCAAGCAGTACGTCTTCGCCCGCTCGCTACCTCCCTCCGACGACCCGGCGGTGGAGATCGTCTCCGGCGATCCGGTGACCTTCGTCCGCGACCTCAAGGGCCGTCCCGGCGCCGACATCTGGCTCTGCGGCGGGGGCCAGCTCGCCGGTCAACTCGTCTCCGAAGTGGACGAATGGCTGGTCAAGGTCAACCCCGTCGTCGCCGGCAGCGGCATCCCCCTGGTCGACCACCCCTTCACGCCACAACACCTGACCCTGGTGGACACCACCCCCGCCGGTCGCGGCGTCGTCCTCCTGCACTACACCCGATGACCGCCGCCCTCGCCCTCGCCCTCGCCTCGCCCGCCCGGCAACTTCCGGGATGTTGCTGCCCGACCCGGGTGCCGAGGCAGCAACATCCCGGAAGTTGCCACCACGACAGACCCGGTGCGCGGTGGGGGTGCTCTTGTCGGTGGTGGGAACTAGCATCGGGGGCATGGCGACTCGGTTGGTGCAGATCAATATGAAGGCTCTGGACGACGAGGCGCTGGGCCACTTCTGGGCGCAGGTGCTCGGGTGGGGAATCTCCAGCGAGGGGCCGAGGGTGACCAACCTCGAACCGGAGGACCTGAACTACCCCGACCCCGCTGCCGTCTGCATCGACCTCGTCGCCTACCCGGACGACCCCAAGACGGTGAAGAACCGCGTGCATGTCGACCTCGCCACCACCTCGGCGGCCCATCATGCGGAACTGATCGCCCGACTGACGGAACTCGGGGCGTCCCCCGCCGACATCGGCCAGGGCGACGTGCCGTGGACGGTCATGGCCGACCCGGAGGGCAACGAGTTCTGCGTGCTGGACTGGCGCACCTCGCCCCGGGACACCGGACCGATCGCGGCGATAGTGGCCGACTGCACAGACCCCCGAGCCATGGTCGACTTCTGGGGCAACGCCATGGACTGGACCGTGCACGAGGTCACCGACGACCACGCGGTGCTGCGCTCCGCCAAGGGCGTCGGCCCCTACCTGCGGTTTGTCCGTACCCCCGACGTGAAGACGGGGTGGAATCGCGTCCACCTCGACGTCCGCCCGTACCCCGGTGACGACCTGGCGGCCGAGGCGGCCAGGCTTCAGGCGCTCGGTGCCACCGCCATCGACCTGGACGGCGATGTCCCCTGGAAGGTCCTCGCCGACCCGGAGGGCAACGAGTTCTGCATGCTCTCCCCCCGCTGACCCCGCCCCTCCGGTGCCCCACGGTCGAGCATGGCGCGGCCGGCGGCGGCGCTACCGCAATAGGCTGCCGATCGTGCACGGGTTCACCGACGTCGACTGCCAGCCGGACCCGGCCTCGTGGGTCGGGGTACTCGACCGTCTCGCCGAGGAGCCCTTCTACCGGGCGTACCAGCAGCGGCTCCGCGAGCTGCTCCATCCGACTCCCGGCCGTCGCTACCTCGAAGTCGGCGCCGGGACCGGAGCAAGCGCAGCCCACCTGCGAGAGGCACACGATGTCAGCGTGGCAACCGTGGATCGTTCGTTGACCATGGCTGCTGCCATGCGGGCCCGGGGCCTCACCCGGTGCGCCGTCGCGGACGCCCATCACCTGCCCTTTCGCACCGACTCTTTCGACGGGGCATGGGCCGATCGCACCGTGCAACATCTCGCCGATCCCCGGGCCGCGATCACCGACCTCGTCAGGGTCGTACGACCGGGTGGTCGCATCGTCCTGGCCGACCCCGACTACGACACCCAGGTGCTCGACATCGCCGATCAGGATCTGGCCCGGCGCGTGCTGAGGTTCCGGGCCGATGTCCTCCTCCGCAACGGCACCCTGGCACACCAACACGCCGGCCTGCTCGCCGCACACGGCCTGGTCGACATCACCGTCGAACCCCGAACGCTTGTCGTCAGAGACCCGACCGCCGTCGACAACGTCCTCGGCCTGCGCAGCTGGGCCGCCACAGCAGCGCAACGCGGCGCCCTCGACCCCAGCGAAGCCCGCACCTTCGAAGACCAGTTCGACGAGGCCGTCAACTCGCACCGGTTCACCTACGCGGTCACCTTCTTCCTCACCGCCGCCACCGTCTGCTGATGGCCAGGACGGGCCACAATTGCTGTCATGGCTTCGCCGGCCGCGTCCTCCGCTCCCGACGGCACAGCCGGCCCTGGCGGCGCTTCTCCGCCCGCCGCACCGATCCCACCGGCACCCGAGCGGGCCTTCACCGACAGATGGCGGCGGCTCTGGCGACGCCAGCCGGACATGAGCCACCTGCCCGTTGACCTGGACCATGCGATCGGTCTCGGCCTGCCGGCTCTCGTCATCGGGGCGATCTCCGGCACGGCCCTCATCCTGTTGATTCCCTCGACCCCGCTGCTGGTCGTGCTCATCGCGATCCTGCCGCCCTACCTTGAACTGCACGTCGCGGGCGTACGGCATCGGTGGTGGGCCCTCGGGGCCGGCACAGCGGCCGGGGTGTCTGCCGACCTGGGCATCAACGCACTGCTCCAAGCCGGCATCGGGGCGCAGTGGGCGACACTGATCGGCCTGCTGGTCGGAAGCGCGGTCGGCATCCTGGCACACGCGGCAGTGACTCACCTGCCGACGCGAAGAGGGCGACGACTCGGCCGGTGACAGCCACCCGGCCCACGCTGGATCGAGCGGTGTGAGCAGTCGATCTGCACCATCGGTGAAGATCGACTCCGTTACGCCGTAATGGCGGTTTCCGGCTCGCCTGGATTCCGCCGTTTCGCCGTAACGGTGAGGGCGCCCCCGGCCGCCTACATCGGGTACGGATCGGGCACGCGGCAGACGATGGCCCCAGCCAGGTTCCCGTTGTACGTAGGGTGCGGAAGTGACAAGAAGCGAGCAGCTCTCGGAGCAGTTGGACTGGTACTGGCACAAGAACCTACGGCCACGGCTGGAGGGTCTCACCGACGAGGAGTACTTCTGGGAGCCGGTGCCCGGCTGCTGGAGTATCCGCCCACGGAGCACGTCGGCCGCACCGTTGTCCGAAGGTACGGGGCAATGGACGATGGACCACGTGTCCCCTGGCCCGGTGCCGGCACCGGTGACCACGATTGCCTGGCGGCTGGCGCACATCATCGTCTCGTGCCTGGGCTATCGGGTCGGATGGTACTTCGGCGGCCAGGACGTCGACTCCGAGACATTCGCCTACGCGGGGACCGCCGACGAGGCGCTGAAACAACTCGATGAGATGTACGAAAGATGGAACGCGGGAGTCCGCGGCCTCTCGGACGCCGACCTGGACAATCCACCCACGGTGGGTCCCGAACGGTTCCCCATGGCGAACCGAATCCTGCACGTCAACAGGGAGCTGATTCATCACGGTGCCGAGATCGCCCTGCTGCGCGACCTCTACCGCTGGCAGGAAACAGCCGTACCGCGGCCGTAACCGCCGTTGCTGTCTCGACGCGCGACGAACCGTCAACGACCTCGTCGCCATTCTCCGGACGGCGAGTCCTGACCTGTGATGGGCATGTGGGCGGGTATGCAGTCGTTGCGGGGAGGCAACAATACGCGGATGAGCGAGCACATCGAGTTCTTCAGGGCGCCCAACGACGAGGAGGCCAGGGCTGCCCACGCCCGAGGTCCGAAGCGAGGCGTGAAGACCGTGTCCGGCTCCTTCTTCGATGCCGACGACGCGATCGTGACCTGGGAGAACCTGTTGACCGGCCGCCTGCGCGAGCCTGAGGCGAGGGTCGACGACCCGCGCATGGTGGCGGAATGGGTCAACGACGGCAGCGCGGTGTTCGCATTGTCGGACGAGTTGGTGGCTCGCCTCGTCCAGGCAGACTTGCCCCGCTTACGGAACGTTGCAGAGGCATGGCAAGCCGAGCGGCTCCGCGACGGGGAGGACCTCGACGCAGATGTCGCGCTCGGCATTCTGGTCGGCGTGGCGGGGCTGGCTCGCGAGGCCGTTCAATCGGATGGCGGCGTCTACTGCTGGGTGGCCGGTTGATCTCCGGGCCGTTGTTGGTGCTGGTGGCTGATGGTGGGCGCGGCAGGTTTCGAACCTGCGACCCCTCGCTTGTAAGGCGAGTGCTCTCCCACTGAGCTACGCGCCCGGAAACGCCGTACGGCGGACCGGCGGTTGGCAGCTTACCCTGCCGCGCACCGGCCCTGCCGGACGGTCGCACCCGTTGGGAATCGGGTCAGGCGGTGGCCTCCGCCAGAGCCTTGCGCCAGCCCTGCTGGTCGCGCGGCTCGCCCGGCATGTTCATCTCGGCGAAGCGGACGACACCGGCCTTGTCGATGACGAAGGTGCCCCGGTTGGCGATACCGGCGGTGTCGTTGAAGACCCCGTACGCCTGCGCGACCGCGCCGTGCGGCCAGAAGTCGGCCAGCAGCGGGAACTGGTAGCCCTCCCGGTCCGCCCAGACCTTGTGGGCGTAGACCGAGTCGACGCTCACGGTCAGCACCTGGACGTCGTCGCTGACGTACTCGTTGAGGTTGTCCCGCACCTCGCACAGCTCGCCCTGGCACACGCCGGTGAAGGCCAGCGGGTAGAAGACCAGCAGGACCGTACGCTGACCCCGGTAGTCCGAGAGCCGGACTTCCTGGTTGTTCTGGTCCTTGAGGACGAAGTCGGGCGCCTCGGCGCCAACCTCGATGGGCATGTGAACTCCTTGGATCGAGTCTAGAGGCAACAGCCTGTCACGTTCTGCGGCAGACTACTTCTTGCCCTTTGCGCCGCGACGCAGAACGAGACGGGCACCGCTCCAGTCCTTGCCGGCGTTGACCGTCGAGGTCTGCTGAAGGCCGGCGGTGGGAGCGGACTCGGCGATCTCGCTCGGCTCGACGTGGCCGTCGCGGCCGGCCTTGGGCGTCAGCAGCCACACGACCCCGTTGTCGGCCAGTGGGCCGAGGGCGTCGACGAGAAGCTCGAACAGGTCACCGTCACCGTCGCGGTACCACACGAGCACCGCGTCGACCACTTCATCGGTGTCCTCGTCGACCAGCTCTCCACAACGGTCGGTCAGGGCGTCCCGGAGATCTGAGTCGACGTCGTCGTCGTAGCCCATCTCCATGACGACCATGCCCGGTTCGATGCCGAACCGGTCCGCCAGGCTGCGTACCCCGTCGGCAGCCTGACCAGCGGTCGCGCTCACTGTCGCGTGCCTCCTCATCTCGTCCAAGCTCACGGCACCCGGTCGGTGCCGTCAGGCAAGTCCACACAGTTGTGCCGTCCCGCGCAAGTGGCGCACCGGGTGGAACGAAATTTACCGTGCCAGCAGCGTACGGGCACCCTGGGTGATTGCTTCCTCGGAGACCAGGACCTGCCGGGCAGCCGGACCCAGAGGCACGAAAGAGTCAACGGCCGCCACTCGGCGTACGGCCCCGACATATCCGGCGTCGACCAGCGCGGCGATCACCCCTTCGCCGACCCCGCCGGAGCGCCGGGTCTCGTCCACCACCAGCACCCGCCCGGTGGCGGCGGCCTCCCGGATCAGGTCGGCCACCGGCAGCGGGGCAAGCCAGCGCAGATCCACCACCCGGCTGCCGATGCCCTCGTCCGCCAGGGCCGAGGCCACCCGCAGAGCCATCCGTACGCCGTTGCCGAAGGTCACGATGGTGAGGTCCTCGGCCGAGCCGACGCCGTACACCCGCGCCCGCCCGACCGGGACGTGCCCGGCCGCCCAGGTCCCCGGCTCGGCATAGCCGGCCAGCCACTCACCGTCACCGTCGCCGTAGAGGTCGCGGGCCTGGTAGAGGGCGATCGGCTCCAGGAACACGCAGACGCTGCCGTCCACCACCGCGCTGGCCAGGCAGGTACGCAGCATCGCCGCGGCGTCGTCCGGCCGGGCCGGCACGGCGACCACCAGTCCGGGTACGTCCCGCAGGAAGGCCACCGAGTTGTCGTTGTGGAAGTGCCCGCCCAGGCCCTCCTGGTACGCCAGGCCGGCCACCCGCACCACCATCGGGTTACGCAGCGCACCCTGGGAGAAGAACCCCATCGTGGCCGCCTCGCCGCGGACCTGGTCCTCGGCGCTGTGCAGGTACGCCAGATACTGGATCTCCGGCACCGGCAGCAGCCCGGCCAGTCCCGCGCCGAGCCCCAGACCGAGCACCGAGGTCTCGTCCAGCAGGGTGTCGAACACCCGGGCCGGACCGAACCGGTCACGCAACCGGCCGGTCACCCCGTACCGTCCGCCCTTGGCGGCGACGTCCTCGCCGAAGACGGCCATCTGGGGGTACGCCAGCAGCCCGTCGGTGAGGGCGGCGTTGATGCTCTGCGCGAGGGTCAGGGGGCCGGACAGCTCCGGCGGCTTGCCGCCGAAGGCCTCCAGGCGGGCCCCGGCACCCGGCCCGGCCGCGTACAGGCCCGCGTCGGCCACCGCCTGGGTCACCCGGACCGGACGGCGTGGGGCCAGCGGGGCTACCACCTCGGCCGCGCTGCCCAGTTTCGGCTCGTCGAGCACCTGTTCGGCCAGCCGACGGATCTGCCAGCCGATCTCGTCGTACCGGTCGAGCAGTTCGCCGCCACCGGCCAGGCCCGCCTCGACCAGCCGTCGCGCGGTGGCGACCACCGGGTCGGCGGCCAGGTCGGCGGCGATCTCCTCGGCGTCCCGGTACGCGCTCTCGGCCTCCGCCCCGACGTGGCCCAGCAGCCGGACGGTGCTCAGGTGCAGCACGGCCGGGCGGCGGTGTCGCCGTACCCAGGCCGCCGCCTCGCGCGCCGCCTGGTACGCCTCCACCAGGTCGGCACCGTCCGCGGCGAAGTAGCGGATCCCCGGCTTGGACCGCAGGGCGGTCGCCACCCAGCCCTGCGGGGATCGCAGGCTGCCGCCCAGGCCGTTGTCCTCGCAGACGAACAGCACCGGAATCCGCAGGCCGGTGTGGTCGTACCAGCCGGCGGTGTTGAACGCGGCCGTGGCGCTGGCATGGTTGATCGCGGCGTCGCCGAAGGAGCAGACCACGATCGCGTCCGGCGCCCAGGAGACCCGGAAACTCGGGTCGGCCTGCGCCGGGGCCCCTCGGGCGTCCAGTCGACGCAGCCGCTCCACCGCCAACCCCATGCCCACCGCCCGGGGCAGGTGCGAGGCCGCCGTGGAGGTGGTCGGCACCACGGCCAGGTCGGCACGGCCGAAGACCTTCTGCCGGCCACCGGCGATCGGATCCTGGCCGGAGGCCACCATCCCCCGCAGGGCGTCCCGCGCCGCCTCGAGGTACGCCGCCGCCACCGGCCGCCGCACCACAGCCAACCGAGCCCGACCGTCGCCCCCGTCATCGGTCGGGTCGGTGTCCAGCACTGTCGGCGAATCTCCGGCCGAGTCGGCCGGGTGGCCCGGGTCGGCTGAGTCGGACAGGTCACCCGGGTCGGTGGGATCGGGCGAATCGGCTCCGTCGGCCGAGTCGCCTCCGTCGGCCGGGTCGGTGGGGGCGGTCGGGGGTGTCGGCGTACCGTCCGGGTCGTCGTCGGCCGTCAGCAACACGGACCCGGCGGCGGGGTCGGCGGCCTGGGCGGCGCGGACGCAGTAGAAGGCGCCCGAGCGGTAGTGCAGCAGCGCCGGGTCGGTGGGGCGCAGGGCGGCCGCGACCGCGGCGTTGCCCTCGTGGCCCGCCGAGCTGATCGTGTGGTACCCCTCGCCGAAGCTGCGCAGCCAACGCCCGGCCAGGTCGAGCTGCCGGCTGGTGACCTGCGCGTCGAAGAGTTCCAGCAGTTGGGCGCCGGTCAAGGTCGCGCCCTCGGCCACCGGTCGGGCCGGGTCGGTACGGTGCCGCGGCGCGGTCAGCGCGGCCAGGGACTCCCGGAGTCGGTCGTCAAGATCCTGCGGGGTGGTCACGTCCGACAGCATTACCGACCGGAGCACACCTCGCCCACTCGAACCCCGCTCGGGTTCACCGGTCGACCCGATCGACGGATGCCTCAGCCCGGTAGGAAGGAGAACCGGACCTGGCGGGTGGTGTTGTCGCCGTTGGTGTCCACCAGGCAGATCGACTGCCAGGTGCCCAGGGCCAGCCGACCGTCGAGCACCGGCAGGGTCGCGTACGGGGCGATGAAGGCGGGCAGTACGTGATCGCGCCCGTGGCCCGGGGAGCCGTGCCGGTGCCGCCAGCGGTTGTCCGTGGGCAGCACCGCGTCCAGCGCGGTGAGCAGGTCGTCGTCCGAGCCGGCGCCGGTCTCGATGATGGCCAGCCCGGCGGTGGCGTGCGGCACGAACACGTGCAGCAGCCCGTCACCCTGTCCGGCGACGAACTGTTCCGCCTCGACGGTGATGTCCTGCACGGTGGGCCGGGAGCCGGTCCGGACGGTGATCACCTCACTACGCATGTCTCGCATTCTGCCGCAATCGGCCGACCGGCGCTCCCGCCGACGATGATCTTCGCCAACAGGTCGGATCGGCTGGTCAGCCGCTCGGGCCACAGCTCGGAGGCGGTAAGTCCGGAAACGACGACGTTACTGATGAGTACCTGTGTCGCGCGTCGCCCTTGACACGGGTGGACGTGACGGCACGTGCCGTGACGGGGCAGGATGGCGCTAGAGACCTATCCCACACACAACCGAGGGAACGCCTGTGGCTACGGAACGCAAGCGCCCGGTGATCACGGCCGGCCTGCCTAGCCAGCTTCCGGACATCGACCCCGAAGAGACCAGCGAGTGGGTCGAGTCGCTTGACGGTGTCATCGACGAGCGCGGCGCCAAGCGGGCCCGCTACGTGATGCTGCGTCTGCTGGAGCGCGCTCGTGAGCGCCAGGTCGGGGTGCCGTCGCTGACCACCACCGACTACATCAACACCATCCCGCCGGAGCGGGAACCGTGGTTCCCCGGCGACGAGCACGTCGAGCGGCGCATCCGTGCCTACGTGCGGTGGAACGCGGCGATGCTGGTGCACCGCGCCCAGCGGCCGGAGATCGGTGTCGGCGGCCACATCTCCACCTTCGCCAGCTCCGCCTCGCTGTACGAGGTGGGCTTCAACCACTTCTTCCGGGGCAAGAACCACCCGGGCGGCGGCGACCACATCTTCTACCAGGGTCACGCCTCCCCCGGCATGTACGCCCGGGCGTTCCTGGAGGGCCGGCTCAGCGAGAACCAGCTAGACGGCTTCCGGCAGGAGCTGTCGCACCCCGGCGGCGGCCTGCCGTCGTACCCGCACCCGCGGCTGATGCCGGACTTCTGGGAGTTCCCCACGGTGTCCATGGGTCTGGGTGGGCTGAACGCCATCTACCAGGCCCGGTTCAACCGGTACCTACAGCACCGGGGCATCAAGGACACCTCGGACCAGCACGTCTGGGCGTTCCTCGGCGACGGTGAGATGGACGAGCCGGAGACCCTCGGCGCGATCGGGGTGGCCGCCCGCGAGGAGCTGGACAACCTCACCTTCGTGATCAACTGCAACCTCCAGCGGCTGGACGGGCCGGTGCGGGGCAACGGCAAGGTGATGCAGGAGCTGGAGGCGTTCTTCCGGGGTGCCGGCTGGAACGTGATCAAGGTGGTCTGGGGCCGGGAGTGGGACCCACTGCTCGCCGCCGACACCGACGGTGCGCTGGTCAACCTCATGAACACCACTCCCGACGGTGACTACCAGACCTACAAGGCGGAGTCCGGGGCGTACGTGCGGGAGCACTTCTTCGGCCGTGACCCGCGTACCCGCAAGATGGTCGAGGGTCTCAGCGACGACGAGATCTGGAACCTCAAGCGGGGCGGGCACGACTACCGCAAGCTCTACGCGGCCTACAAGGCGGCCACGGAGCACACCGGTCAGCCGACCGTGATCCTGGCCAAGACGATCAAGGGCTGGACCCTCGGTTCGCACTTCGAGGGCCGCAACGCCACCCACCAGATGAAGAAGCTGACGCTGGAGGACCTGAAGACCTTCCGCGACCGGCTCTACCTGGACATCCCGGACTCGGCGCTGGAGGACAACCCCTACCTGCCGCCGTACTACCGTCCGGAGGAGAAGTCCGCCGAGATGCAGTACCTGCACGAGCGGCGTCAGCAGCTCGGCGGCTACCTGCCCTCGCGGCGTACCAAGGCCAAGTCCCTGCCGATCCCGGGCAGCGAGCGGTTCGCCGACATCAAGCGCGGTTCCGGCAAGCAGAAGGTCGCCACCACGATGGCCTTCGTCCGCCTGCTCAAGGACCTGATGAAGGACAAGCAGTTCGGCAAGCGCTGGGTGCCGATCATCCCGGACGAGGCGCGTACCTTCGGTCTGGACTCGATCTTCCCGACCGCGAAGATCTACTCGCCGCACGGTCAGCGGTACACCGCGGTCGACCGGGAGCTGTTCCTGTCGTACAAGGAGTCCACCGTCGGGCAGATCCTGCACGAGGGGATCAACGAGGCCGGTTCGGTCGCCTCCTTCACCGCCGCCGGCTCCTCGTACGCCACCCACGACGAGCCGATGATCCCGATGTACATCTTCTACTCGATGTTCGGGTTCCAGCGCACCGGTGACGGCTTCTGGGCCGCCGCCGACCAGATGGTGCGCGGTTTCGTGCTCGGGGCCACCGCCGGCCGCACCACCCTCAACGGTGAAGGCCTGCAACACGAGGACGGCCACTCCCACCTGCTCGCGGCCACCAACCCGGCGGTCGTGGCGTACGATCCGGCCTTCGCGTTCGAGATCGCGCACATCATGGAGAACGGCCTGCACCGCATGTACGGCGAGCAGCAGGAGAACATCTTCTACTACCTCACCGTCTACAACGAGCCGATCCAGCAGCCGGCCGAGCCGGAGGGGGTGGACGTCGAGGGCATCCTCAAGGGCATCTACCGCTACTCGGCCGCCCCGTCGCTGGAGGGGGACGCCCCTCGGGCGAACCTGCTGGCCTCCGGTACCGGCATGCAGTGGGCGCTCAAGGCGCAGCAACTGCTGGCCCAGGACTGGGGGGTGGCCGCGGACGTCTGGTCGGTGACCTCCTGGACCGAGCTGCGCCGCGACGCCATCCAGTGCGAGGAGTACAACCTCGTACACCCGGGCGCGGAGCAGCGGGTGCCGTACATCCAGCAGAAGCTGGCCGACACCGAGGGCCCGAAGGTCGCGGTCAGCGACTGGATGCGCGCGGTGCCGGACCTGATCTCCCGCTGGGTACCGGGTGACTGGACCTCCCTGGGCACGGACGGCTTCGGCCTGTCCGACACCCGCCACGCCCTGCGCCGACACTTCCACGTCGACGCCGAGTCGGTCACGGTCGCGACCCTGCGCCAGCTCGCCCTACGCGGAGCGGTACCGCCCCACGTACCGGCCGAGGCCGCCAAGAAGTACGCCATCGAGGACGTCAACGCCGCCCCCGTAGGCGAAACCGGCGGCGACACCTGACCCACCCAACCCACCCCGGGCCCGGCGCTCCGCGCCGGGCCCGCCCCTTTTCCCCAACCCACCCCGCTGAACCCCGTTGATCATGAGCTTGACGGCACCGTGAAGATCAACAACTGCCGCCAACCTCATGATCAACGGGGTTCAGCGGGGTGGGGGGTGTAGCCAGAGGGGGTGGTATGACGTAGGTGGTATTGAAGGTGGGTGTTGTCTGTAACACGGGTGATTCAGACTCATCGATAGGCGTTGCTCTCCTTGGGCAGGGGTCGGTCCGGTGGACATTCCGTCGCGCCGTCTCACCGTCGGCCCGGACGCCACCGACGCCTCGGCGCGACGGGAGGGAGTGCACATGCGAAGTGTCCGGATCGGCCTGGCTCTGGCCGTCGGCGCCCTGGTGGTGTCGATGGTGGGGCCGGGCTCACCCTCGGTAGCCCATGATCCCGCTACCCCCGCGGGGCGGGCCTCGGCTCAGGAGTTCATGGCCCAGCGTGAACCCACCCAGCAGATGGTCGCCGCCGCGGCGACCGCCTGCACCAACGGTCAGGCGGCGGGCTACCCCTGCCGCAACGTGGACCTGCTGTCCTTCATGCCGCTGGCCAACATCGGCGGCAGCCAGGCGAACGACATCTGGGGCTGGACGGACCCACAGACCCGCAAGGAGTACGCGCTGGTCGGCCGGCGCAACGGCACCTCCTTCGTGGACGTGTCCAACCCGAGCGCCCCGGTCTACCTGGGCAACCTGCCCGCGTACCAGAATCGCACCGCGGTGTGGCGGGACATCAAGGTCTACCGCGACCACGCGTACGTGGTGGCGGACGTCTCCGGGCACGGCATGCAGGTCTTCGACCTGACCCGGCTCCGGGGGGTGACGAGCCCGCAGACCTGGACGGCGGACGTCCACTACAGCCGCTTCGGCAACTCCCACAACATCGCGATCAACGAGCAGACCGGATACGCGTACGCGGTGGGCACCAACACCTGCAGCGGCGGCCTGCACATGGTCGACATCCGGACCCCGAAGTCCCCGGTCTCGGCGGGCTGCGTCAGCAACGACGGCTACACCCACGACACCCAGTGTGTCGTCTACCGGGGGCCGGACACCGCGTACACCGGTCGGGAGATCTGTGTCAGCTCCAACGAGGACACGGTGACCGTCGTCGACGTGACCAGCAAGTCCGCTCCCCGGCAGCTGGCCCGCATCGGCTACACCGGTCGGGCGTACACCCATCAGGGCTGGTTCACCGAGGACCAGCGGTACTTCCTGCTCGACGACGAGTTGGACGAGTCCCGGCGCGGGGTGACCACCCAGACCTACATCTGGGACCTGGCCGACCTGGACGCCCCCCGGCACATCGGCACCTACAGCGCGCCCAGCGGGGTCTCCGCCACCGACCACAACCAGTACGTCAAGGGCAGGTACAGCTACCAGGCCAACTACCGGGCCGGATTGCGCATCCTGGACCTGGCTAACGTGTCCAGCGGCCGGGCCACCGAGGCGGGTTACTTCGACATCTACCCGTCGAGCAACAGCGCGTCGATGAACGGCGCGTGGAGCGTGTACCCCTACTTCCCCAGCGGCATCGTGGTGGTCAGCGGCATCGAGCAGGGGCTGTTCGTGTTGCAGCCCCGGTTGTCGTGACCACGACCGATCAGCGGTCGGCGACCCTGGCCGAGATCGTGGACGGGGCGCCCCAGCCGGGGCGCCCCGGTCCCGGGGAGGCACCGGGGGGCCGGGTCGGCCGGTACGCCGCCGCCGTCCTGGTGCTGGGCCTGACCCTGGCGGTCGGCTTCTTCGCGGGCCGGGCCGGCGGTACTACCGGGCCGGCCCGGCCGGCGGCGGCCGGGGCCCTGGCCCACGCTGATCATGGGCCCGGCGGGCTGGAGGTCTCCCGGGACGGCTGGACCCTGACCGTGGACCAGGCGGAGCTGCGCGCCGGCAAGCCGGGTGAGCTGGTCTTCCGGATCACCGACTCGGCAGGTGGTGCGCTCACCGACTTCCAGGTGGTCCACGACCGGCCGCTGCACCTGATCCTGGTCGGCCGGGACCTCGGCGGATATCAGCACGTGCATCCGGAGATGTCGCCGGACGGCACCTGGCGGGTAGCGGTCACCCCGGCCGCCCCCGGCCCGTTACGGGCGATCGCCGACTTCTGGCCGGTCGGGGCGGCGGCGGGCACCACCCTCGGCATCGACCTGCCGGTTCCCGGTCGGTACGCCGCCGAGGAGCTTCCCCTGCCCGAGGAGACCGTGCTGGTGGACGGCTACACCATCACCCTGGACGGGGGCCTGCGGGCCGGCGAGTCCAACCAGGTGCTGGTCTGGCTGGGCCGTGACGGGCAGCCGGTCAACGACCTGCAACTGCACCTGGGGGCGTACGGGCATCTGGTGGCGCTGCGCCAGGGGGACCTGGCGTACCTGCATGTGCACCCGGCGGCGGCCAGCCAACCCAGCTCGGTGGTGGCCTTCGGGATCACCGTGCCCTCGGCGGGCACCTACCGGCTGTTCTTCGAGTTCCGACATCTCGACGAGGTACGGGTAGCCGCCTTCACCGTGGTCGTGTGAGTACCGGCCGCAAAGCGGTGGCGGCCCGGGTGCACCTGGCAGGGACACCGGGGCCGCCACCGTCGCGGGTGACGCCAGGACGTGGCCGGTCAGCCGACGGCGGCCAGGTCGGTCAGCCGGGCCAGCGAGTCCTCCAGGTCGGCGCCGACCCGACGCAGGCCGAGGCGCAGCAGGGCGGCTTTGACCGGACCGGCCGGCCAGCGTACGACGATCAGCCGCACGATGGTGCCGCCCGCCTCCTCGTCTGCGGTGAGCTGGACGTATATCTCGGTGCGCGCCTCCGCTCGGGCACCGGCGCCCTTCGCGCGTTCTCGCCAGCCGATCAGGGTCGGTTCCTGGTAGGCGATCACCTCGGCCTCATGCGCGGCACCCCGGCCGGCCTGGACCAACTGCCGCCGCCCGAAGCCCTCTCCGGAGAGGACCTCGGCCGCCCGGACCCCGGCCAACCAGGCGGGCAACTGCTCGGCCCGCTGCACCACATCCCAGACCGCTTCGACCGGCGCCGCCACGTGCGCGCTGCGTTCCACGAGGATCATTATCCGTCTTCCTCCAGTGAGGACATCCCACGATATCGGCACTCTATGCGTCAAATCGGACGTATGCGGACGTGTTCGCAAAAGACACGCCGAAAGGTATTGCTTTCCCATGCACGTCGACCTATAGACCCGCGCCCCGTCGAGCCCTAGAGTGCCGAACACGTTTCGCGTTTCTCCGGGAGGGCGCATGTCGACCGCAGCTATGCCCAGCTTCCCCACCGGCTTCCGCTGGGGGGTCTCCACATCGGCGTACCAGATCGAGGGCGCCGCCGGCACGGACGGACGCGGACCCTCCATCTGGGACACCTTCGCGGACACCCCGGGACGGATCGCCGACGGCAGCAGCGGCGAGATCGCCTGCGACCACTACCACCGGTACCCCGAGGACATCGCCCTGATGGCCGAGCTGGGGGTGAGCGCGTACCGGTTCTCGGTGGCCTGGCCCCGGGTGCAGCCCACCGGCAGCGGCGCGGTCAACCCCGCTGGACTGGACCTCTACGAGCGGCTGGTCGACGGGCTGCTCGACCGGGGCATCGACCCGGTAGCCACCCTGTTCCACTGGGACCTGCCGCAGGCCCTGGAGGACACCGGCGGGTGGCTGAACCGGGACACCGCCCACCGCTTCGCCGAGTACGCCGACCTGGTGGCCGAGCGTCTGGGCGACCGGGTCAGACTCTGGATCACCCTGAACGAGCCCTTCATCCACATGAGCCTGGGCTACGGCACGGGCGAGCACGCGCCCGGCCGGGCCCTGCTCTTCGACGCCTTTCCGGTGGCCCACCACCAACTGCTCGGCCACGGTCTGGCAGTAGCCGCCCTGCGCGCCCGGACCACCGCCCCGGTCGCCATCGCCAACAACTACTCCCCGGTACGCCCCGCCGGTGACACCCCGGCCGACCTGGCCGCCGTGGCCGCCTACGAGGCCCTGCACAACCGGCTGTTCACTGATCCCCTGCTCGGGCGCGGATACCCGACCGAACTGGGCTTCGACCAGAGCGCGGTCCGCGACGGGGACCTGACGGTGATCGCCGCCCCCCTGGACGTGCTGGGGGTCAACTACTACAACCCCACGGCGGTACGGGCAGCCGAGCCGGGATCACCCCTGCCCTTCGACCTGGTGCCGCTTCAGGGCTACCCGCGTACCGCCTTCGACTGGCCGGTGGCCCCGGAAGGGCTGCGCGAACTGCTCGGCTGGCTGCACGGTCGCTACGGCGCCGACCTGCCCCCGATCCAGATCACCGAGAACGGCTGCGCCTACGACGACCTGCCCGACGCCGACGGGCGGGTGCACGACCCGGACCGGATCGCCTACCTGGACTCCCACCTGCGGGCGGTACGCGCCGCGATCGACGACGGGGTAGAGGTCACCGGCTACTTCGTCTGGTCCCTGCTGGACAACTGGGAGTGGGCCGAGGGTTTCACCAAACGCTTCGGTCTGGTGCATGTCGACTACCCCACCCAGCGGCGTACCCCGAAGTCCTCGTACGCCTGGCTGCGTGAGGTGATCGCGGCCGCCGAGCGGACCCCCGCCCGGTGACCACCATCGACCCCACCCCGGCCTCGCTGCCGGCCGCCCTGGCGGAGCCGACCGTGCCGGTACGGCGGGGCTGGACCGCCCTGCTGTTCGCCGCGAACCTCGGCGTCTGGATGGCCTTCTTCACCCCCATCCAGGTGTTGCTGCCCCAGCAGATCGAGCAGATCACGCCGACCGACAAGGAGACCATGCTGGCGGTGGTCACCGGGCTGGGTGCGCTGGCCGCGGTGCTGGTCAACCCGCTGGCCGGAGCCCTGTCGGACCGGACCTGCCTGCGGATCGGCCGCCGGGAGTACGGTCGCCGACACGTCTGGACCCTCGGCGGTGCCCTGCTCGGGGCGTTGTCCCTGGTGCTGCTCGCCCAGGCGCAGACCATGCTCGGCGTGGTCGTCGGCTGGATCGCCGCGCAGACCTGCTTCAACGCGATGCTGGCCAGCCTGACCGCCGCCGTACCGGATCGGGTGCCGGTGGCCCAGCGGGGCGGGGTCTCCGGCTGGGTAGGCATCCCCCAGGCCCTCGGGTTGGTGCTCGGGGTGGTGCTGGTCACCGCCGTGGTCACCGGCAACGCCGCCGGCTATCTGGCGATCGCCGCCGCCGTGGTGCTGCTCGCGGTGCCGTTCACCCTGCGCACCACGGACGATCCCCTCCCGCGTACGCACCGACCGACGTTGCGAGGGCTGCTGGCCGGCATGTGGGTCTCGCCGCGCCAGCATCCCGACTTCGGTTGGGCCTGGATCACCCGGTTCCTGGTGCAGCTCGGCAACGCCCTGGGCACCCTCTACCTGCTGTACTTCCTCACCGACAAGGTGCGGCTGGCCGATCCCGACGGCGGCCTGCTGATCCTGATCCTGCTCTACACCGCCGGGCTGATGGCCACCACGGTGATCGCCGGGCGGCTGTCGGACCGCTCCGGCAAACGGAAGGTCTTCGTGATCGCCGCCGGGATGGTGATGGCGGTGGCGGCGCTGCTGCTGGCCGCCATGCCCACCTGGCCGATGGCCCTGGCCGCCGCCCCCCTGCTCGGTGCCGGTTACGGCGTGTACCTGTCGGTCGACGCCGCCCTGATCACCCAGGTGTTGCCGAAGGCCGCCGACCGGGCCAAGGACCTGGGGGTGGTCAACATCGCCAACTCCGCACCCCAGGTGCTCGGACCGGCCATCTCCGCCCCGATCGTGGTCTATCTGGGCGGCTACCCGGCCCTGTACGCGATCACGGCCGCGGTGACCGTCCTCGGCAGCGTGCTGGTGCTGAAGATCCGCTCGGTGCCCTGACGGTAGGCTGTCGTCGTGACGGTACGTGTGCGCTTCGCCCCATCCCCGACCGGTATGTTCCACGTCGGCGGTGCCCGCTCGGCACTGCAGAACTGGATCTACGCCAAGCAGCAGGGCGGGGTGTTCGTGCTGCGCATCGAGGACACCGACGCGGCCCGCAACAAGCCCGAGTGGACCGAGGGCATCCTGTCGGCCCTGGACTGGATCGGCATCTCCCGGGGCAGCTACGAGGGCCCCTACTTCCAGTCCGCGTACGCGCAGGAGCACCGCGCCGCCGCCGCCCGGCTGTACGAGTCCGGCCGGGCGTACTACTGCGACTGCACCCGGGACGCGGTGCAGGCCCGCACCGGCAACCAGTACACCGGCTACGACGGCTACTGCCGCGACCGGGACCTGGGGCCGGGTGAGGGCCGGGCCCTGCGGTTCCGCACCCCGGACGAGGGCACGACCGTGGTGGTCGACCTGATCCGGGGCGAGCCGACCTTCGAGAACAAGCTCATCGAGGACTTCGTCATCGCCCGTGGTGACGGCTCGCCGGTCTTCCTGCTGGCCAATGTCGTCGACGACATGACCATGGGGATCACCCATGTGATCCGGGCCGAGGAGCACCTGCCCAACACCCCCAAGCAGCAGCTGCTCTGGGATGCCCTCGGGGTCAAGCCGCCGATCTGGGCGCACGTCCCGGTGGTGGTCAACGAGAAGCGGCAGAAGCTGTCCAAGCGCCGCGACAAGGTGGCCCTGGAGGCGTACCGGGACGAGGGCTACCTCGCCGCCGCGATGCGCAACTACCTGATGCTGCTGGGTTGGGCCCCCTCCGGGGACCGGGAGATCGTGCCCTGGTCGGTGATCGAGGAGGAGTTCCGCCTGTCGGAGGTGAACCCCTCACCGGCCTTCTTCGACGAGAAGAAGCTGCGCGCCTTCAACGGCGAGTACATTCGGGCGCTGCCGGTCGAGGAGTTCATCGAGGCCTGCCGGCCGTGGCTGACCGGCACCGGCACGATCGCGCCGCCGCCCTGGCAGCCCGAGGAGTTCGACCCGGCCGTCTTCGCCGCGGTGGCCCCCCTGGCCCAGACCCGGATCGCGGTGCTCAGCGAGATCGTGCCGAATGTCGATTTCCTGTTCCTGGCCACCCCGATGATCGACGAGGCGGCCTGGACGAAGGCCATGAAGGAGGGCTCCGCGGAGTTGCTGGAGGCGAGCATCGCGGCCTTCGAGGCGGTCGACTCCTGGGACGCGGAAACCCTCAAGGCCACCTTGGAGGCCGTCGGTGCGGAACGCGGCCTCAAGCTGGGCAAAGCCCAGGCGCCGGTACGGGTGGCCGTCACCGGTCGCACGGTCGGTCTGCCGCTGTTCGAGTCCCTTGAGGTGCTGGGCGCCGAGCGCACCCTGACCCGGTTGCGGGCCGCCCGGTTGCGCCTGGTCTAGCCGGCACCGGCACCCCCCGGGTTGCCGGGACGGGTTATCCTGCCTGCATCACCGGCCACGGCACCGGTAAATCCGCCCACTGCTCCACGGCCGCTACCATGCCGAGTCGAGATCGCAGATAGTCCAAATAAGTGTTCCACCGGCTGCAACCGATCGACGTTCGGCGGAGTCTTTAGGTGGGTACCCGTCCTGCGGGCACGGTCACCACCGCCGGCTTCCGGCGAGTGACCCCTGCAGCGGAGCCACCCATCGAACGGGGCGAGGAGGCGGCATGGTCCGACGGATGAGGCGACTGGCCGTACTGACGGTGGGTGGGTTGGCGGCGCTTCTGCTGTCCCTCACGGTCGCACAGCCGGCTCCGGCGGCACCGAAGTCGCCGCCGGCCGGGGTGGACATCACCGGGGACGGTCTCGCCGAACCGTTGCGACTGCGCGCCGAGCAACAGCCCGACCAGGTCAAGGCCATCGTCGACCAGGTGAGCCCCCGGGCGTTGGTACGCCAGTCGGGCAGCCCCAAGAAGGCCACCCTGGGTCCGAAGTACACCGTCGTGGTGCTGGCCGGTGACGTGCCCAAGCAGACCTACGACCTCTACCCGAAGGCGGTCGGCGGGCCCCGGGTCTTCCGTCCGGCCAAGCAGCCGGACTCCCGCAAGACCACCGCGGCCTGGTTCCTCGGACGGGTCAGCATGTCCGAGACCCTGCGCACCGTCGGGGTGCCGCTGGAGCGCACGTTCGAGTCGGTCAGCGGGGGCATCGGCGGGGGCGAACGGATCATCCCGGAGGAGGCCCTGAACCCGGCGCAGGACCTCAACGAGGCCTTCGGCGATCTGCGCCGCCTCCT
Organism: Micromonospora sp. NPDC048871; assembly: GCF_043198155.1. Taxonomy (NCBI): domain Bacteria; kingdom Bacillati; phylum Actinomycetota; class Actinomycetes; order Micromonosporales; family Micromonosporaceae; genus Micromonospora; species Micromonospora sp. NPDC048871. The sequence continues at coordinate 42,118 of NZ_JBICUM010000016.1, read as the reverse complement.
GCTGCTCAACGTCGCCGTGGTCCTCGTGATCACCTTCGGCCTGGCCGGCATCGCCCTGCTGGTCCGCCGCCGCACCCGCTGACCGCAGCGTCCAGGTGATCAGCACCAGCGTCGGGGCGGGCGTTCCCGTCGGGTGGTGCGGCGGGCCGGGCGTACCGGGGCGTGCCGGTGGGCGCCGGCCCAGCCCGGCCGCTCGCTGAGGCACCCGGCAACGGTCGGCTCGACCGGCTCGACCGGCGGTTCGGCGGCCCGTTGCCGGGGCACCACCGGCTCGGCCGGGCCGGGTCGTACGGCACCCGGCTCCTCGTCACCGCGCTCCGGGGTCCAGCCGGCGTGCGGCTCGGCCGCCGGGGTGAGACCGGTCGGTCGGCGGTGATGGTGATGCTTGCCGGTCATCGGCTGTTCGTGAGTGCCCGGTCGACTCGGCTCCTCCTGAGCGCAGCCGTGTTCGGCGTCCCCCTGCGCCATCGGCTTCTCCTCACCTCTCGCCCGCACGCCGGTGCCCACCCGACGTGTCCTGACACCGTACTGGCCGATACCGACCGCCCACGCACCGCGTACCGGGTTGACCAGCCGGGACGCCTGCCGGCGGCTGCCGTAGAGGGCCAGTTCAGGACATGTCAGGCTAGGCGGGTGAGCGAATCGGGCGGGATGGAGCTGTCGGCCACACTGCGCCGGATCGAGCGGGCGGCCGGCTCCCTGGCCACCGCCAGCGTGGCCCGGATGGACGAGACCCTGCCCTGGTTCCGGGCGTTGCCGGCCGACCAGCGCTCCTGGGTGATGTTGGTGGCCCAGGCCGGCGTCCGCTCCCTGGTGCAGTGGCTCTGCTCGGGCGCCGGTGCCGGGGAGGGCACCCAGGAGGTCTCCGACGAGGTGTTCGCCACCGCCCCGCAGGCGCTGGCCCGCTCGATCACCCTCCAGCAGACCGTGGCCCTGATCAAGGTCACCATCGACGTGGTCGAGGAGCAGGTCAGCGAGCTCGCCGCCCCGGGTGAGGAGCCGCAGCTACGGGAGGCGGTGCTGCGCTTCTCCCGGGAGATCGCCTTCGCCGCCGCCCGGGTGTACGCGCGGGCGGCGGAATCCCGTGGCTCCTGGGACGCCCGGTTGCAGGCCCTGCTGGTGGACGCCCTGTTGCGTGGTGACTCCCCGGACGTGCTGGCCAGTCGCGCCGCCGCCCTCGGCTGGACGGACGCGCCACCGGTGGCGGTGGCGGTCGGCACCTCCCCCGGCGGAGAGGTGGCCGCCGTGCTGCACACCGTCTACCGCCAGGCGCGGCGCATCGGGGTGGAGGTGATCGGCGGGGTGCACGGCGACCGGCTGGTGATCGTGCTCGGCGGCGCGGCCGAACCGGTGGCGGCCACCGCCAAGCTGCTGACCGCCTTCGGCCCGGGACCGGTGGTGGTGGGTCCGGCGGTACCTAGCCTGGACGAGGCCACCGAGTCGGCGCGGGCGGCTCTGGCCGGTTACCGCGCGGCCCCGGCCTGGCCGGCCGCTCCCCGCCCGGTGCACGCCGGTGACCTGCTGCCGGAGCGGGCTCTGGCCGGTGATGCGGAGGCCCGTCGGCGGCTGCGCCACGACGTGTACGCGACCCTGGTACGGGCCGGCGGTGAGCTGCTGGAGACCCTGGACGCCTTCTTCGCGGCGGGCGGCACCCTGGAGAGCGCCGCCCGGTCGCTGTACGTGCACCCGAACACGGTGCGCTACCGGCTGCGGCGGATCTCCGATGTCACCGGGTTCAGCCCGCTGATCTCCCGGGACGCCTTCGCCCTGCGGGTGGCGCTGACGGTGGGTCGGCTGGACCCGGTGGTACCCACCCAGACAATGCCCCCGGCCGCCGGTAAAAGATCACAGGCTAGCGACGACAACCACCAACCTTTGTAGGATTCCTCCAAAGGTCCTAGTGCGGTTTGGTGTCAGTCGACACAGCGTTACGAGTGGCGATCCGGGAGAGTCATACACGTGCTAGCCGTACTCTGCCCCGGCCAGGGTTCTCAGAAACCCGGCTTCCTCACCCCCTGGATCGACCTGCCCGGCGCCGAGGCCCGGCTGCGGGAGTGGTCGACACTGGCCGGGGTGGATCTGGTGTGGCTGGGCACCGAGGCCGACGCCGACGAGATCCTCGACACCGCCCGCACCCAGCCGCTGCTGGTGGCCGCCGCGCTGCTGGCCGCCGAGCACCTGCCGCTGTCGGAGGTGGCCCTGACCGCCGGGCACAGCGTCGGGGAACTCGCCGCCGCCGCGCTGGCCGGCACCCTGCCGACCCAGGCGGCGATCACCCTGGCCGGGGTACGCGGCCGGGAGATGGCCGCGGCCTGCGCCCTGGAGCCGACCGGGATGGCCGCCGTGCTCGGTGGCGACCCGGACGAGGTGATCGCCGCGATCGACGGACACGGCCTGTACCCGGCCAACCGCAACGGCGCCGGTCAGATCGTGGCCGCCGGCTCGGTCGCCGGGTTGGACAAGCTGGCCGCCGAGCCGCCGGCCCGGGCCCGGATCATCCGCCTCAAGGTGGCCGGCGCCTTCCACACCCCGTTCATGGCGCCGGCGGAGGCCGCGCTGACCTCGGTCGCGGAGGAGATCACCCCGAACGACCCGGCCCGGATCCTGTTGTCCAACCTCGACGGCGGTCCGGTCCGCGACGGCCGCGAGGTCCTGCAACGGCTGGTCCGCCAGGTCACCGCCCCGGTGCGCTGGGACCTGTGCACGGCCACCCTCGCCGACCTGGGGGTGACCGCGGTGATCGAACTGCCCCCCGCCGGCACCCTCGCCGGCATGGTCAAACGGGAACTCAAGGCCACCGGCCTCCCGGAGATCGTCACCCTGAACACTCCGGACGACCTGCCCGCCGCCCGGGACCTGATCGCCCGGCATGGCACGACCGCCAGCCAGAACGGGTCTCGCGACGAGACCGACCACACGGAGGGTTCGGCATGAGCGGCAGCAGGATCATCTCAATGGGTCACTACCAGCCGTCCCAGGTGGTGACCAACGACGACCTCGCCCAACTGGTGGAGACCAACGACGAGTGGATCCGCGACCGGGTCGGCATCGCCAGTCGGCGCATCGCCGGTGACGAGACGGTCGCCGACATGGCCGCCGCCGCCGCCGACAAGGCGCTGGCGAACTCCGGCCTGACCGCCGCCGACATCGATCTGGTCGTGGTCGCCACCTGCACCTCGGTCGACCGCAGCCCGAACGTGGCCTGCCGGGTCGCCGCCAAGCTGGGCATCCAGGCCCCGGGGGCCTTCGACCTCAACACCGCCTGCTCCGGTTTCTCGTACGCCCTCGGCACGGTCGATCATGCAATCCGGGCCGGTGCCAGCCGCAACGCCATCGTGATCGGGGCCGAGAAGCTCTCCGAGTTCATCGACTGGACGGACCGCTCCACCTGCATCATCTTCGGTGACGGCGCGGGCGCCGCGGTGGTCACCGCCACCGCGGAGGGCGAGGCGCCGGGGGTGGGCCCGGTGGTCTGGGGTTCGGTGCCCGAGCGCGGTGAGGCGGTACGCATCGAGGGCTGGCGCCCGTACATCGCCCAGGAGGGCCAGACCGTCTTCCGCTGGGCCACCACGGCGTTGGCGCCGCTGGCCCGGCAGGCCTGTGAGCGGGCCGGGGTCGACCCCTCGGAGCTGGCCGCTTTCGTGCCCCACCAGGCCAACACCCGGATCATCGACGGCATCGCCAAGCGGTTGAACATCCCGCAGGCGATCATCGCCAAGGATCTCGTCGAGTCCGGCAACACCTCGGCGGCCAGCATTCCGCTGGCCCTGTCCAAGCTGGTCGAGCGCCGTGAAGTGCCCTCCGGCGCGCCGGTGTTGCTGTTCGGCTTCGGCGGCGGTCTGACCTACGCCGGTCAGGTCGTCCGCTGCCCTTGATACCACCTCGGCGCGTCGTCGCCGAGGAGCTAGGCGGCGGCGTCGCCGCCGCCGAGGAGAACCCGATGAGAGGAACCCACCGCAATGACCCGTGACGAGATCACCGCCGGCCTCGCCGAGATCCTCGAAGAGGTTGCCGGGGTGAGCCCGGACGACGTGGCCGAGGGGAAGTCCTTCACTGACGACCTGGACGTCGACTCGCTCTCCATGGTGGAGGTCGTGGTCGCCGCCGAGGAGAAGTTCGGCGTCAAGATTCCGGACAACGAGGTGCAGAACCTCAAGACGGTCGGGGACGCCGTCAGCTACATCGAGGCGCAGTCCTGATCATGAGTCGTTCCGACGTCGTCGTCACCGGGCTAGGCGCGACCACCCCGCTGGGCGGGGACGTCGCGTCGACCTGGGACGCCATGCTCAACGGCCACTCCGGGGTGAGTGCCCTCACCCAGGAGTGGGCCGAGCAGTTGCCGGTCCGGATCGCCGCCCAGCTCGCGGTCGATCCGGCCACCGTGCTGGACCGGGTGAAACTGCGTCGGCTGGACCGTTCCGAGGCGATCGCCCTGATCGCCGCCCATCAGGCCTGGGCCGACGCCGGCCTGGCCGACTCCGCGCCCGACCCGGAACGGGTGGGGGTCAGCATCGGCTCCGGCATCGGTGGGGCGGTCACCCTGCTGGCCCAGGACGACATCCTGGAGGCCTCCGGCCCGCGCAAGGTCTCCCCGCACACCGTGCCCATGCTGATGCCCAACGGTCCGGCCGCCTGGGTGGGGCTGGAACTCGGGGCCCAGGCGGGGGTGCACTCGGTGGCCAGTGCCTGCGCCACCGGCGCGGAGGCGATCGCGCTGGGTCTGGACATGATCCGGGCCGGGCGCGCCGACGTGGTGGTGGCCGGTGGCACCGAGGCGGTGATCCACCCCCTGCCGATCGCCGGTTTCGCCTCGATGCGGGCCATGTCCACCCGCAACGACGAGCCGCAGCGGGCCTCCCGGCCGTGGGACAAGGGTCGGGACGGGTTCGTCCTGGGTGAGGGCGCCGGCATCGTGGTGCTGGAACGCGCCGAACATGCCGCCGCCCGGGGTGCCCGGGTGTACGCCCGGCTGGCCGGTTCCGGCATCACCTCGGACGGGTACGACATCGTGCAGCCGCACCCCGAGGGTGCCGGAGCGATCCGGGCCATCGAGAAGGCCATCATCGACGCGGACGTCGCCAAGTCGGACATCGTGCACGTCAACGCGCACGCCACCTCGACCCCGGTGGGTGACCTGGCCGAGATCAAGGCCCTGCACCAGGCGCTCGGCGACCACCCGGTGCTGACCGCTACCAAGTCCATGTCCGGGCACCTGCTCGGTGCCGCCGGTGCGCTGGAGTCGATCGCCACGATCCTGTCGATCCGGGACGGCCTGGTGCCCCCGACGATCAACCTGGACGACCCGGACGACGGTCTGGACCTCGACGTGGCCACCAACAAGGCCCGGGAGATGTCGATCGAGGCGGCGCTGAACAACTCGTTCGGCTTCGGCGGTCACAACGTGGCGCTGATCTTCACCCGCGTCTGACCCGTCTCACCGTCACCCCTGCCGTCGCCGTCATGGCGACGGCAGGGGTTTCGTGTTGGCCCGCCCCGACGGTCGCAAGCGCTGACGAACTTGACGGCGACGGACACTTTCGCTTTTGTTAAGCGCTTCGATAGATCAACAGCGGGGAGTGGACATCGTGGGACGATCCCGGTTCGTGCTGGCGGCGCTGGCCATCGGGCTGCTCGCCGGCTGCGGCGGCGGTGAGCAGACCGACTCCGGCGAGCAGCCCGGCGGCAGCGCGACGGGTGCGCCATGGCACGACGAGGTGGCCTCGGCCACGGCGAGCGGAAAGGTCGGCGCCGGTGCGCCCTGTCCGCTGCCGGTGACCTTCGAGCTGGCCGACGGGTGGCGGGCGAAAGAGATCAAGACCGCCGACCCCGACGACGAGGTGGCCGCCGCCGTGGCCGAGGCGTTGACCCGACGCGGCGGCTCGACCGTGCGCTGCGAGGTGGACGGCCGCGCTGTCGTGTCGGGCTTCCTGCGGGTGTGGACGGCCGATGACGCGGACCTCCCGGTCCGGCAGGCGTTGGAGGCGTTCGTCGCTGCCGACGGGAAGGTGACCGATCCGCAGTACCGCCAGACCCGGGTCGGCGGCCTGGAGGTGGTCGAGGCTAGTTGGCTGAGCCATCGGGAGTTGCTCGACGAGGACATCCGGGAGTGGGCGCTGGCGGTCCGGACCGGTGCGGCGACGGTGCTGTTGGAGGCCAGCAGCACGAGCTTCGGTGACCCCCTCGACGTGCTGCCCGCGTACCGGCTGGCCCGCGACACGCTGACCGCAGCCCCCTGACCGCAGCGCCCGGCCGGATCGTGGCGTCAGCCGGCGCAGGTGGTGGCGGGTAGTCCGGAGACCTTGACCGGGGATCGCCCCTGGGGTCGGGCCTTGCCGGCGAGCACCTCGGCCAGGGCCTCCATCGCGGCCCGGCTCGACGAGTAGGTGGCCAGCAGGGTCGGTGACTTCGCCTGACCGAGCACGTACGGGGTGTCCATGGCGACCGTGACCGCCGCGTCGGCCCGCAGGTCCCCGGCCCGGTCGCCGTACCCGACCAGGTGGACGATCGTGCCGCCGCTGGGCACCACCGGCACCCCGGCCTCGGTCAGCGCCTTGGTCAGGGCGGCCCGGGTGTGTGCCCGGCCGTCGGAGGAGGTCACCGTGACCGGTCCGGGGATCACGGCCTGCTCGCACCGGCCGCGCAGCACGGTCACCGCGGCGGCGGCCAGGGCCCGTGCCGCCGCCCGGTGCTCCGGGGTGGCCAGGGCGGACAGCTCCGGTGCGGGAGCCCCGGACAGGGTGAACTTCATGGTCAACACCCGGGTGACGGCCTCGACCAGTCGGGCCCGGGGCAGCGAGCCGTCCCGCAGGGCCGCCAGCAGCCCGTCGTAGGCCTGGCTCACGTTCGGTGGCATGAGGATCAGGTCGTTGCCGGCCTTCAGGGCGCGTACCGCAGCCTCCCCCGGCCCCCAGCGGCGCGCCGGAGGCATGTTCATGCCGTCGGTGATCACCACTCCCTGGAAGCCGAGTTCCCCGCGCAGCACCTCGGTGAGCAGCTTGTGCGAGAAGGTCGCCGGCACCCCGGGGTCCACGGAGCGGACGTCCAGGTGGGCGGACATCACGGCCAACGCCCCGGCCTCGATGCCGGCGGTGAAGGGGGGCCACGCCTGCGCCGCCAGCTTCTTGCGGGACTGGCTCAGCACGGGCAGGTCCCGGTGGGAGTCCTCCGCGCTGTGCCCGTGCCCGGGGAAGTGCTTGACGGTGGCGGCCACCCCGGCCGCCTGTAGTCCGCGTACCGCCCCGCCGACCTGCGCCGCCGCCCGTTGCGGGTCCGCGCCGAAGGACCGGGACCCGATCACCGCGCTGCGGGTGACCAGCACGTCGGCGACCGGCGCGAAGTCGACATTGATCCCCATCGCCGCCAGTTCGGTGCCGGCGACCCGCCAGGCCGCCTCGGTCAGGTCGGGATCACCGGCGGCCCCGGCGGCCAGGGCGCTGGGCAGCATGGTCACCCCTTCGGTGACCCGGGTGACCACCCCGTACTCCTGGTCGGTGCCGATCAGCAGGGGTGCCGGGGCGGCGGCCAGCTTGCCGGCGGCCTCGCGCAGTCCGGTGGTCAACTCCCGGACCTGCTTCGGGTTGTCGACGTTGGTGGTCGGCTGGTTGCCCTGGGTGGGATCGTCCGCGCTGAAGCCGACCAGGATCAGCCCGCCCAGCCGGTACTTCTCGATCATCTCGGCCGGGGTGTCCACCCCGGCCAGGGCCCGGTTGCCGGCCGCCGATCCGGCCGACACCTTGGTGGCCCGGTCGCCGTACGCGTAGGGCATGAGCACCTGACCGACCAGGTCCTCGTCGGTGAGTTCGGCTACCAGGGCGGCGGCCCGGGCCGCCGGGTCCAGGCTCGCCGACGGCGCCGGCCCGCTGGACGAGGGCGCCGGTTCGGTCGAGCCGGGCGGGACCTCCACGCCGGGGCCCTGCCCGGGGTCGGAGCAGCCGGCCGCGAACAGCATGGTCACCGCGAGGAGCACGGCGACGACACGCCGAGGGGTAGTCGACACGCGGCCCATCCCACCAGGTGACCGGGGACCGGGCAACTCGGCCTGGCCAGGACCGGCCGCCGGCGGACTTCCGCACCGCCGGCGGTCGGGGCCGGGCTCAGCCGACCCGGGTGAGCAGGGTCACCGGGGCACCGTCTCCGGCGTAGCGGTACGGCTCCAGTTCGGCGTCCCAGGCGGTGCCGAGCGCCCGGTCCAGGGCGTGCGCCAGGGCCTCGGGTCCCCGGGCGGAGGCCATGATGCTGCGCAGTCGGTCCTCGCCGAGTTGAATGTCACCGGCCGCGCCCACGGTGGCCCGGAACAGGCCGCGACCGGGGACGTGCATGAAGCGTTCACCGTCGGCACCCGGACTGGGTTCCTCGGTGACCTCGAAACGGATCATGGGCCACTGCCGGAGGGCAGCAGCCAGCTCGGCGCCCGTTCCGGGGCGACCGGACCAGCCGCATTCGGCTCGGCGGGCGCCGGGGTCGACGGGCTGGGCCGTCCATTGCAGGTTGACCGGCGCGGCAAGGACGCGCGCGATCGCCCACTCGACGTGTGAGCACACGGCGAGCGGGGTCGAATGGACGTATACGACGCCACGCGTTGGCACGGTGACCTCCCGGAGAGCGAGGTGCGTCTTCCCCTACGACCTCGCCCGCATCCGGGTGCTTGTTGCACACATGATGACTGGTGTGACGGATGGTGCGCCAGGGAATCGGCAAATCCGCCGGTCGGAATAGTCGAACCGGGGGCCGTGGTTCCATCTCGTGACGCCGTGATGACCAGCCGGGATCGCGGGTCGTGTACAGTTCCATCGGCGGCCTGTGCCGCGTAAGCCTCTCGTGGGGTCACCCATCGGGTGCCGCCCCGCAACAGCCCCCGGACGTTCCGTCCTCCGTACGTCTTGCAAGGAGTACCTCCGTGGCGAGCAACACCTCTAAGACCGCGCGCGCGTCAGTCCGGGCCGGCCAGGCTGGCCAGGGTGGCGCCCTCAGCGTGCTGGGCGAGTTCAAGTACCTGATCCCGCTCAACGGCGGCAAGCACGCCTACGTGCGGAACCTGACCAACGGCAAGACCGTGCACCTGCGCACCGACTCCGAGGCCTTCGTCGAGGAGATCCGGGTGCTGGCCGCCGCCGGGCACGCCGCCAAGATCCGGGCGGAGATCAACAACCTCAACGCCACCCACCCGGGCGACGGCTGGGACGCCGCCGAGAAGCGCCTGGTCGAGGCCGGTGTCTTCGAGGGCTGAGTCCCCTCACGTACCACCACGAAACGCCCGTCCGGTCTGCCGGCGGGCGTTTCGTCGTCTCCGGGGTCGGGCCCGTCCCGCCTCAGCCCGGTCGGCACCTTCTCAGCATCGTGGTTGGCGTGGTGTCATGGCGGGTAGCCGGTGTTACCACCGGGTATCCCCGGTGTCACGCAGCCACGCGGGCTTGGGGGAGGTGGCGATGCCAGAGCGGGTCGAGGTACGAACTCCTGACGACGTACGCCTGCACGTGGAAGTCAGCGGGCCGGCGGAGGCCGAGGTCACCGTGGTGCTGGTGCACGGTTGGACCCTGGACGGCCGGAGCTGGCACCGACAGGTGGCGGCCCTGCGGGAGAACCACCCCTCGGTGCGGGTGGTCACCTACGACGCCCGCGGGCACGGCAGGTCCAGTTGCATGGCCCTGCCCACGGCCACCCTGGCCCAACTCGGTGACGACCTGGCGGCGGTGCTGGACGCGGTGTCACCCACCGGCCCGGTGATGCTCGTCGGCCACTCCATGGGCGGCATGACGATCATGGAGTACGCCCACCGGCATCCCGAGCACTTCGCGGGACAGATCGCCGGTCTGGTCTTCGTCTCCACCACCGCCGAGGGGCACACCCACACCGTCTACGGCCTGTCGCCCCGGATCACCCGGATCATCCGGTTGGCGGAGACCACCGGGGCCGGGGTGCTGGCCCGCTGCGGCTCCTGGCGTCCGCCCCGCCCCCTGCTGCGGGCCTTGCAGCCCAGCATCCGCTGGATGCTCTTCGGCGAGCGCTGTGACCCCTCGGACATCCGCCTGGTCACCTCGGCGGTGGCCCGTGCCTCGCTGCGCTCGATCGGCGGGTTCCGGGCCTCGATCGGTGACCAGCACCGGCTGGAGACCCTGGCCGCGTTGGCGCACCTCCCGGCCGCCGCCCTGGTCGGGGACAAGGACCGGCTGACCCCACCGCCCTGCGCGGAGTCGATCGCCGAGGCCCTGTCCGCGACCGAACTGGTGGTGTGCCCGGGGGCCGGCCACATGCTGATGATGGAACGCCCCGAGGAGGTCAACGAGGCCCTGTCCGGCGTACTGCGTCGGGTCCTGGGCGCCAGTTCCGTCCCGGGTTGTTGACAAAGGTCCCCTGCCCGAGAAGGTGCCCTTCCCTGCCCGTGGCGGGTGGGGCGTAATCTCGTGCGGTTGGCCGGGCGGCGGGACGAGGAGCACGAGCGGTGGATCAGAGCACCCTGGATCAGGAGATCGCCGTCGAGCAACGGCATCTCGACCGGGTGTACGCGCGACTGGCCGAGCTGCGGCGCGCGGCCGTCATCGCGGAGCGGGACGGCTACCGGCTGGCCCGGGTCGGCAACTTCGGCGCCCTGGTGGAACGCGACGCGATGGTCTTCCACGCCGCGCAGCGACGTCACCTGCTCGACGCGGAGTACGAGGGGCTGGTCTTCGGCCGGCTGGACCTGCGGGACGGCCAGGTGCTCTACGTCGGGCGGCTCGGCATCCGTGACGAGGACGCCAGCACCCTGGTGGTCGACTGGCGCGCCCCGGCCGCCGCGGCCTTCTACCAGGCGACCCCGGCCGAACCCCTCGGGGTGGTGCGGCGCCGGACCATCCAGTCCAGCGGGGAACGGGTCACCCGGATCGAGGACGACCTGCTCGACCCGGACGCCGCACCGGCGGAGATGCCGGTGGTGGGCGACGGGGCCCTGCTGGCCACCCTGTCCCGGACCACCGGTCGGGGGATGCGCGACATCGTCGCGACCATTCAACGGGAGCAGGACGAGGCGATCCGCTCCCCCGCCTCCGGGGTCACCCTGGTCTCCGGCGGCCCGGGTACCGGCAAGACCGCGGTGGCCCTGCACCGTGCCGCGTACCTGCTCTACGCCGACCGCAGCCGGTACGCCGGGGGCGGCATCCTGGTCCTCGGCCCCTCCTCGGTCTTCGTCTCCTACATCGCCTCGGTGCTGCCGTCGCTGGGCGAGGACGCGGCCACCCTGCACTCCCTGGGCAGTCTCTTCCCCGGGGTGACCGCCACCCGGACCGACCCGCCCCGGGTGGCCACGATCAAGGGCTCGTTGCGGATGCGGCGGGTCCTGGAACGGGCCGTCCGGGATCCCGCTCCGGGGGTACCCACCCAGTTGCGACTGCTGTACCGGGGACAGTTGCTGCAACTGGACCGGGCGGAGCTGAACACGATCTGGAACCGGGCGCTGCCGCGCGGCGCCCGCCGCAACGAGGTGCGCCGGGCCGGCTTCGACGGAGTGCTGGCCGCGCTCTGGGCTCAGGCCCGTCGACTGGGCATCGGCGCTCTGCCCGAGCAGCGCGCCTTCGAGGACGAACTGATCGACCGCCCCGACTTCCGGGAGTTCCTCAAGGCCTGGTGGCCCCGGCTGCATCCCCGGCACGTCCTCGGCTGGCTGGCCGACCATGAGCGGCTGCGCCGGTACGCCGGGGGCGTCCTGTCCGGCGCAGAGATCCGGCTGCTGGCCGAGGCGTACCAGGGGCTGGCCACGGAGGGTCCGACGGTCGCCGACGCCGCCCTGCTGGACGAACTCGACACCCTGCTCGGTAAGCCGATGCGCCCGGCCCGGGCCAAGCGGGACCCCTTCCAGTTGGCCGGCGGGGTCCGGGAGTTGAGCACCTTCGCCGATCGACAGCGAGCCGCCCGGCAGGCCGCCCGCGAGCGCCCGGAGGACTACCGGGACTACGCCCATGTGGTGGTCGACGAGGCGCAGGACGTCTCGCCGATGCAGTGGCGGATGATCGGCCGACGGGGTCGGCTGGCCTCCTGGACGGTGGTCGGCGACCCGGCGCAGACCGCCTGGACGGGAGATCCCCAGGAGTTGACCCGCGCCCGGGACAAGGCCCTGGGACGGCGTCCGCGCCACCTGTTCACCCTGACCACGAACTACCGCAACTCGGCGGAGATCTTCGCGGTGGCGGCCGAGGAGATCCGTCGGGTGTACCCGGACCTTCCGCTGCCCACGGCGGTCCGCTCCACCGGGGTGGAGCCGATCCGACTGGTGGTGCCGGCGGCCGAGTTGGCCGGCCGGGTGGTCTCGGCCGCGCGCACCCTGCTGGAGGAGGTCGAGGGCACCGTCGGGGTGATCACTCCGGTGCCCCGGCGGGCGGAGGTGGCGGGCTGGCTCGGCGGCCTGGGCGGCGATCGTCTCCAGGTGGTGACGAGCCTGGAGGCCAAGGGCATGGAGTACGACGGGGTGGTGCTGGTCGCCCCGAGCGAGATCCGGGCGGTGCCGGACTCCGGGGTACGCACCCTCTATGTCGCGCTGTCCCGAGCCACCCAACGGCTGACCACCATCGACCTCGGCTGAGCCCGCCCGGACACGCTGGGTACGGACACCCCGGTGACTGGTGTCACCAAACGGGCATATTCGACACTTATGTCTGATTCTCTGGTGAGCAGACGAACACCACGAGTCACACCGGCTGCACAGGTAACGGCAGTCCCGGTAGGCTCGGCTCCGGCCTCCGCCAGGCGGCACCCACCGGTGCCGGCGGTGGCCGCCGCTCAATCGCCCGCGAGGGCGAGCCGGGGAACCATGTTTTTCTGGGGTGCATCCGCGCACGCGCGGTAGGGATCTTCCGTCCCGAACCCGTCAGCTAACCCGGTCGGCGGCTGACGGAAGGACATGTGCATGCCAACAGTGGCAACCGCTAGACCGGCCGCCCGCACGGCGGCCCTGATCTGCGCGGCGCTCGCCCTGGCCGTGGGGGCCGCGCTGCTTCCCGGCCCCGCCGCGGCGGCGCCCGGCGATGTCGGCGACGAAGGCGGCACCCCGGCGCTGCGGGCCCAGTTGGAGGCGGCCAGCAAGGGGTACCTCGACGCCAAGGCCGCCCTGGACCGTTCGGTCAAGCGGCAGAAGCAGCTGGCCGGCCAGCTCACCGCCACCGAGAGCCAGCTCGCCGAACGCGGCAGCAAGGTGGCCGAGATCGCGGCCCAGGCCTACCGCTCCGGTCGGCTCAGCGCGGCGTCGGCCCTGCTCAACAGCGCCTCCCCGGCCGGCTTCATGGACCGGGCGGCGGCCCTGGACGCGGTGGCCGCCAACGAGGAGCGCGCCCTGGGTGAGCTGCGGGCCACCCGCGACGAGGTCAGCCGGACCAAGCAGGCGCTGGACCGGGAGGTCCAGGAGCAGCGCAAGCAGGTCGCGGTGATGGCCAAGCGCAAGGATCAGGCCGAGCGGGCCCTGACGGTGGCCAACGAGCGGGCCGAGGCCGCCCAGCGGGCCGAGCGGGCACCGACCCGGGCCGGTGGATCCAGCCCCCGGGCCGCCCCCGCGCCCCGCAACGCGAACGGCTCGTGGCCGGCGGAGTCGTGCAGTGTCAACGACCCCACCCCGGCCAACGGCTGCATCACCCCGCGCACGCTGCACGCCCTCAAGCAGGCCAAGTCGGCCGGGTTCACCCGGTACGTCTCCTGCTACCGGTCGGGCGGCTCCGGCGAGCACCCCAAGGGCCGGGCCTGCGACTTCGCGGCGCAGAAGAACGGCTTCGGTGGGGCCGCCACCGGCGGTGACCGGACCTACGGCAACAACCTGGCGGCCTACTTCGTCAACAACGCCGACCGGCTCGCCGTGCTCTACGTGATCTGGTACAAGCAGATCTGGCTGCCCAGCAGCGGCTGGAAGACCTACAGCGGCGCGCGGGGCGATCCGTCCAGCGACCACACCAACCACGTACACCTGTCGGTGTACTGACCGATCCTCGCCGACGCCGGGTGGGCATCCCCACCCGGCGTCGTCGTGTCCGCCCCGGCCGCTCGAAGATCCCTGTCCCCCGCCCGTCGCCGCGCGGGAATCCGCCACCTTGGTTACCGTCGAGGGTGAAGTGGACATTTCGCCACGAGGGGGCAGTGCATGAGGCAATCCACCATCCGGTTCACCCGGCCCGACAACCGCAGGTGGCTCCGGTGACCGGGCACGTCATGGTCTTCGCGCCCACGCCGCTGCTGACCGTCACCGTCGACCAGCCCAACGACACCCCGGAGCTGCACCTGCACCCCGGCGGGCAGGGGGTCTGGCAGGCCCGGATGGTGCTGTCCCTCGGTGTCGAGGTGGTGCTCTGCACCACCCTGGGCGGCGAGATCGGGCAGGTGCTGGAGCCGTTGCTGGTCAGCGAAGGGGTGGAACTCAAGGTCGTGGCCCGCGACTCCGGCGGCAGCGGGGGGTACGTGCACGACCGCCGGGAGGGCAGCCGGCGGGAGGTCATCGACGTGCCCGGTCAGCCGTTGAGCCGCCACGAGTTGGACGAGCTGTACAACCTGGCCCTCAGCGAGGGACTGCGAGCGGCGGTGTGCGTGTTGAGCGGCCCCAACCACCCCAGCCTGGTACCCCCCGACCTGTACCGCCGCTTCGCGGCCGATCTGTGCGCCAACGGCAGCCCGGTGGTGGTCGACCTCAGCGGCGAACACCTGACGGCCGTCCTGGACAGCGGGGTGTTCTTCCTCAAGGTCAGCCACGAGGAGTTGATCGCGGACGGGCGGGCCGCCGGTGAGGATCAGGATCAGCTCATCACCGCCCTGTACGACCTGCACACCGCCGGCGCGGACAACGTGCTGGTCAGCCGGGCCGACAAACCGGCCCTGACCCTGCTCGACGGCGAGGTGTTCGAGGTACGGATGCCCCGGTTGGAGGCGGCCGACCCGCGGGGCGCGGGGGACTCGATGACCGCCGGGGTGGCGGCCGTGGTGGCCCGGGGCGGCGACATCCGTACCGCGATCCGCACCGGGGCGGCGGCCGGCGCGCTGAATGTCACCCGGCACGGGCTGGGCACCGGACGACTGGATTCGATCACCGGTCTGGTCGACCGGGTCGAGTTGGTGCCGGCCGGCAACCGGCCGCAGTTCCGCACCACCCCGGACGAGTGGGCCCACCGGGCAGGCGGCCGATGACCCTGCGGGTACTGATCACCAATGACGACGGGATCTCCGCCCCCGGCCTCCACTCGCTGGCCCGAGCCGCGGTCGCCCGGGGCCTGGAGGTGGTGGTGGCCGCCCCCTTCGAGGAGGCCAGCGGCACCAGCGCCGCGATGCGGGCGGTGGAGCAGGAGGGCAGGGTGGTGGTCCACGACCATCCCCTGCCGGAGTTGGCGACCACCCCGGCGTTCGCGGTGGGGGGTTCTCCCGGGTTCATCGCCCTGATCGCCGTGCACGGTGCCTTCGGGCCACCCCCGCAGGTGCTGCTGTCCGGAATCAATCGGGGCGCCAATGCCGGCCGGGCGGTGCTGCACTCCGGCACGGTGGGCGCGGCCTTCACCGCGGTGGCCAACGGTTGCCCGGCGATGGCGGTGTCCCTGGACGTGCTCTCGGCCGGTGAGGCTACCGCCGCCAGCGGGGGTGCGGCGGTGGCCGAAGCCGCCCGGGTACGCGATGTCGACCGACACTGGGACACGGCCGCCCGGGTAGCCCTGGACCTGCTGCCTCGGCTGCTCACCGGACCGGTGGCGAGCGTGCTCAACGTCAACGCACCGGATCTGCCCTTCGGGCGGCTGCGTGGGATACGCCGGGGCACCCTGGCCACCTTCGGTCAGGTGCAGATGACGGTCGCCGAATCCGGTCAGGGATTCGTGCGTACCTCGCTGGAGCAGCCCGGTCAGGCGGTGCAGCCCGGCACCGACCTGGCCCTGCTGGCCGAGGGTTACGCCTCGGTGACGGCCATCCGGGCCCTCACCGAGGCGACCGATATTGATCTGTCAGGTCTGGATCCCGACTGAGGGCCTCAGGCCCCCGGCAGGACCTCGGGTGTCGCGGCGGCCCCCGCGTAGTACGGCTCGGGGGCACCGAACAGACCGAGCAGGCCGGTCACCCAGAGTTGCCGGTGCACGAACCGGCTCGGCTCGGTGACGACCAACTTCACACCACTGACCTCGGCGGTCTGGAATCCGGCGACCATCGCGCTGATGCCCACCGAGTCGATGAAGGTGACCAGCCGCATGTTGAGCTCGATCCGGGCCGGCCGCCCCTTGGCCAGCACCTCGGCAATGGCCTCTTTCACCTCGTACGCGGTGTCGACGTCGATCTCCCCTCGGGGGGCGATCTCGATGACACCACCAGGCCGAACCGTCTGAAGGATCGACAGGCTCACGCGAGCACCTCCACTCGCCCGTACGACGGGCGCCTCATCAGTACGCGGGCCGCGACCGAGAGTATTCCTCCAACGGCCTCGGTCGCCACCCCTCGGGATGAGCAATTCGCGGACAGGGGCATCTCACGTCCCCTTCGTCCGGAATTTTCATGTCCTATCACTCGACGCGCTGGCCGCCAGTCCATGTCGCGCGCCAGCCCACGCCGCCGAACCAGGGTAGCGGGCCGACGCCAACGGTTTCGATATCCGGCGCGCCGAGGCCACCTCCCGAGGGCCTGCACCCCTGGTGGCAGGCCTGCGACCAGGGGCTGGATGTGCCTAGCATCACGATTGACCGTTTCCGCGTCCCTCGGCGGGGTGCGGGAGGTAGGGGAACCCGAGGATCGTCTCGTCGTGGTTTGCGCCGATAGCGGACGGGGCACAGCCTCCGCAGGCGCACCCCGCCGCACGCCGGGCAAGCCGCCGAGGAGGTCTCCTGCGGGCACCTGCCTCGGCACCGTCGAGGAGGAAACCACATGTTCGGAACCAACCTGCTGGACCGCCGCAGCAAGCCGGAGCGGATCGCGGATGACGCCTGGCACCACCTCGTGTCGGCGATGAACACTGCGGGTGACACGCTCCGCGACACCACCCGCTCCGCCCGGCACACCTCCATGGGGCTGGCCGACGACGCCGGGGACCTGGTGGGTTCGGCCGCCGAGGAGGCCCGCCGCCGGGCCACCCGGGCCTTCGACGCCCTGGCCGGTCGCAGCCCCGCCCTGCCGTGGACCTTGCTGATCGGCGCGGCCCTGGTCGGTGCGGCCATCGGCTGGGCCGCCGGAACGGCCGCGCGGGCCGCCGGCAGCCAGGACCGGTCCGTGGACGACATCGAGTTCGTCGATGTCGAGCGCCCGGACTCCCCCGCCACGACCGACCGCTGACCGAGGGCCGCACCGCCCGCCCGCGTCATGGTGACGGGCCCCGCCCGACCGGCCAGGTCGGACGGGGCCCGCTGCGCTGACCGGGTGTGGACGGTCAGCGAGTGGTGCAGGTGATGGTCGTCGGTGGATCGTTGGCCCCGGAGGTGCCGGCCAGGAAACCGGCCGTGGCGGTGGCGCCGGGGGCCAGCGCGCCGTTGTAACCGGCGTCGCGCAGGGACACGGTCGCCCCGGTCTGGGTGTGGGTGCCACCCCAGACCTGGCTGATCCGCTGCCCACTCGGGAAGGTCCAGCTCAGGGTCCAGCCGCTGATCGGGGCCGGGCCGGCGTTGCGTACCACCAACTCGCCCTGGAAACCCCCCGGCCACTGCCCGACCAGGTGGTAGGTGGCCGAGCAGCCGCCCGTCGGCGGCGGGGTGGTCGGGGACGGGGACGGGCTGGTGGGCGTCGGGGACGGGGACGAACCGCTGGGCGACGGCGTCGGGCTGGTCGGGCCCGGGGAAGGGCTCGTCGGGGTCGGGGTGGGATCACCACCGACCCGGTCCGCGACCAGGATTCCCCGCCCGTTGGTGCCGAGGTAGACCCGCCCGTAGATCCGGGGATCGCCGGTGAGGGCGTCACCGGCGTTGCCGTACTGGTGCTGGTCGTCGTTGATGCGTACCCAGGTGGCGCCGGTGTCGTCGGAGCGGTGCACCCCGTGCTGGCCGTCGACCGTGCCGAACAGGTAGAGGGCCGGGTAGGGCCGCCCGGGGGCCGCCCGACCGAAGCCGATGTTGCCCGCGCTGTCGACGCTGGCCGATCTGGTGAAGGTAGCTCCGGAGTCGGTGGACCGCCACAGCCCACCCTGCCCAGCCAGCCACAGTTCGCCCTCCTTACCGGGCAGGGCCTTGAACCGTACGTTTCCGGTGGTGGGCAGCCCGGTCGCGGCGGACGCGGTGAAGCTGACCCCACCGTTGGTGCTCACATAGAACCGGCCGGCACTGAATCCGTAGAACCTGCTCGGGTTCACCCGGTCGGATTCCACGATGGCGTTGGCCGGGATGCCGGTGGAGGCGGTCCATGAGTTTCCGAAGCCGACCGAGTGGACGACCCGCTGCCCCTCGTCCCCGGGGGCCCAGACGAACCGGCTGCCGTCGGCGGCGGCGGCGACCGTGCCACCCCGGTTGACCCCGGCGGGTTCGCTGCCCTGGAACCAGTTCGCTCCGCCGTCGGTGGAGAAGGCGACATGACTGTCGCCCGGCCGGTCGGCGTCGGTGAAGTCGCCGGCGCGGACCATCACCGAGGGGTTGGCCTCGGCGTAGTCGAGGCTGGTGGTGCTGGTGAAGACCGGCTGGGTGAACATCATCGCCGGTACGGAGTCGAGATCGGTGTGCCGGAAACCGCCGATGTCGCCGAGCGCGCTGACCAGGGGTGCGCCCGAGGGCGGGCTGATCAGGTCGAGCACGGCGGTCTCCTCCAGGCCCTTGACCATCGGCCGGATGGTGATGGTGCCGCCGGTGTCCCACCGGGTCAGGTCGGTGCTGCCGTAGATGGTCGCGCCGGTGCCGTACATGAACCGGTCCGAGTCGTGCGGGTCGATCTCGACGGACTCGTTCATCCAGCCCAGCTTCGGTGTCTCCTCCGGCGGCTGGGGGTTGGCCCCGAAGGTCAGCCACGGCACGGAACTGATGTCCATGGTGTACTTCTTGACCCGCTGGGGGTAGCTGCCCCAGTCCCAGATCCGGCTCCAGGTGGCGCCCCCGTCGGTGCTGCGCCAGAAGATCGCGTCCGGCCACCAGGAGATCTGGGTGGCCACCATCAGGGTGTTCGGGTTCTGCCGGTCGATGGTCAGTCCGCTGTAGCCGAAGTAGGCGTCGGCACTGCTCGACGGCACCGGACTGATCTGGGTCCAGGTGCCGGTGGACCGGGTGAACTTCCAGACGTCACCCTTGCCGCCGTCGTACGGCCCGCCGGTGTCGCTGGTGGCGATGTAGAGGTGGCCGCCGACATGATCGACCACTCCCTTGTGGGCCAGGTATCCGGTGGGCTGCCCCGGGATCCGCTCCCAGGTGCTGCCACCGTTCGTGCTGCGATAGACCGGGTTCTGCTTGTCGGCGACCCCGACGTAGATGGTCTGGGTGAGGTTGCCGGCCGTACCGGTGGACTTGTCGAAGCTGACCCAGGTCAGGCCCTGGTTCTGGGACTGGTAGCCGCTGCTGTCGTTCGGGTCGGCGACATAGTTGCCGACATTGGGGAAGCCGGTCACCTTGGCGAAGGTGGCGCCGTGGTCGGTGCTGCGCCACAGGCCGTTGCCGCCCTCGGCGGCGTAGTAGACGACACTGTTGCGGTTGGGGTCCACGGCCAGCCGCTCCCCCATGCCCCGGCCGGGCATGTTGCCGCCATTCTTGAACGGCAGCTCGAACGCCTGCCAGGTGTCGCCCTTGTCCGTGGAGCGCAGGATCGCGCCGTTGTTCGGGTCCCAGTCGTTGGTGTACATCCCCACCGCGGCGTACACCCGGTTGGTCTGCACCGGGTCGGTGGCCAGGCTGACCACCCCGTTCCAGCCCCAGCGGTCCTCGCCCACCCAGTCCAGCAACGGGATCCAGGATTGGGAGGACTGATCCCACCGGTACGCCCCGCCGATGTCCGTCCGGGCGTAGATCAGGTTCCGCTCGGTGGGGTTGAAGATGATGCCGGGTACGAAGCCGCCGCCGTCGATCCGGACGTTGCGCCAGTCGTACGCCTCCGTGGCGGCCTTTTCGACCGGAGCCGAGGAGGCGGCAAGCGGCAACGCCACCACCGCCGTGACGGCGACCAGGGCGGCCACCACCGCACTGACGAAACTTCTCCGCATCTGGGTTCCTCTCGGGGGCAGACACCCCACACACCCCGTGTCGGGGTCAGGCTGGACGCACAGGGAAAACCCGTCGGAGCTGCCCTGGCTCCGGCACCGGCGCGACGGCTCCCGCACCCGAGGAATGCCTCAGCCTAACCCGTCATCGAGATCAATGGAAGCGCTCCCACGCAGATCTCCTCCCACCCGGGCGAGCCCCCCTCACCCACCCCACCACCAGGCTGACCCACGAACACGGCCCATCCCACCCACCTTGATCGACCCAGGAGGCGGGAGGGGTGCGGCCGGGTCGGTGAGGGGAGGAGTTGAGTGATGGGGAGTGTTTCGGAGGTTCAGCGCAGGGATCAGGAGATTCGAGCTGCGGTGCTCGACGAGTTGGGCTGGGAGCCTCGGGTGCAGCCGCAGGAGATCGAGGTGAGCGTGGTCGAGGGGGTGGTGACCCTGACCGGTCGGGTGGACAGCTACGCCGAGAAGTGGGCGGCGGAACGGGCGGCCCACCGGGTGGCCCAGGTGCGGGCGGTCGCCAACGACGTGGCCGTACGGCTGGTCACCGGGGCGGAGCCCGCCGATCCGGAGATCGCCAGGGCGGTCCAGCACGCCCTGCAGTGGCACGCCTTCGTACCGGTCGAGCAGCTGGATCTGACGGTCTCGCAGGGCTGGGTCACCCTGCACGGCGAGGTCGAATGGGAGTACCAGCGGCGGGCCGCGCAGGAGTCGGTCGAACGGCTCGACGGCGTACGGGGGGTCAGCAATGGCATCAGGGTGCGGCAGGCAGCGCTGCCCTGACCACCCCGGCCGGGTGACCCGCCCTCACCCGGCCGGGTAGCAGCCTGGCAGTCATGACCGATCAGCTGACCACCCCATTGCAGGTCACTGCGCGGCTCCGCACCCCCGTCACGGAACGCGATCACGTCCGAGGGCCGATGGACGCGCCGGTGACCATCGTCGAGTACGGCGACTACCAGTGCCCCTACTGCGGCCAGGCGCACGCCAACCTGCGCGAGCTGCTCCGGCAACGGTCCGACACCGTCCGCCTGGTCTACCGGCACTTCCCCATCGCGAACATGCACCCGTACGCCGAGATGGCCGCCGAGGCGGCCGAGGGCGCCGGGCGACGGGGGCGGTTCTGGGAGCTGCACGACTGGCTCTACGAGCACCAGGAGGAGTTGGACCCGGTGCACCTGATGCTCGGTGTGGAGCAGCTAGGGCTGCCCGTGGCCGAGGTGGAGGCGGAGACCGGACGGCAGGTCGGCGGCGACCGGATCCGGCGCGACTTCGTCGGCGGCATCCGCAGCGGGGTGGAGGCCACCCCCACCCTGTTCGTCAACGGCACCCGGCATGACGGGGACTTCGACCTGGCCACCCTGCTGACCACGGTCGACGCCGCCGGCGACTGACCGGCCGTCCCGCCGCCCGCCCGCGAACCCGCACCGGATCTCTAGATGAGGTGCAGTTCGCGGGCGCGGCGGACAGCGTCGCGGCGGCGGGTGGCGTCGAGTTTGCGGTAGATGTTGCGTACGTGGGTCTTGACGGTGTTCACCGACACCGACAGTTCGGCAGCTATCTCCACATTGGACAGGATGCTCTGCAGGTAGCGCAGGATGGTCAGCTCCCGCTCGGTCAGGGGCTCGTCCAGAGCCGCCGCCACGGAGGTACCCGAGGTGGTCGATTCCGCCGGGGTGTCCACCGCTCGGACCAGGTCGCTGACCATCGGCCAGTGCGCCGTACCGGCGTCCAGGTGAGCGGCCAGCAGGTCCCGCAGGCCCGGCTCGGCCCGCAGGAAGGACCGACGGTGACCGTCGGGGGCGGCCAGGTCGAGGGCCTGTTCCAGAATGCGCCCCGCCCGGCGGTGGTCGCCCTCGGTGGCCGCCAGCACCGCGTCCAGCAGCGCGGCGTCCAGGCGTACCGGCAGGGGCCAGTCGGCTGCCGTCCCGGCCGCCCAGTCCGGCAGCAGCCGGGCGGCGGCGTGCGGGTCACCGGCCCGCAGCTCCACCCGGGCCGCCGCCACCGCCAGCACGGCCGTGGACTCGTCCCGCCCGGGGGTGCTGACCTGCGCCATCGCACCGGCCGCCAGCTCACGGGCGGTGGCCAGGTCACCCCGGGCGGCGTGCAGCTCCAGGTCGGCGGCGAGCAGCCGGGCCGCCAACGGGCCGGTTCGCGGCGACCAGCACTCCCGGGCCGCCACGAGCAGGCGGTGCGCCTGCCCCAGGTCCCCCTCGTCCCGGCTCAGCAGGGACTGGCACCAGGCCGCCACCGCCCCGACCGGGGGGTCGCCGGTGGCCGCCGCGGCCAGGGTGAGGTTCGCCGCCGCCTCCGCCGGCTGGTCCCGGCACAGCGCCACCAACCCCAGGGCCAGGTACGCGTAGCCGCAGTCCAGCGGCGCCGACCAGCCCTGACAGGGGGGCAGGGCGAGGGCGGCACGGGCCATCTCCTCGGCCGCCCGCAGGTTGCCGCGCAGCGCCGCCAGCAGTGCCCCACGGCTGGCACAGACCAGCTCCGGGCGGAGTCGGCCGGCCACCCGGGCCGCCGACAACGCCCCCTCGAACCCCTGCGCCGCCTCGGTCAACTCCCCGGCCTCCAGGGCCAGTCGAGCCAACTCCGCGCCGGCCACCGCCGCCACGTCGGCACTGTCTGCGGTACGCGGCACACCGGCGGCGGGTTCCGGCGCGTCCAGGGCCCTCGGGGAGGCAGTGACGGCGGCACCCGCGTCCTGCGCGCCCGGAACACCCCCCTTGAAGGAACTGGTGGCTAGCAACCGGGTGGCGGCTGTGCGTACGGCTGCGGGGTTGTCGGTCAGCCGGGCCAGGGCGAGGTCTGCGGCGGCGGCCAGCCGGCGGTACCGGGTCCGGCGGGGCTCGGGAAGTCGGCGGGCGGGCTCGGCGGCCAGCCGCAGTCGGGTCTCGGCCGCCTCCCGGTCGCCGTGCAGGGCCCGCTCGACGGCGCAGGCCAGGGCGAGTTCCGGATCCCGGGTCACCGCCTCCGGCGGGGGTGCCGGGGGCGGCGGTCCGGACCGGTCCCCCCGGCCCGCCGGGACTAGTTCCGGCCATCGGGTGACGAACACGTCGACCGCGGTGATCCAGTCCTGCGCGGCCAGGGCGTGCCGCAGGGCCTCGGCCGGTCGACCGTTGTCGGCGTACCAGCCCTGGGCGCTTAGGTGCAGGTCACGCAGTTCCTCGGCAGGCAGTCGAGCCAACTCGCGGTGCAGCAGGTCGGCCAGGAGGGGATGGCAGCGGTACCACGCCGGGCTGCCCCCGTCGTGGTGCAGCAACCCGGCGTCCTCGGCCAGAGCACTCAGCCGCTCCTCGACGGCCGGGTTCCCGGTCAGCGCGCCGGCCAGCCCGACGCAGACGGTGTCCGCCACCGCGGCCCGGCGCAGCAGCTCCCGGTCCTGCGGGGCCAGCCCGGCGAGCACCTCCTCGCGCAGGTAGCCGGCGATCTCCGGCTGGTCGGCCCCGAGCTGGTCGATCCACCGTTGCGGATCCGACTGCTGGCGCAGGGCCAGGGCGGCGATGCGCAGGGCCGCCGGCCAGCCCTCGGTCCGCTGCCGCAGCCGCCGTACCGCCGCCACCGGCACCGCCGCCCCGTGCGCGGTCAGCAGGTCGGCGATCTCGTCGCCGGTGAAGGCCAACTCCTCCCGGCCGATCTCGGTCAACTCACCGGCCAGCCGTAGTCGCTGCACCGCCAGGGGTGGGCCGTGACGCCCGGCCATCACCAGGCGCAGCCGCTGGTCCGTGTGCCGCAGCAGGAACTCCAGCCCGGTCACCGCCGCCGGATCGGTGACCCGGTGCAGGTCGTCCAGGATCAGCACCACCGGCTGTTCCCGGGCGGCCAGGGCGGCGGCCAGCACCTCCAACTCGTCCGGTCCGGGCGGCCGATCAGGGATCGGGGTCGCCGTCGGGTCCGCCTCGATGCTCGAGCGCAGGGCCGCGGCCAGGTAGGCCCAGAGCCGGTCCGCGTCGTCCCCGGCCTCGACGGAGACCCAGGCCGGTCCTGCCCCACCCGCCTGGGTGACCGCCTGCCGCCACGAGGCCAGCACCGTCGTCTTTCCCCAGCCTGCCGGGGCGCGCAGCAGGGTGACCGGTCGGGCCACGGCCTCGTCCAGCAGCCGGGCCAGCCGGGGGCGCAGCACCACCGGTTCGGGCAGGGCGGCCGGGGACAGCCGGGAGGCCAGCACGGGTGGAGCGCCCGGTACGGCGGTCCGGAGGTTTCTGCGGTCCTGCGCCATCCGGTCCCCCACCCCCACGGCCGTGTGTCCCCTCCCCCTGGGGTCCTGCGGCCGGCGGTTACCCGGCCCCGGGCGGTTCACCCCTTCGGGGGGAGCCGGGTTCACCCCGACCACGGTGAGGGTGGAGATCGGCCGACGGAAGGGGTACCGGTGGGACGGGTGGGAACGGGCTTCGCGGTGCTCGGCGTCCTCGGTACGGCCACCCTGCGGGCCCTGCGCACCGCCCTGGGCCGTCGGCTGCGCGGCCGGACCGGTGCGCCCTCCGGAGGGACCCGGTCCTGGCAGGTGATCGCCATCGCCCGGCCGCCCGAGGAGGTGCTGCCGGCCGGGATCTGGCCGGAGCCGCTGCGTCGGCTGGACGGGGCCGTCCAGGTGGAGCTGCGCGGCCCGCCCGACGGGCGACGCACCGAACTGGCCGCCCGGCCGGTGGCCGACCCCACCGGGCTGGGTGCGCATCTGGTCGCAGACGACCCCCGGCTGGCGGTCCGGCACGCATTGTGGCAGGCCAAGCAGCTGGCCGAGACCGGGGAACTGCCGCCGACCGGCCGCGCGGGCTGAGTGCGGACACGGCGGTAGCGAGCGGTTGACCGGGCGGCCTGGCATCATCGCGGGATGACGGCGGAGCGGGCGTACGACATCGTGTTGTTCGGGGCTACCGGCTTCACCGGCGGGCTGACCGCCGAATACCTCGCCCGACACGCCCCACCCGGGCTGCGGTGGGCGATCGCCGGACGCAACCCGGACAAGCTGGCCGCCGTCCGTGACCGGCTGGCCGGGATCGACCCGGCCCTGGCCACCCTGCCCCTGCTCACCGCCGAGGTCACCGACCCGGGGTCGCTGCGGGCGGTGGCGGAGGCCGCCCGGGTGGTGGCCAGCACGGTAGGGCCGTACATCCGGCACGGGGAGCCGCTGGTGGCCGCCTGCGCCGCCGCCGGCACGGACTACCTGGACATCACCGGGGAACCGGAGTTCGTCGACCTGATGTACGTGCGCCACCACGCCGAGGCGGTACGCACCGGCGCCCGCCTGGTGCACGCCTGCGGGTTCGACTCCATCCCCCATGACCTGGGGGTCTGGTTCACCATCAAGCACCTGCCCGCCGAGGTGCCGATCACCGTGGACGGCTACGTACGCGCCGGTGGCCGGGTCTCCGCCGGCACCTACCACTCCGCGTTGACCGCCTTCTCGCGTACCGCCGAGACCGCCCGGGCGGCCCGCGAACGCCGCGCGGTGGAGCCCCGCCCGACCGGCCGCCAGGTGCGGGCCGTGCCCGGCAAGGTGGCCCGCTCCCGCGACCTGCCGGTCTGGGCGGTACCCCTGCCCACCATCGACCCCCAGGTGGTCCGCCGATCCGCCGCGGCCCGCCCGGAGTACGGCCCGGACTTCCGTTACCGACACTTCGCGGCGGTACGGCGACTGCCGACCGTGCTGGCCGCCGGTGCCGGTCTGGGGGCCCTGACCGCCCTGGTGAAACTGCCGCCGACCCGGCGTTGGCTGCTCGGCCGACTCGCCTCCGGGCAGGGACCCAGCCCGGAGCAGCGGGCCAGGTCGTGGTTCCGGGTCCGGTTCGTCGGTCGCGGCGGCGACCGACGGGTGGTCACCGAGGTGGCCGGCGGAGATCCCGGGTACGACGAGACCGCGAAGATGCTCGCCGAGTCGGCCCTCTGCCTGGCCCTGGACGACCTGCCGCCCACCGCCGGGCAGGTCACCCCGGTAACCGCGATGGGCGACGCCCTGCTGCACCGCCTGACCGCCGCCGGCCTGACCTTCGAGGTCCTTTCGGCGGGTTGACCCTCAAGCAGGTCGAGGGGGCACGATCTGAGGGGTGGACAGTGACCTGCGCAGCATCGGCGAGTTGGCTCGGGCCAGCGGACTGACGGTGAGCGCCCTGCGGTTCTACGACGCCGCCGGGGTGCTGGTGCCCGCCCGGGTCGACCCGGTGACCGGCTACCGCCGCTACACCCACGACCAGGTGGCGCCCGCCCGGCTGGTGGCCGGGCTACGCCGGGCCGGCATGCCGGTGGCCGAGATCGCCGAGGCGGTACGCGCCGAACCGGCCGTGGTGCACCGGCTCCTGGACACCCACCTGCGGCGGCTGGAGCAGGGGTTGGCCGACGCTCGTCGGGAGGTGTCCCGGATCCGGTCCCTGCTGCCGGCCGAGCGGCCCGCCACCCTGACCCGGCTGACCCTGACCGGTGCCGCGCTGGTCGCCGCCATGGACGCCGTGCGGTTCGCGGTCGGCACCGACCCGGCGGTGCCGGGGTTGACCGGGGTGCTGTTCGAGGTGACCGGCACCGGCCTGGAACTGGTGGCCACCGACCGGCACCGGTTGGCGGTGGCGACGGCCGAGGCGGTGGTGCAGGGCCCGCCGGTGCGGACCCTGCTGCCCCTGGCGGCGGTGGAGGCCCTGCGCCGCCTGCTGGACACCCCCTCTCCAAATGGCCCGGAGCAGGGTGAGGTCGAGTTGGTCCTGTCCGCCTCGTCGCTGGTAGCCCAGGTGGCCGAGCAGGAACTGCGCGCCACCGCCCTGCCGGAGGAGTTTCCGGACTACCACGTGCTGCTGCCGCGCTCCGATGCCGCCCGGCGGGTTCCGGTCGACGCGGATTGGCTGGTCGCCGCGTTGCGGGCGGGCGGACCGACCCTCCTGCGGGAGTACGCCGGCCGGTCCTGGCCGGTGACCGTGCTCGGCCTGGGTACCCCGGACCGCCTCCGTCTGCTCGGCCCGGAGGACCTGACCGACGGCGGCGACCTGACCGACGGCGGCGACCGGGTCGGCGCGGACGGCACCGAACTGCGGGTCGGCGTCAACGGCGACTACCTGCTCGATGCGCTGGACGCGGCGGGCGGCCGGCACCTGACCCTGGAGCTCGACAGCCCGCTCACCCCGCTGACCATCCGCCGCCCGGACGACCAGGGCGCCTTCTCCATCCTGATGCCGATCCGCCTGTGAACGCTGACGCCTGATCCGCCTCGCGCTCTGATCCGCCGGTGAGCGCTGGACCGGTGGTGTGGGCGGGTGTGCCGGGCCGGTCGGGCCCGGATGGAGGAGGGTCGGGTGCGGGAGGCAGCACGGTCGGTGTCCGGCGGTAGCATCAGCGGGTCCGCCTGACCTGAAGGTACGGAGCAGCATGCTCGACATGGAGTTGATCCGTAAGGATCGCGACGCGGTGGCGACCGCGCTGGCCAAGCGGCTCGATGCCGCCGAGGTCGACCAGGCGCTGGACGAGATCCAGCACCTAGACCGGGAACGCCGCCGGCTGATCACCGAGATCGACGGGGAGCGGCAGCGTCGCAAGGCCGAGGCCCGGGCGTACGCGCAGGCCAAGCGGGCCGGTGTCGAGCCGCAGGTGACCGACGAGGCCGGGCGCAAGCAGGTCGCCGAGTTGGAGGCCGAGCTCGACGAGGTGCAGTCCCGGCTGCGTACCGTGATGAGCGAGCTGCCCAACCTGCCCGCCGACGACGTGATCTCCGGTGGCAAGGAAGCCAACCGGGTGGTCAAGACCTTCGGTTCCCCGCCGGTCATCGAGAAGCTGCGGGACCATGTCGAGTTGAGCCGGATGCTGGGTCTGGTCGACCACGAGCGTGGGGTCAAGCTGGGCGGGTCGGGCTTCTGGATGTACACCGGGCTGGGCGCCCGGCTGGAGTGGGCGCTGATCAACTGGTTGATCGAGCGCAACATCGAGGCCGGGTACGAGTTCCTGCTCCCCCCGCACCTGCTGCTGGACACGGCCGGTTTCGCCGCCGGCCAGTTCCCCAAGTTCTACGACGACGTCTACCACCTGGACAAGCAGTCCGCCCCGCGTGGACAGTTCCTGCTGCCCACCGCGGAGACCGCGATCCTCGGGGCGTACCAGGACGAGATCCTGGACACCGCGAAGCTGCCGCTGCGGGTGTTCGCGTACACCCCCTGCTACCGGCGGGAAGCCGCCGGGTCCCATTCGGACGAGCGGGGTACGGTCCGCGGCCACCAGTTCAACAAGGTGGAGATCTTCCAATTCACCCTGCCCGAGCAGGCCGAGGCCGCGCTGGAGCAGATGGTCACCCACGCGGAGAGCCTGGTCGAAGGGCTGGGGCTGCACTACCAGCGCAGTCTGCTGGCCGCCGGGGACTCCAGCGCTTCGATGCGCAAGACCCTAGACATCGAGGTGTGGATGCCGAGCACCGGCAAGTACAAGGAGGTCTCCTCGGTCTCCTGGGGCGGTGACTACCAGGCCCGCCGGGCGGCCATCCGCTACCGGGAGCCGGGCGGCAAGCAGACCCGCTTCGTCCACACCCTCAACGGTTCCGCCCTGGCCACCAGCCGGCTGTACCCGGCCATCCTGGAGCAGTTCCAGCAGCCCGACGGCTCAGTCCTGGTCCCCGAGGTCCTCCGCGACCGCCTGGGCACCGACCGCCTGACCCCCCGCTAACCCCTCTCCCTCGCCCTCTTCCCCTCGCCCTCTTCCCCTCCCCGCGCCCTCGACCTCTGCGGCGATCTTGCACTTTTGGTCGCTGAAACGTCCGCATCTGCCCCCTTTGTCGGGACAGAAAGTGCAAGATCGCGGGGGTCAGGGGGGCGGCGGGGGTGGGTGAGGAGGGTCAGGAGGGTGAGGGTGGTTAGGAGGAGGGCGAGCAGCAGCGTGGGGCCGGCGGTGTCCAGGGTGGTGGCCAGCCAGCGTTGGACCTGCGCTGCCGCGACGATCACCGGGTCGGTGAGGGCGTCTCGGTGGCCGGCGAACAGGCGGGCCTCGTACCAGCCGTACCAGGCGACATAGCCGCCGGCGAGCAGCAGCACCAGGCCGCTGAGTCGGGGCACCCAGGCGCCGGCGCCACGCAGCCGGGCCACCACCTCCCCACGCAGCAGGGCCACGCCGAGGGCGGCCACCGCCACCACCAGACCCATCCCCAGGGCGTACGCCCCGAAGAGGGCCAGCCCGCGCGGCAGCGTCTCGGCCCGCAGGCTGGTCACCACGATGGCCAGGAACGGGGCGATGGCGCAGCCCAGCGAGGCGACCGCGTACGCCATGCCGAACAGCACCATCGACGGCAGCGAACGGGTCAGTCGGGGTGCCCGGGCCAGGCCCCCCGGGGTGGGTAGTCGTCGGCCGGCGAGCAGCCAGCAGCCGAGCAGCACCAGCAGCAGCCCCAGCCCTACGGTGAACCAGGGCAGCCGGGGGTGCAGCCAGCCGGCGAGGGGGGCCAGGGCCAGGCCGAAGGCACCGAACACGACGACGTACCCGAGGGTCAGCGCGGCGGCGGCGGTGAGCGCCCGTCGTACCGCGCCACCGCTGTCGGGAGCCCCGGCCACCAGCAGCGACAGGTACGCCGGCAGCATCGCGAAGCCGCACGGGTTGACCGCCCCGAGCATCCCCGCGGTCAACGCCAGCAGCAGGGTGGCCTCCATCAGCCGGGTCCCCCACGCCGGTACGACGACCTTGGCATCAGGCGGCCAGGGCGGTGACCCGGCGGGTGAGGTCCTCCCCGTCCAGCCAACCCTTGTGGATCACCCGACCCTCCCGATCGATGATCACGAAGATGCTCTGTTCGGTTACCCCGAAGCGCCGCCAGAGCGCACCCTCCCGGTCATCGAGCTGCGGCACCGGCGCCAACTCGAACTCGCTGACGAAGTCGGTCATCGCCCGGTGTTCGCCCAGCCCGGCCACTCCGACGATCGGCACGGTGTCCCGGAACCCCGGGGCGATCTCGGCCACCGTCCAGGCCTGGCTGGCCGGGCGTCGCCGCCGGCCAGCCAGAGGCTGCCGGGCGGCTTTCAGGCCTTGGTCAGTCGCAGGGCCAGCTCCGGGCAGACCTTGACCGCCTTGGAGGCGCCCTCCCGCAGCCAGGTGGGCACGGGGGTGGGTGGGAAGGCCGGGTACCCGTTCTGGTCCAGCCGGATGAAGTCCGGTACCACGTGGGCGCAGAGGCCGTGACCGTCGCAGCGGGACCAGTCCAGGACCAGCTTCTGCGGGTCCGGGTCGGGGGCACCGGGCAGGCCCATCACGCCCTTGACCCGTCGCCCGCAGCCTTCTCCGGTGGTGTGCTTCTTCAGGTCCTCGGCGAAGACCTCCATCGCGGACAGGGCGAACCGGGAGGTGCCGTCCGGGTGGCTGCACGCGCCGCGTCCCTTGACGTCTCCGGCGGCGGCGCGGACGACCTCCACCGGGGCGCTGCCGGAGACCGCCAGGTCGACCGCGCGGGCCAGGTCCGGCAGCCCGCGCTTGCAGGGGCCGCACTGCCCGGCGGACTCCCCGGCCAGATACCGCACCACCTGGGCGGCCTCGCCCAGTGGGCAGGTGTCGTTGGCCAGCGGGACGATGATGCCGGCGCCGAGGGTGCCGCCGACCGCGGCCAGTCCCTTGCGGGAGACCTCGGCCTTGTTCGCCGCCTCCCAGGTGATCCACTTGCCGTGGTAGCCGCCCATCAGGATGCCGGGCCCCTCGGGCACCTCACAGAGTTCGAGGATCTCCCGCAGGGGGGTGCCGGCGGCGCATTCCACCACCGCGTGGCGTTTGGCCGCGCCGGTGATGCTCAGCAGCACCGTGCCGGGCTCGTCGTCCGTGCCGAGGGCCGCGTACTCGTACGGGCCCAGCCGGGCGGCGATGGCCAACTGGGAGTACGTCTCGGCGTTGGACAGCAGGGTGGGCAGGTTGTTGACGCCGGAGTCACTGGACCGCTTCTTCGTACCGGGCGGGATGTGCGGCAGGCCGTTGATCCCGTTGACCAGGGCACCGCCCTCGCCGCTGATGAAGCGGTGCGGCACGGTGACCACACTGGTCGGCACCGGCATCCGGCGCTCCTCCAGCGCCTCCATCAGGGAGTCCCGGCCGATCAGGTCGTCGGCCACGCAGAGCACGATCTCCTCGGCGTCCAGGGCGAAGGCGGCCAGGGCGGCACCGTCGAGGATCAGGTGCGGTGCCCGGGTGAGGATGACCTTGTCCTTCCAGCTGGCCGGCTCGCCCTCGGTGGCGTTGACCACCACCACCGGGGGCAGGTCCTGGCGCTCGCAGGACTCCAGCACCGCCCGCAGCTTCCGGGCGAACGGGAACCCTGCCCCGCCCTTGCCCTTGAGCTGGATGCCCTCGGCCAGCCGCAGCAGGGCCGACGGCTCCATCGGGCTGATCGGGCCGTGCACCATGTCGTGCGCCCGCAGGTCCAGGCGGCCGAACTCGGCGAACCCGGCGGTGAGCCGTGGCTCGCCGATACAGGCGACCGGTGGCACGGTGGTGCGCATCGTCACTTGGCCTCCCCTCGCAGGCCGGCCCAGTAGGCCCCGTCTACCGAGTCCGGGTCGGCCCGGCGGCGACGCCGGCTGTCTCCGGCGGCCCGCTTAGCCCGCCGGGCGGCCAGGTCTACCAGGGTCGGGGTGTCGTCCTCGGCGACCTCCTCCGGGGCGTACCGCGCCGGGGGCCGCCAGTAGTCGGTCTCCGCCTCGGGCCCCTCGTCGTCGGCGCTGTGCCGCCCACCCCCGCTGCGCGGCGCCGCCGAGATCGGCGACCCGGAGATCGGTGAACCGGAGATCGGCGCGGTGGACTCCCAGCGGCGTGGGCTGTCCC
Organism: Micromonospora sp. NPDC048871; assembly: GCF_043198155.1. Taxonomy (NCBI): domain Bacteria; kingdom Bacillati; phylum Actinomycetota; class Actinomycetes; order Micromonosporales; family Micromonosporaceae; genus Micromonospora; species Micromonospora sp. NPDC048871. The sequence continues at coordinate 10,293 of NZ_JBICUM010000016.1, read as the reverse complement.
AGGGCTCCTCCGGCTCCTCGACGGTCCGCTCGGGGGGTGCCGAGTAGCGGGTACCGGCCTCCACCTCGGAGCGCGAGCGCCGCGACCGGCCGTACCCCTCCTCGTCGCGGTAGCGCCGACCGCCCGGCTCCCGGTCGACCTCCGGCTCCAGGTCCTCGTCGCGGCGGCGGGTCGAGCGGCGGGCCACCGGTTCGTAGTCCTCCTCCCGCCGGGCGGAGCGTCGGCGGCTGGACTCCTCGTCCCGTCGGGACCTACGCGGCGCCGGTTCCAGGTCGTCGTCACGCCGGACTCGGCGCGGGGCCGGCTCCAGGTCCTCCTCCTCGCGCCAGGAGGTACGCCGGGCGGCCGGCTCGAACTCCTCCTCGCGGCGCTCTCGGCCGGGGCGGACCGGTTCGCGCAGGGTGCCCGGCTGCGGGACCACCGGCACGGTGAACCGCTCCGGGTTGTTGCGCCGGATGGTGGGGCTGGCCCAGGTACCGGAGGTGCTCTCCGCCCAACTCGTGTCGCGGCGGGTCCGCTCCCCCTCACCGGCCCGCTTGGTCAGGCTGCCGAGCAGGGTCTTCGGCCGGGTCTCGTCGCTGCCCTTGCCGGTCATCGCCTCGTTCAGGGCGGCGGCCTGGTGTCGCTCCCGGCTGCGCCGCTGAAGGGTCACCGAGAGGCGGACCAGCAGGGCCATCACGACCAGCACCACGCAGAGTCCGTAGCTCAGGCTGACCCAGGTGGCCGGCGGGCGGCCGGCCCCGAGGCCGTGGAAGATGCCGAACGGCCAGGACAGGTACGCCAGGGAGTGCAGGGCCCTCCACACCCACTTGGGACCGATGTCGGCGAACCGGGCCCGGATGATCCCGGTCCACAGCACGCTCACCATGAGCAGCGCGGCGATGGTACCGAGCCCGACGTAGAGGCCCCGCCCACCGACGAAGGGCACGGCCGCGTCCGTCATCCCGGCCCGGCCGGTGGTGATCTTGGTGATGACGTGGAAGCCCAGGCCGGCCACCCCGAGGATGCCGGTGGCCCGGTGCGCGGACTGCAACAGGACCCGGTGCCGGATGAGCAGCACCAGCCGGTCGGTGGAGAGCAGACCCATCATCACCGTGAGGCTCAGCGCGACGAGGGCGATCACCCCGGCGAAGAACTCCGTGAAGAAGAACCCCATCGCGTACGCCTTCTGGCCCGCGCCGGTGAGCATGACCAGCGCCCACAGCGCGGCGAGCCCGGACGCGGACAGCGCCAGGATCTGGCCGCGGGAGGCCACCTGGACCCCTCTACTGCTGCTGCTGGTACGGACGGCAGGCGGCGTCTCGTTCTGCATAGCCCGGGCCATGTGCTCCTCGATCGTCTCGCGGCGGCGTACCACCGGCCGACCCTGTTCCCCACTCCAGTACGCAGTCGGATGCCGGACGGATCAGCCCGCGCCGAAAAAATCTCCACGACTTGTCGAACCACCCCCACGCCTGGCGCGTGTAGACCCCACTCAGACACTGACGCAGGTCCATACGTTGACAGCCCGTGAAATCAACTTGTAATCTTGCTGAAATCTTTCAGCATCGATGCAAGATGCCGGCAACCGCCCACTCCCCCAGGAGCTTCCGATGCACCGACGTCGACTCCGTACGGCGATCGTGGCCCTCGGCGCGATCGCCACCCTGCTCACCCCCACCGTCGTGACGGCACCCCCGGCCGTCGCCGCCCCGAGCGGCGGCAAGAAGGTCATCGCCAACCTGTTCGAGTGGAACTGGCCCTCGGTGGCCGCCGAGTGCACCAGCACCCTCGGCCCGAAGGGCTACGGCTACGTCCAGGTCTCACCCCCGCAGGAGCACGTCCGCGGCAACCAGTGGTGGGTGGCGTACCAGCCGGTCAGCTACCGGATCGAGTCCCGCAAGGGCACCCGCGACCAGTTCCGGTCCATGGTCGCGACCTGCCAGTCGGCCGGCGTCAAGGTGATCGTCGACGCCGTCGTCAACCACATGTCCGGCCAGTCAGGCGGCGGCACCGGCTGGGCCGGGTCGTCGTACCAGCACCACGTCTACCCCGGCATCTACCAGGCGCAGGACTTCCACTACTGCGGTCGCAACGGCAACAACGACATCGTCAACTACAACGACCGGTACGAGGTGCAGAACTGCGAGCTGGTCAACCTGGCCGACCTGAAGACCGGCTCGGACTACGTCCGCTCGCGACTGGCCGCGTACCTCAACGACCTGCTCTCCCTCGGAGTGGACGGCTTCCGGCTGGACGCCAGCAAGCACATGCCCGCCGCCGACATCGCCAACATCCTCAGTCGACTGAACCGCCGCCCGTACATCGTGCAGGAGGTCATCTACGGTGCCGGCGAGCCCATCCGGCCCGAGGAGTACACCGGCAACGGCGACGTGCACGAGTTCCGCTACGGCAAGGACCTGGCCCGGGTCTTCCGATCCGAGCGGTTGGCCTACCTGCACAACTTCGGTGCGGGCTGGGGCCACCTGCCCAGCGGGGTCTCCTCGGTCTTCATCGACAACCACGACACCCAACGCGACGACGGTGGGGTGCTCACCTACCGCGACCGGGGCATCTACGCGCTGGCCAACGCCTTCATGCTGGCCTGGCCGTACGGCTCGCCGACGGTGATGTCCAGCTACACCTACAGCAGCCGCGACGCGGGCCCGCCCTCGGACAGCAACAACAAGACCCGCAACACGGTCTGCTACTCCGGCTGGGAGTGCGAGCACCGCTGGCCGGTCATCGCGAACATGGTCGGCTTCCGCAACGCCACCGAGGGCACCGGGGTCAGCAACTGGTACGACAACGGCTACCAGCACATCGCCTTCAGCCGTACCGGCAAGGGCTTCATCACCATCAACGACGAGGACTTCGCCATCAACGGCCGCTCCTACTACACCGGCCTGCCCGCCGGCCGCTACTGCGACATCATCCACGGCACCTTCTCGGGCGGCACCTGCTCCGGCCCGGTCATCACGGTCGACGCCAACGGCTGGTTCACCGCCAACGTCCCCGCCCACGACGCCCTAGCCATCCACCTCTCCGCCCGCCTCTCCTGACCTCACCCCCCTCCTCCCCCTCCTCGCTTCGCTTCCGTGATCAAGGAGTTGCGTCGGGAACCAGCTCGATCCCGACGCAACTTCTTGAGCAGCTCTGCTCGGAGAGGGGCAGCAGGTGGGTGTGGGGGTGGGGGGGTGGATGGCAAGCTGGCGTGGCTGCCACCCGGCGGTTTCGAGACGGTCGAGCTGCGGAACCAGATCATCGTCGAGCGGCTGGTACCACGACGGGGAACTGGGTCGGAAAACCACGAACGGCTGCATCCGGCTGACCCGCTCCGGGCAGCGGCTGCTGCTGAAGGAGGTACCCCCGGGCACCCCGGTGGTGGTCGTCAACCGGCTACCCACCCCACCCCCGACCGCCTGTGGCAGGCTCCCGGGCTCACAGCCGCAGAGCGAAAACGGCGTCGTCGAGGGTGGCGGCCCGGGCGAGTGGCTGGAGGGTGTCCTCCCCGGTCAGCCAGAGCCGACAGCCTGTTCGGTCGAACGCCGCCACCACCGGCTGCCCGGCGTAGTGCCAGCCGACGCGGCGCAGCAACTCGGTCGGGTCCGGCAGCGGCGGCGAGGGCGCGGCCTGTGGTGCGGGCACCGGCTGGTCGGGGTCCCGGGGCACGCTGGCGACCAGGTGGCAGTCGAGATACTCGACGCAGCGCGCCACTGCCGCCTCGACGCTGGCGCAGAACGGAAACTCGGCCCCGACTGGCGCATCGCGGGCGATGAGCCGCACATCCCACCGCTCCCCCTGGATCTTGCGCGGGTCACCGGCGTCGAGCCGATGGTCGCAGTAGGTCAGCACGGCGGCGAGGTCTAGAGCGTGGGCGAGGCGCAGCAGGTCGGTCAGCGGTGGCGCGTCCGGCACGGCGGCCAGCACGAACAGTCGCGCCCCGGGCAGCCCGGCGGCGAGTTGCTCGACGTGCTGCCGCACCGGGTCGACGCCGGGCTCATGAACGGTCACGATCCCGTCGAGCAGATCATGATCGACGGGCCAGTCCGTGTCGAGCCGGGTCAGGTCGGCCGGGCGCACCCCGAAGCTGCTGGCGTAGCGGGCCAGCCGCCGGTGCGCGCCGAGCTGGTGCACCGGTTTGCCGTTGGGCTGGTGGGCGACCACCGGGGCGGGTTCGCTTCCGTCGGGCCGCCAGGTCTCGTGGCTGACCTGACGCAGGTCGGTCACGGTCACCGATACGGCCGCCGGAATTCGGCCGCTGTCCCGGCAGGTCGAGCAGCAGCCCACCGAGGGGGCCAGACCGGCACCCGAGCAGTCGGGGCAGTCCGGGTCGGGTGCGGACGTGCCGAGTCGGCAGTTGCAGCGACGCAACCGGCTGCCGGGCCGACAGTCCGGGCAGGGCCGATGCGCTATCGGCTCACCCCACCAGGCCGGGTCGGGCGGTTCGCCGGCCCGCCGCAGGGTCTCCACGACATGCCGGACGATCTGCCCGGTCTCCCGCTCGTGCAGGCTCTCGACGCTGCCGGTCGGTAGCAGCGCGGTGTGCCACCAGCGGCCGTCCCGCCAGATCGCCTGAGCGCCGGGCGCGTCGCCGACCAGCTCCGCGAGCACGGCCCGGCCGAACCGGTCAAGATCCATGATCGGGGGTACGCCGACCGGCGGCACCGCCCGCACCGAGTACAGCGGCGCGCGCCGCCCTCGCTCGTCCAACCCGCACATGGCCGCCCGGAAATCCGTGTCGGCGATCGCCGAGGGCAGGTCCCGAGCACGCCCGTGCGAATCGAGCGGCACCGGACTGCCCGGCAGCTCGTACCGCAGCTCCCAGCCAACCCCGTCGTAGCTGCGGCGGCGAGCCTCCACCACCAGGTCAAGATGGAGCAGGTCGGCCAGCCCGCAGAGCCGGGACAGCTCGACCGCCGGATCGGGCGGCGACGGTGTGGCGCTGCCCCGGCCGACGAAGATCCACCACGGGTCGTGATCGTGCCGGGCGAGGGCCTCGGCCTCCAACGCCCACCGCTGCCGCTCGGGCAGTTCGGGACGCCACTGCGGCGGCAACCAGAACAGCGTGTCGTCCAGATCCCGCCGTCCCCACCGTGGGCGCAGCCCGCGTACCCCGACAGTGGCGCAGAGCCCACCGACCAGCTCCCCCGCCCGACGGGCCCGCTCCCGACCGGTCGGTGGGTCGAGCCGACCGGGCACCAGCCGCCGCGACGCCGCCGCCCCGGTGTCCAGGTTGACCACGGTCACCACCAGCTCCGCCCGCCGCCGCCCACCACGCCCGCACCGATGACACGGCTCGGCCACACTGCCGTCACCGCCACAGAGCCGACAGTCGGCGTACGCCTCGTCGCGGTATTCGCCGCCGTCCACGATCAGCCGGTCACCACCCCAGGTGCACTGGCAGCGCCGCACCCGAAAACCCAGCCCGCCGCAGTCGTCGCAGTCCACGGTGCTCACGACCGACCGCCCAGCCGTCGCGCGCAGTCACCGTCGTGGTCGGCCCGCAGCAGGCACCTACCGCCGCCGGGCAACAGCAGGTCACAGAAGACCCGATGGCGTACGCCCTGGTCGTCCTCGGCCGAGACGGTGGTCTCCCCCGGGTCGGCCTGCGGCAGCACCCGCGCCCATCGGGCCAGCACCCGCGCCAGTCGCTGCGCCGCCAGCAGATCGCCCGCCTGAACCGGCAGATGCACCACGTACCGCCCGGTCACCGCCACGCTCCCTGGTTCGCGGGCTGCTGCCCCGTCTGGCGGTACACCGGCCGGTGGTTCGCGCCGCCCTGCCGGGCTTTACCCCACTCGGCCTGCCACTGCCGCAACGCCTCCCGGACCCGGGCCGCCTCCCGGTGCGACTGGGCCACCTGCGCGTACGCGGCCTCCAGGTCGTCCGCCACCCGGTCGAGGAACTCGACCACCTCCGCCGGGTCGTAGCCACGCCGACTCAACCGGAACCGCCGATCCCGCACCTGCCACGGCCGAAAGCTCGCCGCCCGGTAACAGGTGCCGACACTCTCGCCCCGCTGCTCGTCGGACCGACTGGTGCTGTTGGTGCGCTCTGCCGTCCGCATGGGGTGCGCTGCGGTGTGCCGGGCGTCGTACCGCTCGGCTCGTCGCCGGAAAGGGTTGCGCATGACAGACCTCGCTCTCGTCAGCGTGGGCGATGAAGACGGCGGGCCCATCGGCCCGCCGCGCACCGACGGACCCGCCACGCACCTGCCACCGCAGCCCTCATCGCAGTACGGCACCAGGGCAGACACGGCCCCTGACCAGCACTTCCACAGTGGCCGCAGGAGAGAGTGAAGCACCGCGAGACTTCAATTGCAATGTTGCAATAGCATCCCGCCATTAGCGATCTTGCTGTAGAAATTTACTGTTCGTGACGTGTCTATTGATTCTGAGACACACGGCAGCTTCAATTGGACACCAGGACGTCGCACCATCCGAACCAGCAGAGGACGGACAGTTGTCACAGTCAGTAGCGGGATCGACGATGCTAAGGCGTCAGATCGGACGCAAGTTCGAATCACTGCGCAAGGCAGCGGGGCTCACGATGGAGCAGGCTGCTGAGCGGTTGGATCGAGCACGGGCCACGTTGCATCGGATCGAAAACGGTGCCGAACACGTCCGCTTCCGCCAGGCTGACGTACAACAGATGCTCGACCTGTACGGCGCCTCCGATGGCGACCGGGAACTACTGCTTGCGCTGACGGCGGCGACGCGTGAGAACAAAAACTGGTGGCACGACTACATCGGCGCCGGCCTGCCACGCTGGTTCCAGCTCTACGTGGGTCTCGAAGCGGCAGCTTCCAGCATCCGCCAGTACGAAGCCGAACTGGTACCTGGCCTGCTGCAGACCCGCGCCTATGCCGAGCAGGTCTTCAAGATGCCGGGCGGTGCGATTGACGCCGCCGACCAGCAAGAGCAGCAGCGCGCTATCCAGCTCCGCGCCGAGCGGCAGACCCTCCTCACGCGCTTCTCCCCACCGCAACTCAGCGTGATAATCAACGAGGCCGTGTTACGCCGCCCGGTGGGCAACGCGGCGATCATGGCTGATCAACTTCACCAGATCGCAAAGGCTGCCGAGCTACCGAACGTGACCGTCCAAGTTCTAGCTTTTTCTGCAGGGCTGCACGCGGGCGCGATGACCGGAGCCTTCTCGCTCCTGGAGTTTCCCCGGGACAATCATGGCCGGGAGGTTGAGCCGCCCGTGGCGTATCTCGATGCCGCGACCGGGGCGATCTACCTCGACAAGCCTCACGAGACGGCTGCCTACAACACGATCTGGGCCGACATGGCGAGCCGCACCCTGAACGAGTCAAGATCTTTGAGTCTGATTCAGCAAGTCGCTAAGGAGTACTCCCGTGTCTGACCTGCTCGGTGCCGTGTGGCGCAAGTCCAGCCGCAGCAATAACGGCGGCAACTGTGTCGAGGTCGCGGACAACCTACCCGGTGCTGTCGGGCTGCGAGACAGCAAGGATCCTGACGGTCCCGTCCTCGCCTTCAATCCGGCGGCGTGGACCGCCTTCGTGACGGGTGTGCAGCGGGACATGTTCGGCAACTGACATCGACGAATCGAGGGCGTCGCCCAGCCGCTGGGCGTCGCCCCTCGCCATTGCTCAGGCCCAGAGTTGGCCCTTGCGGGGCTGCGAACGCTGCTGGACGTCGGATAGTGTTCGTCCGGCCACGGATCGGTGAACATCGTGGTTTGTCGACGGCTACCGCAGCTCCGGAAGGAACAGCATGGCCAGTATCGAGCAGGTGAAGGCCGCGCTCGCCCAGGCAGCCGAGCAGAGCAACGCCACCACGAACCAGATCCGGGCGGCCATCGACGGCACCGAGCAGGTGCTCGCCCGGCTGCGTTCGGTCGCCGCCGGCACCGGTCACCCGGCGATCGGCGAGGCCATCGCCCGCGCCGAGCAGAGCAAGCAGCGGTTGATTGAAGCGGCGACGACGCTTCAGGGCAGTACCCAGGCCGCCCGGCAGTACATCAGCGTCCTGGGCTGACCGTGAGCATCGGCGATGTCAAGGCGGTGTTCGGAGAAGGTGAGCATTCCCTCGACCAGGCCACTACAACGGTCGAGGGCATCGGAACCGTTCTCGAGGATGTGATCCGCCTTGTGGTGGCCACTCTCGATGGCAGCCATCACGAGAAGGCTCAGGCAGCCCGCGGAGCGTTGTTGGCCGCGCAGCGCGAGGTCGATCTGACCCTGCGGACCATCAAGAGGGCGAAAGCCCATGCATCATCGTTTGTCACCGGACTCGGATGAGCGGCCTCATCGCCCAGGTCGTCGCCCAGCTCAACTCCGCCATAAAGGATCTAGACGCTCTCGCCATCCAGGCCATCCGTACACAGGCAGACATCGAGCAGGCGACAAGCCGCTTCGTTTCCGGCGGTAAGGGCAGCAGCCATCCGAGGGTTCAGGCAGCCATCAAGGACAGCCAGACGTCAGCAGCGAAGGCTGGCCGACTCGGACGGTTGAGCAGCGTCGCCGCCGATCACCTCGCCGACTACGTCAACGCGATTGCGCCGGGCTCGGCGACTCCCCGGAGTGCGGCCGAGGGGGCATCTCCCACCGGCGAAGACCTGCTCGCAGACAGTGAGAAGCGAGAACTGGCGCGCAAGAACGTCGGGACGTTCCTCAAGCGCGCGGTCCGCAACGCGGACGAGTTACAAGATCAGGCAGCCAGCGCGACCCGGGCCGTGCAGCAGACAGTCAAGGTGGTGCGAAATCCAAGCGGCGCGGCTGGCTCACATTCCACTGGCACGGCGACCCCAAGTGCACCCGACCCGACAGTACGGCCAAAGATAGACGCACCGGATGCTGCCGGAAACCTCGTCGTCGTCGGCCTACTGGCTGGCGTGGCAGTCCACCGGATCACAGCAATCGTCAAGAAGAACATTCCGAGGATAAGGAGGCGTGGCCGTGACGAAACTGGGTGAGTTGATCCAGGCAATGGCGCGGGGCGACTGGGAGACAACCGACGCCCTCATCGCTGATCTTGACCGCGCCAACTGGGCGGGGGGCCTCCAGGTGATCGGTGCCGCCTTCGCCATCGCCGTCAACCGACGCTTCGGAGCAGACGCCACACCTGCCGACATCGCTCAGTTCGTGGCCACAGCTCGGGCCAGCTATGAGGAGGGCGACAGCATTCCCGCACTTGAGACCGAAGGGCTGATCCGCGCGGCCCTCGGCGAGCCAGAACTTGCCGACAACATAGCTCCGGACGTGGCGCTCGGTGCAGAACTGTTCGTCCTTACCCGACTCCTGCAGGAAGCCAGCCTGACGCCGGAGCAACTTGACGCCTTCGTCGCCGAAGCGGAACAGACCGCTGCGGAGTACATGTAAGTCCCGAGCCTCTAGTGCCAGGATCAAGGTCATGATGCGGTTGATCGCCGACAACGCATGGGATGGCTTGGAACGGTATGTGCAGCAGGCGACCCGTAAGCGCGTCGCCATCGCATACATCGGTCCAGCAGCCAGGGACCTGCTCAACCTGCAACCCGACGACATGATCATCATCAACGGATCGGACGCGACGCTCAGGGCTGGCCTGGTCGATCCGACCGTGATCGGCGACTGGCTCGCCAACGGTGTAGAAGTTCGTTCCCTTCCGAATCTGCACGCGAAGGTGATGCACCTGAAGGGCAGGACAACGCGGATCGTTGTCGGCTCGGCCAACGCATCGGCGCACTCTCGCGACTCCCTGTTGGAAGCGACCATAGTCACCGACGACGCAGGGCTGTGTGACCAGGTCGCTGAGCAGCTGGACGTATGGCAGGCCCGGAGCGAGGAGATCGATCAGGCGTGGCTGAAGCGCGCACGAAGCATCTACCGCCCTCCGGTCTCGGTGCCAGCGCCTCGCCGCCCCAAGCAGCCACCACGCCTTTGGCTGGGCATGGCCGTTGCTGAGACAGCTGCCCTGCCGCCCCAGGCCATAGCCGTGGTCGAACGTCTTGACCAGCGCCACGGACAGGGCAGTGTCTTCCCGTGGCGGATGAACCCGGGCGACGACAAACTTGTTCACCCAGGCGACGAGGTTGTGCTGGTCGACGTCGGTCCGGTCGAGCGGAAGCCCCGCAAGAACTCTCGGGTCTGGCCTCCCGCCACGGTGGCGCGAGTGGTGAGCGATAGGCGCGCCCCTGTGGCCGTCCTTGTCTGGCACCAACATCCTGACGGCATGGGGTCGCGTACCTTCGCTGAGGTCGAGGAGACGGTCTGTCCCGCACCGGGTTTGATGGAGACATCGAAATCTGGGAGGAACATCAGCGATGCCCGCACCGAAGAAGTACAACGATGAGCTGCGTGAGCGT